>NZ_LQIM01000009.1:0-93165 GCF_001499985.1 Mycobacterium sp. IS-1556
GCGTTGTTTGTGCTCGATGGGTGGTTGCGGCCGGTGCCGGCGGGGGTGGTCGGGGAGTTGTATGTGGCCGGCGCCGGGGTGGGGGTCGGGTATTGGCGGCGGGCTTCGTTGACCGGGTCACGGTTTGTGGCGTGCCCGTTCGGTGCGCCGGGGCAACGGATGTATCGCAGCGGGGATTTGGTGCGTTGGCGCGCTGATGGGCAGCTGGACTATCTGGGCCGCGCTGATGAGCAGGTCAAGATCCGCGGGTATCGCATCGAGCTCGGCGAGATCCAGACGGCGCTGGCCGCCCTGGAGGGGGTGGCCCAGGCGGCGGTGATCGCCCGCGAGGACCGCCCCGGTGACAAACGCCTGATCGGCTATATCACCGGCACCGCCGACCCGACCGACGCGCGCAGCGTGCTGGCTGAGCGGTTGCCGGCCTACATGGTTCCGGCCGCGGTGGTGGGGATCGACAACCTGCCGTTGACCCCCAACGGCAAACTCGACACCCGCGCGTTGCCGGCCCCTGACTACCAGGATGGCGATCGGTACCGGGCCCCGGTGACCCCGACCGAGCAGATCGTGGCCAACATCTACGCCCAGACCCTGGGCCTGGAGCGCGTCGGCGTCGTAGACTCCTTCTTCGACCTCGGCGGCGACTCACTACAGGCAATGCGCCTGATCGCCGCCCTCAACACCACCCTCAACACCAACCTCGCAATACGCACCCTCTTCCAAGCACCCACCGTCAGAAGCCTGAGCGAGCAGTTGGGCAGGGATTCCAGCCGGGTTGAAATAGTTCCCATCGAACCCTTGAAGGACGGCGCCGGCCTTCCGCTGTTCTGCATTCATGCGGCTAGTGGGCTCAGCTGGCAGTACCAGTCCCTTGGAAATCACTTGGACTGCCCGATCATCGGAATTCAACAAATCTTGCAGGACGGAGAAACCGAACCCCGGTCAATTCGCGATATGGCAAGAAACTATGCCGACAGGATCCAAGCGGTCGACCCGACGGGGCCGTACCGCCTTCTCGGCTGGTCTCTCGGAGGCGTCGTTGCCCATGAAATCGCCATCGAGCTCCAGCGACGCGGACACGTAATCGCACAGCTTTTCCTTCTCGACGCTCAGCCCAGTACCGATAGCGGCGTCACCCCACCCGACGGTGCTTTGATCGAGGAGCGCGTACGCGAAGAAGTCTTGCGATTTTATCGAATAGGCCTTCCCGAACAGAACGAGTCGCTTGGCTATGAGCGGATAGAAGAACTGATTCGCGAACGAGGAGCAGTCGAATCATCTCGATACGAACAGTTCCTGCAATTTTTCGTTCAGAATTTCAATACGAACATGGCGCTGTATCGAGATCACGAACCACGCGTCTTCGACGGTGACGTAGTGATCTTCTCCGCCGAAAGGGATGAGCGCGATCGCAGTTCGTCTCTTCTGGCGAGTTGGCGACCCTACGTTGCTGGCGACGTCGCGGTGTACGCCGTCGACTGTACGCATCACGAGATGCTGACTACCGAATCGATCAGCAAGTACGGCAGCCAACTCGAACCCTCATTGGTCGATGAGCATTCCAACAGTACGGCGGACACACCTATCCACGACCTTCCGGCATAGCGATGGGCGCCGCAACTTCCGGCATCCACGACAAGGAGCACCCGTGAAAATCATTTCTCAGGCGGTGGTATTGAGCGTTGTATGGCTGGCCGTGTCGGGCTTGCTGTTGTTCTTGCCGGCCGGCACGTTCAAATACTGGCAGGCATGGGTTTTGCTGGCGGCGCTGGTCGTCCCGACGTGGATCCCCGGCATCTACTTGCAGCGTACGAATCCCGCGGCGCTTCAGCGCCGGACGCGTGGCGGGCCGACGGCGGAGACGCGGATGGTGCAAAAGGTCGTTGCGGGTTGCGCATGGTTGACCGCCGCGGCGATGTTCGTGGTCAGCGGCCTCGACCACCGCTTCGGCTGGTCGGATGTACCAACCGCGATCTGCCTGGTTGGCGCTGTTCTGGTGGCGGCTGGAGTTGGTGTAGCGATGCTGGTGGTCATCCAGAACAGCTACGCGGCCGCAACCGTCCAGGTGGAAGCAGGCCAGAAACTCGTCTCCACCGGTCTCTACGGGCTGGTGCGGCACCCCATGTACAGCGGCAGCGTGATGATCATGGTGGGCATCCCCCTTGCGCTCGGGTCCTACTGGGCACTCCTGTTCGTCATTCCCGGGCTCGTTGTATTCGCTTCGCGCATCCACGACGAGGAGAAATTGCTCCAGGATGAGTTGGACGGCTACCGCGAGTACATGCGAAAGGTTCGTTTTCGCCTGGTGCCATGCATGTGGTGAGAGCTCCAACCGTGCCTCAGCGCTGGTGAGCTTCTCGCGGACCGTTCGGTGAGAGGGTGCCTATCAACACTGGCCGGAATCCGTGTCGCGCGCACGCCGCTGGTTCGACACCGAGAGCTGCGCTGGACGGCGTCTGACCTGGCACTGAAAAGCATATGGTGACCGCGCGACCATCTGGTCTAGCGACCCGGTAGCGCGTGCTCGACGATCGCACGGCGTCGGTGCGGCTCGCGTTCGCGCCGTTTGGCGGCCAGGTACACCTGAGCGGTTTCATCCGCGATCGTGTGCCATTCGAAATCGGAGGTCAGCCGGTCACGGGCGGCGATTGCGCGACGCTGGGCGGCTTGCGGATCGTCGAGGACCGAGCGCACTGCCGCGGCGAGCGCGGCCACATCCCGCGGGGGATACGAGACGCCGGTCTGCCCGTTGATCACCGCTTCCCCCAAACCGCCGGCGTCCGAGGTGACCAACGGAATCCCGGTGGCCGCCGCCTCCAGCGCCACGATGCCGAACGGCTCGTAGTGGCTGGGCAGGACGGCGGCGTCGGCGGTGTGCAGCAGCCGCACCAGCGCGTCGTGATCGAGGTGGCCGGCGAACGACGTCGCCTTGAGCACCTTGTGTTTTCGCGCCTGTTCGACGAGCCAGTCCTGTTGTGTTCCTTCGCCGGCGATGGTCAGCGTCGTCCCGGGATGAGTACGCCGGATACGGGGCAGCGCCGCGATCGCGTCGTGAATGCCCTTCTCGTACTCGAGGCGGCCCACGTACAGCAGCTGTGCGGGTCCGGTGCGGGGCGTGCGTTCGGCGAAAGGCCAACGCGCGACGTCTATTCCGTTGCGGATGACACGGGTCTCGGCCAAGCCGGGGCCGAACAGCTCGGTGATCTCGTCGCTCATCGACCTCGAACACGTGATGAGTGAGTCGGATTCGTGCACGACCCAGGACTCCAGGGCGTGCACCTGTCGGCTGATGCGGCCCGACACCCATCCCGAATGCCGGCCCGCCTCGGTGGCGTGAATGGTCGAAACCAGTGGTACGTCGAAGTATTCGGCGAGTGCGATCGACGGATGGGCGACCAGCCAGTCGTGTGCATGCACCACGTCGGGGCGCCACGACCGGCCGCGCCGATCCCGGATGCCCAGGCCCGCACGGACCATCGCGTGACCCATGGCCAACGTCCAGGCCATCATGTCGCTGCCGAAGTCGAACTCGTGCGGGTCCTGCGCCGCCGCGATGACACGCACCCCCTCGGCGATGTCATCGGTCGACGGATGCGTGCTGGGATCGGTGTTCGTTGGTCTACGGCTGAGGACGACGACTTCGTGGCCGGCCTCGGCCAGCGCAGTCGCCAGGTGATGGACATGGCGTCCGAGGCCGCCGACGACGACCGGCGGGTACTCCCACGACACCATCAGGATTTTCACGGTCGCTCGACTCCTGCCGAGTGACCCGAAAATGCACACATCACGCGGCGTGTCGGTGGGCTGGGCCCACCGCTTGCGAGGGGAACACGGTCGCTCGCGAAACTGTGGGTCATCGCGGTAACCGCCTGGCGTCGAGCGCGCCGAACAGGCCGTCGGCGCGGTTCCAGCCTGCGGCGAGACGCTGGGCCTGCTCGTCGCGGCCGGACGCCAGGGCGTCGACGATCTCACGGGTCGCGTGGGCGTGCAGATGCGCGCGGTAGCGCGCGTAGTCGGCCGCGGAATCCTTGCTGACCATGAACGGCCAGTCGCTGGACACGGTGAGCAGGGTCTCGCGGAGGATCTGGTCGGCGACGAAATCGCGAGGGGCGGGTGCGCCGAACGACCCGGTCTTCCCACCGAGCGCCTTGTCGACGGTGGTCAGCGCACTGTCGACGACCTCGGTGTTCAACTGCACCAGGTCCGCGACCTGCTCGCCGGCCCACACCTGCCAGTCCTTACCGGAACCCCAAGAGCTGGGCGGCAATTCGACCGGTGAGCCGATGAAACCGTCGCTCTTCGCGTCGGCCAGCGTGCCGACGCGCACACCGGCGTCGGGCAGTGCGCGCAGCACCCGCTCGAGCCATACGGGGCCCTCGTACCACCAGTGGCCGAACAATTCGGTGTCGAACGCGGCGATGACGTGGGCGGGGCGTCCGATGCGTGCGCTCTCGTCGCGCAGGCGCTGCCGGACCACCTCGACGAAATCGGCGACATGGGAGTCGATTGCGCGGTCGGCACGCTGGGGGTCGTACGGCGCCTTCGCCTCCGACGGCACATTGCGGCCCGTCACCCTGGCCGGCTTGAGTCCGGTGGTGTGGTCGTAGGTGTGGAAGTCGCGGTAGGCGGCGTGCCCCGGATAACCGGACTTCGGCGACCACACCCGGTAGCTGACCTGAAGATCCCGGCCGAACGCGACGACGTCGGAGGCAGCGACCGGGCGGCCCAGCGCCGTGTCACCGTGCAACGACGGTCCGTCGACCATGAAGTGGCCGATTCCTGCTGCGGCGTAGTCACTCTCCATCCCCGGCGCGTAAGCGCATTCCGGGGCCCAGATGCCGACGGGGGTGTGAGCGAACCGCAGTCGGGCGTCGGCGAGTCCCTCGCGCAGGGCGAACTCGCGCAGCCGCGGGTTGAGCAGCGGCTGGAACGGATGCGACAGCGGTCCGCCGAGCAGCTCGATGGTGTCGGCGTCGATCAGCTCGCGCAGCAACGGGCTGCCGCCGTGGGACCACAACATCGCGAAGTCGTCGATTGCCTGCTCGGCTTCGGCGTGCTCACGAAGGCCCAACTGGCGCAAGGTATCCCCGAGCGTGGTCGCCTCGAGTGCCCGCAGCTGCCAGTTCGCCAGCCAGTGATGCATACCCGTGAGGCAGTACGGGTCGTCGAGTTGCGCGGTCACCACCGGCGTCATGCCCAGGGTCAGTTGGTGCCGGCGGCCTTCTGCTGCCAGCGTCCGCAGCACCCGCATGAGCGGCAGGTACGCCGCCGACCACGACTGGTAGAGCCATTCCTCGCCGACGGGCCAGCGGCCGTGATGAGCCAGCCACGGCAGATGCGTGTGCAGGACGAAGGTGAACAGCCCCGGTACGGGTTCCGCAGAAGTCACGGCGACACCGCGATCGCCACCAGGTCCAGGCTGTCATCAATATCGGGGCTGTTGCGATCGCTGGCATCCACCAGATCGAAGTCGTCGCTACGCACCGACGCCACGTCGGCGAGCAGGTCTTCGGGCCACGGCGCATCGGCCAGCGCGCGGGCGATCTGGGCGTCGATGAGCGATCCACCGTGCCGGGTGTCGAGCTCGACGAGCCGCGGGCCGTGAAAGACACCGAGCATCGCCTCCACCGAAAAACCGGCCGTGGTCAATAGTTCGGTCAACTCGGCGGCATTGAGCTCACGGGTGTGAAACGGGTTGATCGGCGTATCGCGACCGGGGGAGAAGGTGATCCGGTTGGGCGTCGAGATCAACAGGGTGCCGCCGGGACGCAGCACACGCAGGCATTCGCGCACGAATTGCCCCTGATCCCAGAGGTGTTCGATGACCTGAAAGTTGACGACGACGTCCACCGAACCGTCGGCGAGCGGTAGCTCGGCGAGGTTTCCCTGGCGCATGTCCACCCGCGGATACCGTGCGCGGACGTGGGCGACCGCCGACTCGTCGTAGTCGAGACCGATCACGCGGCGGGCCACATCGGCGATCAGGTCGGCGCCGTAGCCCTCACCGCAGCCCGCCTCGAGCACCTCGCGCTGCGCGCAGCGTTCGGCCAGCCGCTCGTAGACGACCTCGTGGCGGCGGAACCAGTAGTTCTCCTCCGCCAGTCCCGGAACCGTGCGTTCCCCGGTCAGGGGGAGGTCCGGACCGTCGGTAACAAATGCGCTCATTGCAAGGCAGGCTAACGTGAATCGGCCCACAGACGAACGGTTCACCGCCTACGTGCTGCTAGAACACGAACTTCGACCCGCTATGGTGTTCCTGCGAACCACCGCAAGTTACCGACGAGTAACATGGTGGTGGTTGCTCAAAGCGTGGTATTGCGGGCCGACCATCGGTCCCTTCGAGGAGGACGAACCAGACTCATGACGAACATCGTGGTCCTGATCAAACAGGTCCCAGACACCTGGTCGGAGCGCAAGCTGACCGACGGCGACTTCACCCTCGATCGGGAGGCCGCCGACGCGGTGCTCGACGAGATCAACGAGCGCGCGGTCGAGGAAGCGCTGCTCATCAAGGAGCGGGAAGGCGGCGAAAGCACTGTGACAGTGCTTACGGCCGGCCCCGAGCGCGCGACCGAGGCCATCCGTAAGGCGCTGTCGATGGGTGCCGACAAGGCCGTGCACCTCATCGACGACGGCATGCACGGCTCGGACATGGTCCAGACCGGCTGGGCCCTGGCCCGCGCGCTGGGCACCATCGAGGGCACCGAACTGGTCATCGCCGGCAACGAGGCCACCGACGGCACCGGCGGCGCGGTTCCCGCGATCATCGCCGAGTACCTGGGCCTGCCGCAGTTGACGCACCTGCGCAAGGTCACCGTCGAGGACGGCAAGGTGACCGGCGAGCGCGAGACCGACGACGGCGTGTTCACCGTCGAGGCGCCGCTGCCCGCCGTGGTGAGCGTGAACGAGAAGATCAACGAGCCCCGCTTCCCGTCCTTCAAGGGCATCATGGCCGCCAAGAAGAAGGAAGTCACCAAGCTCACCCTCGCCGAGATCGGTGTCGAGGCCGACGAGGTCGGTCTGGCCAACGCCGGATCGAAGGTGCTCTCGTCGACGCCGAAGCCGCCCAAGACCGCGGGCGAGAAGGTGACCGACGAAGGCGACGGTGGAACGAAGATCGCCGAGTACCTGGTCGCTCAAAAAATCATCTAGCAGATCATTCCTTCTGACTTCCGAACACAAGAGACGAGAGAAACACTCATGGCTGAAGTACTCGTGCTCGTTGAGCACGCCGAAGGTGCGCTGAAGAAGGTCACCTCGGAGTTGATCACCGCGGCTCGCAAGCTCGGCGAGCCCTCGGCCGTCGTCGTCGGCGCGCCGGGCACCGCACAACCGCTCGTCGACGGCCTGAAGGCCGCCGGCGCGGCCAAGATCTACGTCGCCGAGTCCGACGACGCGGACAACTACCTGATCACCCCGCAGGTCGACGTGTTGGCCTCGTTGGTCGAATCCGCCTCGCCCGCGGGCGTGCTGCTGTCTTCCAGCGCCGACGGCAAGGAGATCGCCGGGCGCCTGGCGGCCCGCATCGGTGCCGGTGTGCTGACCGACGTCGTCGACGTCCAGGAGGGCGGCAAGGGCATCCACTCGATCTTCGGTGGTGCATTCACCGTCGAGGCCGAGTCCACCGGTGAGGTCCCAGTGATCACGCTGCGCGCCGGGTCCGTCGACGCCGAACCCGCCGACGGTGCAGGCGAGGTCGTCGACATCGAGGTCCCCGCGCAGGCGGAGAACGCGACGAAGATCACCAAGCGCGAGCCCGCCGTCGCGGGCGACCGCCCGGAACTGACCGAGGCCACCGTGGTCGTCTCGGGCGGCCGCGGTGTCGGCAGCGCCGAGAACTTCAGCGTGGTGGAGGAACTGGCGGACTCGCTCGGTGGCGCCGTCGGTGCCTCGCGTGCGGCCGTCGACTCCGGCTACTACCCGGGCCAGTTCCAGGTGGGCCAGACCGGCAAGACGGTGTCGCCGCAGCTGTACATCGCGCTGGGCATCTCGGGTGCGATCCAGCACCGCGCCGGCATGCAGACGTCCAAGACGATCATCGCGGTGAACAAGGACGAAGAGGCGCCGATCTTCGAGATCGCCGACCTCGGCATCGTCGGAGACCTGTTCAAGGTCACCCCGCAGCTGACCGAGGCGGTCAAGGCCCGCAAGGGCTGATCGAGGGCGATTCGCGCTACGCAAACCCCGGTGCATCGCGCACCGGGGTTTGGCGTATCTGGACGGCTAACAAGGCGGACAATCTCCGACATGAAGATCACGGTTATCGGGGCCACCGGGCAGATCGGTTCGAAAGTGGTCGACCTGCTGCGCGCGAACGGTCATCAGGTGACCGCGGCATCGCTGTCCACGGGCGCCAACGTCGTCACCGGCGAGGGTCTCGGCGAAGCGCTGTCGGACGCCGATGTCCTTGTCGACGTGGTGAATTCACCGTCCTTCGACGACGGCCCGGTGATGGATTTCTTCACGGCATCGTCGACGAACCTGGTGGCGGCCGCCCACGACCGCGGCATCGGCCACTATGTGGCCCTGTCGATCGTGGGATGCGATCTGCTGCCCGACAGCGGCTACATGCGCGCCAAGGTCGCCCAGGAGAAGATCGTCGCCGAGTCGGGGCTGCCGTACACGATCGTTCGCGCGACGCAGTTCCACGAATTCGCCGAGGCGATCGTCGGATCGCTGATCGTCGACGGGGACGTCAGGGCACCGGACGGACGCATTCAGCCGATCGCGGCCGCCGACGTCTCCGCTGAGGTCGCCCGTGCGGCCGAGGGCCGACCGGTCAACGGTGTCCTCAACGTCGGCGGCCCCGACAAGATGAGCTTCGCCGACCTCGCGCGCGCCGTGCTGGCCGCGCAGGGCGCTGATACGCCCGTGGTCGTCGACGCACAGGGCACCTACTTCGGCACGCGCGTCGACGACTCGAGCCTCGTCACCGGCGAGGACGGGGTGTTGTCGAGCACGCGGTTTTCTGACTGGCTTTCCACGAGTCGCTGATCGCAGCGCGCTCTGCGCGACCAATTCGTCACCTAGCGCTCACAGACACGTCATGCGCCCGATGCCACTTGTAGATGCGACTGGGCGACCGTGCAGCCATGAGCACTGCTTCTGTACTCATCGCCCCGGACGAAATCGACCACGGGCGGGCGGCTTCTTCCACGCCCGTGCCCCGCTACACCCTGCTGCTGTCGACGGACGCCACGCTCATCGAGACCGCGCAGCGTCTGCGCCACGAGGTGTTCACCTCCGAACCCGGATTCGCCCTGCAAGGCAACACCGTCGGCTTGGACGCCGACCGCTTCGACCAGCACTGCGACCACCTGCTGGTGCGCGAGGAGGGCTCCGGCGAGCTGGTCGGCTGCTACCGGATGCTGCCGCCGGCGGGCGCGGCCGCCGCCGGAGGGTTGTACAGCGCGACCGAATTCGACGTTCGCGGGCTCGATCCGTTGCGTCCCGGCCTGGTCGAGATGGGCCGGGCGGTGGTGCGGGCGGATCACCGCAACGGCGCGGTGGTGCTGCTGATGTGGGCGGGGATCCTGGCGTACCTCGACCGGTGCGGCTATGACTACGTGACCGGATGCGTGTCGGTACCGGTCCGGGGCTCCGAGGGCCAGGTGCCCGGAGCACAGATCCGCGGTGTGCGCGACTTCGTCCGTCGCCGGCACGCCGCCCCGGCGCAGTACACCGTGCATCCGTATCGGCCGGTGACCGTGGACGGCAGACGGCTCGACGACATCGAGCCACCCGCCCGGGTGGCCGTGCCCGCATTGATGCGGGGATATCTGCGGCTCGGTGCGCAGATCTGCGGTGAACCGGCGCACGATCCCGACTTCGGGGTCGGCGACTTCCCGGCGCTACTCGACAAACGTCGCGCCGACATCAGGTACCTGCGCAGGCTGAGGACCGTCGGCGCGGCCACCGCCGCGGCCGACGGGATCGGGTCGTGAGCACCGCCAACGGCTGGGTGCCGCGGGCGGCGTGCGACGCGAGCTGCGTCAGCGCCGGGGCCGGCCAGGCCGGTCGGCGGATGGTCGTCGCGTGCCGTGCCGCGCTGCGTCTCGTCTTCGCGGTCACGCTGCTGGCGTTCGCGCCGCTACTGGCGGTCCCCGCCCCGGGCCGATCCGGCCTCCAGCGCGGCTATTGCCGGCTCCTGTTGCGTGGCCTCGGCGTGCGAACCACGGTGTCGGGCGGACCCATTCGCAACCTCAGCGGCGTTCTGGTGGTGAGCGGACACGTGTCCTGGGTGGACATCTTCGTGATCGGCTCGGTACTGCCGGGACGGTTCGTCGCGAAATCAGAACTCATCAACTGGCCCGGTCTCGGCGTGCTGGCCCGGCTGTTGAAGGTGATACCGATCGAGCGGGGCAATCTGCGGCGGCTCCCCGATGTGGTGGACACCATCGCGAGCGGCCTGCGCGCGGGCCAGACCGTCGTGGCCTTTCCCGAGGGCACCACCTACTGCGGCCTGGGCTACGGCCGGTTCCGGCCCGCGATGTTCCAGGCCGCCGTCGACGCGGGCCGGCCGGTCCAACCGCTGCGGCTGAGCTACCACCACCGCGACGGCAGGGCGTCCACGGTCGCGGCGTATGTGGGCGACGACACACTGCTCGCGTCGATCCGCCGCCTGATCACCGCGAAGCGCACCGTGGTACGGGTGCAGGTCGAGTCCCTGCAGCTGCCCGGTGCCGACCGTCGTGACCTGGCAGCCCGCTGTGAGCGCGCGGTGCGCGGCGACACCACGCCACGCTCGGCCGGTCACGCGCTCGCGGCCTGAGCGAATCGGGGGCCGACCGGGTCGGCGGCTATTCTTGACTGGTTATGACCTCGGACAAGCCGGTCTACCTCGATCACGCCGCCACCACGCCGATGCACCCCGCTGCCATCGACGCGATGACGGCTGCGATGGCCACGGTCGGCAACGCATCATCGCTGCACGGAACCGGCCGCGCGGCGCGCCGGCGGATGGAGGAGTCGCGCGAGACGCTGGCCCAGCTGCTCGGCGCGCGCCCGTCGGAGGTGATCTTCACCGCGGGCGGCACCGAGAGCGACAACCTGGCCGTCAAGGGCATCTACTGGGCGCGCCGGGATGCCGACCCGCGCCGCAGGCGCATCGTGACCACCCCGGTCGAACACCACGCCGTGCTCGACTCCGTCGAGTGGCTGGTCGAGCACGAGGACGCCGAGGTGACCTGGTTGCCCGTCGAACAGGACGGCTCGGTGACAGCGGCTGCGCTGCGGCAGGCGTTGCAAGATCACGACGACGTGGCAGTGGTGTCGGTGATGTGGGCCAACAACGAGGTCGGCACGATCATGCCGATCGCCGAACTTGCGGCCGTCGCAGCGCAATTCGATGTGCCGATGCACAGCGACGCTGTCCAGGCGGTCGGCCACATTCCGGTCGACTTCACGGCGAGCGGACTGTCGGCGATGAGCATCGCCGCGCACAAGTTCGGCGGGCCGACCGGGATCGGCGCGTTGCTGCTGCGCCGCGACACCGCCTGCGTGCCGCTGCTGCACGGCGGAGGTCAGGAGCGCGACGTTCGTTCGGGCACACCGTATGTTGCCGGCGCCGTCGCGATGGCCGCGGCGGCGAAGGTCGCGGTCGAAGGGCTGGAGACCAACAGCGTGCGGGTTTCGGCGCTACGTGACCGCTTGGTCGAGGGTGTGCTGGCAACCATCGCCGACGTCGACCTCAACGGGGCGACGGGAGCAGACCGGCTGCCGGGCAATTCGCACTTCACATTCCGCGGCTGCGAAGGTGACTCGTTGTTGATGCTGCTGGACGCCAAGGGTATCGAGTGCTCGACGGGGTCGGCGTGCACCGCCGGTGTCGCGCAGCCTTCGCACGTACTGATCGCAATGGGCGCCGACCCGGTGAGCGCGCGCGGTTCGCTACGACTTTCCTTGGGCCATACCAGCACCGAGGACGACGTGGACGCTGCGCTCGCGGTGCTCCCCGCCGCGGTGGACCGTGCCCGGCAAGCCGCCCTGGCCAGTTCGGGGGTGGTCGACTGATGAAGGTACTCGTGGCCATGAGCGGTGGTGTCGACTCGTCGGTCGCCGCCGCCCGGATGGTCGACGCCGGCCACGACGTGGTCGGTGTGCATCTCGCGTTGTCGGCCGCGCCGGGCACCTTGCGCACCGGATCTCGCGGTTGTTGCTCGAAAGAGGACGCCGGCGACGCGCGCAGAGTTGCCGATGTACTCGGTATCCCTTTCTACGTCTGGGATTTCGCCGACCGCTTCAAAGAAGACGTCATCGACGACTTCGTATCCTCCTATGCGCGCGGCCAGACCCCGAACCCGTGTGTCCGGTGCAACGAACGGATCAAGTTCTCCGCGTTGGCAGCCCGAGCGCTGGCGCTGGGTTTCGACGCGGTGGCCACCGGTCACTATGCGCGGCTGTCCGAGGGACGGTTGCGGCGTGCGGTCGATGCAGACAAGGACCAGTCCTACGTGCTGGCCGTCCTGACCGCAGAACAGTTGCGCCACGCCGTGTTCCCGGTCGGAGACACGCCCAAGCCGCAGATCCGCGAGGAAGCCGCGCGCCGCGGTCTTGCGGTCGCCGACAAGCCGGACAGTCACGACATCTGCTTCATCCCCTCCGGCGACACACGCGCGTTCCTCGGCGCCCGGATCGGGGTCCGGCGGGGCTCGGTAGTCGACGCTGCGGGCACGGTGCTGGCCGAACACGACGGTGTGCACGGGTTCACCGTCGGTCAACGCAAAGGGCTGGGCATCGCAGGGCCCGGTCCCGACGGGCGGCCGCGCTATGTGACCGAGATCGACCCCGACAGCGCGACGGTGCGCGTCGGTGACGCCGCCGATCTGGACGTGTGGACGTTGACCGGTGAGCGGCCGATCTTCACCTCCGGTGTGGCGCCCACGGGTCCGGTGGAATGCCAGGTGCAGGTCCGCGCGCACGGCGGCCTCGGCGACGGGGTGGCCGCGCTTCGCGACGGATTGCTGACCGTCGACCTGCGCGCTCCGCTGCGCGGTGTGGCACCCGGCCAGACCATGGTGCTGTACCGCCCCGACCCCGCCGGCGACGAGGTGCTGGGCAGCGCGACGATCACCCGATAGCCGCGCTATTCGGGCACATTGGCGAGGATGTTCGTCATGACGATCTCGGGCACGGAGTCGGGAAACCGGCATGCGGTCACCTCCACCAGCACGACCGACTTCACCCGGTAGTCGCGACCGCAGGCGCCTGCCGGGCGGGTTTGCAGGATGTCAGCACCGATCGTCCAATCGCCGACGAACATCGACCCCAAAGCCGTTGCGCTGCACCCCTCCACGAGGGCGGCTAGATCATCGAAGGCCCGGCGCGCGGTCATGGCGTCGCGGTAGGCGGCCGCGCCCTCGGAGATGAGCCCGCCGTCGGGCGGGTGCTGGAAGGTGGTCTTGCGGAACTCCTCGACGTCGGGTCCGAACGTCTGGGTTTCGGCGAAGATCCATTGGCATTGCGGGGGAGTACTCTCGGCCAGGGGCTCGATGTCGACCGGAGTCTTGCCGTCCATCGTCGGGATGATCGTGAGATCCTCGCCGGCACCGGTGATTGCGCGCATCTGCGACTGGTCGAGCATGATCGTTTCGACGTCGATCGGCGACAGCGAGTCGTCGTCGATGCCGGGGACGGCTCGAATCGCGTGACCACTGATGCTCTGCGTGCACGCTGCCGTGAGCGCCGCCGTCGCACACCACAGCACGATCGTTCTCAGCACTGCGGGCATGTGCGTTCTTCCGAACCCTTCCGGACCGAGATTAGCCCGATCGAATACTGTCAAACGAGTGAATGCCTTCGCCGCAGCCACCGGCATCGGGTCGTGGCCGGGGACGTCGCCACGCGAGGCCGCCGAGATCGTCATCGGCGAATTGCACACCTTGCCGCATCTGCCCGAATTGCCGGGCCGCGGCGTGGGCGCCGACATGATCGGGCGGGCCGCGGCGCTGCTCGTCGACATCGGCATGGACACCGTCCCACGCGGCTATCGGATCGCGTCGGGCCGCACGGCCGCGGCAAGGCGGGCGCTGAGCCTGCTCGACGAGGATCTCGACGCGCTCGAGGAGGCCTGGGAGAAGGCGGGTTTGCGTGGCGGAGGCCGCACCGTCAAGGTCCAGGCGCCGGGTCCCGTCACACTTGCGGCGCAATTGGAGCTCGCCAACGGGCACCGCGCGCTCACCGATCCCGGCGCGGTGCGTGACCTGGCCGCCTCGCTGGCCGACGGGGTGGCAGCGCACCGGGCACAGGTGGCGCGCAGGTTGGACGCGGCGGTCGTGGTGCAATTCGACGAGCCCCTGTTACCCGCCGCGCTGGAGGGCCGGTTGACGGGGGTGACCAGTCTGACGCCGGTGCATCCGGTCGACGAGCCGGTGGCCGTCGGCCTGCTCGACGAGTGCGTCGCCGCGGTGGGCGCTCCCGTGGTGTTGCACAGCTGCGCATCGGGCGTGCCTTGGAAAGCGTTGCAGCGCAGCTATGTCGATGCTGTCTCCGTTGACACGACCACGCTTGTCGCCGCCGACCTCGACGGTATCGGTGAATTCGTCGACGCGGGGCGCACTGTGATGTTCGGCGTGGTGCCCTCGACGGCTCCGGACGTCCGACCGTCGGTCGAAGAGATCGCCCGGGCCGCGACCTCGGTGACCGATCGGCTGGGTTTCACCCGTTCCGTACTGAGCGAGCGCATCGGCATCACGCCGGCGTGCGGCCTGGCCGGCACCACCGCCGAATGGGCACGCGCAGCGATCGGATTGGCGCAGAAAACGGCGGACGCCTTCGCCGAGGATCCCGACGCGATCTGACGCCGGTCTCGAGATCGGCACGAGGGCTGTGCTTCGTCGGAATCGCTGCCCTCCTGCAGAATTCGCGCGAGATCCCAGCCGGCACGAAAGGAAACGCAACCAAATGGTTGCATTAAGTCGCGACAAGCGATACGGTGAGGCGCAACCAGGAGGTTGCATATGAGTACGGATCGTATCGAAAAGGAAGTTCTGTTGAAGGCGCCGCTCGCGCGCGTCTGGCGGGCGATCAGCGACGCCGACGAGTTCGGGCAGTGGTTCGGGGTGCGATTCGACGGACCGTTCGTGGCCGGCAGGTCGGTGACCGGCGTCATGACCCCGACGGTGGTCGACGCCGACGTCGCCAAGGCTCAGGAGCCGTATGCGGGCACGGCCGACGCATGGCACATCGAGGCGGTCGAGCCGCAACGGCGGTTGGCGTTCCGCTGGCACCCCTACGGCGTCGAGGAAGGCGTCGACGTCACCGACGAACCGACCACGCTGGTGGAGTTCACGCTCGAAGAGACCGCCGACGGAGTGCTGCTGCGCATCGTTGAATCCGGATTCGACGCCCTCCCCGCCGAGCGCCGCGCATCGGCCTTCGAGGGCAACAGCGAGGGCTGGGCCGCGCAGGTCGAACTCGTGCGCAAGTACCTCGCCATCAGCGAGACGGTGTGAGCGCCCCACCGGTCGAAGCCCCCATTTTCAACGCACTCGGCGACCCCAACCGCCTGCGCATAGTCACCCAACTGTGCGAGGGCGGACCGTGTTCGACAACCGAGATCACCGCGGTGGTGCCGGTGAGCCGGCAGGCGACGACCAAACACCTGCTGCTGCTGGAATCGGTGGGCCTGGTGAGCAGTGAACGCAGTGGCCGCGAGCGCATCTGGCGGATGCAACCCGCCTCGCTGGGCGACGCGAGCGAATACCTCGCGAAGCTGTCGCAGCGGTGGGACCGCGCAATCGACCGGCTGCGCGCCTACGTCGAGGACTGAAGCCGCGGTTCGCTGGACGATTTGCGCGCGTTATGTCCAGACGCGGGATGTGGAGTTGGCCCGCGTGCAAGAATGCTTCGCACGCGTCGTCGATCTTCTTTGCCCGAGAGGAATGGTGCCCCGAGTGAATCCGCGCCTCGCGGCAGGTGTCGGAGCGGTGTCCGCCGTTCTTTTGTTGGGCGGGTGGGGCGCTGCCGTCGCATCGGCGCATCCCGGCGATTCACACGGCTCCGACCGGGGAAGCAGCTCCGACCGTGGTGGTGGCAATCACGGTCGCGGGTCGGACAATGACGACGACGGCAGCGGTCGACGTGATCATGACCGCGGCGACCGCAACGGCACCAGCAACCGTGGCGGCGGCACCGAGAAGACCGGCGGCAGTCCGTCGTCACGGGTCGGGTCCGGCCGCGAGGACCTACCCCAGTTGTCGTCGAGTAACCGGTCGGCGGTCGCCGACGACTCGAATGCGGCGCGACGCTCGGCGGTCGGCGGCGGATCGGCTGACCGGGCGGCGGTCAGCGGCGGGCCCGTCGTCAGCGAGTCGATCGCAGGCAGCGAAATCCCGTCGGGCGGCGCGGGCGGCGGAGGTTCGCCCGCCGGATCAGATGCGCCCGGCGCAGGAGGGTCGGCATTCGACCCGCCTCAGGTGACGTTCGGCAACGGACGTTCACCGGGAATCCAGAGCGGCGGACCCGAACCGCGTCGGCAGGCTCCCGCACCGGCACCCGCCGATCCCCCGCCGCCGCCACCCCCGTTGCCGCCGCCACCACCACCGCCGACGCCCGCACCGGCGTGGGTGCACCGGGTGGCCACGCCGCCGGCGAGCGCGCGGCAGTTCGTCGTCGCGCCCGGCGCCGGGTCGACCGACCCGCTGTGGGGCGTCGCTGGGTTGCTGCTCATCCCGGCGGCGGGCGCCGTGCTAGGCTACTGGCAGGCGCGTGCGGCGCAGGCCGCCGAACGGATACGCCGGCCCTGATCAAGCACGCAGGTCCTTGCGAAGTATCTTTCCGGACGCCGACTTCGGCACCGCGTCGATGAACGCGACCTCGCGGACCTTCTTGTAGGGCGCCACCTGGCCGGCGACGAACTCGATCACCTGGTCTTCGGTCAACTCGGCGCCGGATCGCTTGACCACGAACGCCTTCGGGATCTCTTCGCCCTCAGCGTCGTTGACCCCGATTACCGCGGCGTCGGCGATGTCGGGATGGCTGAGCAGCACGGCCTCCAGTTCAGCGGGAGGCACCTGATAGCCCTTGTACTTGATCAACTCCTTGAGCCGGTCGACGATGTAGACGCAGCCGTTCGCGTCGACCTGGGCGAGGTCGCCGGTGTGTAACCAGCCCGCGTCGTCGATCGTCTCCCGGGTGGCCTTCTCGTTGCCGAGATAACCGGCCATCACATTGGGGCCCTTGAACCACAGTTCGCCGGTTTCGCTCAGACCGTCTGCGGGCGGGTCGATTTCGTCACCGGTCTCGGGGTCGACGATCTTCGACACCGCGTTGGACACCGTCCAGCCGACCGAGCTGAGCGGCGCGACCATGTTCATCTCCTGCTGGCCGCCGTCGAACGGCGTGATGTGGCTGACCGGGCTGAGTTCACTCATGCCGTAGCCCTGCACGACGCGGCAATCGAGGCGTTTTGCGACGGCGTGGCCCAGGTCGGCGTCCAGTGGGGCCGCTCCCGACATCACGACGTTCAGAGACGACAGGTCGTACTCATCGATCAGTGGATGCTTGGCCAGCGCCACAGCGACCGGCGGTGCGATGAACGCGATCGTGCACTGGTGATTCTGGATGTTGGCCAGGAAGTCGGCGAGGTCGAAGCTACCCATGATGACCAACCGGGCACGCGCATGCAGTGCGGCGTTGAGCAGGACCGTCATCCCGTAGATGTGGAAGAACGGCAGCACGGCCAGCACCGTGTCGTCGGCGACCATCCCGTGCAGCGGCCGGATCTGGGCGACATTGGCCACCAGGTTGCGGTGAGTGAGCATGACGCCCTTGGGGTTTCCGGTCGTTCCCGAGCTGTACGGCAGCACCGCCAAGTGTGACGACGGCGCGAAGCTCACCCGCGGTGGCGGCTGCCCGGGGCCCATCAGGTCGGCGGCGTTGGGATGCCCGTCGGCGTGTCGGCCGGCGCCGTCGAGCACGACGAGGCGGTCGTCGGCAATTCCGACGGCCGCGGCCGCTTCCTTGGCCTGCGCCAGCAGCGGCGACACCGTCACCAGCATCTTGGCGTTCGAGTCGGTCAGCTGCTTGGCGATGTCCTTGGCGGTGAACAACGCGTTGATGGTGGTGGCCGTCGCACCGGCGCGCAGGATGCCGTGAAAGGCGACCGCGAACCCCGAGCTGTTGGGCGAAAGCAGACCGACGACGTCGCCGACGCCGATGCCGCGGCCGGCGAGCGCGCCCGCGAACGCGTCTACGCGCGCGACCATCTCGCGGTAGGTGGTCTGTCGCCCGGACTTCGCGTCGACGAGCGCGACGCGATCGAGGTCGGCTTCGGCATCGGTGTCGGCAAGGCCACCGAACAGATAGTCGTAGACGCTGGTGGACGGAATGTCGACTTCGGGGAACGGGCTCGCGAAACTCATGGCGCCTCCGATCGAATCATGGCCTGCCGGCTACCGGGTCAAACTTCGTCGAGCTGTCTGATGAGCTTCTTCGGAGCGGTCAGCCGGTATGAGGCATCGATCAGCTCACGTACCTCAGCCCAGTCGGCCTTCTTCGCGGCCGTCAGGTCCAGGCCCAGCCAACCCGACGGGCCCAGGTAAGCGGGGTAGAAGAACCGGCCATCCTGGCGCAGTGCTTGCTGGTCGCTCTGGTCGACCTTGACGATGATGGACTGCGGGTACTGGAGGTATTCGCCCCCGGTCTCGGGTCGCACGCTGCCGCCGTACATGAGGAACATCTTCGCGGCGAAGAACGCCGGCCTGCCATGCGACACCTTCTCGTAGGCCTCGGGGAACGCCAGCGCGACCGCCCGCACCCGCGCCAGTACCGGGTCGTCGTCGCGGAACATGATCGGGTGCGGCATGGGGCCAGGGTAATGGTGCGGTCCTGTCGGGCCGCTCCGTTAGCCTGCGAGAGTGAGTCCCGAGGCAACGCCCGATCCCGAGACGACGCTGGCCGCACAGGCCGACGACGGACCCGACGCGGACGTGCGTCGCCGCTGGCAGGAGCTCGCCGACGAGGTGCGCGAGCATCAGTTCCGCTACTACGTGCGTGACTCGCCGATCATCACCGACGCCGAGTTCGACAAGCTGCTGCGCGAACTGCAGGCCCTCGAGGACGACCACCCGGAGCTGCGTACCCCGGACTCGCCGACGCAGTTGGTCGGCGGCGCCGGCTTCGCCACCGACTTCACCGCCGCCGAGCACCTCGAGCGAATGCTGAGCCTCGACAACGCGTTCACGCCGGAGGAACTGGCCGCGTGGGCGGGCCGAATCAAGGGCGAGATCGGAGACGATGCGAACTTCCTGTGCGAGCTCAAGATCGACGGCGTGGCGCTGTCGCTGGTGTACCGCGACGGGCGCCTGGAACGCGCCGCCACCAGAGGGGACGGCCGCACCGGTGAGGACGTCACGCTGAACGCCCGCACCATCGACGATGTTCCCGAAAGACTCACCGGCACAAAAGAATTCCCTGTCCCGAAGGTTCTCGAGGTGCGGGGCGAGGTGTTCTTCCGGGTGGCCGACTTCGAGGAACTCAACGCCGGACTGGTCGCCGAGGGCAAGCCGCCGTTCGCCAATCCGCGCAACAGCGCGGCCGGCTCGCTTCGGCAGAAGAGTCCCGCCGTCACGGCGCGGCGCAAGTTGCGGATGATCTGTCACGGCCTGGGCCGCGCCGAAGGTTTCCGGCCGAAGACCCTGCACGACGCCTACCGGGCGCTCAAGGCGTGGGGTCTGCCGGTCTCCGAGCACACCGCTCGAGTCGCGGGCATGGACGCGGTCACCGAGCGCATCGCCTACTGGGGTGAGCATCGCCACGACGTGGAACACGAAATCGACGGTGTGGTGGTCAAAGTCGATGACGTCGCACTGCAACGCCGCCTCGGATCGACGTCACGGGCGCCGCGTTGGGCGATCGCCTACAAGTACCCGCCCGAAGAGGCGCAGACCAAGCTGCTCGACATCAAGGTCAATGTCGGGCGCACCGGCCGGGTGACCCCGTTCGCGTGGATGGAGCCGGTCAAGGTGGCCGGTTCGACGGTCAGCCAGGCCACGTTGCACAACGCGTCCGAGGTCAAGCGCAAAGGCGTGCTCATCGGCGACACGGTGATGATCCGCAAGGCCGGTGACGTGATACCCGAAGTGCTCGGCCCGGTTGTGGATCTGCGCGACGGCTCCGAACGCGAGTTCGTGATGCCCACGCACTGTCCGGAGTGCCACACCAAGCTGGCGCCGGCCAAAGAGGGTGACGCCGACATCCGCTGCCCGAACACCCGGTCGTGTCCAGCGCAGTTGCGCGAACGGGTTTTTCACGTCGCGGGCCGCGGCGCGTTCGACATCGAGGGGTTGGGCTATGAGGCTGCAACCGCTCTGCTTCAGGCCGGCGTCATCGCCGACGAGGGGGACCTGTTCACGCTCGGTAGTGCGGACCTGCTGCGCACCGAGTTGTTCCGGACCAAGGACGGCAACCTGTCGGCCAACGGCAAGCGGTTGCTGGTGAACCTGCACGAGGCCAAGTCCAAACCGCTGTGGCGGGTACTCGTCGCGCTGTCGATCCGGCACGTCGGTCCGACGGCTGCCCGCGCCCTGGCCACCGAGTACGGCAGCCTGGACGCCATCATGACGGCGTCGGAGGCCGAGCTGTCGGTGGTCGAGGGCGTGGGCCCGACGATCGCGGCCGCGGTGACCGAATGGTTCACCGTCGACTGGCATCGCGCGATCGTGGACAAGTGGCGCGCCGCCGGGGTGCGGATGGCCGACGAACGCGACCCGACCGTCGAGCGCACCCTCGAGGGACTCTCGATCGTCGTCACCGGGTCGTTGACCGCATTCTCCCGCGACGACGCGAAAGAGGCGATCGTCGCGCGCGGCGGAAAGGCGGCCAGCTCGGTGTCGAAGAAGACCGCCTATGTGGTCGCGGGCGATTCTCCCGGCTCGAAATACGACAAGGCCGTCGAGCTGGGCGTGCCGATCCTCGACGAAGACGGGTTCGCGCGGCTGTTGGAGAACGGGCCCGACGGGATCTGAGCACGCGCTCCGCGGCCTTCGATCTCGAGCGCTCCGGCGTTTGTCTGCCCCCTCCACCGGGCACTCGACAGGTTCGAGGCGACAAGGAGTTGTGATGGCTATCTGCGATACCTGCGGCAACGACTACGACAAGGCGTTCACCGTGACATGGCCCGACGGCCGCAACGCGACGTTCGACAGCATCGAGTGCGCCGCCGTACAGGTGGCACCCGAATGCGCCCACTGCGGATGCCGCATCCTCGGCCACGGCATCGAAACCGAGGAAGCGATCTTCTGCTGTGCGCACTGCGCGCGCAAGGACAGCAACGCCGACGTCAATGACCGTTACCCGGTGCCCGCCGGAGGCTGAAGGTCACCGATAGCCGCGCCGCACATCGTCGACGATGCGCGGGTGGTCCAGCGTCGAGGGCTCCAACGACTGGGGCCGCATGTCGCCGCCGAACACCGTGGCGGCGTCGAGCGCACGCTGGTCGAGATAGCGCAGGGGCGGGGCGTCGGTGGGGACCGTCGGCCTCGGCGCGGTCGGCCCGCGGCGGGCCAGCACGAAGCCCCAGTCGCCGAACGTCGGCACGTGCACGTGGTACGGCGTCGCCGCGTACCCGGCGGCCCGGATCGTCGACACCGTGCGCCAGTAGGCGGTGGGGGTGGAGAACGGGCTGCCCGCCTGCACGGACAACAGACCGTCCGGAGCCAGCGCGCGGCCGATCAACGCGTAGAACTCCACTGAATACAGCCGTCCCAGCACCGGGGTGTCGGGGTCGGGCAGATCGGCGATCACCGCGTCGAATCCGCCCGGCGCGACGTCGCGCGGCGCGTCCCGCAGCCACGTCATCGCGTCGGCGATCACCACCTGAACCCGCGGATCGTCCAGCGCGCCGCCGTTCGCCTCACGCAATGTGGTGCGCCCCATCTCGATGACCGCGGGATCCAACTCCACCTGCACGATCGTGTCGACGTCCTTGTCGCGCAACACTTCCCGCGCCACCAGCCCGTCGCCGCCGCCGAGGATCAACACCGACCGGGCGTCGTCTGCGAGCGCCGGGTAGACCAGGCTTTCGGTATAGCGGTACTCGTCGCGGGTCGAGAACTGCAGTCCGCCATCGAGATACAGTCGCATGTCGTCGCCGCGGCGGGTGACCACGATCTCCTGGTACGCCGAATGCTCATGGGCGATGATCGGGTCGGCGTAGAGCCGTTGGCGCGTCGAGGCCTGAATGCCGTCGGCGCGCACCAGCAGCGTGACGAGCAAGGCCAGCGCGGTCGCCAGCACCATCAGGGACGCGGCCAGCTCACGCGCGCTGACGATGTGGCGCAACAGGAGCACCGCCACCACGGCCGCCGCGGAGAGGTTGACGATCCCGGTGACGGCGGCGCCACGGATCATGCCCAGGTACGGCAGCAGCAGGAACGGCCACAGCAGCCCGCCGATCAGCGCCCCCAGATAGTCCGCGGCGTTCAGGTTGGCCAGCACCCGGCCGGTGTCGGTGGCGCCTGCTGTCCGTCCGCGCTGCAGCAGCGTCATCAGCAGCGGCACCTCGGCGCCGACGAGGCAGCCGATCAGCGCGGTGCCGAGCGCGAGCACCCACAGCGAGCCGCCCACGAACGCGAACGCGACATACAGTGCGGCCGCCGACAATCCGCCGACGATCGCCAGCGCCGTCTCGACGGCGATGAAGGTGACCGCGGCGCGGTGCAGCAGCGGCTTCACCAGCAACGCGCCGACGCCCAGCGCGGCGACGTAGCCGGCGACGATCAGCGACATCGCCACGACACCGCCGCCGTGCAAGCTGGTCGACAGCGTCAGCAGTGCCAGTTCGTAGACGATGCCGCACGCCGCGCACGCCGCCACTGCCGCCAGCAACACCGCGCGCCAGCGCGTCGCCGAACCTGCCAGCCGCGGTGCCGGTGAAGGAGCGTCGTGATCGGTCACCGTCATGACAGCGCGGCGGCGTTCACCCCTCCCACGGCGATCAGCATCACGGCGGTGGCGACGGCGCCGGGGTGCAACCGTTCCTCGGCGATCAGGTCGCGGAAACGTCCGGGCACCACCGCCTCCAGCACGACCAGCGCCAGGCCTTGCAGCACCACGCCGACGAGGCCGTACACCGCCGCGTCGACGAGTCCCTGGCCGAGTTCGTTGGCACTGGCCACGATCGCCGAGATCACCACGATGGCGAGGGCGGCATACATTCCCGACGCGACCGCAACCGCGTTGGGCCGCCGCTCGACGAACACCAACCGGCGCAGGTTGCCCGGGGTCAGCAGGTCGGCCATGGCGAAACCGGCCGCGAGAACGGCGACGCCGACGATGAAGTACAGGATCGCGGCGACCACATTCTGAGCGAGGCTCTCGCCGCTGATGGTGCCGAATTCGACCGCCAGATTCATGGGTTCTCCTTACCGGTTGGCCTCGATGCGCGGGTCATTTCGTCCCATCCGGTCCGCCCGGGCTGCCGCCCGCGCCGCCGGCGGGTGACCCGGGAAAGAACCCGGGTCCGAGGAAGATGAACCCGCCCCCGCTGTATCTGCTGCCGCGAACGTCCTCGACCCGGATGGTGCACGGACGGTTGCCGTCGGGCCCGACGATCACGATGTCGTCCTCGTAACGCAGATACTCGATACCGCGGTCGGTGGCCCGCGCCTCCGGACGCCGGTAGTCGGCAAGCCGGTCGGCCACTTCGGCGGGCGAGCCGGTGCATTCGTAGCTGCTGGCCTCCGCGCCGTGGGAGTACGCGGCGTAGTTCTCGGCGACGTACGTACGAATGTCGCGGTTCTGCAACGAGATACCGAGAAGCAGGCATGCGATGCCCGCCACGGCGAGCCCGCCGGCCAGCCAGAACAACGCGGTGCGGCTCACGGCCGCCACCGGCTGCTGGTGTAGACGACCGTGCCACCTGCGGCTCCGTCGGGATAAAGATGCCATGTCCGCCAACGCCATCCGGTGCCGTCGGCTTCGGCGGCCAGTGCCGTCAGTGCGGCATCGTCACCGGGGAACACACCGCCGAGCCATCCGTCCATCCGCTCACACCTGATCTGCAGCTTCTCCGCGAGCCTGCGAAAACCGGCAGTGTCATGCGTTTCGGTGCGGGACTCGATGCGGTAACCGGGCGCGACGGCGCAGCCGGGCAAGGCGGCATCTGTGTGTGCTGTGCACGAAACCTCCTCGGAGAACGGGTGTTTCGAATGTTCGACGGTGACCAGATGCGATGCGCCGAGCACGCCGAGCACAAGCGTGCTGCCGTCGGGACGGGCCAGCGGCAAGGTCGCCAGCGGCCGCGGTGCAGGAGAGTTCAACGCCAGCCGCAGCGTCGTTCCCGACACGTCGGCCGGGTTCACTACCAGTCGGTGAAACGGCACCCGGCGTCCTACTCGGTGGGCGGAGGCGCGGGATACACCGTGAGTTCGCCGGGCAGCACCGGTTTCCCGACCGACACCTCCCACGGCATGTCCGCAGCCCACCGCTCGAATCCGAGGAATGACGTCTTGTCGGCGTCGGCGTAGTCGACGAACTCCATCTCGCCGCCTGCGGGCAGTCCGGTGGTGCCCTCGGTGGTGAACGATGCGCGGCCGCGCTCGATCTCGCGGTAGCTGATTCCGTCGAGGACGAGGTCGCCACCGGGTTGCAGCGACGCGTCCTTGCGTCGCGTCCACATCACCAGTTCGAGTCGGCCCTCGTCCTCTTCGACGCTGAACCACACCGGCTCGGAACTACCTTCGAGCAGATGCTCCCACCACACGAACGGGCCTTGCCGCAACGTGGCGGTGCCGCGGACGACGTAGTCGATTCCGCCGTGGGCGACGATCGCGCCGGGCCCGAGTTGGCGGGGGCCGAACTGCGGCATGGTGGCGGCGAACTTGAGCGGATCTTCTCGCGTGGTCGGGGCTTTCGGCTTCTTCGGCCGTCGAAGCGCCATCACCAACACAACGACCGCCCCGAGGAGCAGTACGACGGCGAGCACGATCAGCAGCGTGTCCACGCGAAACCTTCCGATCGGCCGCGACGTTCAGCAGTGTGCGGTGCGGTTGATGGGATCGTTGTCACCGTAACAGCCGCGCCGTACGCGCAAGTCAGCGCAGAATCGTCGCGACGATGCCTGCCAGATAGCCGAGCCTGGCGACCTCCGAGGGGCGGAAGAGGGGTCCACCGGGGCGGCCCAACACCACTGCGGTGCGCGGATCGCCGAGCGGGGCCGCGGCCAGCGTGGTCGCCATGTCGCGCCACAGCTCGGGCACCCAATCGGCGTCGCCGTCCAGGGCGCGTGCCCGGTCGAGCGGCAACCACGGCGTCTGGGCTGCCTGCGTCTCGGGTGCGCCCGGGCTGCCGACGACGCGCTCCGGTCCCGATTCGGCCAGCCGGACCACCGTGGTCCAGCCCACCCGGAGCACCCGGGGTGCCTCGTCGGCGAGAACCTGCAGCTTGTCGCCGCGGTCCGCGGCGGCGATGTGGTCGATCAGCTCGAGTTCGCGGTGCGCCTCGAGCAGCCCGGTGTGTGGACGGACGGAGTCGACGTAGACGCCTTTGATCTGTTCGGCGGCGGTGATCAGCATGTCGGGCATCGCGCCGGCGGGCAGCTCGACCACGAGATCGTCGACGGCATAGCCGGCCGACCGCTCCACCACGTCGAGCGAGAGGATGTCGGCGCCCACCGATCCGAGCGCCACGGCCAGCGAACCGAGGCTGCCCGGTCGATCCTCCAGCTGGACCCGTAGCAGGTACGAAGGCACGCGCAACACTGTTGCACAACGCGGTGACTAGGCTTGCGTGTCGTGTCGCAGATCTCCCGAGACGAGGTGGCCCACCTGGCCCGTCTCGCCCGCCTCGCCCTGACCGAAGACGAATTGGACAGCTATGCCGGACAGCTGGACGCCATCCTCGGCCACGTCAGCCAGATCCAGTCCGTCGACGTCGCGGGCGTCAAGCCGACCGGTAATCCACTCACCGATGTCAACGTGTTCCGTCCCGACGCCGTCGAGTCGGGCCTGACGCAACAGGAGGCGCTGGACCAGGCGCCCAAGGCGGCCGAGGGCCGGTTCTCCGTCCCGCGCATCCTGGGAGAGGCCCAGTGACCGACCTGATCCGGTTGGACGCCGCGACGCTCGGGCGCAAGATCGCCACCAAGGAGGTGTCCTCGACCGAGGTCACCAAGGCATGCCTGGACCAGATCGCGGCGAGCGACGACCGCTACCACGCGTTCCTGCACGTCGCGGAGGACCGCGCGCTGGCCGCGGCGGCGCGTGTGGACGCCGCAGTGGCCGCCGGGGAGGACCTACCCTCGCCGCTGGCCGGGGTGCCGGTCGCGCTGAAGGACGTGTTCACCACAACCGACATGCCGACGACCTGCGGCTCGAGGATTCTCGAGGGCTGGATGGCGCCGTACGACGCCACCGTCACGATGCGGTTGCGTGCGGCGGGCCTACCGATTCTCGGCAAAACCAACATGGACGAGTTCGCGATGGGTTCGTCCACCGAGAACTCCGCATTCGGGCCGACCCGCAACCCGTGGGACGTCGACCGTGTCCCCGGCGGCTCCGGGGGCGGCAGCGCGGCGGCGCTGGCGGCGTTCCAGGCGCCGTTGGCCATCGGCACCGACACCGGCGGCTCGATCCGCCAACCGGCCGCGCTGACCGCGACGGTCGGGGTGAAACCGACCTACGGCACGGTGTCGCGCTACGGGCTGGTGGCCTGCGCGTCGTCACTGGATCAGGGCGGCCCGTGCGCGCGCACCGTCGTCGACACCGCGCTGCTGCATCAGGCGATCGCCGGTCACGACGCGAAGGACTCGACCTCGGTCGACACCGCGGTGCCCGACGTCGTCGGTGCGGCCAGGGCGGGCGCGGCCGGCGACCTTGCCGGCGTGAAAATCGGCGTGGTCAAGCAGTTGCACGGCGACGGCTACCAACCCGGCGTGCTGCAGTCGTTCCACGCCGCCGTCGAACAGCTGACCGCGCTGGGCGCCGAGGTCAGCGAGGTGGACTGCCCGCACTTCGACTACTCGCTGTCGGCGTACTACCTGATCCTGCCGTCCGAGGTGTCGAGCAACCTCGCGCGGTTCGACGCGATGCGTTTCGGGCTGCGTGTCGGCGATGACGGCACGCACAGCGCCGAGGAAGTCATGGCGTTGACCCGGGCTGCGGGATTCGGTCCGGAAGTCAAGCGCCGCATCATGATTGGTACCTATGCGCTGTCGGCGGGCTATTACGACGCGTACTACAACCAGGCGCAGAAGGTACGCACGCTGATCGCGCGCGATCTCGACGAGGCGTATCAGAAGGTCGACGTGTTGGTCTCGCCGGCGACGCCGACCACCGCGTTCGCATTGGGGGAGAAGGTCGACGACCCGCTGGCCATGTACCTGTTCGATCTGTGCACCCTGCCGCTGAACCTGGCGGGCCACTGCGGAATGTCGGTGCCCGCGGGCCTGTCGCCCGACGACAACCTGCCGGTGGGGCTGCAGATCATGGCGCCAGCGCTGGCCGATGACCGGCTGTACCGCGTCGGCGCGGCCTACGAAGCTGCCCGAGGACCGCTGCCAACGGCGGTCTGACGGGGGAGGATGTAGGCATGCGTATCGGAGTGCTGACCGGCGGCGGCGACTGTCCGGGACTGAACGCTGTCATTCGGGCGGTCGTGCGCACGTGCGACGTGCGGTACGGGTCGTCGGTCGTCGGCTTCCAGGACGGCTGGCGCGGTCTGCTGGAGAACCGGCGCATCCAACTCGCCAACGATGACCGCAACGATCGGCTGCTGGCCAAGGGCGGCACCATGCTGGGCACCGCACGGGTGCATCCGGAGAAGCTGCGCGCCGGCCTGGACCAGATCAAGCAGACGCTCGACGACAACGGTATCGACGTGTTGATCCCGATCGGCGGCGAGGGCACGCTCACCGCGGCGCGCTGGCTGTCGGAGGAGAACGTCCCGGTGGTCGGTGTGCCCAAGACGATCGACAACGACATCGATTGCACGGATCTGACGTTCGGTCACGACACCGCGCTCGGCGTGGCAAGCGAGGCCATCGACCGGCTGCACAGCACCGCCGAATCGCACCAGCGTGTGATGCTCGTCGAGGTGATGGGCCGCCACGCCGGATGGATCGCGCTGAACGCCGGGCTGGCCTCGGGCGCCCACATGACGCTGATCCCCGAGCAGCCGTTCGACGTCGAAGAGGTGTGCCGGCTGATCAAAGGACGCTTCGTGCGCGGCGATTCACACTTCATCTGCGTGGTGGCCGAAGGCGCCAAGCCCGCCGAGGGCTCAATGCAGTTGCGCGAAGGCGGGATCGACGAGTTCGGCCACGAACGCTTCACCGGCGTTGCGCAGCAACTCGCGCTCGAGGTGGAGAAGCGGATCAACAAAGAGGTGCGGGTGACGGTGCTCGGTCATGTGCAACGCGGCGGCACTCCAACGCCGTTCGACCGCGTGCTGGCCACCCGCTTCGGGGTCAACGCCGCCGACGCCGCACACGCCGGCGAGTACGGGATGATGGTGTCGTTGCGCGGGCAGGAGATCGGGCGCGTCTCGCTGGCCGACGCGACCCGCCAGTTGAAGCTGGTCCCGCAGAGCCGCTACGACGACGCCGCAGAGTTCTTCGGCTAGGTGCCGGTTGAGGAAGCGCCACCGCCAGCGCGCCGACGTTGAGCGCGACGAATCCGATCGCCGGGCCGAACTGCTGCGCGAGGGAGACAGTCGTCGTCATCATGCGCTCTTGAAGGCTTCCCGGCGGATCATCTGCCACATCGTCGGCGTGTGTTCTGTGGTGGAGATGACAACGGTTCGGCCCGCCGCCGCAGCATCACCGGCCAGTCTGGTCATATAGTCAGCCAAATCGATGCGCGCGGTGAATCCGCCGACCGGTTCCACCTCGCCCGCAACGTAATTCGTCGCGGCGGGTAGGTCGAACAAGCCCGACGGCCGCACGATCGTCCAGTCCAGTCCGCTGGTGCGCACGATGGTCTCCATGCGGCGTTGGTCGTCGTAGGTGCTCTTGCCGATGGTTCGGGTGATGACGGGTTCGACGATTCGCAACGCGAAGGGTGTGTCGATGCGGTCCGGATAGTGGTATGCGCCGGTGGAACTCACGACGACGAGTCGCCGCACGCCGGTCTGCTGCATTGCCGCGGTGATGTTGCGGACCCCGGTCGAATACGTGTCGATCGGTCGCATGCTGAACGGCACCCCGAGCGTCGACAGGACGCCGTCGGCCCCGTCGAGTACCGCGGCTGTCGAGCAGGCGTCGCGCACATCGGCGCGGGCCACCGTCAGCTCGGCATGGTCGAACGGGAAGTCGGCGGGTCGGCGCGTCACCGCCACCGCCTCATGACCGGCGTCGAGCACGCGGCGTGTCAGCAGCCGGCCGGTCTGTCCGTTGGCGCCGAAGATCGCGATTCTCATGGTCATCTCCTAATTAGTCACTAGTAATGATTATCATGGTAGATGACTATCATCCAAGGTGCTAGTGTCGCGATATGGCCGAGCGCTCGCCCGGTATCGCCGGACTGCACGAGCGGATTCCGTTTCTCCTTTCTCAGCTCGGCGTTTACCTCGCCGAGGATTTCGTGCGCCGACTCGAGCCCTTCGGTGTCGATCCGCGGTCCTATGCGGTGCTCAAGGCGCTCAGCGAGGACGACGGCCGGTCGCAGCGCCAGCTGTCGACGCAGCTCGGCATTCACCGCAACGTGATGGTCGCGGTCGTCGACAAGCTGGAAGGTCAGGGTCTGGTCAAGCGGCTGCCGCACCCCGGCGACCGGCGGGCGTTCGCGGTGACGCTGACCGACAGGGCTCGCGAAATGCTTCCGGGACTTGATGCGCAGGGCGATGCGCAGGAGGACGAGATCACCGCGACGTTGTCGGAGAACGACCGCGCTACCGTGCGCCGGCTCCTGCAACAGATGGCGGTGGCGGCCGGCCTCACCCCAGGTGTGCACCCCAAACTGGGGTAGGGCGGGCCCACTAGGATCGGTCGCATGACTGTCGCCGCCGCCGAACTCATTGACTACGACGACGTGGTCGCGCGATACGAGCCGGTGCTGGGCTTGGAAGTGCACGTCGAGCTGTCCACCGCGACCAAGATGTTCTGCAGCTGCGCCAACAAGTTCGGAGCCGAGCCCAACACCCAGGTGTGCCCGGTCTGTCTGGGGCTGCCGGGGTCGCTGCCGGTGCTCAACGAGAAGGCCGTCGAGTCGGCGATCCGGATCGGGCTCGCGCTGAACTGTGAGATCGTGCCGTGGTGCCGCTTCGCGCGGAAGAACTACTTCTATCCGGACATGCCGAAGAACTACCAGATCTCGCAATACGACGAGCCGATCGCGATCAACGGTTTCCTCGACGTGCCGCTCGATGACGGGTCCACCTGGCGAGTCGAGATCGAGCGGGCCCACATGGAAGAGGACACCGGCAAACTGACCCATCTCGGCAGCGACACCGGCCGCATCGAGGGTGCGACGACCTCGCTGATCGACTACAACCGGTCCGGGGTGCCGCTGATCGAGATCGTCACCAAGCCGATCGAGGGGACCGGTGCGCGCGCTCCCGAGATCGCCCGTGCGTATGTGACCGCGCTGCGGGATCTCTTGCGGGGCTTGGGCGTATCCGACGTACGGATGGACCAGGGGTCGATGCGCTGCGATTCCAACGTCTCACTCAAGCCCATCGGGCAGAAGCAGTTCGGGACCCGCACCGAGACCAAGAACGTCAACTCGCTCAAGAGCGTCGAGGTCGCCGTCCGTTACGAGATGCGCCGCCAGGCAGCGGTTCTCGATTCGGGGGGACACGTCACGCAGGAGACCAGACACTTCCACGAGGACGGCTACACCTCCCCGGGCCGGAGCAAGGAAACCGCCGAGGACTACCGGTACTTCCCCGAACCCGACCTCGAGCCGGTGGCTGCCGACGCCGAGTGGGTGGAGCGGCTGCGTCGCACGATCCCCGAACTTCCGTGGTTGCTGCGCAAGCGGATTCAGGACGACTGGGGCATTTCCGACGAGGTCATGCGCGACCTCGTCAACATCGGAGCTCTGGATCTGATCGCCGAGACCGTCGCGCAGGGGGCGTCCAGCGACGCCGCCCGGGCATGGTGGGGAAATTTCCTGGTGCAGAAGGCCAACGAGTCAGGCGTCGAACTGGACGCGCTGCCCATCACGCCCGCGCAGGTGGCCGCGGTGGTCAAGCTCGTCGACGACGGCAAGTTGTCGAACAAGTTGGCCCGCCAGGTCGTCGAGGGTGTGCTCGCCGGTGAGGGCGAACCCGAACAGGTGATGAAGGACCGCGGCCTCGAGGTCGTGCGTGACGACTCGGCGCTGCAGTCCGCCGTCGACGAGGCGCTGGCGGCCAACCCCGGCATCGTCGAGAAGATCCGCGGCGGCAAGGTGCAGGCCGCAGGCGCGATCGTCGGCGCCGTGATGAAGGCGACCAAGGGACAGGCCGACGCGGCCCGGGTGCGCGAACTGGTCTTGGCTGCTTGCTCCTGACCGCGAGACCGCGCTGAGGGCTGTTCGCCCGGGCCGAACCACAGCCCTGGACGCAGGTTCGCGAATGCTTCAGCGAATGAGACTGTCCCAAGCGGCGATCGCGGCTTCGGCGATCGCCGACAGCTTGGTTGTGTCCGCGCCATCGCGGGCCTGAATCGCCATCCCGTGGTTCACGGTGTTGTAGAACGCGGCGATCGTCGCGGCGTCGGCACCGGGGGGTACGTCACCGTCTGCGATGCCGCGTTCGACGCGCGCACGGAAGGCGTCCTCGGTGGCGATCCGCCACTCCGCGAGGTGTTCATGCACTGACCGGGTGCGCTCGGTGCATGTGGTGGCGGCGAGCACGATCATGCAGCCACGAGGTTTGTCGGGATCGCAGAACACGTCGGCGTGATGTCTCAGCACCCCCGCGATGGCGTCGCGCGCGGTTGGCCGATCGCGCAATTCGGCGGCCGCCGCGGCGCCCAAGGTCTGGTCGTAGTGGGCGACGGCCTCGCGGAACAACTCCTCCTTGGAGCCGAACGCCGCGTACAAGCTCGGTGAGCTGATTCCCATCGATGTCGTCAGGTCCGTCATCGACGCACCTTCATAGCCGTGTTGCCAAAACACCTCCATGGCCCGCTCCAACGCGTCCGTTCGGTCGAAGGTGCGGGGCCTGCCGCGTGACGCCATCCGCAACCCTTCTTTTGTATCGAACGACAAAGTAATCGTTGACAAGTATAAGCACGTCAGGCAATTATGTATCGAACGACACAAAAAAGGAGAACGCCATGTCGGACCTGTCAGGAAAGACCGCCCTGGTTACCGGAGGCAGCAGGGGCATCGGGGCCGCCATCGCGGCTCGGCTCGCCGAACTCGGCGCGGACGTCGCCATCACCTACGCCCGGTCCAAGGAGCGTGCCAACGACGTGATCGACGGGGTCACTGCGCAGGGCCGCCGCGGCCTGGCCATTCAGGCGGACAGCGCCTCCGTCGACGTGGTGGCCGCCGTCGAACAGACGAACGCCGAGTTGGGCCGGGTCGACATCCTCGTCAACAACGCGGGCGTCTTCCCGTACGGCCCGATCGACGACGTCTCGGTCGACGAGATCGATCGCACGCTCGCCATCCACGCCCGCGCGGTTTACCTGGCCAGCCAGGCCGCGCTGCGGCACATGCCCGAAGGTGGCCGGATCGTCAGCATCGGCAGCAATCTGGCCGAACGCGTGCCCTTTCCGGGCGTCACGCTGTATTCGATGAGCAAGGCCGCCCTCGTCGGGTTCACCAAGGGGCTGGCGCGCGACGTCGGCGGTCGCAACATCACCGTCAACCTCGTGCAACCCGGCTCGACTGACACCGACATGAACCCCGCCGACGCTGCCGGTGCCGACGAACAACGGGCGATGAGCGCGCTCGGCCGGTACGCCGCCGCCCGTGATGTCGCCGATGCCGTCGCATTCTTGGCGGGCCCCGGCGCGTCCAACATCACCGGCGCGGTGCTCACCGTCGACGGTGGAACGAATGCGTGACCCGCGATGGCGAGGGGATCAGGTGTTGTCGGCGTTCTGCCGCGGGAACCCGCCGCCCTGCGGGAACAACGGGAAGACGACGTCGTCTAGTCGTTGTGCGTCGCCTGCCGTCTTGTTGACCGTCGCGCCCCAGACGTTGCCGTCGGGCGACATCGCCAGCGCCCACGCGTGACCGTGCTGATCCTGCCGCACGACCTCGGGGTCGCCGGTGACCGCGCCGGTATCGGGAGCGAGCCGCACGGCGACCGTCTGCTTGGTGTTGACGAGGTTGACCAACACCGTGCCGTCGAGCGCCGCGCAGCCCGCCACGCCCGGACGGTCGGGCCAGGTCCACACCGTCGACGTCCTGGAGTCCTTGGTGATGCGCTGCAACCGGTCGCCGGACGGCGCGCGATCGGTGACGTACAGCGACCCGTCCGAGTGGTCGATGCACATGCCGCCGGCAGCGCCCAAGCCCGACAGCGCCGTCGTCGTCGGGGCCTGGTCCACCGTGGTGGGCTGTTCGATGCGCAACACCTTGCCGGCCAACGAGTCCGGGTTCGCCGCATCGGCGGGATTGCCCGCGTCGCCGGTCTGCACCAGCAGCGTCGTGGGGCTGGTGAAAATCAATGCTCCCGTGTTCCCGGTGGCGCCCTTCGGGATGCCGGTCAGGATCGGCTTGGGGATGTCGCCGTCGGCGATGCGGATGACCCGGTTGTCCGTCGGCGTGCTGACATAGGCGTACATCAGCCGATCCTGTTGATACGTCGGCGAGAGCACGATGTCCATCAGCCCGCCGTCACCCGAACCGTCGACCGGCAGCGTGGTCTTGACCTTGGGTTCAGCCCGGACCGAAATCTCCTTGACCACACCGGTCGTGCGCTCGGCGACCAGAGCCGACTGGCTGTCGGGCAGCATGATCAGCCCGCTCGTGCTCTCCAGGCAGCCCTGCATGACGCCGGGTGCCGGGCACTCCTTCGGGAACGGCGTCGGAGGCAGCGGAGGCGGGGGCGGCGGCGTCGATGTCGGACCCGGCTCGAGCTTCGGCTCCGTGGTGAACGGTTGCGACTGCGCGTCGTCGAACCGTGCACACCCCGACCCGACGAGCGCCGCCGCGCACAACACGGCGAGCACGCCCCTCATCGGCCGGCGCAGTTTCATGCGAGCCAGGTTACGGATCATTCGGCGGGACGCGCCATGCACACCGGTTTGACGTCGCCGCGGGGACCTCGTGAATTAAGGTCCGAAAGCACCGCGCCAATACCCGGCTAGCGGGTGACTAGCACTTACGCTGGCAACGTGACCAGTCATTCCAATGACCCACTCGCCTGGCAGCGGCCCGACGACGCGGCTGGGCGGCCCGTGTCGGCGAGCCTGGTCGACCCCGAGGACGATCTGCCGTCCGCCAACTACGCAGGCGATTTCGAAACCACCGCAATCCCGCACTACGACGACGCCAACGGCACCGCTTCGGGCACGCCGGGGTTCGGGTTACTCAACGAACCCGAGCCGCTGCCGTACGTGCAGCCCGGCGGGCGGCATGCGATGACCGGCTTCGCGGCCGAACCGGCCGAAATCGAACCCGAGCCGCTCGGTCGTGCGACGGACCGGCGCGGCACCCTCGACCTCGGCATTCTTCTGTTGCGGGTTGCGATCGGCGCGCTGTTCATCGGCCACGGCCTACAGAAGGCCTTCGGCCTGTGGGGCGGGCCCGGGCTCAACGGTTGGGAGGCGGAACTGTCCGACATGGGCTTCCGCTACGCCGACATCCTGACCTACGTCGCCACCGGCGGTCAGATCGCCGCCGGGGTGTTGCTGATCCTGGGTCTGTTCACGCCGGTGGCGGCCGCCGGCGCGCTGGCATACCTGGTGACCGGCGTGCTGGCCGACGCGATGGAGGCCCACGAAGCGGCGCGGCTGTCGGATTTCCTCACCGACGGGCATGAGTACAAGGTGTTCCTGGTGTGCGCGGTGGCCGCTCTCGTGCTCACCGGCCCCGGCCGGTACGGGTTCGACGCCGGACGCGGGTGGGCGCGCCGGCCGTTCATCGGGTCGTTCGGTGCGCTGGTGCTCGGCGCGGGCGCGGGTGTCGCGATCTGGGTGCTGTTCAACGGCGGCAACCCGCTCGCCTAACCCGGCGAATACGGGTTCGGCACGCGGCCGCCGCTGGCCTCGGTCAGCAGCGGCAGGGTCGCAAACGTCACCGCCGGCAGACGCAGGTCCCTACCGTCCTTGAGATGGGCGTAGGCCGCAGAACCCTTACCGAACCGCAGACCGTCGACGTCGTCCCATCGCACCGTCTCGCTGCCCAGCAGGGATCGTGCGGTGACGGTGTCGCGGTCGGCAACGGTCCGGTAGCGCACGACATAGACCGACAGTCCGATCGGAATGATCAGCAGGACGGCCACCCACGTCAGCCCCGCCAGAACCAGCGAAAGCAGGCTCAGCGCCAGGAATCCCACCGCGAAATGCGCCATGGGCGAGATTCGGATGACGACGGGGGCGGGTACGGCGTCGGGACTCACCTGGTCATCTTCGCACCGCTGCTGCGCGGGCCGGGAAATCGACCGCCGGGGTGCCGCAATTTGACCTGTGACCAGTGCGGAGGCTACGGTCGACGGTTATGCAGGCCGTGGGGTTGCTCGTAGTAATTGGGAAGCGCGTTGATGCCGCGCTCGCCCTTACTCGGGCATAACCACCGGCACCGACGCGCGACCCTCGTACAGCAGCCCAGCTGTCGGGGGTTTTTTTCTTTCCCGACCACTGATTTGAGACCCTAGATACGGATCCGGACCAGGATTTAGGAGAACGAACACCGTGAGCGCACCAACCACCCGACCGCTGCAGCAAGCGGCCGCGACCGTGCCCGACGATGGACATGCCGCGAAACCTGCGGCCAAGCCGGCACCCACGCCGGCCAAACGGCTTGCGCCGCAACAGATGACCGGTGCCCAGGCGGTGATCCGATCGCTCGAGGAACTCGACGTCGACACGATCTTCGGGATCCCCGGCGGGGCGGTGCTGCCCGTTTACGACCCGCTGTTCGACTCGCAGAAACTGCGCCACGTGCTGGTCCGTCACGAGCAGGGTGCAGGACACGCGGCCAGCGGTTACGCGCACGCGACCGGCAAGGTCGGCGTGATGATGGCCACCTCGGGTCCCGGCGCCACGAACCTCGTCACGCCACTGGCCGATGCGCACATGGACTCGATCCCGGTGGTGGCGATCACCGGCCAGGTCGGACGCGGACTGATCGGCACCGACGCGTTCCAGGAGGCCGACATCTCCGGCATCACGATGCCGATCACCAAGCACAACTTCCTGGTGCGCAGCGGCGATGAGATCCCGCAGGCGATCGCCGAGGCGTTCCACATCGCCTCGTCGGGCCGCCCCGGTCCGGTGCTCGTCGACATCCCCAAGGATGTCCTGCAGGGCCAGTGCACGTTCAGCTGGCCGCCGCGTGTCGACCTGCCCGGCTACAAGCCCAACACCAAACCGCACAGCCGCCAGATCCGCGAGGCCGCCAAGCTGATCGCGGCGGCCCGTAAGCCGGTGCTCTACGTCGGCGGCGGCGTGATCCGCGGCGAGGCCAGCCCCGAGCTGCTGGAACTCGCGGAGCTGACCGGCATACCCGTCGTCACCACGCTGATGGCGCGCGGGGCGTTCCCTGACAGCCATCCGCAGAACGTGGGCATGCCGGGGATGCACGGCACGGTGTCCGCGGTGGCCGCACTGCAGCGCAGCGACCTGTTGATCGCGCTGGGCACCCGCTTCGACGACCGGGTGACCGGCAGGCTGGATTCCTTTGCGCCCGAGGCCAAGGTGATCCACGCCGACATCGACCCGGCCGAGATCGGCAAGAACCGCCACGCCGACGTGCCCATCGTCGGTGACGTCAAGGCGGTGATCGTCGAGCTGATCGCGGCCCTGCACCGGGACGGCATCATCGGCGCTATCCACATCGACAACTGGCTCGAGTATCTGCGCGGCGTGCAGGCGACCTACCCGTTGAGTTACGGGCCGCAGAGCGACGGCAGCCTGTCGCCGGAGTACGTGATCGAGACGCTGGGCAAGATGGCCGGGCCGGAGGCGGTGTACGTGGCAGGCGTCGGCCAGCACCAGATGTGGGCCGCGCAGTTCATCTCCTACGAGAACCCCAAGACGTGGCTCAATTCCGGCGGGCTTGGCACCATGGGCTACGCCGTGCCCGCGGCGATGGGGGCCAAATTCGGCCGGCCGGAGGCCGAGGTGTGGGCCATCGACGGCGACGGTTGTTTCCAGATGACCAACCAGGAGCTGGCCACCTGTGCTGTCGAGGGCGCGCCGATCAAGGTCGCGGTCATCAACAACGGGAACCTCGGCATGGTGCGGCAGTGGCAGACGCTGTTCTACGAAGAGCGGTACAGCCAAACGGATCTGGCCACCCACAGCCGTCGCATCCCCGACTTCGTCAAGCTGGCCGAGGCGCTGGGTTGCGTCGGATTGCGTTGTGAGCGAGCCGAAGACGTCGAGGATGTGATCAGGCAGGCGCGTGAGATCAACGACCGTCCGGTGGTGATCGACTTCATCGTCGGCGCGGACGCCCAGGTGTGGCCGATGGTCGCGGCGGGCACCAGCAACGACGAGATCCAGGCCGCTCGCGGTATCCGTCCGCTGTTCGACGATCCGGAAGAAGGACACGCATGAGCGCCACCACGCAGACGTTATCGGTGCTCGTCGAGGACAAACCCGGCGTGCTGGCCAGGGTCGCGTCGCTGTTCTCGCGGCGCGGTTTCAACATTCAGTCCCTGGCGGTCGGAGCGACCGAGCAGAAGAACATGTCGCGGATGACGATCGTCGTCAGCGTGGAGGAAGCGCCTCTCGAGCAGATCACCAAGCAGCTCAACAAGCTGGTGAACGTGATCAAAATCGTTGAGCAGGAAGAAGAGAACTCGGTCTCCCGTGAGCTTGCACTGATCAAGGTGCGCACCGACGCGTCGACCCGCGGTCAGGTCATCGAGGCGGTGAACCTGTTCCGGGCCAAGGTCGTCGACGTGTCGACGGAGTCGTTGACGATCGAGGCGACCGGCACACCCGAGAAGCTCGAGGCGCTACTACGGGTGTTGGAGCCCTTTGGAATTCGCGAGATCGCACAGTCCGGAGTGGTGTCGCTGTCCCGCGGACCCCGCGGGATCGCCACCACCAAGTAAGCCCCGTCAGATGAGAGATAAGGAAATTCAGTGGCAGTAGAGATGTTCTATGACGACGACGCGGACCTGTCGATCATTCAGGGCCGCAAGGTCGGCGTCATCGGCTACGGCAGCCAGGGTCATGCGCACTCGCTGAGCCTGCGCGACTCCGGCGTGCAGGTGAAGGTCGGCCTCAAAGAGGGATCGAAGTCACGCGAGAAGGTCAGCGAGCAGGGTCTCGAGGTCGACACGCCTGCCGAGGTGGCCAAGTGGGCCGACGTGATCATGCTGCTGGCACCCGACACCGCTCAGGCCGAGATCTTCTCCCGCGACATCGAGCCCAACCTCTCCGACGGCAACGCGCTGTTCTTCGGCCACGGCCTCAACATCCACTTCGACCTGATCAAGCCGCCGGCGAATGTCACCATCGGCATGGTCGCCCCGAAGGGCCCCGGCCACCTGGTGCGGCGCCAGTTCGTCGACGGCAAGGGCGTGCCGTGCCTGATCGCGATCGACCAGGACCCCAAGGGCGAGGGCCAGGCGCTGGCGCTGTCGTACGCCAAGGGCATCGGCGGCACCCGCGCGGGCGTCATCAAGACCACGTTCAAGGACGAGACCGAAACCGATCTGTTCGGCGAGCAGGCCGTGTTGTGCGGCGGCACAGAGGAACTCGTCAAGACGGGTTTCGACGTGATGGTCGAGGCCGGGTACGCGCCCGAGCTGGCGTATTTCGAGGTGCTGCACGAGCTCAAGCTGATCGTCGATCTGATGTACGAGGGCGGCATCGCGCGGATGAACTACTCGGTGTCCGACACCGCCGAGTTCGGTGGCTATCTATCGGGGCCGCGGGTCATCGACGCGGACACCAAGGACCGGATGCGCGACATCCTCAAGGAGATTCAGGACGGCACCTTCGTCAAGAAGCTGGTCGCCAACGTCGAGGGCGGCAACAAGGAACTCGAAGGGCTGCGCAAGAAGAACGCCGAACATCCGATCGAGGTCACCGGCAAGAAGCTGCGCGACCTGATGAGCTGGGTGGACCGGCCGATCACCGAGACGGCTTAGTCAGTTGCGATTTGTGGAGCCGCAGCGGCGGTGAGCGCCGCCAAGACTCCACAAATCACTCGTTGGGGCGGCGTTCGTGACCCGGCTTGCCGTGGGTCCGGCGCCGCTCCTTCATTTCGGACTCGTATACATGTCTGCGGCCCTGCTGTAGCTCGTCGCGCACCATGCGCTCGTGGTCGCGGAACACCGACCAGTAGCAGTCGTCGAACTCCTCGACGATCTGAAAGGTCCAGCGGCCATGGAGGACATTGCGACCGACGAGGTCGTCCTGGAGCCGGTCGGCGACCGCCGCGTGGCCCGCGTCGCGCAGTTTGTCGCAGGCCTCGCCGAGCAGAACATCGGCCCGGCCCATCAGCTGATGGAACGAATACAGTTCGCCGCGCGCGCGTTCCACCCACTCCAGCGCCTCCGACAGGGCGCCGACGGCCTCGACCGTCGCGTCGTCGACTCCCTCGGGACGGCTGTTGTGGTCCTTGCCCTGATCGCTCATGGAGCTACAGTTACCCCCTTCGCGGCCCCGCAATATCCAGAAGACGAATCACTGCATCGGTTGTGCGTTGAGTTCGCCGACGGGTTTACTGTGACGAGGTCGAAACCGCAGTGGAAAGCCCGATGGACGACGCTGACGAGCCCAGGTACACCGTCCGTGTGGTAGCCGACCGTGTCGGTGTCCCAACGGCGACGCTGCGCAGCTGGAGTCAGCGCTACGGCGTGGGGCCCTCGCGCCACCGGCCCGGCCGGCATCGGCTCTACAGCGAAAACGACGTCGTGGTCGTGCGGCACATGCACGAGCTGATCGGCCAGGGCACGAGCGCGCGCAGCGCGGCGCGGCTGGCGATGGAATCCGTTCTGGTCCCGCGTGGCGACGTCGACTCGTTGTTGGCGGCCGCGTTCGAACTCGACCACGTTGCGCTGGGCCGGCTGCTGGAGTCGCACCTGCATCACTTCGGCGTACTCGATACGTGGGACCTGATCGTGCGGCCGGCGTTCGCAGCCATCGTTGCCAGACAGGATGCGAGCGGCGGTTGTATCGACGTCGAGCACGCGCTGTCTTGGGCGGTGTCGCGGGCCCTGCAGCGGGAGCCGCTCGCGCCGCTCGACACGTCGACGTCGGTGGTCTTGGCGTGCACGTCGCGGGAGACGCACGCACTGCCGCTCGAGGCACTGCGCGCTGCGCTCGGGGAACGTGGACACGGTGCGCTGACACTGGGCGCGGACGTTCCACTTTCGGCGCTGACCGACGCGATCGCGCGGGTGCGGCCGCCCGTCACGGTGATGTTGTGGTCGCAGACCGCCGATACCGCCGACGGGGACATGGTTCGGGCGGCGGCCGCTGATGCCGAGGTACTGCTCGGCGGCCCGGGGTGGGAGGCCATGTCTGCGGTGAAGCCGGGCGTGCGCGTGCACAGCCTGCGCGAGGCGGTGAAGTGCTGCGTACCGGGCTCGTGACGCACGCGCATCGACTTCGCGTCGGTTAGCCCCATTCTGGGTATGTATTCGAGGTGTCAGCATCGACCACCGCCACGACGGATGAGTCCGTTGTGCTGCTCGACGAGGACGGCCGCCACATCGGCAGCGCCGCCAAGACGACCGTCCACCACGCCGCGACACCCCTGCACCTCGGATTTTCCTGTTACCTGTTCGACGCGGACGGTCACGTGCTGTTGACCCGTCGTGCCCTGGGAAAGATGACGTGGCCGGGGGTGTGGTCCAACTCGTTTTGTGGACATCCGGCGCCGGGGGAGCAGGTCGAGAACGCGGTGCGCCGCCGCGCCGCACAGGAATTGGGCGTGTCGATCAATTCGCTGGTCTGCGTGCTGCCCGACTTCCGGTATCGCGCGGTGGCCGCCGACGGCACCGTCGAGAACGAGATCTGCCCGGTGTTCTTCGCCCGCTGCGACGACCGGCTTCGACCCGATCCGGACGAGGTCATGGAATGGATGTGGGTCTCCTGGAGGCAGCTTCGCTCGGCCGTCGGGCTGCCGTGGTCGATCAGTCCGTGGGCCATGGACCAGATACCGCTACTCGACGAGCGCTACGTGCATGGGGAGTGGCCCAGTTCCTGAGAAAGTAGCGCCTCGCTGTGTCGGCCACGGCGCTACTTCTTCTTCAGCGATTCCGGCTTGTGCACCGCGTCTCGGCCGCTCTTGTCGCTGCGTACCCGGTACTGCGGATTGTCGGAGTCGGCGCGCACGGTGCGACCCGCGGCCTCGGTGTCCGAGGTGATCTTCTCCTCGACCGTCCCGGTCACGGTGTTGCCGTGGCTCTTCCACTGAACCTTGTCGCCCTTGCCGATGTTTGTGCTCATCAGGCGCGGATACCCGACGAAATCGATGCAAAACCGACTCAAGAGAGTTGACGGAGACGATAGAGCCGCTCGGCGTAGGCGAGGTCGTCGCGCCACAACCGCGTGGCCGCGCGTCGCATGAACGGGGTGATCAACGGTGCGCCGCGCAGCGCATGGACGAAGCCGGGACGGTCGGAGTGCGCGATGACCGCTTCGATCACCGCGGTGCGGGCTGAACCGTCGCCGGCAGTCCCGAGCGGAGTGGCGTGTGTCTCCACCACGCTGCCCGCGCCTTCGCCGTCGATGATGCGCATGACGATGGTTCGCGGCTCCGGAGTGCTGAACTCCGCGATCACGGGCACACCCAGACGGCCGATCCGGAATGTGACGGCGACCAGGAAGCGGTCCGCCTCCTCCGGCAGTTCGTCGTCCGCGGCCGGCGACGAAAGCACCTCGAGTCGCGTGAAGGAGTACGGATGGAACCACGCCCCGTGCCACGGGTCGAGCCGGTTGGCGATCACGTCGCGGGGTTCGCAGGTGCCGACCAGCCGGGTCACCGCGGACAGCTGTGGTCCCCGCGGGCGCTTCGGTAATAGCGGTGCCGCCGTGGGTTTTTCACCGCCTAGCGCGTCGAGCCGAACCCAGGCGAGCACCCCGTCGTCATGCGCCGGATAGGGCCGCCAACTCCATGTCCGGGCGCCGTCGAAGCGCAAACCATGCCACGGGCAGATCAACGTTCCGCAGTCGTTGGTGCCCGTCGAGAGGTCCGCGCCGAGGTGTGGGCAGGCCGCGGGACCGACCGCGAGCGCACCGCCTCGGGCCCGCCACGCGACCAGTTCGATACCACCGACGGTGGCACCGATCGGCCGTTTGTCGATGGTGTCGCTGGCCGCGAACGCGTACCAGTTGCCGCTGGGCCTGCGCTGGGAGCGCCGCAGCGCGGACTGGATGACCGCCGCTTCGGCGTCGCGGTAGGTGGGCCGCTGCCCGGACCACGGGGTGCGTGGAAGTACCTCGAACGGTGTGGTTTTCGCCAACCGGGCTTTCAGGTCCGCGAACATGCTCATGTGTGCTGCCTTTCGGCCAGACGCCGCAACGGTGCGAAGCGACCCTGGGTCGGCACGGTGTGCAGTTCGTGTCCAGTGAGGCCGAAGCGCTTCAACAGCAGATTGGCCGCCGTCCATCCGGTGGTGGCGGCACGCTCCATCAGCGCGACAGGCAGGTCGACGCGAATTCCGTCGCCGGCCAACACCAAACCGGCCTGCGGTGTCGCGACGGTCGGGCGGCGCGCAAAGTCACCGGGGGCGAAACGTGGGCAATCCTGACGGCACAGCACCCGGTCACCGACGATGGTGGCGCCGGCGGTCTCGGGATACAGTTCGCGCATCCGCGCCGGCAGGTGCTCGCGTACGTCGGCCGACCCGTCGGTCACCGCGTACGAATGCAACTCCACCACCGAGCCGCCGGTGCTGCCGGACCAGCTCATGGCCTCGCGCTCGTATCTCTCCAGCACACTGACATTGTCCAGCGGCGGTCGCCCGCCCGTCCCGAGAAACGCGGCGCGGTCCGGATTCACCGGCCGGTCCAGCCACAGTCGCTGCACGACGAACGGTGCGGCGGTACGCATCGCGGCGATCCGGGACCGCCATTCGGCGTCGCCGAGGGCAGGCGAGCCGTCGACGATGCGCTGCAGGCCCGCCACGTCGGTCGCGAGCACGATCCCGTCCGCCTCGATGCGGGCTCCGCGGTCCGTACGCACCACGAACCGGGCCCCGCCGTGCACCTCGGTCGCCGACACGCCGGTGTGCACGCGAACGCCCAGTGAATCCAGATACGCACGCAACGGGTTCCACAGTGCCGCATCGAAGTTGGCGTTGGCGACGTCAAAGACGAGGCCTTCGCTGGAACCCAGGAAGTAGATGTGGAACATCGTCGCCAGCTCCGCGGCGGAGAGCTCGGCCGGCTCGGAGAAGAAGCTTCTCGAGAACACCTCGAAGGCCAGATGGCGTGCGGGCTCGGGGAAGTTGATGTCGCGCAGGAAAGTGTCGGCATCGAGGTGATCCAGCTCGTGGTAGATCCCGGGCACCGTGACCGCGGCCAACGGTGCTGCGGCGCGCGCGTTGAGCCGCGCCAGGTCTCGTAAGCGGAACGTCGGGCTGCGCAGCGCGAAGGCCAGCGCGTTCAACGGTGGGGTGCGGGGCAGACCGCGGAAGGTATCGCACCGGCCGTGCGCATCGACGAGCGGGTAGTCCAGCACGGGGCTGAGCATTCGCAGCGCAGGGTCGATGCGCCGCAGCAGGTTGCGCAAGTTGTAGTACTGCCGGAAGAATGCGTGGAAGCCGCGGTTCATGGCCACCGGCGTGCCGTCTTCGAGCGACTCGGTCCAGCCTCCGACGCGCCCACCGAGGTAGGGCTCGCGTTCGAGGACGTCTACGCGCACCCCGCGTTCGGCCAGCCCGGTGGCCGCAGCCACACCGGCGATGCCCGCGCCGACGACCACCACTTGCGGTCTGTTCGGCAGCGCGGTCGCGGCGGGAGAGCCGGTCGGCGCGGCGTGCGTCACGCGGCGCGGATCGGTCATCGGGGGGCCTCGGCGAGGAAGGTGTGCACGATGTTGCGTTGCCAGCCCGGCATCGTCTCGCTGCGTACCGCCGTGAACCCGTTGCGGCGCAGCCGGTCACGGAACTCGGCGGCACCGTCGAAGCGGTTCACGCTGCGGCGCAGATACCGGTACAGCGACGCGTCACCGCTGCGGAGCCGACCGCTCGGGATGATGATCGCGGCACAGACGGCGTTCCACACCGCGGTGGCCAGCCGTGAGTCCCGCACCGAGTACTCGTGCACCGCCAGCGTCGCGCCCGGCCGCAGCAGGGAACGGAACTCGCGCAGCTGGGTGTCGGGGTCGGGCAGGTTGCGCACGAGGTAGGCGGCGAAGACACCGTCGAAGGGCCCGTGGACACCGGCGGCGGCGAGGTCTTCGATGCGGCTGTGTACGAATCGGACCGTCGAAGGCCACCGCTTGGCGCGCGCCTCGGCAAGCATGCCCTGCGAGCCGTCCACGCCCACGATCTGCGCGTGCGGCGCCACGGACAGCAGCGCGGCGGTGGATGCGCCGGTGCCACACCCGGCGTCGAGCAGGCGTAGCCCGCGGCCGGCGTCGGGTAACCGCATCCGCTGTGCGGAGATCCGAAGGTGCGCGTGGTATCCCGGATTGGAGTCGACCAGCGTGTCATACGCCGGTGCGCCGTCGTCGAATGCGGCCGGAATATCGCAGGGGTCCTCGGAATGACGTCCCGCACCGACCTTCACGACACGTCCTTTCTTTGTGCGCGTAGCCGCTGCCGCTCCCACAGCAGCAGCACCGCGGTGACCATCGCCCATCCGAAAAGGAAGTCTTCGACCGGGATGTCGAACGGAAAGCGGATCCCGCTGGTGTGCTTCTCGTCGTAGATGACGATGGGTGCGCTCAACTTCGTGAGCCAGCCGTCGACCGGGATCTGGAAACCCGTCACGATGACCATCGAGATCCAGTACGCCGGCCTGCGGAACAGTCCGGTCCGCAGAACGCCCAATTCCATTGCACAGACCGCGATCACCGCCAGCACGGCGGGCACCGTGTATCCCAGTCCGATCACTTCACGCGCTCCGCCCGGTTCCGCATCCGTTGCAGCCAGCCGAGTATGGTGTCGACGGCGTTGTAGGTCAGTAGGCCGCACAGCGGGATCACCACGAAGAACAGGAGTTCCTCGACGGGCATCACGCCCGGGACGTCGATACCCGTGACGTATTGCGGGTTGTACGTCCACACGTCGGCGGCGATCGCGATGGCATCCCAGAGCACGAACACCGCCGCGACGGGGAGCACCGCGGCGGCGGCCCGCCGCGCCTGCCGGTAAACCCCTTCGCCGAGCAGCTCCAACGGCGCTGTGATCGTGAGGCAGGCGGCCAGCACGAGAAGGTACTGCCAGTTGTCCATCGTCACACCTTGTGCTCCCGATGCCGTGCGGCCCAGGCCTTGAACAGCCCGCTCCCGCCGACCCGAACACGGCGGCCGATGCTCACGGAGGCGCGCTGGCTGAACACGGCGAAGTCCATCTCCTCGATGCGATCGAGGATTTCGGAGTACAGCGTCAGGGCCGCCGTCACGCACGGGCGCGAACGCGGGCGCAGGAGGGCGATACCGTGCCGCGCGTAGTCGTACACGCGCCGGTTGACGGCAATTTGCTCGACCAGCGCACGCCGCACCCTGGCGTCGGTGCGCCGGTTCTCGCGGCACCACGTCAGCACGTCACGGTCCACGCCGTGGTTGGCCAGTTCGTCGGCGGGCAGGTAGACCCTGCCACGCTCGAGATCCTCGTCGATGTCACGCAGGAAGTTGGTGAGCTGGAATGCTTTTCCGAGCGCAGCCGCATGCGGTGCCGCCTCTTCGGGCGGTCCGACGGTTCCGAGCACGGGCAGCAGTTGCAGGCCGATGACCTCCGCCGAGCCGTACATGTAGCGGTCGAGCGCGGCCCGGTCGGGATAGTCGGTGACGGTCAGGTCCATGCGCATCGAGCCGAGGAAGTCGTCGAACAGCTCCCACGGGATGCCGTACCGACGCGCGCAGTGCACGACCGCGGCGAGCGTCGGGTCGTCGTCGTCGCAGCTGCCCTGCGCAAGGCAGTTGAAGAGCTCGGTGGCCAGCCGCTGCAACTGGTCTGCGCGTTCACCCATGCTGACGACGGGGTCGAAGTCGTCGAGGATGTCGTCGGCGCGGCGGGCGAAACCGTACAAAGCGTGCACGGCGGGACGCTGTTCGGGAGCCAGCAACCGGGTGGCCAGGAAGAACGTGCGGCCGTGCTCGGCGTTGATTGTGCGGCAACGACGATAGGCCTCGCGCAGGGCCGGGTCATGGACGCCCGCGGCGTCGAGTTCGGAACCGATCATGTTTGCACCACCTGGCTGCGGGCCCGCCGAATCGGTAGGCCGGTGATTCGGTCGGCGGCCAACCGCCCCGACAGCAGCGCGGTGGGCACGCCGACACCGGGGACGGTCGACGACCCGGCGAGCACCACATTCGCGATGCCGCGCACGGTGTTGGCGGGACGGAAGGGGCCGGTCTGGCCGAACGTGTGCGCGAGGGCGAACGGGGTGCCGGCGGCCATGCCTTGACGCGCCCAATCCGCCGGATCCACGACGTGCAACACCTCGGCGTCCACCCCCAATCGGGGCAGCCGGGTGGTGACGACGTCCATCATCTGACCGACATAGCGGTCCCGCATCGACGCCCAGTCGACCCGTCCCACTTGGAGATTGGGTGCCGGCGCGAGGATGTAGAGCAGGTCGCGGCCGGCGGGCGCCAGCGAGGGGTCGCCAGCGCTGGGCCGGGTGACCAGCAACGACGGATCGGTCATCACGCGCCCGTCGTCGATGATGTCGGTGAACGTCCGCTCCCATTCGTCACCGAAAACAATGGTGTGGTGGCCGATGTCGGCGGCGTCCGGTCCGACCGCGCGGCAACCGACATGGGCGACGACCGCAGACGGCGCGGGTCGCAGCGCAAGCACGCGACGCGGTGTCCTTTCGAGTAGCCGATAGGTGTCGGGCAGCTCGGTGGTGAGCACCACCGCGTCGGCAGGTATCCGGTCACCGCCGTCGGTGTGCACGGCCACCGCGCGGTCGCCCCTGCGTTCCAGCGCCGATACCGCGGAGCCGTAACGGAACTCGACGCCCGCATCGGATGCGGCCGCGGCCAGCGCGTCGGGAAGTTCACGCACCCCGCCGCGGGGGAAGTAGACGCCCGCGATGGTGTCCATGTAGGCGATCACCGCGTACACCGCCAGCGCCCGATGCGGCGGCACGCCCGCATACAGCGCCTGGAACGTGAACACCCGCTGTAATCGCTCGTCGCGCAGGTAGCGGCGCACCATCTTGTCCCACCGGCGGAACCCGCCGATGGCGGCCAGCCGGGCCAGTTGCGGCGTGAGCAGCGAAAGCGGTGAGTCGAAGTTCGCGGCGATGAACCCGTCGAACTCGACCTGGTACAGCTTCGACAGCCAGTTACGCAGGCGCACATAGCCGTCCGCTTCGGAACTGCCGGCGAAGCGTTCGATCTCGGCGGTCATCGCATCGGGATCGCTGCGCACCTGCAGCGTGCTGCCGTCGGCGAACGACGCGCGGTATGCGGGATCGACGCCGATCAGGTCGAGTCGGTCCGAGACGGTCTCGCCGACCGCGGCGAACGCGTCGTCGATGATGTCGGGCATCGTCAGCACCGTCGGGCCGGTGTCGAGGCGGTAGCCGCCGATGTCCATGCGGCCGACCCGTCCGCCGGGGTGCCGTCCGCGTTCCACGACGGTCACGGTGCGGCCGCGGCCGGCGAGTTGCAGCGCCGCCGACAGTCCGGCGAGCCCGGCGCCGACGACCACCACGCGGTCGGTGCTGCCCCCGACGGTGCGCATCACGCGGCCCGTTCGGTGCAGGCGGCGGCCATGTCGGCCAGCGCGGTGCGGATCAGCGGGTCCACCTGTCCGGTGTCGATCAGGTCGAGAGCGCGGGTGAGGCGCGAATCGATAAGCTGCTCAATCCATTCCACGGCACCGGTGGCGACGATGAGCTTCCGCCACCGCCGGATGTCGGCGTCGCGGAGATCAGAGGTGCTCATCAACTGCGTCAGCTCGCGGCGACGGGTCGCATCGGCGAGCCGGTAGGCCGCCACCACCACGCTCGTCGCCTTGTGCTCGAAGAGATCGCTGCCCGCGGGCTTACCGGTGACTTCGGGCGAGCCGAAGATACCCAGTACGTCGTCGCGCAACTGGAACGCCTCGCCGACCGCTTCGCCGTACTCCCCGAGCAGCCGCAGCTGAGAGGGCGCGCATCCGGCCATGGCGGCCCCGATCTCCAGCGGCCTGCGCACGGTGTAGTTGCCGGATTTGCGCCGCAGCACATCGAGAACCTTTTCCCACTGGGGGAATTCGGCGGCGTCGTTGACAAGGTCGGCGAACTGGCCGACGGCGAGTTCGGTGCGCATCGCGTCGTAGCGGGGCCAGCCGCGGGACAGTGCGACGTCGTCGACTCCGCTCTCGCGCATCATCTGCTCGGCCCACACCAGGCACAGGTCACCGAGCAGGACGGCGGCCGCCTCACCGAAGCGTTCCGGTGAACCCGACATCGCTCGCTCGCGGTGCCACTGCGCGAACCGAATGTGGGCCGCGGGGCGTCCGCGCCGCAGCTCGGAGCCGTCCATCACGTCGTCCTGCAGCAGCGCGAACGCGTGGAGCAGCTCGAAACTGGCGGCGGCCCGCAGCGCGCCCGGATCGTCGTCGGCTCCGCACAGCCACCCCAGATACATATACGCCGAGCGCACACACTTGCCGCCGGCGACGAAAGCCTGCAGTACCTCGGTCGCGACATCGACTCCTGCGGCGCTGAGTTCGTCAGCGCAGCGTGTACGGACGAAATCGGCGAGGGACCGCAACACCTCACGCCGCAAGGAGTCGCGCCATACCGGAAACGCCGTCGCCAGCAGGCCTCTCTGCGGAGCGACGGGCTCCGCCATCGCCAGCAGCGGGGCGCGCGTGTATCCGTTGGTACCGCTCAAGCAGCGTCCCCTTCACTCGATGCGACGACAAGTACCCGAATCGGGGCAACTCAATCTGGGTACCCCAGGGTGGCCGCATCTATGCATCGATTTTGCATCGATGGCTGAGCGACGCTGTGGGCTCAGGGCGACAGCGCGGGCATCGTCTTGATACCGAACTCTCGGCGCAGGACTGTTCGGGCGGCGAAATAGCCGGCCATGCCGTGCACGCCGCCACCGGGTGGGGTCGCCGATGAACACAGGTAGACACCGGGCACGGGTGTGCTCCACGGATTGAGCCGGGGGGTCGGTCCGCCCAGAGCATGCATCAGCGTGTTGCCGCCGACGCCGATATCGCCGCCGACGAGGTTGGCATTGTGCTCTGCCAGTCGCGCGGCGGGCACGGACCGGACCGCCACCACGACGTCGCGGAAGCCCGGCGCGAAGCGCTCGAAGATTCTGGTGACCGGCTCGGCCTGGTCGACGGTCGAACCGGACGGCACATGCGCGTAGGTCCACATCGGCCGCCGACCCTTGGCGTCGATTCGACCAGGATCGAGTAGGTGTGGCAGAGCGGCGAGCACCATCGGCCACTCGGGGTGTCGGCCGGCGACGATCTCGCGTTCGGCGTGGGCCATCTGCTCGCGGGTGCCACCCATGTGCAGGGTGGGCGCCCGTCGTAACCGCTCGTCGGTGAACGGCACATCGTCGGACAACACAAAGTCGACTTTGGCCACACCGGGACCGAATCGGTACCGCTGTAACGCTTTTGCGTACCGGCGAGGTAGCTTGTCGGCGTAGATGGCGGCCAGCGCGGTGGGCGCGGTGTCGAAAAGCGTGACACCGGTTGGGGGTTCGGTGACTTCGTGGTCGGCGATGAGCGCGCCGCGGTGGGCGCGTAGGTCGTCGATCAGCGCGTCGACGATGGCCTGGCTGCCGCCCACGGGGATCGGCCAGCCGACGGTGTGTGCGAGCGTGCCGAGCATCAACCCGCCGCCCGCTGACACGAGCGATGGCATCGGCGAGATCACATGCGCGGCAACGCCACTGAACAACGCGCGCGCGTCGGCGCCGGACAGCGCACCCCACGCCGGCGTGCCTTGTTCGAGAAGCCGGCGGGCCACCTGTACGGCGGCAACCGGATTCGTCGGGAGCGAGCGCTTGTCACCGAGCAGCAGGTCCAGCACCGCGGCGTCGCGTTCGACCATCGGCCCGAACAGCCTGCGCCACGACTGCCCGTGTTCGAGCTCCGCGACGGTCCGGTCGAGGTCGTGATAACCGACCGCCGAGCGTGAACCCGGAAGGGGATTGGCGTAGGACACCTCGGGCACGTTCAGGGTCACGCCGCGGGCGGGCAGATCGAACTCGGCAAGGAACGGCGATGCCAGCGCCAGCGGATGCACGGCCGAACAGATGTCGTGCGAGATTTCAGGGAATTCGGGATCGGGCAGCGTGCGTGCGCCACCGCCGAAAGTCGGTTGCGCCTCCAGCACCTGCACCGACAGGCCGGCCCGGGCGCAGATGACGGCGGCGGCCAAGCCGTTGGGTCCGCTTCCGACGACGGTGATATCCACGCTCGCATTTCTCCCGCCCACCACCCGCCGAGTCAAGCCCATTAGGCTGACCGCGTGAGCCTGCCCGTTGTACTGATCGCCGACAAATTGGCTGAGTCGACGGTCGCCGCCCTCGGCGACCAGGTAGAAGTCCGCTGGGTCGACGGCCCGGACCGGCCGAAGCTGCTGGCCGCGGTGCCCGAAGCCGACGCGCTACTGGTGCGCTCGGCGACGACGGTGGACGCCGAGGTGCTCGCCGCGGCGCCCAAACTCAAGATCGTCGCCCGCGCCGGCGTGGGCCTCGACAACGTCGACGTGGACGCCGCCACCGCCCGCGGGGTGCTGGTGGTCAACGCGCCGACGTCGAACATCCACAGCGCGGCCGAACATGCGCTGGCCCTCATGCTGGCCGCGGCGCGCGATATTCCCGCCGCCGATGCGTCGCTGCGGGCACGCACCTGGAAGCGCTCGTCGTTCTCGGGCACCGAGATCTACGGCAAGACGGTCGGCGTGGTGGGCCTGGGCCGCATCGGCCAGCTGGTGGCCCAGCGGCTGGCCGCGTTCGGTACCCACGTCGTGGCCTACGACCCATACGTCTCGGCGGCCCGCGCGGCGCAACTCGGTATCGAGCTGTTGACCCTCGACGAGTTGCTGGCCCGCGCGGACTTCATCTCGGTGCACCTGCCCAAGACGCCGGAGACGGCGGGGTTGATCGGCAAGGACGCGCTGGCGAAGACCAAACCCGGCGTGATCATCGTCAACGCGGCCCGCGGCGGGCTGATCGACGAGGATGCGCTGGCCCAGGCGGTCAACTCGGGCCATGTCCGGGCGGCGGGCATCGATGTGTTCGCCAAGGAGCCGACCACCGAAAGCCCGTTGTTCGAATTGCCTCAGGTCGTGGTGACCCCGCACCTGGGGGCGTCGACCGCAGAGGCGCAGGATCGGGCGGGTACCGACGTCGCGGCGAGCGTGAAGCTGGCACTGGCGGGCGAATTCGTACCCGACGCAGTCAATGTCGGCGGCGGAGTCGTCGGTGAAGAGGTCGCGCCGTGGCTCGACCTGGTCCGCAAGCTCGGCTTGCTGGTCGGCGTGCTGGGCGACGAGCTGCCGGTGTCGCTCTCGGTTCAGGTGCGCGGCGAGCTCGCGGCCGAAGACGTTGAGGTGCTGAGACTTTCGGCGCTTCGCGGGTTGTTCTCAGCGGTCATCGAGGATCCGGTGACATTCGTCAATGCGCCGGCGCTCGCCGCCGAACGCGGGGTGCAGGCCGACATCACCACTGCGACCGAAAGCCCCAACCACCGCAGCATGGTCGACGTGCGGGCGGTCTACGCCGACGGGTCGACCGCCAACGTGGCCGGCACGCTGACGGGCCCGCAGCTGATCGAGAAGATCGTCCAGATCAACGAGCGCAACTTCGATCTGCGCGCCGAAGGCGTCTACCTGATCATCAACTACTTCGACCGGCCGGGCACGCTCGGCAAGATCGGAACCATCCTGGGCGGTGCCGACATCAACATCCACGCCGCCCAACTGAGCGAGGACGCCGAGGGACCGGGCGCGACGATCCTGCTGCGCATCGACCGCGACGTGCCCGACGATGTGCGGTCCGCGATCGCCGACCAGGTCGGCGCCAACATGCTGGAAGTGGTTGACCTGTCATGAAACTGGCGATCATCGCCGGCGACGGCATCGGCCCTGAGGTCGTCGGCGAGGCCGTCAAGGTGCTCGACGCGGTGGTGCCCGGGGTGGACAAGACGCGCTACGACCTGGGGGCGCGCCGGTACCACGAGACCGGCGAGGTGCTGCCGGACTCGGTGCTCGGCGAACTGCGCGAGCACGACGCGATCCTGCTCGGCGCGATCGGCGATCCGTCGGTGCCCAGCGGCGTGCTCGAACGCGGTCTGCTCCTGCGCATCCGGTTCGCCCTCGACCACCACATCAACCTGCGGCCGGGTCGCCTCTATCCCGGTGTGACCAGTCCGTTGGCCGGCGACCCCGACATCGACTTCGTCGTCGTGCGGGAAGGCACCGAAGGCCCGTACACCGGTACGGGCGGGGCGATCCGGGTCGGAACCCCGCACGAGATCGCCACCGAGGTGAGCGTCAACACCGCGTTCGGCGTGCGTCGGGTCGTGACGGATGCGTTCGGCCGGGCGCAGCAGCGCCGCAAGCATCTGACCCTGGTGCACAAGAACAACGTGCTGACCTTCGCGGGCGCGCTGTGGTCGCGCATCGTCGAAGAGGTCGGCGCCGACTACCCCGACGTCGAGGTGGCCTACCAGCACGTCGACGCCGCAACCATCCATATGGTGACCAGTCCTGATCGTTTTGATGTGATCGTCACCGACAACCTGTTCGGCGACATCGTCACCGATCTCGCCGCCGCGGTGTGCGGGGGTATCGGCCTGGCGGCCAGCGGCAATATCGATGCGACACGGACCAACCCGTCGATGTTCGAACCGGTACACGGCAGCGCCCCCGACATCGCGGGGCAGGGGGTCGCCGATCCGACCGCTGCGGTCATGTCGGTCGCGCTGCTGTTGTCCCACGTCGGCGAGATCGACGCGGCCGCCCGCGTCGACAAGGCCGTCGAACAGCATCTGGCCACCCGCGGAGACGCCACGCTGAGCACCACGCAGATCGGTGATCGGATCGCGGCCAACCTCTAGTCGTTTCGCACCTCTCGCCGTTTCGCGAAAGCCGGTTCGTCCGCCGGCACGACCGGAATCGCCGCCAGCGGTAGCAATGCACTCACCGCGAACGCTGCCGGATATCCCCCCGCGCCTATCAACGCACCGAACAGCGGGGCCGCGGCCGCCGACGCCAGGTGCTGGCTGGTGTTCTGGGTGCCCAGCGCGCGTCCGCTCCAGAACGGGCCGGCTATCTCGGCGATCGCGGTGAAGGCCAACCCGTTGTCGGACACGGTGATCACCGAAGCGACGACCATCACGGCCACGCTCACCGGTGAGCTGAGCCAGTCCGACAGCGCCAGCAGGCCCATGGAGACGGCGGCGCCCGCAGCGATCCACCGGATCGGCCGCAACCGCTGGCCCAGTCGGTCGGACCAGTGCCCGGCGGCGATACGGCCACCGGCACCGAGTATTTGAGCCACGGTGACAAGGACGCCCGCCGAGGCCGCCGACCAACCGTGGTCGGTCATCAGCCACACCAACGTGAACGTCCACAGGACGGCCTGCGGAACGACCAGCAACACCGACACGGCGTGGATGCGCCACAGCACGGACGATCCGCGATAGGGGTTGGCCAGATGATCGGCGGGCGCTTCGGAGCGCGGCGGCCGGGGCGGGTCGATCACCGCGACCGCGCAGACCGCCGCCGAGACGGCACATACGATCGCCGGGAACAGCAATGCCGCTGACACACCGTGGCTTTCGGCCAACCGCGGAATCACCAGCGCGCCGAACCCGACGCCGAGCGGCGTCGCGGTCTGGCGGATGCCCATCACGAGCCCGCGCTGATCCGGCGGGAACCAGCCGACCACCAACCGCCCGCTTGCCGAATTGCTGCTGGCGGCGGCCATTCCGCCCAGAAGCAGGAAGGCGCCCATCGCGAACAGTGAATCCACCGAGGCCGCCGCGAACGCCGCGGCGGCGATCAGGCCCGAGCCGACCGTCAGCACGAAGCGTTCCCCGACGCGGTCGACCACATAGCCCCACGCGATCAACGTGATCACCAGACCGAGGCTCGGCATCGACGACAACAGCCCGGCCGCGGCGAGGTCGAGTCCGCGTTCGGTGTGCAGCGTCGGAATGAGAAACGCCGCGCCGTTGATGAACACGTTGGCGCTCGTCGTCGCCGCGAGCGCGGTCCCCAGCAGCGACCAGCGCCGCGCACGGCTGATCGACTCGACGGGCATCGGTCCATGGTGGCACAGGCTTCTCACGATGCTGAATCCCATTCTCATGTAGTGAGACATCGGCGGCGGGGGAGCGGTCCGCGGCCGCGATGACCACCCCCACTAGGCTGACGGCATGCGCCTTGGCCGAATCGCCAGTCCCGACGGAGTCGCCTTCGTCAGCGTCGAGGGCCCGCCCGACGATCCCGACCAGGCAGTCGCGCGGGAGATCGCGGAGCATCCGTTCGGTGCCCCCCAGTTCACCGGCAGGCAGTGGCCGCTCGCCGATGTCCGCCTGCTCGCGCCCATCCTGGCCAGCAAGGTGGTCTGTGTCGGCAAGAACTATGCCGCGCACATCGAGGAGATGGCTGCGCAGGCGAGAAGCAGCACCGGACACAGCGTGACGTCGTTCGAGGAGCCGGTCATCTTCATGAAGCCCAACACAGCGATCATCGGCCCGAACGTGCCGATCCAACTGCCCGCCGACGCCAATCCCGTCCATTTCGAAGGTGAACTGGCCGTGGTGATCGGCCGGCCCTGCAAGGACGTACCTGCCGCGCGGGCCGCGGAGAACATCCTCGGCTACACCATCGGCAACGACGTCTCGGCGCGCGACCAGCAGCAGAAGGACGGGCAGTGGACCCGCGCGAAGGGCCACGACTCGTTCTGCCCGATCGGGCCGTGGATCGTCACCGACGTCGACCCCGCGGATCTGGCGATCCGCACCGAGGTCAATGGTGCGGTCAAACAGAACAGCCGGACCTCGAACATGATTCACGACGTCGGGGCCATCGTCGAGTGGATCTCGCGGGTGATGACGCTGCTGCCCGGCGACCTGATCCTCACCGGCACACCGGAGGGGGTCGGGCCGATCGAGGACTCCGATACCGTCAGTATCACCGTCGAGGGCATCGGCACACTGACGAATCCAGTTGTGCGCAAAGGGAAAACATGACAACCGAAAACGCCGTCCGGGTGCGGTTCTGCCCGTCGCCGACGGGTACACCGCACGTCGGCCTCATCCGCACCGCATTGTTCAACTGGGCCTACGCCCGCCATACCGGCGGAACATTCGTATTTCGCATTGAGGACACCGATTCGGCGCGCGACTCCGAGGAGAGCTACCGCGCGCTGCTCGATGCGCTGCGTTGGCTGGGTCTGGACTGGGACGAGGGGCCCGAAGTCGGTGGACCGTATGGGCCGTACCGGCAATCCGAGCGGCTCGACCTCTACCGTGACGTGATCGCCCGGCTCCTCGAGACCGGTGACGCGTACGAGTCGTTCTCCACGCCTGAGGAAGTCGAGGCGCGGCATCTGGCTGCCGGGCGAAACCCGAAACTGGGCTACGACAACTTCGACCGCAACCTGACCGCGGAGCAGCGTGCGGCCTTGCGCGCCGAGGGCAGGCGCTCGGTCGTGCGGTTGAAGATGCCGGACGAGGACATCGGCTGGCGCGATCTCGTGCGCGGAGAAACGACGTTCCCCGCCGGGTCGGTCCCCGATTTCGCATTGACCCGTGGCAACGGTGAGCCGTTGTACACGTTGGTGAATCCGGTCGACGACGCGCTGATGAAGATCAGCCATGTGCTGCGCGGTGAGGACCTGCTGTCGTCAACCCCGCGTCAGATAGCGCTGTATCAGGCGCTGATCCGCATCGGTGTCGCCGAGCAGGTTCCCGAATTCGCCCATCTGCCAAGTGTTCTGGGTGACGGCAACAAGAAGCTGTCCAAACGCGACCCGCAGTCCAACCTGTTCCTGCATCGCGAGCGTGGCTTCATCCCCGAGGGCCTGCTGAACTACCTGGCGCTGCTGGGATGGGGCATTGCCGAGGATCGCGACGTGTTCAGCCTCGACGAGATGGTGGCCGCGTTCGACGTCACCGACGTCAACTCGAATCCGGCCCGCTTCGACCAGAAGAAGGCCGACGCGTTGAACGCCGAGCACATTCGGCTGCTGAGCGGGCAGGATTTCACGGCTCGGTTGAACGCATACTTCGCCCAACGCGGTTACGACACGGGCCTCGACGAGAAGGGATTCGCCGAAGCCGCCGCGCTTGTGCAGACCCGCATCGTGGTGCTGGGTGATGCGTGGGATCTGTTGAAGTTCCTCAACGACGGCGAATTCGCACTCGATGAGAAGTCCGCGGGCAAGGAGTTGCGGGCGGAGGCGGTCCCGGTGCTCGACGCCGCGCTGGCCGCGCTCGAGGACACCGGCGACTGGACCACGGCGGCCATCGAGGCGGCGCTCAAGGAGGCTCTGCTCGAGGGTCTGGGGCTCAAGCCACGCAAGGCGTTCGGGCCGATCCGCGTCGCTGCCACCGGCGCGTCGGTCAGCCCGCCGCTGTTCGAATCGCTCGAGCTACTGGGTCGCGAGCGCAGCCTGGCCCGGTTGCGCGCCGGCCGTGAGCATGCCGCGGCCGCAGCCCAGGCGTGAAAAGCGGCCCGCAGATCTTTGGTAGTCTGCACGTCGGTCCGATCACACGCGCGACGGGATCCACTCGTCGCCGCGGGGGATCGAAATAGTCCCGTGACCTGCGGTTATGGGAGCCAATGGGGTATGGTGTAATTGGCAACACAGCTGATTCTGGTTCAGCCATTCTAGGTTCGAGTCCTGGTACCCCAGCCAATGACCGTGATTAGGCCGACAATTCCTGCTGAGATATGCTGGCCATCCGGAAAACCAGTTCTAGCCCCCGTCGTCTAGCGGCCTAGGACGCCGCCCTCTCACGGCGGTAGCGTGGGTTCGAATCCCATCGGGGGTACAACTTGTTGGACTTCGGTGCGCGAGTGATCGCTGAGCGACCGGTAGCGCACCGAAATCACTCCGTACTTTCAGAGGCGGCGCGTCAACGCGTCCGCAGCCGCCAGCAGGTCGGCGGCCCATCGCGCACCCGGTCGGCGGCCCATCCGGTCGATGGGGCCGGACACCGATACCGCGGCGACCACCGCGCCGCGACCGTCACGCACCGGTGCCGAGACGCTCGCCACACCGGGTTCGCGTTCGGCGGCGCTCTGCGCCCAGCCACGCTTGCGCACCTCAGCGAGCGCGCGATCGGTGAACTTCGCCGTCGGCAGCACCGCCTGCGCAGTGGCCTCGTCGGCGTACGCCAGCAGCACCTTGGCGCCCGAACCTGCGGTCATCGGCAACCGGCTGCCGACCGGCACGGTATCGCGCAGCCCGGCAGGCGGTTCCAGCGCGGCCACACAAATTCGTGTCGTCCCTTCCCGACGGTAGAGCTGGACGCTCTCGCCGGTGATCTCGCGCAGCCGGGGCAGCACCACCGCGCCCGCGGCCACGAGCGGATCGTTGACCTGCCCGGCCAATTCGGTCACGGCCGGGCCGAGCCGCCAGCGCCCATCGCCGTTGCGGGTGAGCAGGCGGTGAGTCTCCAGCCCCGCGGCCAGCCGGTGCGCCGTGGCGCGCGGCAGCCCGGTGCGCTCGCACAGTTCGGCCAGCCCGCACGGGGACTCGGCCACCGCATGCAGTACGCCGACGGCTTTGTCCAACACGCCGATGCCGCTATCCTGTCTCATAAGGAGATACTAACGTCCCAGATTGTGAGATAGCCACATGTCCACCGGTGTGTCCAACGCTCCTCGCGTGCCCGTAGACAAGCCCCGGACCATGGCCGAGAAGGTGTGGGCCGATCACGTCGTCGTCGAAGGGGCCGGTGACGGTCCCGCGCGAGAACCCGACCTGATCTACATCGACCTGCATCTCGTGCACGAGGTGACCAGCCCGCAGGCGTTCGACGGGCTGCGGTTGGCCCGGCGTCCGGTGCGCAGGCCGGATCTGACGATCGCCACCGAAGACCACAACGTGCCGACGGTCGACATCGACAAGCCGATCGCCGACCCGGTTTCGCGGACACAAGTGGAGACGCTGCGGCGCAACTGCGAAGAGTTCGGCATCCGGCTGCACCCGATGGGTGACGCCGAACAGGGCATCGTGCACATCATCGGACCGCAGCTCGGTCTGACGCAGCCCGGTATGACGGTCGTGTGCGGGGACAGCCACACCTCCACCCACGGCGCGTTCGGCGCGCTGGCGATGGGCATCGGCACCTCTGAGGTCGAGCATGTGCTCGCCACGCAGACGCTGCCGTTGCGTCCGTTCCGAACCATGGCGGTCAACGTCGACGGCGAATTGCCCGACGGGGTCAGCGCCAAGGACATCATCCTCGCGGTGATCGCCAAGATCGGCACCGGCGGCGGACAGGGGCACGTCATCGAATACCGCGGCAGCGCCATCGAATCGCTGTCGATGGAAGGGCGCATGACGATCTGCAACATGAGCATCGAGGCCGGTGCGCGGGCCGGAATGGTGGCGCCCGACGACATCACTTTCGAATTCCTGCGCGGACGACCGCACGCGCCGCAAGGTGTGCAGTGGGAGGAAGCGGTCGCCGCATGGCGGCGGCTGCGCACCGACGACGGCGCCGAATTCGACACCGAGGTCTACATCGACGCCTCGACATTGAGTCCCTTCGTCACCTGGGGAACCAATCCCGGGCAGGGGGTGCCGTTGTCCGCTTCGGTGCCCGACCCCGAACTGATGCTCGACGACGGCGAACGTCAAGCGGCCGAAAAGGCGTTGACCTACATGGACCTTCGGCCCGGGACGGCGATGCGTGACATCGCCGTCGACACCGTGTTCGTCGGCTCGTGCACCAACGGCCGGATCGAGGACCTGCGGGTCGTTGCCGACGTGCTGCGCGGGCGCAAGGTCGCCGACGGTGTGCGCATGCTCGTCGTGCCCGGATCCATGCGCGTGCGCGCGCAGGCCGAATCCGAAGGCCTCGGCGAGATCTTCGACGCGGCCGGCGCGGAGTGGCGGCAGGCGGGCTGCTCGATGTGCCTGGGGATGAACCCCGATCAGCTGTCGCCGGGCCAGCGCTGCGCGTCGACCTCGAACCGCAATTTCGAGGGCAGGCAAGGCAAGGGCGGCCGTACGCATCTGGTGTCGCCCGCGGTCGCCGCCGCCACCGCGGTCCGCGGAACGCTGTCCTCGCCCGCAGACCTGACCGATTAGAAGGAGAAGCGATGCAGGCTTTTCACACCCACACCGGCATCGGCGTCCCGCTGCGTCGGTCGAATGTCGACACCGACCAGATCATCCCGGCGGTCTATCTGAAACGAGTCACGCGAACGGGTTTCGAGGACGGCTTGTTCGCCGCCTGGCGCAACGACCCGTCCTTCGTGTTGAACCTGCCGCCGTTCGACAAGGGTTCGGTGTTGGTCGCCGGCCCCGATTTCGGCACCGGTTCATCACGCGAGCATGCCGTGTGGGCACTCATGGATTACGGATTCCGGGTCGTCATCTCGTCACGCTTCGCCGACATCTTTCGGGGCAATGCAGGCAAGGCCGGACTGCTGGCGGCAGAAATCTCGCAAGATGATGTCGAAATTTTATGGAAGCTCATCGAGCAGCAGCCGGGCCTGGAAATCACTGTGAATCTTCAAGATCGGAACATCACCGCTGGAACGGTCATGGTGCCGTTCAGAATTGACGACTACACGGCCTGGCGACTTCTCGAGGGACTCGACGATATAGGCCTTACGCTGCGGAAATGCGAAGAGATCGAGGCATACGAAGCGGCCAGGCCGAGCTGGAAGCCACGCACTCTGCCCGGCTGAAAAAGCCGTCGGCGAGTCGAAATCACCGCCCCTGAACCCGGTTCTTCGGGGGTCTCCCAGGAGGCCAAGGGAGGCAAGAAAGTTCGCTAGCCACGCCTGAAACTGCGCGTGGCTCTTGGAAATCAATGGGGAATGGGTTTACCGTGTCCTCTAGTCGGTCCAAAGAGGGCCACTGGTTTCCGGAGGTTATGCATGAACAAAGCAGAGCTCATCGACGTACTCACGGAGAAAATGGGCTCGGATCGTCGGTCGGCAACCGCCGCGGTGGAGAACGTCGTTGACACCATCGTGCGTGCGGTTCACAAGGGTGACAGTGTCACCATTACCGGCTTCGGCGTTTTCGAACAGCGCCGCCGCGCAGCACGCGTCGCGCGTAACCCGCGCACAGGCGAGACCGTGAGGGTCAAGCCCACCTCCGTGCCGGCATTCCGACCCGGCGCACAGTTCAAAGCCGTTGTCTCTGGGGCGCAGCGCCTCCCGGCGGAAGGACCAGCAGTGAAGAGAGGCGTTACGGCGGGAAGCGCCCGCAAGGCCGCGAAGAAGGCTCCGGCCAAGAAGAGCGCGGCGAAGAAGGCACCGGCCAAGAAGGCGGCGACCAAACGGACAGCGGCCAAGAAGACCGCGGCCAAGAAGTCGCCCGCCAAGAAGGCGGCGACCAAACGGACCACGGCCAAGAAGACCGCGGCCAAGAAGTCGCCCGCCAAGAAGTCCGCCGCGAAGAAGGCTCCGGCCAAGAAGGCGGCGACCAAGCGGACGGCAGCCAAGAAGACCGCGAAGAAGGCGCCGGCCCGCAAGGCGCCGGCGAAGCGCGGCCGCAAGTAGTTCTACACCGGAGGCGCCGTGGGTCATCGCGACCCGCGGCGCCTTTGGGCGCGTTCTTGGCTTAAAACATCTCCGGCTCAATCTTTTCGGGCGCGTCGCGGCCCGAAGTTGGATTCATCGCCCCGGGTGGTCTCACTTTCGCGCCAACGGGCTCCCGATGTGGTCCGCCGCCACCAACCGTCCGTCGTACAGCGACATCACCCATGTGCTGCCCTTGCGGTTGCGGGACTTGTCGGGCCGCACGCCGTCACGCTCGCACCACCACTCGACCAGATCGGGGATCACCTTGCCCTGAGTGCAGATCACCGGTGTGCCCGCGGTGTCGGCGATCTCGAGAAAACGACGCCGGGCCGCCTTGCGATCCTCGGCGTAGGCTTCCTCGGTCAGCAGGTCATCGCTGTGGATCGTGGCGCCGAGTTCGTCGGCCAACGGTTCCAGTGTCGACACACAGCGCACCCGGTCGGCGGCATATAGATGGTCAGCGCCGAAGGCGAGCAGCACTCCGACCAGTGACTCCGCCTGCGCGCGGCCGTTCTTGTCCAACGGCCGTTTGCGGTCGTCGCCCTTGAAGCGTGACTTGCTGCCCGCCGTCGCGTGGCGCACGATGAGCACCGTCTTGGTGTCGACGGGATGCTTCATGAAGCGGCGCAGAACCTTTCGGTCGTGTGGATAGTCCAGTTGCTTGATCGCCGCGGGAACGGGCAGCCACTTGAGCTCGTCGACTTCGTCGTTCGGGCGGAAATCGCCGTGGACCTGGCGCGCGGCCCAGTAGCGCACCTTCTTCTTACCCTGCTCGACGGAATAGCTCACCGACGCGAGCCGGCGACCGAGTTGCGCGATGTATCCGGTCTCCTCGCACACCTCGCGAATCGCGGTGACGGGTTCGGTCTCGCCGGGATCGACTTTGCCCTTCGGCAGCGACCAGTCGTCGTAGCGGGGGCGGTGAATGAGTGCGATCTCCGGCGCATCGGGATTTCCGTTGGGCCGCCACAACACCGCCCCGGCGGCGAGGATGGTCTTCGCCGCGGCATCGCTCTCGGATGTGTCCTTCGGCACCTCAGCTCCTGCAGATCATTCCGGGTGTCACCGGTCCGCCGCGACGGACGCCGGGTGAATCGTGGCGGTCACGGTTGGCGGTGGCGTTGCATCAACGACACCTGATGGTCGCGAACGGTCTGGCCCTCCTGCGGTGACGCCGTCCACTTGCCGTCCATGCCTAGCTCCCAACACCGGGTCGCCGGATCCATCGCGGACTCGAAGACGTCGTGCAGTTGTGTTTTCAGCCTCGGGTCCTTCACTTCGGCCATCACCTCGACCCGCCGGTCGAGATTACGATGCATCATGTCCGCGCTGCCGATCCAGAACTCGTCGATGGCGCGGAAGTGAATGATTCGTGAGTGTTCGAGGAACCGGCCGAGAATCGAGCGGACCACGATGTTGTCGGAGTATCCAGCCGCCTGCGGGCGCAGCGCGCAGATGCCCCGCACCACCACCTCGACCCGCACGCCGGCCTGCGAGGCTCGGTACAACGCGTCGATGACCTGCTCGTCCACCAATGCGTTGGCCTTCAGCCTGATTTGACCCTCGGCGCCGTCGCGGGTGGCGGCGATCTCCCGTTCGATACGTTCGATGATGCCCCTGCGCACACCCTGTGGGGCCACCAGCAGGTTGCGGTAGGAATCCTTGCGCGAGTAGCCCGTCAGCGAGTTGAACAGGTCGGTCAGGTCCGCACCGATGTCGGGTGCGGTCGTCAGCAGGCCGATGTCTTCGTACAACCGTGCGGTTTTCGGGTTGTAGTTGCCGGTACCGATATGGCAGTAGCGGCGGATCAACGGGCCCTCCCGGCGCACCACCAGACACGTCTTGCAGTGGGTCTTGAGGCCGATGAGCCCGTACACCACGTGCACACCCGCGCGCTCCAGGGCACGGGCCCACTTGATGTTGGCCTGCTCGTCGAAGCGGGCCTTGATCTCGACGAGCGCGACGACCTGCTTACCCGCAGCGGCAGCGTCGATGAGCGCGTTGACGATTGGCGAGTCACCCGAGGTGCGGTAGAGCGTCTGCTTGATCGCCAACACGTTGGGATCGGCGGCGGCCTGTTCGATGAACCGTTGCACCGTGGTGGAGAACGAGTCGTACGGGTGGTGAACGAGCACATCCCCGTCGCGCAGGGTGGAGAAGATGCTCTTCGGCGTCTCGCGTTCGCCGAACGCCGGCGGGGTGGCGGGCACGAACGGCCGGTCCTTGAGCGCCGGTCGATCGAGGTCGTAGATCTGCCACAGCGAGGACAGGTCGAGTAGCCCGGGGACCTCGATGACGTCGCCCGGCGCGACATCGAGTTCACGCAGCAGCAACTCGAGCATGCTCTCGGTCATGTCATCGGAGACTTCCAACCGGACGGGAGAACCGAACCGGCGGCGAGCCAACTCGCGTTCGAGCGCCTGCAGCAGGTCCTCGTCGCGGTCCTCTTCCACCTCGAAATCCGCATTGCGCGTGATACGGAACGCATGGTGCTCGACGATCTCCAGACCGGGGAAAAGCACGGGCAGGAACGCCGCGATGAACTCCTCCATCGGCAGGAACCGCACGATCTGCGAATCGCCTTCGCGGGGCGAGAGTTCGACGAAGCGGTCGACGTTGTCGGGCACCTTGATCCGGGCGAAGTGCTGACCGCCGTCATCGGGATGCTTGACGGTGATCGCCAGGTTCAGGCTCAGCCCACTGACGAACGGAAATGGGTGCGCCGGATCCACCGCGAGCGGAGTCAGCACGGGAAACACCTGCTCCTGGAAGTAGGTGGACAGCCGCGTGCGTTCGGGTTCGTCGAGTTCGGCCCACGTGACGATCACGATGCCCTCGTCGGCCAGCGCAGGACGTACCGAGTCGAGGAACACGTGCGCGTGCCGGTCGGCGAGGTGCTGGGTGCGTTCGTTGATGCGACGTAGTTGCTCGCGGGGCGAGAGCCCGTCGGCTGAGCGCACCGACAGCCCCATCTCGTCGCGCCGCTTCAACCCCGCGACCCGCACCATGTAGAACTCGTCGAGATTGGACGCGAAGATCGCAAGGAACTTGGCCCGCTCCAGCAGCGGCAGCGACGGGTCGGCGGCGAGCGCCAACACCCGGGCGTTGAAATCCAGCCAACTCAGCTCACGGTTGAGATAGCGGTCTTCGGGAAGCGCATCCTCGATCGCAGGCGAGGTGGCCGCGGGCGGCGCTTCGGGCGCCGAATCACCCGAGTCCGGCATGACGGGCCGGACGGTCGCGGCCACCGACTCGTTGTCGCTGTCACGAACCTGGGTCTCGGCTTCCGTCATGCCTCAGATGATTCCCTATACATCGGTGATCGTGCCACCGCAGGCGCATCCGCTCAGCCTGCCGCACCGATGGCCGCCGCCGTCGCCGCACCGACTCCGAGACGGCGCGCGACCAGCAGGTCGTCGGGTGTATCGATGTCACAGCGCAGTCCCGGCCACGCGCCGGTCAACTCGATGGCGCCGGAACGGCGATGGCGCCGAGTGGAGTCGACGCCGAACTGTGGGTTCAGGGCGACGCCGAACGAGAACAGGGCCGATGTTCCGGTGCCGTGCCGGTCACCGACAAAGCTGCGCCGGTGTTGACGAGCGGCTGCCACGGCCGCGGCCAGCTCATGTGGCTGCAGTGCGGGCAAATCACCTTGCAACACAACGACATTGGAAATTTCGCGACGGACCTCGGCTTCGGCGGCGGCGATCGCGTTGTTGAGCGGGTCGGGATGGCCCTCGGGCGTCGGGTCGATGAGCACCCGCGCCCCGAGACGGCCGGCGGCCTCGGCGGCGGTGTCGTCGGGCGTGACAACGGTGATGGCGTGCAACGCCGGGACCGCCGAGGCGGCCGTGATCGTGTCGATCAGCATCGCCAGCACCACCTTCTCGCGACTGGGTGCTGGAAAGACCGGAGCCAGCCGGGTCTTGGCGGCGGCGAGTCGTTTCACCGCGATCACCAACCCGATGTCGCCTTCCGGTGACCCGCTCATGTGCGTCATCCTGCCAGCACGCCGAGCCGGGTTAGGCTTAGGCGTGGTCGAGGCAGCGGTGTTGGGCGCCGGTGCGTGGGGGAGCGCACTGGCCAAGGTCCTTGCCGATGCGGGCAGCGAGGTGAGGCTCTGGGCCCGCCGGCCCGAATTGGCCGACGAGATCAACGACACCCATCGCAACTCGTCGTATCTCGGTGATACCGACTTGCCGAAGACCATCAGGGCCACCAGCGATGCGGCCGAAGCGCTGGACGGCGCCTGCACGGTGCTGCTCGCGGTGCCCGCCCAGACATTGCGGGGCAACCTCGAGCGGTGGGCGGGTCTGATCGGCGATGACGTCACCATGGTCAGCGTCGCCAAGGGCATCGAACTCGACACCTTGATGAGGATGAGCCAGGTCATCGTCCAGGTCACCGGCGCCGATCCGGCGCGGGTCGCCGTGGTGACCGGCCCCAATCTCGCCAGCGAGATCGTCGAGGAACAACCGGCGGCCACCGTTGTCGCCTGCAGCGACTCCGGGCGTGCGGTCGCCCTGCAGAGGGCGCTCTCGACGGCGTACTTCCGGCCCTACACCAACGCCGACGTCATCGGAGCCGAGGTGGGTGGCGCATGCAAGAACGTCATCGCGCTGGCGAGCGGCATGGCGGCGGGCGTGGGGTTGGGGGAGAACACCGCGGCCGCCATCATCACACGTGGACTGGCTGAAATCATGCGGCTCGGAATCGCATTGGGCGCCAAGCCGGCCACACTCGCCGGGCTGGCCGGGGTCGGCGATTTGATCGCCACGTGTACCTCGGCGCATTCCCGCAACCGCGGCTTCGGTGAGCGGCTCGGCCGGGGCGGGACGATGGAGTCGGCGATGCTCGCGACCGGCGGGCATGTCGCCGAAGGTGTCGCATCGTGTGAGTCGGTGCTCGCGTTGGCCAACAGCTATGACGTCGAGATGCCGCTCACCGACGCTGTTTTCCGCGTGTGCCACAAGGGGTTGTCGGTCGATGAGGCCGTCGCGTTGTTGCTCGGACGCACCACCAAACCGGAGTAACCGGTGGACGGTCAGTACGGCGAATCCACTCGCAGCGTCAAAGCAGTTGCCTCAGAAGCGGTTCCAGGACAACCGGTGGGACCGTCGCCGATTCCGGCGGCCGCCTTCCATCTGTCGTCGGAGCTGGACGACCCGCTGGACACCTACGGTCGCAGTTCGAATCCGACATGGCGCCAATTGGAGTCGGCGCTGGCCCAACTCGAGGGCGCGGCGGCGGCGTTGGCGTTCGGGTCGGGCATGGCTGCCATCTCGTCGGTCCTGCGGGTGCTGGCCAAGCCGGGCAGCAGGCTCGTCGTACCCGCGGACGGTTATCACCAGGTGCGCCGGTATGCTTTGGAATACCTTGCCGCGCAGGGTGTGACCGTCATTGCGGCAGCCACCCGCGACATGGGGGCCGCCTCGGCTGAGGCAGACGTGGTACTGGCCGAGAGCCCGGCCAATCCAGGGTTGGACGTGGTGGATCTGCACCAGTTGGCGATGCAGTGCCGCCGCCGCAACGCCATCCTCATCGTCGACAACACCACCGCCACTCCGCTGGGCCAGCAGCCGCTTTCGCTGGGCGCCGACGTCGTCGTGGCCAGCGCGACCAAGGCACTGTCGGGCCACAGCGATCTGCTGGCCGGCTATGTCGCGAGCAGCCACTCCGAGCTGATGACCGCGGTGGCGCGTGAACGGCTGCTTTCGGGCGCCATCCTCGGGGCGTTCGAGGCGTGGCTGCTGTTACGCAGCCTCGGCACCGCGGGGCTTCGATTCGAACGCCAGTGCCACAACGCGGCGGCCCTCGCCGTGACGCTGCACGCGCACCCCGCCGTACGGGCGGTGCGCTATCCCGGCCTGCCCGACGACCCGTCGCATCGCATCGCGTGTGCCCAGATGAAGAGGTTCGGCGGTCTGGTCGCCGTCGAGCTGACCGACGCGGAGGCCGTGCACGCCCTCGTCGAGCGCAGCGCGCTGCTGATCGCGTCGACGAGTTTCGGCGGCATCCACACATCGGTGGACCGCCGCGCGCGCTGGGGCGATGAGGTCAGCGACGGTTTCGCGCGCATCTCGCTCGGAATCGAGGACACCGATGACCTCATCGCCGACATCGAGCAGGCACTGGGCTGAAACGGCGACCCGCCCGAAACCGGGACGACTCGCGGCCGGGCCGGACGGTACCGTCTCTAGGTTGTGACTGCCCGCCATGACTCCGGCTCGGGGCGCGTCCGGGTCGCCGTCGTCTACGGCGGACGCAGCTCCGAGCACGCGATCTCCTGCGTCTCCGCAGGCAGCATCCTGCGCAACCTCGATCCGGAGCGGTTCGACGTCGTCGCGGTCGGCATCACTCCCGAGGGTGCTTGGGTGCTGACCAACGCCCAGCCCGACACCCTCGCGATCGCCGACGGCCGGCTGCCGGAAGTGAGCGCCGCGTCGGGCACCGAGCTGGCGCTGGCCGCCGACCCACGCCGGCGCGGCCAGTTGCTCTCGCTCGGCCAGGGCCCGGGTGAGCTGCTGGCCGCGGTCGACGTGGTGTTCCCCGTGCTGCACGGCCCGTACGGCGAGGACGGCACCATCCAGGGGTTGCTCGAGCTCGCGGGTGTGCCGTATGTCGGCGCGGGGGTGCTGGCCAGCGCAGCGGCCATGGACAAGGAGTTCACCAAGAAGCTGCTGGCCGCCGCCGGGTTGCCGATCGGAGACCAGGAGGTGTTGCGGGCCGGCCGGGACACGCTGAGCCTGGAGGCCCGCGAGCGCCTCGGCCTGCCCGTTTTCGTCAAGCCCGCGCGCGGCGGGTCGTCGATCGGTGTCAGCCGGGTCACGGAATGGGATCAGCTGCCGCTGGCCGTCGAGGCGGCCCGCCGCCACGACCCGAAGGTGATCGTCGAAGCCGCGGTGCCCGGCCGTGAACTGGAATGCGGAGTGCTCGAGTTCCCCGATGGCCGCGTGGAGGCGAGCACGGTCGGCGAGATCCGCGTCGTCGGCGTGCGCGGGCGCGAGGACGGCTTCTACGACTTCGCGACGAAGTACCTCGAAGACGCCGCGGAACTGGACGTGCCCGCCAAGGTCGATGACGACGTCGCCGACGCGGTGCGCCGGTTGGCGATTCAAGCTTTCGACGCGATCGACTGCCAGGGCCTGGCCCGCGTCGACTTCTTCCTCACCGAGGACGGGCCGGTGATCAACGAAGTCAACACCATGCCGGGGTTCACCACGATCTCGATGTATCCGCGGATGTGGGCGGCCAGCGGCGTGGACTATCCGACCCTGTTGGCCACCATGGTGGACACCGCGCTCAAACGAGGTACCGGCCTGCGCTGAATCAACGCACCGGTGCCGGATCAACGGGCTTGGCGGGCAACGTCTTTGCGATGACGGCGGAAAGCTGCTGGATCGCCGTCGGGCCCACGCCCTGCGGAAGGGTCAACGCCACGTACACGCCGCGGTCGACGGCGTACCACGTGCTGCGTTGCTGTTCGGTGCTCTGATCTTCGGCGCCGGCTTCACCGACACGAAACCACTGCACGTCGTCCACGCCCTGCAATGGCGCCCCCGCGACGAATTCGGCGGGTCGGTCCAGCCCGCAACGCAGGATGATCGGCTCACCTCCGCCGTCGGAGCGCCACGCCGCCGCGCCGGGTGGTGCGGGTTCGGCGAGCGCCGCGCGGGAGGCGTCGCCGAGGTTCTCCGGCAATGCGGCGGCCAGTTCGGAGCATTCAGCGCTGGAGGCCTGCGGCGCGGGCACCGCGGCCACCGGCACGGGTTGCTGCTGCGCCGGATCCTGCCGTAGCACCGCGATCACCAGGACCGCCACGACCGCCGCGACCGCCACCACGGTCGCTGCGATCAGCAGCGCCCGCGGCGGGCCATCACCGCTTTCGGATTGCACGGCTCAACTCTAAAGACGCATAGACTCCAGGCCACGGTGCGGCCGCGACAGGAGATGAACATGGCGACCGACGATGCGGCTGAAACCCTGGCGCAAGTGGGTGAGTTCGCGGTGATCCATCGGTTGGTCGCGGGTCGCCACCAGCCGGACGCCGTCGCGTTGGGACCCGGTGATGACGCGGCGGTGTTGTTCGCCCGCGATGGAAGGACCGTGGTATCCACCGACATGCTGGTGGCCGGCCGTCACTTTCGGCTGGACTGGTCGACGCCGCACGATGTGGGACGCAAGTCGATCGCGCAGAACGCCGCCGACATCGAGGCGATGGGGGCGCGTGCGAGCGCGTTCGTCGTCGCGTTCGGCGCGCCCCCGGACACGCCGGCGGCGCAGGTGCTGGAGCTGGCCGACGGCATGTGGCGGGAGGCCGAGTCGATCGGCGCGGGTATCGCCGGCGGTGACTTGGTCAGCGCGCCGCAATGGGTGATCTCGGTGACGGTGCTCGGCGACCTGGACGGCCGAGAGCCGGTGCGCCGCAGCGGGGCGAAGTCAGGTGACGCCGTGGCGCTGGTCGGTGACGTCGGTCGTTCGGCCGCAGGATTCCATTTGTGGCACAACGGCATTGGGCGGTTCGATGATCTGCGTCGGCGTCATGTCGCCCCTGAGCCGCCGTACGGACAGGGCCGCATCGCCGCCGACGGGGGCGCCACCGCGATGACCGATGTGTCCGACGGGTTGTTGGCCGACCTCGGCCACATCGCCGAGGCGTCGGGCGTCGGGATCGACCTGTCGACGGAAGCGTTGTCCGGTGACCGGGCCGCGCTCGCCGATGCCGCCGATGAGCTCGACGCCGATCCGTGGGCCTGGGTGTTGGGCGGTGGTGAGGACCATGCGTTGGTCGCGACGTTCAGCGGTCCGCCGCCCGATGGCTGGCGGGTGATCGGGCGGGTGCACGACGGCCCGCACCGGGTCCTCGTCGACGGCGCGGCGTGGAAGGGCAATCCGGGCTGGCAGTCCTTCCACTAGTTAGGGTGGCCAATCGTGACGCTGATCCAGGGACTCACGTGACCGCGCGGCCGCTGCACGAGCTCGTCGACGAGGGCTGGGCCAAGGCCCTGGCGCCGGTGGCCGACCAGGTCGCGCAGATGGGGGAGTTCCTGCGCGCCGAACTCGCCGCGGGCCACGCGTATCTGCCAGCCGGTCGAAACGTGTTGCGCGCGTTCACTTTCCCGATGGACAACGTACGGGTACTGATCGTCGGTCAGGACCCTTACCCGACGCCCGGCCACGCCGTCGGTCTGAGTTTCTCGGTGGCGCCGGACGTTCGACCGCTGCCACGCAGTCTGGAGAACATCTTCCGGGAGTACACCAGTGACCTGGAATATCCGGCACCGACCACCGGTGACCTGACGCCGTGGGCCGAGCGCGGGGTGATGCTGTTGAACAGGGTGCTCACGGTCCGGCCGGGCAGTCCGGCGTCGCACCGGGGTAAGGGCTGGGAAGCCGTTACGGAGTGCGCCATCCGCGCACTGGTCGCACGCAACCAGCCGTTGGTCGCGGTGCTGTGGGGCCGTGATGCCTCGACGTTGAAACCGATGCTCGACGGCGCCGACTGCGTCGCGATCGAGTCGCCGCACCCGTCGCCGCTGTCGGCGACGCGCGGCTTCTTCGGCTCGCGGCCGTTCAGCCGGGCCAATGAACTGCTCGAGAAGTTGGGCGCCGAGCCGATCGACTGGCGTCTTCCCTAGCCATCGTCAGCCGACCTGGGCACCGCGCGGTGCCCCACCGGTGACGGCTATCCGACGCCCGGGATCGGAGGCGGTGACGGAATCGGCGGGGGCGACGGGATCGCGGGCGGCGACGGGATGTCGGGCACGGGAATCTCGATCGTGCCGTCGCCTTCGGTGGTGGTGGCCGGCGGCTCGGGGTATGGGGTGGTGGTCGCAGGCGGCACGACGGTTTCCGTCTCGACGGTCACAGTCGTCGTCGGCGAAGTCGTCGTCGTGGTGGTGGTCGTCGTTGTGGTTTCCTCGCCGGAGGTGTCGTCACCACCGCAGGCGGCCAACAGCGACGCCACTGCCAGGCCGGACGCCAGAGCGGTCAGAGTGGATTTTGCAGCTGCGCGTGAGGTCATGGACCAACGTCTAACCAGACCCAGTGGAGGCTAAACCGGGCACGGGAGCAGCGTCAGCCGCGCGCGACCTTCCCCGCCTTGATGCACGACGTGCACACGTTCATCCGCTGCCTGTTGCCGCCGGGTCGGGTCACGGCGCGCACAGTCTGGATGTTGGGATTCCACCGACGGCTGGTCCGGCGATGGGAGTGCGAGACCGACTTGCCGAAGCCGGGGCCCTTCCCGCAGATATCGCACACGGCAGCCATATGCTCCAACTCCTGTCGATCAGTACGTGGGGGTCCGGGTCGCTGCGCCGCGACCGGCGCGGCTCGACCCGACAACCTGACCAGGATACCGGCCGCCGCAGTGATCGCCAAAACGCTGTCCCCATCCGGCGCGCGGACGCTCAGAAGCCCGTCCACCGGCGCGAACGTCATCACGGAATCGCGGCCGGCACTGTCAGGTCCAGTGGTTAGGCTGACCCGCACGGCGGGGGCGTGGAGGACGCCACATTCTGTTGGAGGTTAAGCATGTCGGCTCGACTGCTCGATGCCTCCACCCTGCGGGAATGGGCGCACACCGCGGTCGGTGACCTGATCACCCACGCCGAGGAGATCAACCGGCTCAACGTGTTCCCCGTGGCGGACGCCGACACCGGGACGAACATGCTGTTCACCATGCGTTCGGCATGGGCACAGGCCGACGCGCTGACCGGCGCCGAAGCCGTCGCCGAGGTGGCCGCGGCGCTGGCTCGCGGGGCCCTGAACGGGGCGCGCGGAAACTCCGGCGTGATCCTGTCCCAGATCCTGCGCGCGCTGGCCGAGCGCACCGCAGAAGCCCCGACCGTCGACGGAACGCTGTTCGCGGAGGTGCTGCGCCACGCCGTCGACCTCGTCGTCGAGTCCATGGGGCGCGCCGTGCCGGGCACCATCGTCACCGTGCTTCAGGACTCGGCTGACGGCGCCCGGCACGCCGTCGCCGAGGGCGTCCCACTCGCCGATGTGGTGTTCACGGCAGCCGACGCGGCGGCGCGGTCGCTGGACAAGACCACCGGACAACTCGACGTGCTGGCCCGGGCCGGCGTGGTGGACGCCGGGGGGCGCGGACTGCTGGTCCTGCTCGACGCGATGACCAAGACGCTGACCGGGCACGCGCCGCACAGAGCCGAGTACGCGCCGGCACCGCAGCGCACCGATGCGGCCACGGCCCACGTCGTCGCGGCCCCGCAGTTCGAAGTGATGTACCTGCTCAGTGGCTGCGACGCGGCCGGGGTGGAGCGACTGCGCAGCGAGCTGGACGCGCTGGGCGACTCGGTGGCGATCGCCGCCTCGTCGGGCGGCGCCGGGCAGTACTCGGTCCATGTGCACGCCGACGACGCCGGCGCGGCGGTCGAAGCGGCCTTCGCGGTGGGCACTCCCAGCCGCATCCAGGTCACGGCGCTCACCGGCAGCGCGGAGGCACGGCCGACGACCGGGTGGTCGCGCGGTCGGGTGGTGCTGGCGGTCGTCGACGGGGTTGGTGCCGAGCAGTTGTTCGCGGCCGAGGGCGCGCAGGTGCTGCGGATCGAGCGCGATACGCCGGTCAGCGCCAAGCAACTGCTGCACGCGCTGGTCAACGCCGATGCCGGGCAGGCGATGATCCTGCCGAACGGGTATGTCGCGGCCGAGGAACTCGTCGCCGGGTGCACGGCTGCGATGGGGTGGGGCATCGACGTGGTGCCGGTGCCCGCCGCTTCGATGGTGCAAGGACTGGCGGCGCTGGCGGTTCACGACGTCGAGCGCCAGGCCGTCGATGACGGATACACGATGGCCAGGGCGGCCGCGGGCGCGCGGCACGGGTCTGTGCGGGTGGCCACCGAGGAAGCGCTCACCTGGGCGGGAATGTGCAAGCCTGGCGACGGCCTCGGCATCTCGGGCGACGAGGTGCTGATTGTCGGTGACGATCTGACCGCGGCGGGTGCGGGCCTGATCGACCTGCTGCTCGCCGCCGGTGGGGAACTGGTCACGGTGCTCACCGGCGCCGGAGTCGACGAGGGCGTCGCTGCGGCGCTGCAGGATCACGTCCACCAACGGCACCTCGGCGCGGAGCTGGTCACGTACCACACCGGCCACCGCGGCGACTCGCTCCTGATCGGGGTGGAGTAGCCGTGGCCACGCTGACCGACCGCCTCGACCACGTGCTCGGCAGGAAGGCGGCCGATCCGCTCGAGGAGCACTTCGGCATCCGCACGGTGAACGATCTGCTGCGCCATTACCCCCGCAAGTACAGCGACGAGATGACGACCGTCAACGACGACGAGAATCTCGAGGAAGGCGTTCACGTCACCTTCGTCGACGTCATCACGAAAGCCGAACTGAAGCGGACGAATCGAGAGCCCCGGCGCGAGTACCTCGTCGTCACCCTCGGCCGCCGCACGCCGAAGGTGACCGCGACGTTCTTCAACGTCAAGTACCTCAAGAGGCAGTTGGTCAAAGACGCGAAGGTGATGCTGTCCGGGGAGGTCGGCTACTTCAAAGGCACCATGCAGCTGACCCATCCGGCCTTCCTCGTCCTGCACGACAGTGGCGCCATGAAGGGGTCGAAGTCGCTCAAGGCCATCGCCGAGGCATCCGGCGCGACCGGCGACGAATTGCTGGCGGCCTTCGAACGGGACTTCTTTCCGATCTACCCGGCCTGCAAGAAGGTGCAGACCTGGGAGATCTACGCCTGCGTACGCCAGGTGCTCGACGTGTTGGACCCGATTCCCGAGCCGCTGCCGAAATCGTTTCTGCGACAACACGATCTGATCACAGAAGACCGGGCGCTCCGGGCGGTCCACACCGCCGAGAGATCCACCGAACGCGATGCCGCGATCGCGCGCCTGACCTACGACGAAGCCATCGGTCTGCAATGGGCCCTGACCGATCGACGCCACGGCGAGCTCAGCGAATCCGGTCCGGTCGCGGTCCGCCGCGACGACGGGCTCGTCTGCGCCCTGCACAACCGGTTGCCGTTCGAATTGACCGATGGCCAGAGGGAAGTGCTCGACGTCATCTCATCGGAGCTGGCATCCACCCGGCCGATGAACCGAATGCTGCAGGGCGAGGTCGGTTCGGGTAAGACGATCGTCGCCGTGCTCGCGATGTCGCAGATGGTCGATGCCGGCTATCAGTGTGCGCTGCTTGCGCCGACGGAAGTCCTTGCGGCCCAACATGCGCGGTCCATCCGCGACGTACTCGGTCCGCTGGGGATGGGCGGACAACTCGGCGGCGCGGACGGCGCCACCCGCGTTGTGCTGCTGACCGGATCGATGACAGCCCAACAGAAACGTGCGGTGCGCGACGAGGTCGCCGGCGGCGACGCGGGCATCGTGATCGGCACGCACGCGCTGTTGCAGGATGCGGTCGAGTTTCACCGCCTCGGCATGGTGGTCGTCGACGAACAGCACCGGTTCGGTGTCGAGCAGCGAGACCGGTTGCGCGCCAAGGCTCCCGAAGGTGTGACACCGCATCTGCTGGTGATGACGGCCACGCCGATACCGCGCACCGTCGCGCTGACCTACTACGGCGATCTGGAGACCTCGACGCTGCGCGAGCTGCCGCGAGGCCGCCAGCCGATCACGACCAACACCGTCTTCGCCACCCAGAAGCCCGCATGGCTCGACCGTGCGTGGACCCGCATCGCCGAAGAGGTCAGCTCCGGGCGGCAGGCGTACGTGGTCGCGTCGCGCATCGACGAGAACGACAAGCCCAAAGGCGAGGACGACGACAAGCAGCGCGGCGGCCCGCCCCCGATCACGGTCGTCGAACTCTTCGACCGGCTGAGCAGCAGCGGCCCGCTGGCGGGACTTCGGCTCGGTCTCATGCACGGCAGGCTGCCCTCCGACGAGAAGGACGCGGTGATGGCGGCGTTCCGCTCGGGAGAGATCGACGTGCTGGTGTGCACCACCGTCATCGAGGTCGGCGTCGACGTGCCCAATGCAACCGTGATGGTCGTGATGGACGCCGACCGCTTCGGCATCAGCCAGCTGCACCAGCTGCGCGGACGGATCGGTCGTGGACAGCATCCCAGCCTGTGCCTGCTCGTCACGAAGCTGCCGGAAGGCTCGAAGGCCGGTGCCCGGTTGAACGCCGTCGCATCGACGTTGGACGGCTTCAAGCTCGCCGACCTGGACCTCTACGAGCGCCAGGAAGGAGATGTGTTGGGATTCAACCAGTCCGGACGGGCGATCACGCTGCGGTTCCTGTCGCTGCTCGAACACCTCGACATCATCCTGGCGGCCCGGGACTTCTGCTCGGCGCTCTATGAGCAGGATCCCGCCAACCCGGGCATGGCTTCACTGGCCGCTCCGTTCGTCGACACCGACCGCGTCGAGTTTTTGGACAAGACTTGAACCGCAAGCATCTACTGTGGCTGACCGCGATCGTTGCGCTCGCTGTGGTCGTTGCCGCCCAGGCCGTGAGGTCGGCGGCGGACCGGACGCACTTCATCGCGCGCGCCGACATTCCGACCGTCGCCCCCGGGACCGACGTTCTCGCGGGCGTGCCCGTCATACCGATGCGCATGCGCGGATACGACTACCGCAGAGCCGCTTTCGGGGACAGCTGGACCGACGACAACTCCGCTCCCGGCGGGTACAACGGCTGCGACACCCGCAACGACATTCTCGACCGCGACCTCGACGACAAGACGTTCGTGTCGATCAAACGCTGCCCCGACGCGGTGGCCACCGGCACGCTGCACGACCCGTACACCAACGCCGTGGTCGCCTTCACCCGCGGTGAGAAGACGGGCGCCGATGTGCAGATCGATCACATCGTTCCGCTCGCGCTTGCTTGGGATCTCGGGGCGCGCCACTGGCCAGACGACCTGCGTATCCGGTTCGCGAACGATCCCGCCAATCTGCTGGCGGTGGCCGGAGCGGCCAACCAGGACAAGGGCGATTCCGAACCCGCCGATTGGATGCCGCCCAACGCAGCATTCCACTGTCAGTACGCGATGCAGTTCATCGAAGTGCTGCGCGGGTATGCGCTGCCGGTCGACATGCCGTCGGCCACGGTGCTGCGCCAAGCCGCGGCGACTTGCCCGACCGGCTGAGTCTTCCCGCGGACAGACGCAAATTGCCCTTATCCCAGACGTTTTCGGGGCACTTTGCGACTGCTCGCGCAGAAAGACTAGGTGCCGGTGTAGGTTTCCGGGTCCGGACGGAATCGGGTGCCCTCGTCGAGGCCGTTGAGCGCGGCCATCTGATCGTCGCTGAGTTCGAAGTCGAACACCTCGAGATTCGAGGCGATCCGCTCCCATGACGACGAGCGGGCGATGACCACGTTGCCCAGTTGCAGGCTCCACCGGATGAGCACCTGCGCGGGGGTCTTGCCGTTCGACTGCGCGACCGTGGTGACGGTCTCGTGGTCGAGCAACCGGCCGACACCCAACGGTCCGTAGGCCTCGGTGACGATCCCGTAGCCCGCGTTGACCTCGCGCAGCTCTGCCTGGTTCAGCAGCGGGTGCAGTTCGATCTGGTTGATCGCGGGGGTGAAGAACGACAAGTCGATGATGTTCGACAGATGCTCGGCGTGGAAGTTGCAGACCCCGATCGACTTCGTGTCGCCGACCTCCTTGCGCTTCATCAGCCCGCCCCAGCTGTCGACATACTTGCCGTGCTCGCCGGCCGGCCAGTGGATCAGGTAGAGATCGACATAGTCGAGACCCAGCCGGCCGAGGCTCGCCTTGAGCGCATCCTGGGACGATTGAAAGCCGAGGTCCGGGGTGGCCAGCTTGGTGGTGACGAAGATCTCTTCGCGCGGCACACCGGACGCCTTGATCGCCCGCCCGACCGCTTCCTCGTTGCCGTACGCCGCCGCGGTGTCGATCAGCCGGTAGCCGGCGGCCAACGCCGCCAGCACCGCCTGCTCGGTCTCGGTTTCCGACAGTTCGCCGACGCCAAGGCCGAGAACCGGCATCGCGTTGTCGTCGTTGAGGGTGACGGTCGGAATCGCCCCGGCGTTGCCCTGCGGTTGGGTCATCTCACCTATCCTGTGAACTCGAATGTTCGCGGATCGGGACCCAACCGAGTGCCGTCGCCGAGCGCGGAGATGGACGCCATGTCCTGCTCGCTCAGCTCGAAATCGAACACGTCGAAGTTGCTCACGATTCTCTCGGGGGTCACCGACTTCGGGATGACTATATTGCCGAGCTGCATATGCCACCTAATCAACACCTGTGCCGGCGTCTTACCATGCGCCGCGGCGACCGAGCCGACGGCGTCGTGCGACAGCAGTGAACCCTGTCCGAGCGGACTCCACGCTTCGGTGGCGATGCCCAGCTGTGCGTGCACCTCCCGAAGTTCCTCCTGTTGGAGCAGCGGGTGAAGTTCAATCTGGTTGACGGCGGGGACGATCCCGGTGGCGTCGACCAGCGTCCGCAGGTGTTCGGGCTCGAAGTTGCTCACCCCGATCGACCGGATGCGGCCCTGCTCACGCAGATGTGCGAAGGCCTTGAAGGTTTCGACGAACGCGCCGTTGGCCGGCATCGGCCAGTGGATGAGGTAGAGGTCGAGGTAGTCGAGCTGCAAACGCTCCATGCTCTTGTCGAACGCGGTCAGCGTGCTGTCGTAGCCCTGGTCGGCGTTCCACAGTTTCGTGGTGATGAAGACGTCCTCGCGAGGCAGCCCCGATTTCTCGACGGCCTGGCCGACCTCGCGTTCGTTGCCGTACGCGGCAGCGGTGTCGATGTGCCGGTAGCCGGCGTCGAGGGCGGTCGCGGCGGCGCGTTCGGTGTCCTCCGCCGGGGTCTGCCAAACGCCGAGTCCGACCTGAGGTATCGAATTACCGTCATTCAACGTGATCGATGGAGAAGCCATGACTGAAAGTCTGCCAGCCGAAGGTTCCCGTAGCCCGAGCCGCCGGGAGGCCGTCGTCAATGCCGCGGCCGGTGTCACCCTGCGCGCACTTCCGCACATTCCGCACGCGGTCAAACGCGTGCTGCTCGGCGGCCGCACGGTCACCATCGACGGCAACACGCTCGACACCACACTTGCGCTGATGCTCGCCGGTCAGAAACTCGCCGGCATCGACGGACTGGTGAACGCCGACGACGTCGGCGCGGCCCGGGATCAGCTGGAGGTACTGGCCGCGGGCTTCAAGCAGAGCATCCCGGTCGCCGCGGTGCGCAACATCTCGATCCCAGGACCTGCCGGACCCATCCGGGCGCGTCACTACCGGCCAATCGAGGGCCACGGTCCCCTGCTGGTCTTCTTCCATGGCGGCGGCCAGGTCATCGGAAGCATCGACACCCACGACGACCTGTGCCGCGAGATCTGCCGTCGCGGCGGCATGCACGTGCTCTCGGTCGACTATCGCCTGGCGCCAGAGCATCCGGCGCCCGCGGGCACCGACGACGCGTACGCCGCGTTCCGGTGGGCGCACGATCACGCCACCGAGCTGGGCGTCGATCCGGACCGCATCGCCGTCGGCGGCGACAGCGCGGGCGGTAACCAGGCGGCGCTCGTCGCGCACCGCGCCCGCGCCGGCGGCCCGCTGCCGGCCGTGCAGCTGCTCCTGTACCCGGTCACCGATTACAGCGCCGAGACGCGGTCGCAGACCCTGTTCGCGAACGGTTACTTCCTGACCAGGGACGACCTCGGGTGGTTTCGCGACAGGTATCTCAACGGGGGAATCGCCGCCGACGACCCGCGGGTGTCGCCGCTGCTGGCCGACGACTTGTCCGGGCTGCCGCCCGCACTGGTCATCACTGCCGGGTTCGACCCGCTGCGCGACGAGGGCAGGCAGTACGCCGAAGCGATGCGGGCCGCGGGCGTACCGGTCGACCACCGCGAGTTCGGTTCGTTGGTCCACGGATTCGCCAACTTCTTCCCGTTCGGCGGCGACAGCACCACCGCCGTCGCCGAGGTGATCTCAGCGCTGCGGGCTCATCTGGCCCGCGACTGACAGGCCGTCGCAGCAGCGCCGGTACTCTTACCCCCGTGGCCTCGAAACCGAAGAAGACTCCGCGCTACGACCTGAAGGCAGCCGATCGCAAGCGCAATCTGGCGGTGCAGATCGGCCTGACCGCCGTCGTCGTGGTCTTCGCCGTCGCGCTGGTGGTGTACATCGTGATGACCAAGGGCGACAAACCCGGTGAGGGTGAAGTCAGGGCGGTCCACATCGCGTCGAGCAACGTGATCACCAAGGAGGGCACGTCCGAGCCCAAGGCCGTGCTGTCGCTCTACGAGGACTTCTTGTGCCCCGCGTGCGGCAACTTCGAAAAGCAGTTCGGGCCCACGATCAACAAGCTCATCGACAGCGGCGCCGTCGCCGCCGACTACTACATGGTCTCTATCCTCGACCGTGCGGGGCAGGGCTACTCGACACGCGCGGCCAACGCGGCGTACTGCGTGGCCGACGCGGACAAGGAAGCCTTCCGGCGTTTCCATTCGGCCCTCTTCGCCCAGCAGCCGCCCGAGGGCGTCGGCCCGTTCCCCGACAACGCCCGGCTCATCGAAATCGCCCGGCAAGCGGGTGTGACCGGCGAGGTTCCCGAGTGCATCAACAGTGGCCGCTACGAGAAGATGGTCAAGGGCCTTGCCAAAGCCGCCGGCGTCAACTCGACGCCGACGATCCGCATCAACGGCGAGGACTACTCGCCGTCCACCCCTGACGCGTTGATCGCCGAGATCGAGAAGATCGTCGGCGAGGTGCCCGCGCTGGACGCCGGGGCCCCGCCGCCGAACCCCGATCCGACACCGCAGCCGGCGCCGTGACGGTCGCCGCGCCCGGCGCCGTCTCGCCGACCGAGTCCGCGGCTGAGGAGCCGACGGGCCTGCCGGTGGGGCGCCCGAGCGCGGTCTGGATCCTGATCGCGGGTGTGCTGGGGCTCGTCGCGGCGGTCCTGTTGACCGTCGAGAAGATCGAGCTACTGATCGACCCGGAGTACGTTCCCTCCTGCAGTTTCAACCCGGTGCTGTCCTGCGGTTCGGTGATGATCACGCCGCAGGCCTCGGTGTTCGGCTTTCCCAACTCGCTGATCGGCATCGTCTCGTTCACGATCGTCGTGGTGACCGGCGTGCTCGCGCTGGCGCGCGTCGAGCTGCCGCGCTGGTATTGGGCCGGCCTGGCCACCGGCACGCTGCTGGGCAGCGCGTTCGTGCACTGGCTGATCTTCCAGAGTCTGTACCGCATCGGCGCGTTGTGCCCGTACTGCATGGTGGTGTGGGCGGTGACGATCCCGCTGCTGGTCGTCGTCGCTGCCATCGCTCTGCAGCCGCAGCGGGGCAACGCCGTCGTGCGCGGGTTGCACACCTGGCGGTGGTCGCTGGTGGCGTTGTGGTTCACCGGCCTGCTGCTGTTGATCCTCGTGCGCTTCTGGAGCTACTGGTCCACGCTGGTCTAGGGTCCCCGGGCGATACAGTACGTGCGTGAGCGCCCGTGATTTCTAAAGTCCTGGTCGCCAATCGCGGCGAGATCGCGATCCGGGCATTCCGTGCCGCCTATGAGATGGGGATCGACACGGTTGCGGTGTATGCACACGAAGACCGCAACTCCCTGCACCGGCTGAAGGCCGACGAGTCCTATCAGATCGGCGAAACCGGACACCCGGTCCGGGCCTACCTGTCGGTCGACGAGATCATCCGGGTGGCCAAGCATGCCGGCGCCGACGCCGTGTATCCCGGCTACGGCTTCCTGTCGGAGAACCCCGAGCTCGCCGCCGCGTGCGTCGACAGCGGGATCACGTTCATCGGGCCCAGCGCGAAAGTGCTCGAGTTGACCGGCAACAAATCCCGCGCGATCGACGCGGCCCGCGCGGCGGGCCTGCCGGTGCTGAACTCGTCGGCGCCGTCGGCCTCGGCCGATGAGCTGATGGCCGCCGCGTCGAGCCTCGAGTTCCCGTTGTTCGTCAAGGCCGTTTCCGGCGGCGGCGGCCGCGGGATGCGACGCGTGGCCGACCTCGACGCGTTGCCCGACGCGATCGATGCCGCGTCGCGTGAGGCCGAGTCGGCGTTCGGCGACCCGACGCTGTACCTCGAGCAGGCGGTGCTCAACCCCCGCCACATCGAGGTGCAGATCCTGGCCGACACCCACGGCAACGTGATGCACCTCTTCGAACGCGACTGCAGCGTGCAGCGCCGGCACCAGAAGGTCATCGAGATGGCGCCGGCGCCGAACCTGTCCGAAGAACTGCGGCAACGGATTTGCGCCGACGCGGTCACCTTCGCCCGTCAGATCGACTACACCTTCGCGGGCACCGTCGAATTCCTTCTCGACGAGCGCGGCCACTACGTGTTCATCGAGTGCAATCCCCGCATCCAGGTCGAACACACCGTCACCGAGGAGATCACCGACGTCGACCTGGTGTCGTCGCAGCTGCGCATCGCCGACGGCGAGACACTCGAGGATCTGGGCCTGGGCCAGGACATGATGACGGCGCCGCGGGGTTTCGCCCTGCAGTGCCGCATCACCACCGAGGATCCGGCCAACGGCTTTCGGCCCGACACCGGCCGCATCACCGGCTATCGCACGCCGGGCGGCGCGGGCATCCGGCTCGACGGCGGCACCCACCTCGGCGCGGAGATCAGCGCCCACTTCGACTCGATGCTGGTCAAACTGACGTGCCGGGGCCGCGACTTCGGTGCGGCGGTGGCACGCTCGCGCCGCGCGCTGGCCGAGTTCCGCATCCGCGGCGTGTCGACGAACATCCCGTTCCTGCAGGCGGTGGTGAACGACGCCGACTTCCGCGCCGGCCGCATCAGCACGTCGTTCATCGACGAACGCCCATATCTGCTGACCGCACGGACCCCTGCCGACCGCGGCACCAAGATCCTCAACTACCTGGCCGATGTCACGGTGAACCAGCCCCATGGCCCCCGCACCGCGTCGGTGTATCCGCAGGACAAGCTTCCCGAAATCGACCTCGCGGCCGCGGCGCCGGCCGGCAGCAAGCAACTGCTGACCGAACTCGGGCCCGACGGGTTCGCCCGCTGGCTGCGCGACTCCAAGCCGTTGGCTGTCACCGACACGACGTTCCGCGACGCGCACCAGTCGCTGCTGGCCACCCGTCTGCGCACCACCGGCCTGCTGATGGTCGCGCCCTACATCGCGCGGATGACACCGCAGCTGCTGTCGCTCGAATGCTGGGGCGGCGCGACTTACGATGTGGCGCTTCGATTTCTGAAGGAAGACCCGTGGGAACGGCTGGCCGCGCTGCGCGAGGCGGTGCCCAACATCTGCTTGCAGATGCTGTTGCGGGGCCGCAACACCGTCGGCTACACCCCGTATCCGGAGACGGTCACCGACGCGTTCGTCGCCGAGGCGACCGCGACCGGCATCGACATCTACCGGATCTTCGACGCGCTCAACAACGTCGAGTCCATGCGGCCGGCCATCGACGCGGTCCGCGAAACCGGCACGGCGGTGGCCGAAGTCGCGATGAGCTACACCGGCGATCTGTCCGACCCCGGCGAGAATCTCTACACGTTGGACTACTACCTCAAGCTGGCCGAGCAGATCGTCGAGGCCGGCGCCCACGTGCTGGCGATCAAGGACATGGCCGGGCTGCTGCGGCCGCAGGCCGCCCACACGCTGATCACGGCGCTGCGCAGTCGATTCGACCTGCCGGTGCACGTACACACCCATGACACCCCGGGCGGTCAGCTGGCGACATATCTGGCCGCCTGGCAGGCGGGCGCCAGCGCGGTCGACGGGGCGGCGGCGCCGCTGGCGGGCACCACCAGCCAGCCCGCGCTCAGCTCGATCGTCGCCGCCGCCGCGCACACCGAGTACGACACCGGGTTGTCGCTGCAGGCGGTGTGCGACTTGGAGCCGTACTGGGAGGCGTTGCGAAAGGTCTACGCCCCCTTCGATGTTGTGGCCGCCGGCCCTCCGGCCCCGACAGGGCGGGTTTATCACCACGAGATCCCCGGCGGACAGCTGTCGAACCTTCGCCAGCAGGCCATCGCACTCGGATTCGGTGACCGTTTCGAGGAGATCGAGGCCAACTACGCGGCCGCCGACCGGGTGCTGGGCCGACTGGTGAAGGTGACCCCCTCGTCGAAAGTGGTGGGCGACCTCGCGCTGGCCCTCGTCGGTGCGGGCATCAGCGCCGATGAGTTCGCTTCGGACCCTTCGCGATTCGACATTCCCGAGTCCGTGATCGGATTTCTGCGCGGCGAACTCGGCGAGCCCGCCGGCGGGTGGCCCGAACCGCTGCGGACCAAGGCGCTGGCCGGGCGGGCGCCTGCGAAACCACAACAGGAACTCAGCGAGGAAGACGAAGCGGTGCTCGCCCAAGCCGGCCCGAAACGCCAGGCCGCGCTGAACCGGTTGTTGTTCCCCGGCCCGACAAAGGAACTCGACGCCCACCGCGAACAGTACGGCGACACCTCGAGCCTGTCGGCCAACCAGTTCTTCTACGGGCTGCGCCACGGCGACGAGCACCGCGTCCAGCTGGAACGTGGGGTCGAACTGCTGATAGGGCTCGAAGCGATCTCCGACCCTGACGAACGCGGCATGCGCACCGTGATGTGCATCCTCAACGGGCAGCTGCGGCCGGTGGTGGTGCGCGATCGCAGTGTCGCCAGCGACATCCCGACCGCCGAAAAGGCCGACCGCGCCAATCCCGACCATGTCGCCGCGCCGTTCGCGGGCGTGGTGACCGTCAACGTCGCGGTGGACGACGAGGTGGAGGCGGGGCAGACGGTCGCCACCATCGAGGCGATGAAGATGGAGGCCGCGATCACCGCGCCCAAGGCCGGCAAGGTCAGCAGGGTGGCGGTGTCGGAGACGGCACAAGTCGAAGGCGGCGATCTACTGGTGGTGGTCAGCTGACCCGCATCGTCGCCGGGGCCTTCGGCGGTCGACGAATCACCGTGCCGCAGCATCGATCCGGCCGGGGCACCCGGCCCACCACCGACCGGGTCCGCGAATCGTTGTTCAACGTGCTCGCCGCGCGCATCGACCTCACCGGGGCGGCGGTACTCGATCTGTACGCCGGCTCCGGAGCCCTCGGCCTCGAGGCGTTGTCGAGGGGAGCGGTGTCGGCGGTCTTCGTGGAATCCGACGCCCGGGCCGCCCGCGTCATCGCCGACAACATCGCCACCTTGGGGACGTCGCGGGCGACCGTGCGACGCGGCACCGTGGCCGCGGTGCTCTCGGCCGGTGCGTCGTCGCCCGTGGACGTGGTCTTCGCCGATCCCCCCTACGACGTCGACGCGGCCGAGGTCGCCGAGGTGCTCGCGGCGTTGGTCGACGGCGGGTGGACCACCGACGGCACCGTCGTCGTCGTCGAGCGTGGGGCAAGCGGACCACCGCTGAACTGGCCGCCGGGGTGGCACGTGTGGCCGTCGCGCAGCTACGGCGACACCCGCCTGGAGCTGGCCCAAGTCAGCGATTGAGCAGCCCTGATACCGTCATCGGTCATGAGCGGCGCGGTATGCCCGGGCTCCTTCGACCCGGTGACCCTGGGTCACATCGACATCTTCGAGCGCGCGGCCGCGCAGTTCGACGAATTGCTGATCGCCGTGCTGGTCAACCCGAACAAGAAGGGCATGTTCACGCTCGACGAGCGCATCGCGATGATCGAGGAGTCCACCGAGCATCTGTCGAACCTGCGCGTCGAGTCCGGTCAGGGGCTCGTCGTCGACTTCGCCCGACAGCGCGGCATGACCGCGATCGTCAAGGGCCTGCGCACCGGCACCGACTTCGAATACGAACTGCAGATGGCGCAGATGAACAAGCACATCGCCGGCGTCGACACATTCTTCGTCGCCACCACACCGCGGTATTCGTTCGTGTCCTCGTCGTTGGCCAAGGAGGTCGCCACGCTGGGCGGCGACGTCTCCGACCTGCTGCCCGCGCCGGTCAACAAGCGACTGCAAGCCAAGCTTCGCCAGGGTTAATTTCCGTCTGCGCCGGGTAGGCGGAAGGTGGCGCACAGCCCATCCGCGCCCACACCAATAGCGAAAACGCAGGAGGTTTCTGCCATGGTCGAAACGTTCGTCCAGAACACCGACGACGTCGTGAAGTTCCTCACCGATCAACACAATCTGATCAAGGACATGTTCGATGAGGTGCTCGGCGCGTCGGATACGAAAGCCCGCGAGAAGGCGTTCACCGATCTTCGTCAACTACTCGCCGTGCACGAGACCGCCGAGGAGATGGTGGTGCATCCGCGGGCCCGCAAAGAGGTGGCCGACGGAGACTCGATCGTCGACGCACGGCTCAAAGAGGAACACGAGGCCAAGGAGTTCCTGTCGCGGCTGGAGAAGATGGACCTCGGATCGAAGGAGTTCATCGACGAGTTGACGAAGTTCCGCGACGACGTGGTCGAGCACGCCGAGCACGAGGAGCACGAGGAGTTCAACAAGCTGCAGCGCAAGCTCGACGGCGACGATCTCAAACGGATGGCGGGGGCGGTGCGGGCCGCCGAGGCGATCGCGCCGACCCATCCGCACGCCGGCGTGGAGTCGGCCAAGGCCAACTTCGCGGTTGGGCCGTTTGCCTCGATGCTCGACCGCGCCCGAGACCTCATCGGTGCAGCGCTGAAGTAGTCGCCGCGCGCCGGCCTTCCCCGATCGTCGCGCCAACCGCGCGCTTGACATAATGCGCACGAGCAATTCAGCAGGCAGTTGCGGTCTGGGGTAGCGGTGCGACTCGGCCAACCGCCGGTGTTTGTCGAGGATGAACGAGGTCCGAAGCGACACACCGACGCGGAAGCCGAGTCACACGGGCAACACCAGGCACACTGGTAACTGTCAACTACGCCTGGAGGGTGTTGCCGTGTACCGAGTTTTCGAGGCGCTCGATGAACTGAGCGCGATTGTGGAAGAAGCGCGCGGCGTGCCGATGACGGCAGGCTGCGTAGTGCCCCGCGGTGATGTCCTCGAGTTGATCGACGACATCAAGGACGCGATTCCCGGTGAGCTCGACGACGCCCAGGATGTCCTCGATGCGCGCGACGGGATGCTTCGCGAGGCCAAGGACCATTCCGACTCGATGGTCTCGACGGCCACGGCGGAGGCGGACTCGGTGCTCAACCACGCCCGCGCGGAGGCCGACCGGCTGCTGGCGGACGCGAAAGCCCAGGCCGACCGCATGGTGGCCGAGGCCCGCCAGCACAGCGAGCGGATGGTCGGGGAGGCCCGCGAGGAAGCCAACCGCATCGCCGCCACCGCCAAACGCGAGTACGAGGCCAGCGCCGGACGCGCCAAGACCGAAGCCGACCGGCTCATCGAGAGCGGCAACCTCGCCTACGAGAAGGCCGTGCAAGAGGGCATCAAGGAGCAACAGCGGCTGGTATCGCAGACCGAGATCGTGCAGACCGCGACGGCCGAGGCGACCCGGCTCATCGACTCGGCACACGCCGAGGCGGACCGGCTGCGCGGAGAGTGCGACATCTATGTCGACAGCAAGCTCGCGGAGTTCGAGGACTTCCTCAACGGCACACTGCGCTCGGTCGGCCGCGGGCGACACCAGCTTCGCACCGCCGCCGGCACGCACGACTACGCGGCGCGCTGAGCGCCGAGGGCCGCCAAAAATCCTCGCCGTAAACTCGATTGTCATGGCGACGCATGCCAAAGCGGCGGCGCATCGCGCGTCACAATCGCCGCTCGTGATCAACATCTCCCGGCTCGGCCGGCGGCCCGGGGCGATGATGGCCGTCTCCGAGACGGTGCCCGCCCCGGCGCGGATCGGGCTCGACCTGATCGGAATCGAGGAAGGCGCTCCGCTGGCGCTCGACCTGCGGGTCGAGTCGGTGTCGGAGGGCGTGCTCGTCAGCGGCACGGTCTCCGCGCCGACGGCGGGCGAGTGCGCACGGTGCCTGACGCCGGTCACCGGTGAGGTCGAGATCGATCTGACCGAACTGTTCGCCTACCCCGACAGCGCCACCGACGAGACCACCGAAGCCGACGAGGTCGGTCGCGTGATCGACGACACCGTCGACCTGGAGCAGCCCATCATCGACGCCGTCGGCTTGGCGCTGCCGTTCGCCCCGCTGTGCGGTCCCGACTGCGCCGGGCTGTGCCCGGACTGCGGCGTGGCGCTGGCCGAAGCCGAACCCGGACACCACCACGAGCGGATCGATCCGCGCTGGGCCAAGCTGGCCGGCATGTTCGACGAGGACACGCGTGACTGAGCGCGCCGCGCTGCTTGCGGCTCTGGGCGTCGACCTGCCCGACGAACTGCTCACCATCGCGCTCACCCACCGCAGCTACTCCTATGAAAACGGCGGACTGCCGACCAACGAGCGACTGGAGTTCCTTGGTGACGCGGTGCTCGGGCTGACCATCACCGAGGAGCTCTACCACCGGCACCCCGACCGGTCGGAGGGCGATCTGGCCAAGCTGCGCGCCAGCATCGTCAACACCCAGGCACTGGCCGACGTGGGGCGTCACCTGACCGAAGGCGGGCTCGGCGCGTACCTGTTGCTGGGCAAGGGAGAGGAAAACTCCGGCGGCGCCGACAAGGCCAGCATCCTGGCCGACGGTGTCGAATCCCTGCTCGGCGCAATCTTTCTCGAGCACGGCATCACTGTCGCGCGGCAGGTCATCCTGCGGCTGTTCGGCGAGTTGTTGGACACGGCGCCGACCCTGGGCGCCGGGCTGGACTGGAAGAGCAGCTTGCAGGAGCTGACCGCCTCGCGCGGGCTGGGCGCACCGAGTTACGTCGTCACCTCCACCGGGCCGGACCACGACAAGGAATTCACCGCGACGGTGATCGTCACCGACACCGAATACGGCACGGGGGTCGGGCGCACGAAGAAGGAGGCCGAGCTCAAGGCGGCCGCGGCGGCCTGGAACGCACTGACCGCCGCCGAGGTAGATGCCTGAGCTTCCCGAGGTCGAGGTGGTCCGGCGCGGACTGGCCGCGCACGTTGTCGACAAGACGATCACCGCGGTGCGCGTGCACCATCCGCGCGCGGTACGCAGACACGAGGCCGGCCCCGCCGATCTGACCGCGCGGCTGCTGAACTCGCGCATCGTCGGCACGGGCCGGCGGGGAAAGTATCTGTGGCTGATTCTGGATGACGATTCGGCGCTGGTGGTGCATCTGGGGATGAGCGGGCAGATGCTGCTGGGCGAGCTGCCGCGGGAGGATCACCTGCGCATCGCTGCCCTGCTCGACGACGGCACCGCCTTGAGCTTCGTCGACCAGCGCACGTTCGGCGGCTGGATGCTCACCGACATGGTCACCGTCGACGGCAGTGAGGTACCGGTGCCCGTCGCTCATCTGGCCCGCGACCCGCTCGATCCGCTGTTCAACCGCGATGGTGTGGTTACGGTGTTGCGGCACAAGCGCTCCGAGATCAAGCGGCAGCTGCTGGATCAGACGGTGGTGTCGGGCATCGGCAACATCTACGCCGACGAGGCGCTGTGGCGCGCCAAGGTCAACGGCGCCCGGCTGGCGTCGTCGCTGACCCGGTCCAAGCTGGCGGAGGTGCTCGACGCGGCCGCCGAGGTGATGCGGGAGGCGCTGGAGCAGGGCGGCACGTCGTTCGATGCGTTGTATGTCAATGTCAACGGCGAATCCGGCTACTTTGACCGGTCGCTGGATGCCTACGGCCGCGAAGGTGAGCCGTGCCGGCGCTGCGGTGCGGTGATGCGGCGGGAGAAGTTCATGAACCGCTCGTCGTTCTACTGCCCACGGTGCCAACCCCGGCCGCGGGCGAGGCGGGCTTAAGCTGCGCGCTGGGCGGCCGGCGTCCGGCGGGCTAGATGTCCCTGTCCACTGGGCGGGCGCGTTCCCGTAGACCACTGCCGTCACACGTATCGACGTTTCGCAGTCGTTTTCGCGCACTTTCCCTGCGAAACGTGGCTCGCTGTGACGTCTGAGGAGTAAGCACCGACGGGCCGCAGCGGAATTCCCGCCCGTCGAGCGTTGTAGAAATACTGCATGACGGAACTGTGGGTTGAGCGGACGGGCGAGCGCCGCTACACCGGGCGTAGCTCGCGCGGCGCCGAGGTGCTCGTCGGCAGCGAGGACGTCGAGGGCGTCTTCACACCGGGCGAGCTGATGAAGATCGCGCTGGCGGCGTGCAGCGGTATGGCCAGTGACGCGCCGCTGCGCCGCAGGCTCGGCGACGACTACCCCGCGACGATCCGCGTCTCCGGGCCTGCCGACCGCGAGCAGGAGCGGTACCCGCTGCTCGAGGAGCACATGGAACTCGACCTGTCCGGCTTGTCGGAAGCCGAGGTCGAGCGGGTACTCACGGTGGTCGAGCGCGCGGTCGACCAGGTCTGCACCGTCGGCCGCACGCTGAAATCCGGGACCAAAGTGACCTTTGAGGTTCATGATGCAGGAGTTAGCTGAGGTACGACTGACGGCGTGGGTGCACGGCCACGTCCAAGGCGTCGGCTTCCGGTGGTGGACGCGGTCGCGCGCGCTGGAACTCGGCCTGACCGGTTTCGCGGCCAACAAGCCCGACGGCCGGGTGCAAGTGGTCGCCGAGGGCCCCCGCGAAGCGTGCCAACGACTACTTGACCTGCTGCAAAGCGGTGAAGCGCCGGGTCGGGTCGACAATGTCGTCGCCGACTTCACAGAACCTCGCGACTCGCTAGAAGGGTTCACCGAGCGGTAGCCCGCGCGGCGGTAGTGTGGCACGTCGTGCACCTCAAGAGTCTGACCCTGAAGGGCTTCAAGTCGTTTGCTTCGCCGACGACTCTGCGCTTCGAGCCAGGCATCACGTGCGTCGTCGGGCCCAATGGTTCGGGCAAGTCGAACGTGGTCGACGCGCTGAGTTGGGTGATGGGCGAACAGGGCGCCAAGACGCTGCGCGGCGGCAAGATGGAAGACGTCATCTTCGCGGGCACGTCGTCGCGGCCGCCGCTGGGCCGCGCGGAGGTCACGGTCACGATCGATAACTCCGACAACTCGCTGCCGATCGAGTACTCCGAGGTCTCGATCACCCGGCGGATGTTCCGCGACGGCGGCAGCGAGTACGAGATCAACGGCAGCGGTTGCCGGTTGATGGATGTCCAGGAACTGTTGTCCGACTCCGGCATCGGCCGCGAGATGCACGTCATCGTCGGACAGGGCAAGCTCTCGGAGATCCTGGAATCGCGGCCCGAGGACCGTCGGGCGTTCATCGAGGAGGCGGCCGGCGTCCTCAAGCACCGCAAGCGCAAGGAGAAGGCGGTCCGCAAGCTCGATGCGATGTCGGCCAACCTGAACCGGCTGACGGACCTGACCACCGAGCTGCGTCGTCAACTCAAGCCGCTCGGGCGGCAGGCCGAGATGGCCCGGCGCGCCCAGACGATTCAGGCTGATTTGCGTGACGCCCGCCTGCGGCTGGCCGCCGACGACCTCGTCACGCGCCGTGCCGAATTCGAGAACACCAACCAGGCCGAGACCACGCTGCGCCGCGAGCATGACGAGATCGCGACGCTGTTGGAGGCCAAGACCGCGGAGCTGGCCGCCCACGAAGCGGCGGTCGCCGGCCTCAGCGAACGCGCGGACGCCGCACAGCAGAGCTGGTTCTCGCTGTCGGCGCTCGCCGAACGCGTCAGTGCCACAGTGCGTATCGCCAGCGAGCGGGCACAGCACCTCGAAATCGAGCCCGAGGCGTCGACCGGCCCCGATCCCGATGCGCTGGAAGCCCAGGCAGACGAGATCGCCGCGCAGGAACGGCAACTGCTTGACGAGCTGACCGAATCGCGCGCGAAGCTCGAGGGCGCCCGTGCCGAGCTGGCCGAGCGTGAGCGCGTCGCCGCCGAAGCCGAACGGGCGCACCTGGCCGCGGCCCGCGCCGAAGCCGACCGCCGCGAGGGCCTGGCCCGGCTGGCCGGTCAGGTCGACACCATGCGCACCCGCGTGGAGTCCATCGACGAAACCGTCGCTCGGCTCACCGGCAGCATCGACGAGGCCGCAGCCCGGGCCCAGCAGGCCCAGGCCGAGTTCGAGACCGTGCAAAGCCGCGTCGGCGAACTCGACGCCGGCGAAGTCGGTCTGGACGAACACCACGACCGCACGGTGACCGCGCTGCGGCTGGCCGACGAACGCGTCGCCGAACTGCAGGCCGCCGAGCGCGGCGCAGAACGTCAGGTCGCCTCGCTGCGCGCTCGTATCGAAGCCCTTTCCGTCGGTCTGGATCGCAAGGACGGGGCGGCCTGGCTGCAGCAAAATCGCGGTGGCGCAGGGCTTCTGGGTTCGATCGCCAACCTGGTGAAGGTGCGCAACGGCTACGAGGCGGCCGTCGCGGCGGTGCTCGGTGCCGCCGCGGACGCGGTCGCCGCCGAAAGCCCAGGTGCCGCGCGCGCTGCGGTCGCGGCGCTCAAGGAGTCCGACGGTGGGCGGGCGGCGATCGTGCTCGGCGATTGGCCGGAACACGCAGCGCCGCAAGCTGAATCGTTGCCCGCAGGCGCCGTGTGGGCGGTGGAGCTGGTGGAAGCGCCGTCGCGACTGCGGGGCGCGATCCGGGCGATGCTCTCAGACGTGGTGGTCGTGTCGGAGCTGGCCGTCGCACTGGACCTGGTCGCCTCGCGGCCGAAGCTGCGGGCCGTCACCACCGATGGCGACCTGGTGGGGGCGGGCTGGGTCAGCGGCGGGTCGGACCGCAAACCCAGCACGCTCGAGATCGCCTCGGAGGTCGAGAAGGCCCGCTCCGAGCTGGCCGAAGCCGAGAGGCAGGTCGGCGAGTTGATGGCGGCCCTGTCCGGCGCGCTGACCGAACAGGCCAGCCGTCAGGACGCCGCGGAGCAGGCGCTCGCTGCGCTCAACGAATCAGACGCCGCCATCTCGGCGATCTACGAGCAGCTGGGTCGACTCGGCCAGGAGGCCCGCGCCGCCGACGACGAATGGCAACGGCTGATCCAGCAGCGAGACGAGTTGGAGGCCAACCGATCCCGCACCGTCGAGGAGCTCGCCGGGCTCGAGCAGCGTCTGCACAACGCCCAGCAGGAGCCGACGTTCGAAGCCGAGCCCGTCAACCGGCAAGAGACGATGGCTGCCGCCGAGACGGCTCGCGGCGCCGAGGTGGAGGCCCGGTTGGCGCTGCGAACCGCCGAGGAGCGCGCGAATGCCGTTCGCGGAAGGGCGGATTCGCTGCGCCGGGCGGCGGCCGCCGAGCGCGAGGCGAGGCTGCGCGCCCTTCGTGCCCGCGAATCGCGTCAGCATGCAGCGGCGGTGGCCGCCGCGGTTGCGGACTCGGGCCGCCTTGTCGCACAACGGTTGAGCGCCGTGGTGGCGGTGGCGTCACGCGCTCGCGACGAGGTTGCCGCCGAACGCCAGCACCGCACCGCGGCGCTGGCCAAGACGCGCGACGCGGTCAACGAGCTCACCACCAAGGTCAACGGTCTGACCGAGGCGCTGCACAAGGACGAAGTCGCCAAAGCGCAAGCGGCAATGCGTATCGAGCAGCTCGAGGAACAGATCCTCGAACAGTTCGGCATGGCGACCGATGATCTGGTCGCCGAGTACGGCCCGGACGTGCCGCTGCCGCCCACGGAACTGGAGATGGCCGAATTCGAGCAGGCGCGCGAGCGCGGGGAGCAGGTCACCACGCCTGCGCCGATGCCGTTCGACCGCGCGACGCAGGAACGACGCGCCAAGAAGGCCGAACGCGAGCTCAACGAGCTGGGCCGGGTCAATCCCCTCGCGCTCGAGGAGTTCGCCGCGCTCGAGGAGCGCTACAACTTCCTGTCCACCCAACTCGAGGACGTCAAGGGCGCGCGCAAGGATCTGCTCGATGTCATCGATGACGTCGACGCACGCATCCTGCAGGTGTTCACCGAGGCGTACGCCGACGTTGAACGCGAGTTCCGTGGGGTGTTCTCCGCGCTGTTCCCCGGTGGGGAGGGCAGGCTGTTGCTGACCGACCCCAACGACATGCTCACCACCGGCATCGAGGTCGAGGCCCGTCCGCCGGGCAAGAAGATCAAGCGGCTGTCGCTGCTATCCGGCGGGGAGAAGTCGTTGACCGCGGTCGCGATGCTCGTCGCGATCTTCCGCGCCAGGCCCTCGCCGTTCTACGTGATGGACGAGGTCGAGGCGGCGCTCGACGACGTGAACCTGCGCCGGCTGATCAGCCTGTTCGAGCAGCTGCGTGAGCGCTCCCAGCTGATCGTCATCACGCATCAGAAGCCGACGATGGAAGTCGCCGACGCCTTGTACGGGGTGACCATGCGCGACGACGGCATCACCGCGGTGATCAGCCAGCGGATGCGTGGTCAGGAATTGGTCGCGGCCACCAATTAGGCGGCTTGTAGACATCGAGGAGCGCTGAGCGTTCTGTGGTGTCTCGGGACATCGTTGACAGTCATGGTGCTGGTTTGGGTTCGCGTTTGCCGTGTGTTCCGGGTTTTCGGTGACCG
>NZ_LQIM01000010.1:0-92636 GCF_001499985.1 Mycobacterium sp. IS-1556
CAACAACTACACTGACCGCTGCTCACAGGTGAGGAATTTCGGCGAGCACACCTGAGGACTTTCGACGAGCGCGATCAACCTGCCGCCGGCGCCGCGGCGCCCGGCGGTTTTGTTCTGCGCCTGGTATGCCTCACGCAGACGTCGGGCGACGGGGGCCTCAACTGTGGAGCTCGCTGACTTGATGAACTCGCCCTGTTCGGACAGTCGCGCCAACACTTCCTTGGCCGTCACGCCGAGTTCTTTGGCCAGCTCGTGCACCCGCGCCTTACCGCCCACGCCTACCTCCCGACCCCCGCCCACCACAGCCGTTACTTTCGGGCTACGGCTACTACTGTCCACCGACATCGGGGGTCCGCGCTGCGGTACACAACCTTGTGTTTGGGCTGACCGCAGCGTCCGCCGCCGCCGCACGTCGGCAGATCATGACCCTGCTGTCCCGCGAAGCCGGCGGCGGACCTAGCAACCACTCCCCGCCTTATTCCAGGATGTCGATCGCACGACGGAGAGCAGTTGCGAGCCACGGCTGGACGGGCTGTTGGGCTCGCCCGCCTAACGACTCAGGCAGCCCGCGGCACACGGGCACCGGCCAGCCCGACATCGCGGAGTCCCTTCCACGATGGGTGGCGCAGCCAGCGACCTGGCGTGTATTCGCGGTAGGCAATCTCGCCGACGTACCGAGGTGTCACCCAGCGCACGCCAGCTTCCGCGTGTGGGTTCCGCACCGGCGCATGCGGAATCTCGATCGGGTCGAGTAGTTCGAACAGCCTTCGCCGCTCACGCTGACTCATCCCGGTCCCAACCTGGCCGACAAGCACCAGCTCGCCGCTGTCGTCATAACCGGCCACCAGCAGCGAGCCCACGCTACCGCCGGCGGCGCTCGTGGTGATATGTCCCACGATCACCAACTCCGCTGTCGCCCTGACCATCGACTTCACCCAAAGCGGGGATCGGCCAGGCCGATACGGAGAGTCCAGGTGCTTGGCCACGATGCCCTCCATGCGGTTGGCCGCACACACCTCAAGCATGTTGGCCGGCGACACATCCACCCAGTGTCGGGGAACCGTCATGACCGGTGACTTATCCAACACCATCACCCCACCGAGGATTTCGCGGCGGCGGCCATACGGCTCGCCCGTGACATCGATCCCGTCGACAGACAGGACGTCGAAGGCCAAAAATCGGGTGGGCACCTCACGGACGAGCTCGGAGCTGGGACGGCGCTGCTGAGGCCATCGACGCTGGAGACGGGTGAATGACGGGCGCCCGTCGCTTCCAACGGCGACGATCTCCCCGTCCAAGATCACGCGGCGCCCGCCGACCGCCGCGCCGACCCGGGCAAGTTCGGGGAAGGTCCGGGACACCTCGGCACCATTCCTGGTGAACACAGCCACGTCGTCGCCGTCGACGACGATGAGGCCGCGCTGGCCGTCGTACTTCACCTCAACAGCGAAGTCATCACCCGCTGGCGGGCGTCCCAGTGTGGCCAGCATCGGCATCGGAGCCTGCCGCCGCTCCCCCGTTCTGCCGTTCGTGCCCACCTCATCGAGGTTACGCACGCACTTCCTCACCGCGGTCGGCGTCGTCCCACCGACGCGGACCAACCTGCGCGGCCCCCCAGGTACCTGCCGACTGTCGATTCCCCGCTCAGCGCGGCGTATAGCGGCCATTGCGCATGAGCGGAATGCCAGCCGGGCTCAGGAACGAGCGTTTGAGGTCGGGAATGGGCCACTGGAGGTAGTGCGATAGCGGCACCAGCGCGAGAAGGCTCAGGGTCGGGTCCGGAGCTGCGGCGACGGGCCCGCCGGTCGTACGCTTGAGAGTGCGGTATCCGCGCACCATGTCGCTCAGTTCGTAGCCGTCAGCCAGATCCTCTCTGCGCCAACCGAGTTCCAGGGGCGGCAGATCGAGGTCCTCGCGAATGTCATCGGCGAAGAGTCCCACGAGGTAGCGCTCTAGGACGTCCACTTGAGCCACGAACAGTAGCGGGTGCTCTGCGTCGTCGTCGGCCTGGGTGAGTTCGAGACGGTTAGCGCCGCGGCGCCGGACGAAGTAGCGGCCGGGTGCCCCGGCTTCAGAGCGCAGCTGCACATCGCCATCGTCAGCGACAGCGGTGAGGTAATGGGCGGTGCGGGCCCAGCCGACGCAGTCGTCGCTCAGTGCAATCGGAGCGTGTCCGTGGGCCGCTGCAACGCCTTCCAGTCCCACGCGAGTGAGGTTACGCAGCGGGTCTCGGGCATTGACAAGGCCGCCACCTACCGCCGCGAGGCGACCGACTAGGCCGCTGCGCGTTCACCGTTCGCCGAGGCGGACGCGGATCCGCTCGTCTTCTCGCCTGACGGTGTCTTCGCGTTGGCGCTCGACGGCCGGGCGTCGCTGCGGTGTCGGCCTACTGAGGACGCCGAGGACTCGGATGCGGTGGTGCCAGAGGCATGCCGGCCATACGATTCGGCACCGTCCCCGGCGTCCTTCGTCCCGGCGGGGGGCCCCACCTGCTCGCTGGAAGTAGCCTGACGCCCTGTGCCGCCGGATGACTCCAGCCGCGCCGTCCTGCGGTTAGCGGTGTTCGCAGCGGGCTCAGCGGCGGCCGCGGTGTTGGATGCATCCCCGTCTGCGCGGTCCCCCGGTGTCGGCGTGGCGTTGTCGATGTCCGGTTCGTCGTCGGTGCTGTTGGTGGGAGTCGCCACATCCTCGGTGGGGCCACCGACCGCAGGGGTCGCCGGCTCCTCGATGTCGACCGCGACGGGGCCGGCGGGCGTGGTCTGGGGCAGCACGTCGTCGGTTGCGTGCTCGTCGCTCACTTCTTCTGTCGTCGTCGGGTCGTCTGCTGCTGCTGGGGTGGCGGCATCCTCGGTCGTCGAGGCTCCGGGGTTCGAGGTGTCTGCGACCTCGCTGGCATCCGCGGTGCCCGGCACGGTGACCGTGTCCGCCAGTGTTGATCGCAGCGCGGAGCTCGGCAGGGCCGCGGGGTCTGCCGCGGCCGCGGTGAGCGCCAGCGGGCTGGCGTTGAAGATTCCGCCGATGGCCTGGCCGATGTCGATCGCGGTTGCGATCGTGTCCAGCGCGGCCGCGGTGGTGAACGCGGCGACGTTGACGGCACCGGTGACAGCGGCGGCCACGGCATAGGGAAGGCCGGCCACGAACGACGGTAGACCCGCAGCTTGCAGCAAGCCGCTGGCGGCGGTCGCCAGGCCCCCGGTGAACGAGTTGATGACCTCGGCGGCTGTGCCGGTGAGGTCCGCGCCGACCCGGAACGGCAGGGAGGCGAATGAGCCGGCCGTTCCGAGGACCGTTTGAACGGTCGTCACACCGGCGCCGAGAAGAACCGACACCGCGTTGGTGTAGCTGGCCGGGCTCTGCGGCGCCGTGCCGATCGCCCCGATCGCGTTCTGCAGTGCACCGGGGGTCGAGCCGTGGCCCAGCCAGGTCGACACCACGGCTGAGGCGCCGCCGGCGACCCGCTCGAGTGCGAAGGTCGCGGCATTGGCGGCGGCGCCGGTGATGCCGGTGACTCCGGCCAGTACGGCGGTGACGGGCGCGGACACGATGCCCTGGACGGCGGTCAGCGCGCCGTCGATGAGTGCGATGTCTGTGAGTGACTTGCCCGCCCCGAGTAGGCCGTTCACCAGGGACACGGCGTTGCCGATCTGGTCGCTTACAGCGTTGACCAGGGCGCTGGTCAAGTTCACCCCGCCGGTGGCGATGGCTGCGGCCGCGTTGATGCCGCCCTGCAGGGCCATCCCTGCGATGCCGAACGGGGTTGTCAGCAGGCCCAGGTAGCTGGCCGCCGAGAGCGGGTTGTTGACGATGCTGGCCACGGCGTGGGTGGCCGAAGCCAGGGACCCGGTGACTGTCGAGGTCAGGATGTCAGCGACCTGCCCGCTCGACAGGACGACGATGCTGCCCGTGGCGTCGACAGACTGTGCGAGCTGCGCCAGTCCGCCGGCGGATGCGGCCTTGAGGGCGATGAGCACCGATCCGAGTGTGGGATTGCCGCCGGCCGCGCGAATCAGTCCGTCCCACAGGTTGTCGTTGAGGGCTGCCGCGGAGGTCAGTGCGCCGCTGAGGGTGTGACTGGAGGCGTCGACCATCGAGGTCACCGTGGCGGTGATCGATGCCATCGCCGCATCGAGGTTGGCCGCCAGGGCGGCGATGTCGGCGGGGCTGATCGCGGCGGCCAGATGTATTTCCGAGGCCGATGCGTAGGGCATCGGGAGGTGGTGGTCACTGGGTGCCACCACGACTGGGGTCAGCGCGATCGTGCTGGCCGCAGTCAACGCGATGCCGGCAGTGAGATAGGAGCGAACGGAAAGTTCCATGAGGCCCTCCAAGGCGCACGGCGAATAGGTGTTGCGGAACACGGAGAAGGCATCGAAACTGCCGTGCGAAATCCGGTGCCAGCACTTTCGACCAGCCAAAATCCTACGATAAGATACTGCGCTATACAACGACGCTAAGATACTCTTTATTCACGTTACAGCGGCGGTGCGATGAGTCTGTCTCTCAATGAGAACCATCCGCGTCGTCGCCGTATGACTCGCCGCGTCCTGCGCGGCTTCGATCCCCGCGCCTTCACCGCGTTGCGCAATGGCGCGGGCATCAGCGTCAGCGATCTCTCGCGGCTCTCGGGTGTTTCGTTGAGCACGATCCATCACTGGGAGGCTGGTCGTCGCACACCACAAGTCGACATCCTCGCGGCGGTGATGACGGTGCTTGGCGCGCCGATCGACGCCGTGGTGCTCATTGCCCCCGAGGAGCGCTACCCCGGGGACTGGCGGGTCATGAACGGACTCACGCAGCCGCAGCTCGCCGCCAAGGCCCAGCTGTCCACGGCGATCCTCCAGCGCATCGAGCGCGGTGAGTATCCGTTGTCGGACAGGAATGCCGGCGCTCTTGCCGTTGTGCTGGGCATCACTGTCGACCAGTACCGCGCCGCCTATCAGCGAGCTCGGGAGCGGCCAGCGGGAGCGCCGAGTTAACCACGGCAGATCCAGGCCGCCAGTCATGGCAGCACTGATCACAGTGCCACGTCGGGAACTTCGCGTTCCCGCTCCCGTTCCATGCTCCGCTGGCGTATCTCCGCCTCCACGGTCGTGTTCGACATCATCCGCGCGCTGCCGATCACTTGCCGCGCCTGCGCGCGCTCCTCGTCGGTTACTTCCCGGCGCCCCGCGGCTTCGCGGGCCTTGGCCAGTGCCGACCTGGCTAGCTCCCGGCGCTTGTGAGGGTCGGTCTCGCTGCGCGCGGTCGTGAGTATGGACTGCGCCTCTCGTAGCAGACTGCCGGGAATCATCGTCAGCGCTGACTGCAGAACGGACTGCGCGCGCTCACGTTCCTCGGCGCTTGCGCCGGCGTCGAGGGATGCTTCGGCGGCTGCGTCGACAGCTGATCGTGCGTACTGACCCTGCCGATGCGGATCGGCTTCGGACTTTGCTGTGCGCAAGTCGTTTTCAGCGTTTGTCAGGGCGCCCGACAAAGGTGCGGTCATGTTCCGGACGGTACGGAGCGGTGCGCCGTCGAGTCCACCACCAGAGCCAACTTCGCACGAAAACTCGTCCGACAGCACGTCGAGGTACCTGAGCACGACTGCCCGGTCGAGGTCACAGGGCCACCACCGGAAGCCCTCTCGTGAGCTGCCGGTGTGGCGTGGGTGAGGGGTTAGCTTGCATGCAGGCCCGGCTCCCCCATGGTCACCGCGCCACCCGCCACCCCTGTTCAACTTCTCCGTGTTTGCCCCACGCGACGGCATGGCGGGTGGTCGGGAAACGACAGTCCTTGACAGGGAACGGTATTGGGCGATACGTACCGCGGTATTTGGTCTGCCAAAACCGTTGCTAGACAGCGCTTCTCACGGTAGAGTGTTGCTTATAAGCAACATCTACCGAAAGGCAGTCCGATGAAGCATCGATCCACCGAAGTGCATGTGACCCCCGCCGCGTTGGTCAGCCACACGATCGTCCGAATCCAGGGCGAGCAGAGCGGCGACATCGCCGTGCACCACGCCTGCTCCCCCAACGCCCGCCTGCGGCTGCAGTGGGGTGGCCTGCTCATGACGATGCTGTCAGCGCAGGCCGTGCAGGGGGTGCTGGAGGGGTTCTGCGCGGCACGTTCGGCGATGGCGCTCATCCCCCGACAGATCCCGGCACCCGGGCCCGCGGCGGCCGAGCCCTTCGCGGTGCCGACCGTGGCCATCGATTGGATGCGCCGACCTGCCTACGCGGTTGTGCCCCGCCAGGAGCTGTCGCGGGACCGCTCACGCCAGCTCCGCTGGCTCGACCTGCACATGGGCCCGATCACCTTCCAGGTCCTCGACCAGGCGGGAGCCATCAGCACCGTGGACCTGCTGACCACAGCTCACCGCACCGGGGTCCAGATCTTCCTGGACGGCCCCGACTTCGCAGCCGATCCTCGCGACCAGGACTACACCCCGCCGAACGCCTAGGGGTTATCCACAGCCTGCCGAGAGCCGGGTCTGCTTATCCACAACTCGTGGGAGACAGACCCGGTTTTGCTGTCTGGGGGCGCACAATCTGGCCGAGGTATCCCCCACCGCAAGGAGGCAGCGCCATGACTGCTCACTGGACTCTGACGACGGCAACCGCGCGCCGTGTCGACACGATCATCGGCTCGGCCCCGGACCACGAGGCCGCAGTGACAACGGCCCTGGCCGCCGCGCTAGATGCCATCCATCACGCAAGGGCAGGTGAGGCTTCCGCCTTGCCGCGCTATGAGCTTCGCGCCAGCGACGAACTGGTGGCTGTGATCCAAACAGGCACCGACACCGCTGGGCGCCCCGATCACACCGAGGCCGCCACGCTGATTCAGCGCATCGAGGCCTCGCGCAGCGTCGGCGTATCGCCTTACTGAGACCCTTGGGTCTGCAGTAGGGCCGCAGGATCGACGCCCAGGCCGCGAGCCAGGTGGACCAACACCACCACAGTCGGACTCTTACGCCCGCCCTCGATGTGATTGAGATGCGGTCGGCCGATACCCGCCCGTTCGGCGAGCTGGGCCTGTGTCAGACCCACCGCGGTGCGATGCTCGCGGATCGCGGCACCCAGCGCGGCCAGGATCTCGGAACCGTCGTCCGTAGACGTGTCGGCGCCCATAGCCAGCTCCCTCCCATGGCGTTGCCCATAGGCTACACCGCCGCGACGGGGCGAGTTGACCTCAGAACAGAACATCATCGCTGGTCGCCTCCTGCCACCATTCCTCGAAACCGGGCCGAGCTTTGTCCTCGACGACTGCCGGGCAGACGACGTAGAAGTGTTCCAGGGAGGGCAGCTCGGCACCTCGGGCCCGCAGCACGTGGCGCGTGATGCCGTCGGGTCCGGCGTGATGTTCGCCGGGCTGGGCCGCAAGTTGACTCGTCATCTGTTCGCGCGTGCCGTGGGCCACGGCGCGCACTGAACGCGCGGTGATGCCGCGCCCGTGGGGACGCTTGGACGAGCGGCGCGTGAGCCGGCGAACCTCGTAGAGGGCATGAGGCTGGTCAGCCAGCAGTGCCTGGTAGCGCTCCTGGACCTCGGTCAGACCAGCGGCGTCCACGAGTGCTGCCGCTGAGCCACCGGTGATCAGGGTCTGCCGGTCGTTGAGACTGCGGGCAACGAACTCGAGGAACAGGGCCTGGGCGCCGGCCTGTGGCTCGCGTCGGTAGCGCTCGAGGAGGGCCTGCCGACCCGAGGCCGTTGCCATCGCGAACGGGCAGAAGCCGCAGGCGGATTTCGACCACCGGCGCCCGGTCGTCTCGACGATGAAGTCCGAGCATCGGGTCCGATCCCAGCCCCACTCCAGAAGCGGATACCACCCGGTCCGGCGATCGGTGTTGAACAGCGCATCCTTTTCCGCCCGGGCCCGCTCACCAGCCTCAAAGCCCAGCACATGTCGATACCGGCGTCCGGCGGTCACCGAGGCGATGACCGGATCCAGGCAATTTCCCTTCGAATGAACCGAGCACATGCGGGCCCCGCCGACCTGAGGAAGCGTTCCGGCCGAGAGCATTTCGTCAGACAGCTTGTAGCCATCGACGTACAGCCGCTGCGGGGCAGTGGAGTCGTCGAGTACAGCGACACCCTCCCCGCTGGCGGTCGTCTTGCGTTGCGTGCGGCCGACCTGGATGAACCGGACCCCGTGCTGACGCAATTCGGGCAGGACGACCTCCTCGACGTCGCGCAGGGTCTGGTCGAACTCGTCGCCGGTGTGCGCGGTGAGCACCACTAGGTCCTGGAGGGCGAAGTCACGACTAGCGGGGTCTGTGAGCCAGCGCAACAGGACCGCAGTGGAATCGACACCCATGCCGTAACTCATGACAACCGTTGATCCGCAGTCGCTTTCAGCGAGACCAGGGATCTGGCCGTTGTTCATGCTCATCGAAATCAGTCACTCCGCATTGTTCCAACGTGTTGCCTATAGGCTACCTCATGGTGTAGCCTATAGGCAACACGTTGTTTCAGAGAAAGGAACCCCAATGACCACCACCGCCACCACTCCCGAGCTGCTCCACCTGAGCCCCAACGAGATTGAGATCGAGGACAACGTGCGCCTCGATCCCCGCCTGGACCGTGACTTCCTGGCCTCCATCGAGGAGCACGGAGTCTTGGTGCCGGTACTGGCCGTGCGCATCGACGGGCAGGGCAAACCGTTCGTCCGCGAAGGTCAGCGACGTATCCAGGCGGCCCGTCAGGTCGGGCTACAGACGGTGCCGGTGTACGTGCGCACCGTCGATGGAACCGACACCGCCGTTCGCGCCCAGCGCGTCATCGAGCAGATCGTCACCAACGATCACCGCGCCCCCTTGACCGAGGCCGAGCGTGCCCGCGGCATCAACCAGCTGCTGCTGGACGGGGTGTCGCCGACGAAGGTGGCCAAGGGACTTTCCACCACCAAAGACGCCGTAGCCGCAGCCAAGGTGGCCATCGAGTCCGAGAAGGCCATGAGCGCGCTGGACACCGGACAGCTCAACCTGGAAGAAGCCACCAGCTTTGTCGAGTTCGACGGCGACGACGCCGCCCAGGCCGAGCTGATCAAGGTGGCCGGCACCGACCAGTTCAACCACCGTGTCGCGCAGCTGCGGGCCGAGCGCGAAGACCGACGCCGCTACGAGGAGACAGCGGCAGCGTTCACCGCGAAGGGCTACACCGTGCTCGACCGCCGCCCCGGCTGGTCGGACAAGGCCTACATCCCGACCAACTACCTGCGAGACGCGGAGGGCAAGACCCTCACCGACGAGGCAGTCGCGGCGATGGACCCCCAGCACTGGGCAGTCGTGCTCGAAAGCGAAGAGGTGTTCCTGGACGTCGAAACCGGCGAACCGGTGGACGAGGACGACATCGATTTCGAGACCGCCGATGACCCCACCCTTGAACCGGCCGAGGGCTACCGGCACGCCCGGACCGTCACCGAGACCACCGCGTGGAGCCCCGAGTACTACTGCTGCAACCCGCGCGGCGCAGGGGTCACCATGCCCGACTGGGCAGCTCGCCAGTACGGCTTCGACGCCGACCGCCTCGCCGATGCCAGCGACCCCGACGGTGCGGCCGACCGGGAACGGGCTCGCCAGGAGCAGGCGGAGAAGGAACGCGCGGAACGCCGCAAGCTCATCGCACTGAACAAGCTCGGCGAAGCGGCAGCGATCGTGCGGCGCGAGTGGGTGCGCGACAAGCTCCTGTCCCGCAAGACCGCCCCGAAAGGCGCGGCCCTCTACCTCGCCGAAGTGATCGTCACCCGAGCAGACCTGTTCAACGATTACCACGGCCAGAAGCTCGCGCCCGAGCTGCTCGGCCTGGCCGACAACGAGACCGCGAAAATGGCCGTCGCCAAGCTCCCGGCCACCGGCGACGGACGCGCACTGGTGATCCTGCTCGGAATGGTGCTCGCCACTACCGAGGCCCGCACGGCCAAGGACGCCTGGCGCGCACCCCAGGACATCACCAAGACCTACCTGCGATTCCTGGAGGACAACGGCTACCCGCTCAGCGACATCGAGCAGGTGATCCTCGGCAAGCGCAAGGCCGACACCGTGTACCGACAGGCCTGCAAAGAGGACAACTAGCCGCCGAGGAAGGCCCCGAGGAGTTCCGCTTCCCGGGGCCTTCCGACCGTTCCTGAACAGAAAAAGAATCGCCAATAAAAGGGAATTCGCCGAATGGTTCCTAGTGTCATTAGCCACCGTCCTAGTGCCATTAATACCCGCCGTATAAACGCCTCTTCAATGCCAGAATGGACCGCCCTTAATATCGCTCTATCCGTTGCCTAGTTGCCTCCCAGCAATTAGAATAAGAGCTACAGAAACGCTTCAATTACCCAACCATTAAGGAGCGCGATATGAGCACCACCGCCTCGGTCACCGTCTACACCAAGCCCGCCTGCGTCCAGTGCAACGCCACCTACAAGGCGCTCGACAAGCAGGGCGTCACCTACGACGTCGTGGACATCAGCACCAACCCTGAGGCCCGCGACTACGTGATGGCCCTCGGTTACCTCCAAGCCCCCGTGGTGGTGGCCGGCGACGACCACTGGTCAGGTTTCCGACCCGATCGGATCAAGTCCCTCGCCACTGCCACGGCCGCCGCATAGCGCGCCCCGACCGATACACCCCTCCAGCCCCCCACCCGACCCAGGAGTCTCCATGTACACGCTGACCATCGACGAGCACGGCCGCGACGTGAGCACGCAGCACGACACCCCAGAAGCCGCCCAGGCCGCCTTACACGCGTACCTGGTCCTCTCGGACTACTACCACCGGCCCACTCAGCTCAGCGCCACTCACACGGCGTTCGAACTTCTGTCCCTTACCGATGCGCGGCCGCGCGTCGTCGGAGTGGCCACCATCGAGCCCTACTCCGAGCTCGATGCCCGCCGCGACCTCAAGGCCGTGTTCGATGCCAGTCCCGTCCACGCGCTCGCCTCGTAGAACCCCGACATGTCAACCGTCTTCCTCGCAACTGTCGACATCGGCTGCAAGGCCGTGGCCGTCGCCGACACCGCCGCCGACGCCACACGGCTCGCGTGCAGCACAGCCATGGAACATCTGCAGGCCGCGCACGGCGACCTCGGATACGACGACCCGATGATGGTCGGGAAGTACTTCGGAGTCACCGTCACCGAGTTCGACGTCGGCACAGCGATACTTCAGCACCAGCGCTGCGCGCTGGCGTCATAAGGTCACCCGCGCCATGGTCTTCTACCTCACCCGCGTCGCCGAGCTGCCCTACCCCCACACGATGGGCGATAGGCCGCGCCCGGACGGAGGACCGTCCAACTGTCCCCTGGAGCTGACGCGCTTGATGCGGGCCGGGGCCCCACACCCCGGCCAGGACGGCTACCGCCAACTGTTCAGCGACCCCACCATCGCCGGCCTCCGCCAGGCCTGCAACGTACATGCGGGAGATTGGGCCGTCGTGCTGCCCGCCGTCGAGGCCTTCCTTGCGCCCTACCCGGCGACCGCGCACCCCCTCGACATCTATCACCTCCGCGAGAACGATCCGCACATCACTGGCCTGCCCGACGACGATCGCAGGCTGGCGCGCGCAGTGCTCAACACGATCGACCCGATCAAGTACTTCGTCAACGCCCACAGCCGGCTCGAATCGATTGGCCAGCACCGCATCTGCTGGGCACGCACAGCCGGTGTCTCCGCGGTGCCTGTGTGGTTCGACGCCAGCACGGTGTCCCCGCCCCGCGACGCAGTGCTGCTGCAGCGCGGCTGAGCGCCCCTGCGCAAGATCACCGCCGCACTGCCCTCAGCTCATCCAGCTCGGCCATGCGACACCGCGCGCCACACCGCCCAGCTCGCCGCACCCGGCCACACGTTCACTGCACCTCTGCAAGTACTGGTGGACCTCACCACAGCGTGGCTTGATCACCAAGCAGCGCCGCCTGCACAGCGGCGGCATCCCAACCGTGGCGCACCGCTTCGCGCAACGCCACCGACCGTTCCCGTCGCACACCCCGACTGTCGAAGCGTCGCACCGCATATCGGCCGCCGCCACGGCGCATCCGGGCCATGCGCTCCATGTTGTCGCCCTGTGATCCCGACACGACGTGCTGGCGAGGATCTGTGGCCGCCGCAATCTTGACGCACACCGGGTTGTCGCACTCGTGGAGTCCGAGCACTCCAGCCGCCACCACGCCGGACACGATCGCCAACGCGTAGCGGTGCGGACGAACGCACACCCCCACCCCGTCCCGGGTGAGGTAGAAGCGGCCGTACCCATCGGCGCCGATCGCCCCGGTCCAGATGTCGCAATCCGAAGACGCTGGCCCGCAGACGACGTGGCTGTGAAAGCGGGCAATCTCAGCGGCGTGCACACCACGATCAACGATCAGCTGCCCCGCGCTTCTCATGGCCGTTGAACCTAACCGTCCGCACTGACATGCAGAGCGCCCACCGTGGGCCGTTTCCGCGGCGCTGTGACCGTGCCGCCGAGCGCGCCCGTTCGGGCACGGCAGCCGCCGCCGCATCGTGCGCGACGAGTCGAGGAATGCAGATGCCACCCAGGCGAACCCATCGAGCGCTGTGCACCGCACGATGCCGAACCGGTTGGCGCGCAAGCATCTGGGCCTCCCAGCGCTCGCGCTCGCACAGCGTGGCACCCGCTCGCCGGCCGAATCCGCCTCGAGCCACTCATCCCGCGCACCGCCGCCCTCGCGCAACCGAGCCTCAGCGTCGGCAACGCGTCACGCCGACACTGCATCGGCCGGAGGCTCACCGTCGTACGGGCCGACAGAGCGCGTCGACTCACCGTCCGAACCACCCTCACCTAGTGCACCCGAACCGTTCTCGACGGCAGCCTTCCCTGCTTTCGGGGCATGTCGTGCCATGGTGCGAACAACTCCGATCCCCACGTCTGTCCGCGCGGCGATCGTCGTCAGCGTCTCACCACGACCCTGCATCCGTGCGACCGCAGCGCCGGCCTTGGCCCGATGGACGGCCACCCGCTTAGCGGCTTCAGCATCGACCTGCTCGCGCAGCTGGGCGAGGCGCTCCTTCTTCCAGATCTCGACCTCGGCGATCTTTCCGACAGCGACGAGAAAGTCTGCGGCATCGTCGATGTTCGCCTTGTCTCGCGCGGCGCGCGCTTCGTTGGCGCGCCGGGTCGCTTCGTGTGCCCGCTTGCGGGCCTCAACCTTCGATATCCGTGGTGTTGTCATGGCCGCCGACCTTAGAAGCCGGTACCTCGATCGGGCCACCACCACAGCCACATTCGCTGTCCATCAATTTTTCACCGTCGTTCCTGCCGCACCACCATCTCAACCCTCACCACACCGCTCCCCGTTCCCCCCGCATCCGCGCACCGCCTCCTCAGCCCCCCATCTGAAACCCCCCTTCCACAGCCCACCGACAGACCACACACCTCTTGCACTCAGGACTCGAAGGTCGCGAATCAACCTGAAGTTGACGCGTATATCTGGCGCATGGGACCAGCGCCGGATGCGCTTCATTGAACCACTTTCGTGTTCCTCCTGGTAGACGGATTTCGCTCGCAGGTGTGGTAACTTGCGGTTGTCATTGACAACTCTAAGTTGACGATAGATGGAGGTTCTCTTGTGAGCGTTCCGGGGTCGGCGCACTTGGTTCTTGCCTCGGGCGTGGTTCACCTGGACGAGGCCAGCGCAGTCTTCGAAGCGATGCTGTCTGGGTGGGGTCGTCAACAGGCGTCTCGGCTACTCGCTGCTGAGGCCACGATCGAGCCGCGGCTGGCGTTGGTGCGGCGGTTCGCAGAGTTCGCCGGGGCGCCTCCGTGGGACTGGACTGCCGGCGATGTCGAAGACTTCACGGCCGCTTTGATGTCGGGCCCGGAACGCAAAGCACCGTCGACCATTCGCGGCTATCACATGTCGTTGCGGATGTTCTGCGACTACCTACTCGATAGCCGCTACGGTTGGATCGCGCAATGCGAGAACAGGTTCGGACGGATCCCATCGCAGGTCTGTCACGACTACAACACCGCCGCGCATCTGGTCGACTACGAGGGCAAGCCCGCGCGTCGCCCGTTCACCTACGACGAACTGGAAACATTGTTCGATTTCCTCGATGATCGCGTCGATGTTCTCGCTCGGTCCAGGAACAAAGGCGCGTTCGCGGCGCTGCGCGACGCACAGATGATCAAGACGGCCTACGCCTTCGGTTTACGCCGCCGCGAGCTGTGCTATCTCGATCTCGCCGACCTGCGTCCGAACTCGCGGATGCCGGCCTGGGGCACGTTCGGCGCCGTCCACGTTCGCTACGCCAAATCACGTCGCGGCAGCTCTCCCAGGCGTCGCACCGTGCTCGCCGTTCCGGAGTTCGACTGGGTGATCGACGGACTGCGCCAATGGGTCGACCACGGCCGCCCACTCCTCAGCCCCGGGAACCGTCAAGAGCTCTGGCTGACCGAGCGTCGACGGCGCGTGGCGACCAAGACCATGGATAGGCGATTCGCCGTCGCACGGGTGCAAGCGGGACTGCCTGCCGAGCTCACCTTGCACTGCCTGCGGCACTCCTATGTCACCCATCTGATCGAGTTCGGTTATCCGGAGCGGTTCGTCACCGAACAGGTGGGGCACTCGTATGCCTCGACCACCGCGATCTATACCTCGGTGTCCGACGACTTCAAGACCAAAACACTGCAGGCGGCGCTGCGCCGCGTCTACGGATCATCCACGACGACAGGTGAAGGCGGAGATGAGCACTAGGACCGTGCTGCGGTGGAACCTGCGTCAGCTGATGGCCCAGAACGGAATGTTCGCCACCACCGACCTTGTCGCACCGCTGCACGAGCGTGGCGTGGAGATCTCCCGACAGATGGTGCACCGGATCGCGACCAAGCCCCCGCAGCGCATCAATCTCGACCTGCTCGCCGCCCTCTGCGACATCTTGTCGTGCACGCCCAACGACCTGCTCGAGCTCGTCGCCGAACAAGTCCGTGAGGCGCCCGCGGTCAACGACAGCGGACCCGGCATCGGCGACCTGCGACCCATCCGCGCCACCATCCGCCGCCCCCACGACAACCAGTGACTCAGCGGGCCTGCTGGGAGTGTGCAAGCACCATCCGGCTAACCCCACTGACGCACGGGCGTCGCATCTGTGTCGCATGCCGTCGCAGACGGCACTATCACCCCGAGAAATGCCCGCGGTGTGAGACCGTGCGGCCACTGGCGTGGCAGCTCGACGATGCCATCGTGTGCGCCTCCTGCGCCGGTGTCGCATCGATCTTCACCTGCAGCGAATGCGGCCGCGAAGAACACCCCTACGGGTTCTACCGATGCGCCCGCTGCTTCCTACGCGAGCGCCTCACCGAGCTGCTCACCGACCCGATCAGCGGCACGATTCATCACCGACTACGGCCCGTGTTCGACGAACTGATCAACGCCGACCGCCCACAGACGGTGCTCTGGTGGCTGCGAAAGAAGCCCGGTACCGGCCCGCAGCTCCTTCGCGACATGGCCTGCGGAACGCGTGAAATCAGCCACGACACCTTCAGCGATCTTCCCTCGGACCGAGCCCACGATTACTTGCGCAGCCTCCTGGTCGCGGTCGGCGTTCTGGGCCCGATCGACATCCGCGTCGAACGGATGCTGCCCTGGATCGAGGACGTTGTAGCCGAGCTTCCGGCCGAAGACGCCGCCATCGTTCGCCGATTCGCGCATTGGCATGTACTGCGCCAGATGCGCAAGGCCTCCCACGAGAACCGGCTGACGAGATCGATGACCGATGCCTGCCGTCGTCGCGTCCGCGTGGCGATTCAGTTCATGGCGTTTCTGCACACCCACGACGCCACTCCGGCGACAGCGACACAGGAGATGCTGGAGCGCTACCAGGCGCTCCACCGGAGGCCGCTCACTGCCGAGTACGCCTTCCTCGTCTGGCTACGCCAATCCCGCATCAACACCACACTGAGGGTCACCGATCCGCCACGGTCACCTCCCTCGGTAACCGTCTCGGATTCCCAGCGGTGGGCCGCCGTCGGGCGGCTGCTGCACGACGACACAATCCGCCGCAAAACCCGCATCGCGGGACTGCTCACATTGTTGTTCGCCCAACCTCTTTCGCGCATCGTCGCCCTGCGATCAAGCCAAATCTCGATCTCCGACGATCACGCCGTGCATGTCGTCTTCGCCGCCATCCCCATCCAAATGCCTCCCCTACTCGACGACCTCATCCGCGAGCATCTGGAGCAGCAATGCGAAAGCCGCTACACCCCATCCCATACGGGCTGGCTGTTCCCCGGCCGACTTCCCGGCACCCACCTGTCCACCGAGAACATCCGCACCCAGCTCGTCGCGGTCGGGGTGAAACCCTACGAACATCGCAAAGCCGCCCTCTTCCAGCTCGCCAGCGACATGCCCGCACCCGTGCTGGCCGAACTGCTCGCGATCACCACCAAGAACGCAGCCGCCTGGGCCAAACTCGCCGCCCGCGACTGGACCGATTACGTCACCGAACGCGGCAGATCAATGCCGCATCGAAGGCGGAGCTAACTCGCAACAGCGATGTCGTAACCACTCCATGCCGCCGAGGCCACGATTCGCCTGCTCTCGTCAAAGTTGTTCTTTGTCAATCCTCCTCGCCACAAGTCAAGCAATCGAGAAACGGGTTCAAGCAGTTGCGCGCCCTCAAGCGTCTGAGACGCCGAACCGCGGGTGACCTGCACTTCGGGTAGCTCACTACCCTGCTGCGAGTCTCCGCACCTCGCTGTGGAACGGAAACCAGCGTACGGCCTCGCCGATGATGGCGACGAATGGTCCTTCGATGCCATCACCGACGCGATTTGCGAGAGGCGAAAAGGGCCCGAAGACCAGCCGGCTCGACATTGTGATTTCGTTGTGCCTAGCGAGCTGAGCGCGCCGGGCGGCCCGTCTTCTTGGTGGCGATGTTCGATTTTATGGCGTCGCTGTCGGTGTTGCGGTGGGCGGCGAGAAAGTCATCGACGATGTTCGCGCAGTCATTGTGAGTGATAGTGCGAAGCCCGGTCATTCGGGCGAAGGCGAGTGGTCCGACGAGTTGGCAAAGCGCCAGTTCCTGGTCGAAGTCGTTGAGTTCGGCTTGAGCTTTTGGGCTGGTGAGTACGGCGTCAAATGGTTGACGATATTGATCGACAACTCGGGTCCGTAGCGCCCCGGATGTGTGGCGGTCTTCCGCTTGGGCATTGGAGCCGGTGGGCCCCAATGAGAGCCACGCGAGTGTCGTGACATGCAGCGGTGCGTCGTTGAAAAGGGCGGCTTGGCGGCTGAGCAATTCGATCAGCTGCTCACGGAGGGGTCCGCTGGTCGGTGCCGGAGTGGTCACTTGTGGAAGTAGGCGTTCGAACGTGGCTGCCAGTAAATGCGACGAACTGTGGAAGTGGCGGTACAGCGTGGTTCGGGCCACTTTGGATGCTTTGGTGACGGCATCGATAGTGACCGCTTCCACCCCACCGGTGCTCAGTAGCGTTGCCGCAGCATCCAGCAGCCGGGTGCGTGACCGGATGAGCCGAGGGTCCACGTCGTCGTCAGGGACGGGCACTGCCTGACTGTCGCTCACTCGTTCACCTCGGCGGTCGATCTTCACGCGATGCTGTCACGGCAGTCTAGCAGTGTGGTACTAACGGTAGCGCAGCGAAACCGATCGTATTGGAGGGTGACGGTGCCCGAAAGCCTGTTGCCGCCCGAGCGACTGCCCTCGCACACCACGACATGCATGGGTTGCGGCCCGGACAACCCCCACGGACTGCGGTTGGTGGTGCATCGTAGCGGCGACGCGGTGTACACCGATGTGACGTTCGATGAGCGCCATATCGGGGCCCCGGGCCTGGCCCATGGCGGGGCAGTGGCCGCGGCATGTGATGACGTCCTGGGCTTCACGTTGTGGATCGCCGGAACCCCGGCGGTGACCCGCACCCTGACGGTCGAATATTTGCGGCCGGTGCCGCTGCATCAGACCCACCGGATTACTGCCCACATCGTCTCTCGTGAAGGGCGGGCGCTGCATGTCACGGCGACAGGCACGGGTGAGGGTGGGATCGCCCGCTTCACCGCCAGTGCAGTGTTCATTGTCGTCAGCCCTGAGCACTTCGCCGCACACGGCGATGTCAGCGCTTTCGGCGATCTTCTGGAGCAGTTCTCGCGCCGCGGCGGCCTCGACCCGGAGCCGTCATGACTGTCCCTCAGGCGCGCAGCCACGGGAAAACCCCGCCTTCGGAAGCGAACTCGGTCGCTGCAGAGAAGCGAGCCGCTAACGCGTCGCGTTCACGCGCGTCCGCACGGCGCCGGGAGACCATTCTTGATGCAGCTTTGGTCGTGGCCGCGGCGGGTGGTTACGAGGCGGTTCAGATGCGGACAGTTGCCGAGCGGGTCGGCATCGCCGTCGGCACGCTTTACCGCTATTTCCCGGCGAAAACCCACTTGCTGGTGGCAGCGCTGACGCGCGAGTTCCGTCGACTCGACTCGGCCGGGGACTGGGCGAGTGGTGAGGGCACACCGCTGGAACGGCTCGAACGGCTCACCGCACATCTGCATGACCGCTGGCAGCGCGACCCATGGCTGACGACGGCCATGACACGGGCCTTCGCAGTCGCAGATACCCGCGCCGCCGCGGAACTCGACCGCGCGGCCGATGAGATCCAGATCCTGCTGGCCCGCACGCTCAGGGGCGGCGAGCCCACTCCTACCGATCTGCACGTGGCTGGGATCATCTCCGACATCTGGCTGGCCAACCTCGTGGCCTTCAGCGGCCACCGCGCGACAGCCGCCGACACCCGCGACCGCATTGACCGAGCCACCAGGCGCGTCGTGACCAGCGCTGCTAGGCCAGCCGTCTACCGGTAACGATACTGCTGGTATCGCAGCGATACTTGGCGTACTCTTTGGGGATACGGCTCAACGATGCGTCGAAAAGAGACTGCCATGTACACCCAATGGATCGAAAACCTTGTCGTACAACGCCTCTCGCTGCACGGCGGCCTGGTTCTGGATTTCGATGATTACAACGAAATCGTCATCTCCTGCCCCCTACTATTGACGCTTCCTGCCGTCGGCACCTACCCCATCGAGGCGGTGCGTATTGACCCCCTCAGGATCGCGACCCACGAACGCCCGCTGCTGAACCTCGCCGGCGCACTGTGCACCCAGGCCTGGTCCAGCGACGATGGAGGGCTACACCTGAGCTTCTCGCGCGGACATCGCATCGATGTCGATCCCGACGCTGAACAGACAGCGTGGGAGCTCTATGGCATGCGCCACGGCTACATGGCCTGTCTACCTCAAGGACGGGTACGCGTGGTCCGCCATGACCTCCCCGACACCGACGACGCCAACATCGTCAACAGCGTCAGGCAATCATCGGCGGGGTCGGCGCGGCATACCCACTAATCCGGCCGCGGACACTGCGACGGGTCGACTTGGGCGGCAATACGTGGATCAGGTTGAACGTGGACAGGACCGCCCTGGCGACATCGAGGCGGGCGAGCATTCCCGGATGATGCTGTCGAGGTTTTGTTGCACGCGTTCGGCAGTGATGCCGACCGATGGTGAATACAGCATGATGTGGTCGAGGACGCCGTTGTACCGTCTCAATTGTTCACGGACCTCGTGCGCCGTCCCGGCGACACCCATGGCGTCGATCATCTCCTCGGACACAGCGGCGAACATCGCCGGGAAATCGCGCTGGGCGAATGCTTGCCGGATGGCTCGGCCTTCGCTGGCGAAGCCGTTCACATCGAGTACCGTCTCGTAGGATTTGACCGAGGAGTAGAACGCAATCTGCTGCGCCAGTTCGCGCCTGGCGACCTCGGCGTCGTCGTGGATGGCGCACATCACCATGGAAATGATTTCCACGTCATTGGGGTCGCGGCCGGTGTGCGCGGCGCCCCTGGCGATAGCGGGCCGGACGACCTCTTCGACGTAGGTGGTTGTGAACAGCGGATGTCCGGCTAGGCCGTCGGCCACCCGCCCGGCCGCCTCGCACATCCGGGGCCGGACACCGGCAGTGACGATCGGGATCGGCCTGCTGGAGGGTCCCACGTCGCCGGTCGGGGTGAGATTCATTCTGTAGAAACGGCCCTCGTGATGGATCGGGCCTTCATGCAGGTTCCATATCCGGCGCAGCAGCATCACGAGTTCTTCCATCCGCAGGGCGGGTGCGGAGGTGTCGGGCACGCCGTGCCAGTCGCCCATCATCCGTTTGGTGCCGTTGCCGATGCCGAGTACCAGTCGTCCGTTGGAGAGTTCGTCGAGGTCGCGCGCCTCGGTGGCCAGCACCAGGGGGCTTCGGCCGACGCCGTAGAGAATGGAGGAACCGATCCGACAGTTCTGGGTGCTGTTGGCCATCGCGGCCATGGAGATCGATCCGGACCGAGAATAGAACTCCGAGGCCCATACGGCGTCGAACCCGGCCGCATCAGCGGCCTGGGCGGTCTGGGCCAGTGACTTCAGATCCGCGCCGAGAACCGACAGGCCGTAGGTGCTCATGACTGGTCTCCTGTGCGCGGGCGCAGCCCGTCGAACATGACGGCGCTGAGGGTGCTGGCGACCACCGTCTCGTCGAGGTGGTTATCGGTGACCAGGTACATGAGTGCATTGATGGTGACCGCGCCGAACAGCGCAATCGACGTCGATCGCGCATCGGGCTGAGCGACGAGGGATCCGTCGCGGGCCCCTTCGATGAGCAGGGTTTCGACGGGTTGTTGGTAGGCGGTATTGATCATCTCGGCGATAGCCGGCATGCGGGCCGCTCGTCCCAATTCGCCGATGAGTGCACGGCATACCGCTGGCCGCTGCGCCATTGCCCGCAGTTGTGCGCGGATCACGAGTTCGAGGCGTTCGGCACCGGTGCCGCCGGTGTGCACGATCGCGGTCACAGCATCGAAGATGTCCTTGAGGAGGTCTTCGAGCAGGAAAGCAAGGATGTCCTCTTTACCGGCGAAGTAGTAGTACAGCGTCGCTTTCGGCACACCGGTCACCGCGGCGACGTCTTCGATCTTGGAGTCGTTGAGCCCCTTCTCGGCGAACAAGTCCGCCGCGGCGGGAAGCCGGTCAGAGATCTGACGTGGAATCTTGCGCATTGCCCCCCCTGTCCCGTTCGGCCGGTTTAGACTGCGAGTCTAAACCGTCGTTACTTTGGTGGTCGGAGGTCTTGGTGGTCTCGGTGCAAATTCGTTACGACCCGTTCGACGCCTCGATTCTCAACGACCCCTATCCGACGTATCGGTCGTTGCGTGACACGGCTCCGGTGTACCGCGCCGAGGAATCCCATACCTGGGTGTTGAGCCGGCACGCCGACGTCCAGGCCGCAGCACTGGATCACGGCACGTACTCCTCGGTGGACGGCATCTTCCCCACCCCACCGGGATCGGACTTCATCGGCTCGTTCCTGCCGATGATGATCGTGATGGACCCTCCGCGCCACGACCAGTTGCGTGCCCTGGTGAGCCGGGCGTTCACTCCCCGGCGGGTGGCCGGGCTGCAGGGCGCCATCACACAGATGGCCGCGGAGTTGTTCGAGCGCCTCGACGAGGGCTCTGGTTCGGCGGACTTCGTGACCGACTTCGCCGCGATCCTGCCCGCCGCGGTGATCGCCGATCTACTGGGCATTCCCGCCACCGATCGTGATCAGTTCCGATTGTGGTCGAGCCAACTGGTCCAGGTCGACGTCAACCACGGACAAACCACCGACGCACTGACCGCCGCCACCTCGATCTACGCCTACTTCACCGACTTCCTCGCCGACCGCCGCCAAACCCCCCGCGAGGACATGATGTCGGCGTTGGCGAACGCCACAGTCGACGGGATCAGACTGACCGACGAGGAAGTCCTCGGCTTCTGCGCGCTGCTGCTCGTCGCGGGCTACGAGACCACCACCAATCTGCTGGGGAACTCCGCGGTCGTGCTGGCCCAGCATCGGCAGACCCGCCGACGCCTGGCCGCCGATCGAACACTATTGGGGCCGGCAGTTGAGGAGTTGCTGCGCTACGACTCACCGGCACAGGGACTTTCACGAACCCTGACCCGCGACGTCACACTGCACGACACGACCATGCGTCAAGGTGAGAAGGTGCTGCTGCTGTTCGGGTCGGCCAACCGCGACGAGCGCGCCTTCCCCGATCCTGACGTGTTCGACATCGAGCGCACCAGTGAGCACCAGGTCGCCTTCGGTCGCGGCATCCACTTCTGTCTGGGCGCGGCACTGGCGCGGATGGAGGCCCGCATCGCTCTGGATGCTCTGTTGGACAAGGTGCCCGACTGGGAGGTCGATCTTGAATCGGCGCGGCGGCTGCGGTCCGGACCGATCCGCGGCTACACATCGCTGCCCATCACTTGGACCACACCGGTCTAGCCCGTGCCCCTCCTCGACGACGCGTCGTGTGCATCACCGCGCGGCCAGGTTCTTCATCGCCGTCGATATCGAGCACTCCGCCGCGCACGGCGACCTCGGCGCATTCGGCGACATGCTCAAACGATTCGCGGGCTCGAACGGTGATCGACCCATGACCGGACAGGAGAAAGGGGCATGGTGGTGGCAGTGACATTCGCGCACTTCGATGAGCAGATCGCCGACCAGCTGCTCAGATCGCCGAACACAGCAGGTGGACTGTCGAGGTTTCTGAGCTTTCGGCACACCGAACTCGCCGCCGGTCGGCTGGTGGCAGAGATGGAAACCCGTGCCGAACTGCTCACACCCTTCGGCACCCTGCACGGCGGATGTCTATCGGCGATGGTCGACCACTGTCTCGGAGTCGTGTTCTACCCCGTCATTCCGGCCGGATCATGGGTCGCCACCACCGAATTCAAGCTAAACCTGCTGCGACCCGTGTCCACCGGTGTGTGTGTCGCCGTCACCGACATCGTGTCGCTGGGCAAGCGCAGTGGAGTGGCGCGCATCGACATTAGCAACGGCGACAAAGCCGTCTGCGTAGCCCAGGGCACGGTCACGATCGTGAACGCCGCGGGCAACGCACTATGAAGGCGCTTGCTGCCGGGCCCACGCTTCGGGCGGACGACGATCTCGCCAGGAAGGTGTCATGACCTCCGCCGTGCAGCATCGGGTCCGAACCCAGGACGGGATCGCCCTGGCTGCGGACTGCTACGGCCACGATGACGCCCGTCCCGTCGTGCTGCTCCTGCACGGCGGCGGCCAGAACCGGCACGCGTGGAGCACTTCAGCGCGTCGCCTCCACGCATGCGGATACACAGTCGTCGCCTACGACACCCGCGGTCACGGCGACAGCGACTGGGACCCAGCCGGCAGGTACGACATCGAGCGACTCGCGACCGATCTTCTCGCCGTGCGCGAGCACTTCAGCGCCTATACCGCCCCTGCGGTCGTAGGTGCATCCCTTGGGGGCATGACCGTGCTCGGCACGCATCTGTTGACATCCGGGGCGTCGTGGGCGGCGGTCGTCCTGGTCGACGTCACCCCGCGACTTGAATTCCAGGGCGCCCGTCGCGTGGTGACGTTCATGGCCGCACATCCCGATGGCTTTAGCACCCTCTCTGACGCCGCAGAGGTGATCGCCGCGTACAACCCCCATCGCTCGCGCCCGGCCAACGTCGACGGCCTGCGCAAGGTGCTACGGCAGCGTCACGACGGCCGCTGGATCTGGCGGTGGGACCCGGCATTCATTCACTCCAACTTCGACTTTCTCCGCGACGAATCGACCACGGGAACGGAGCAATTCGACGCAATCAGCCACCTGCTGATCGACGGAGCCCGACGGGTCAATGCCCCAACACTTCTCGTAAGGGGCCTCTTGTCCGACGTGGTCTCCCAAGCCACCGTCGACGAGTTCAAGCAACTGGTTCCCCACGCCGAGACCGTCGACGTATCCGGCACCGGACACATGATCGCCGGCGACGACAACGACGCCTTCGGCTGCGCCGTCACCGAGTTCCTCGGCCGGAACCTCCTGTAGGTCGCGACGTTGGTCGAGCACCATCGATCGGCCAGTAGTCAGAACCGATCTTGACTTCACAGCGCGCGAAGCGGAGCCCATGAAGTGTTCTTCGGTTAAGGCCGACTTTGAACTGTGCCGGGCTCTGGTCGAGCTAGACGCCACTACGCACTTGCTGGCCACCATCGGCGTCGAAGAGTTCCTTGGTCCAGCGTTCGAGGATTTCTGCGCTGTCCCAGTCGTCGGGATGAAATCCGGCGCGGGTGTAGGAGCGAAAGCGCGCAATTGCTGCTGGGCTGAATAGCGGGTTATGACGGAAGGCTCGAAGGCTGCGCAGCAAGCGCACCGGGTTGTAGGCGGAACGGTCACCAGCCAGAGAGCGGGTGGTCTGGATGACCAACTCGCTGAACAAGAGGAGGCTGGCGATCCGCATCCCCCAGACCCTGGTGCGTTCGCTTCCACCGACCGTCTCGTAGACATCGAAAGCAACGGCCTTATGCTCGCATTCTTCCAGTGCGTGCCAGAGCAGAATAGGCCGCACTTCGGTGTCGCCGATCAGTTCTTGAGCTTCGTCGCTGGTGAGAATGATCTCGGCGAATGTCGCCGTGTAGTGCTCGAGGGCGGCCGTCACAGCCAGGCGCATCTTGGGAGAAAAACGCTTCTCAAGTCGGCCAACCAGCTTCTTGACATGCCGATCGATCCCCTCGGTGGGATAGCCCATTGCTTGAAGCCGATCGTTGAGCAGCCGATGCTGGTGTCGGTGGGTGGCCTCTTGTGCGATAAACCCCTTGACCGCCTCCTTGAGGTCAGCGTCGCTGATGTGGTCCCGGTACTCGCGGACTGACCGGATAAAGAAGTCTTCGCCTTCGGGGAACGTGGCCGACAAGGTGGACACAAAGTGGCTCATCACCAAGTCGCCATCAACGAAGTGCTGCCGACTGGTCCCAGCAGGCATATCGAATCGAACACGGCGGGGCTTCGGGACGACCCGTGCGGTGGGCCGTGTGGACGAATCGTCGCTCATGTTGTTCTCCCATTCGCCAAGGACGCGCGGTCAATCTGACTCTAAGCCTTGTCAGAATTAGATGGCAAGCTATCCACGTGGTTTCGGCGCGGGTGTATAGCGGAATGTCCGCCGAGGAGCGTCACCGGAACCGGCGCACCCGTCTCATCGAGGCCGCAACGGAGTTGATCGGCACGCGCGGCGTTGCCGCCGCCACTGTGACTGCCGTCTGCGCTGAATCGGGTGTCACGTCACGGTACTTCTACCAGCACTTCTCCGACCGAGACGCACTCCTGCGGGCTGTCTACCAGCAGCTCTATGCCACCTTCCAGGAGGTGATAGTCGACGCGATCCCCGATGCCGGCGAGCCACCGGAGGTATTGGCGTACGCGCCAATCCGCAGGCTGGTCGGCATGATCGACAACGACCCGCGGCTGGGTCGGATCCTGTTCGTGGAATCTGCAACCGAGCCGCTGCTCCGAGAGCTACGCAGCGAACTAATGGCAGGTTTCACCGACCTTGTCTTGCGCGAAGCCAGACTTCACCTCGACATCGCCGACTCTGCCGTGGGGGTTGCCCATTTGGCTTCGACCTTGGGCGTGGGAGGGCTATTCGAAGTCTTGCGCCGCCGACTCGACGGAGAACTGGAATTCACCACAGATGAACTCGTTCAGCACTGCGCAGGTTTCCTGGGCAGCCTAGGCAATTACGTGCTGCTGCAGAACACGGGCCAGTCGGCCACAACCGAAGCGCAAACCTAGAGCTAGCGGCCCCGCTACGCGATGTGGCCGTGCGTGCGCCCGACGACCAACGTCCGAGAACAGCAACAGCAAGACCCTGAACGGCATCCAAGGCCAGTGTCGTCGACTTACAGCGTCAGCCCTGGCTTCCAGAAACCCACTGAGTGTTCGATCATTCCTCTGCCCACTGCGACCGTCGGCCCGGTCCCGACTCGATAGCGGTCGCCGGCCCCTTCGCCAGCCGCGCGCTTTGCGCGGCCTGGCGACGACGGCCCCGCCACCACTTGCACTACATGCGGTAGCGTAGCGATACCGATAGTATCGCTACGATTCGCTACTAGTGGAGGCCCAGTGACCGACGGCACTGCAGATTCCCCAGGCCAGGCCACGCGCCGTGGCCAGCGGGACAACGGATCCCCCAACCCGGCCGAAACCCGCGAGTACAGCGAACGGTTGGCAGCGCTAGCCCGATTCACCCTCCGACACAAAGCGCTGGTCATCGGGGTATGGCTAGGCGCCGCGGTCGTCCTCGCGTTGCTGTTCCCCCAGCTAGAAACCGTGGTGCGCCAACAGTCGGTGGACCTCATCCCTCGCGATGCGCCGTCCTTGCAGACGGTTGACCGCATGAGCGCCGCTTTCGGCGAAGAAGGCTCAAAAACCATGGTGTTCGTCGCCATGGAAGACCCCAATGGCTTGACTCCGACTGCACGGCAGCGCTACGGCGAACTCGTGCGCCGGTTGCAGGGCGAAGGCAACCACGTCCTGCTGGTGCAGGACCTACTGTCCGATCCGATTACCGAAGCCCAGGCAGTCAGCGCCGACCGCAAAGCTTGGTACCTGCCCGTAGGTGTCACCGGCACCCTCGGAGACCCCACGGCCGCCGAATCGGTAAACGCGGTGCGCAACATCGCCGCCGAGGTCTTCACCGGCTCGACCACGACTGTGCAAGTGACGGGACCACCGGCAACCTTCAGCGACATGATCGCATCCGCCGAGCACGACCTGCTGCTGATCTCAATCGCTACCGCGGGCGTGATCGCCCTGATCCTGCTGATCGTCTACCGGTCGGTGTTCACCGCGCTGTTACCGCTGCTAGTAATCGGGTTGAGCCTGGCAGTCGGGCGCGGCGTGCTGTCCGCCCTCGGCGAGATGGGCATGCCCGTCTCCCAGTTCACCGTCGCCTTCATGACTGCGATCCTGCTCGGCGCGGGAACCGACTACACCGTATTTCTGATCAGCCGATACCACGAACAGCGCCGCGCCCAAGTACCCGCCGATCAGGCCGTCATCCACGCCACCGCCAGCATCGGGCGCGTCATCCTCGCCTCCGCCGCCACCGTCGCACTCGCGTTCCTGGCCATGGTCTTCGCGCGGCTCAGCGTCTTCGCCGCCCTTGGCCCCGCGTGTGCCATCGCCGTACTGTTCGGATTTCTGGCCACCGTAACCCTGCTGCCACCGGTGCTGTCGCTAGCCGCCAAACGCGGCATCGGTGAACCCAAACCCGATCGCACCCGCCGCTACTGGAACAGCGTCGCCGTCGCCGTGGTCCGCCGTCCCGTGCCACTACTCATCGTCAGCCTGGTCATCTTGCTCGCCCTGTCGGCAGCGGCAGCAACCATCAAAATCAGCTACGACGACCGCAAGGGCCAACCAGACACCACGGCCAGCAACCTGGGCTACCACCTGCTGGACCGCCACTTCCGCAAAGACGTCGTCATCAGCGAATTCCTCGTCGTGGAAAATCCGACCGACATGCGGACCGGCAAAGGACTGGCCGATCTTGACGAGATGGCCTCCCGCGTCTCCCAGATCCCCGGCGTCACCAAGGTTTCCGGAGTCACCCGCCCCACCGGAGAGCGCCTCGACCAAGCAGAACTGGCCTGGCAGAACGGCCAGATCGGCGACAAAATGGCCGGCGCCGTCGCCGAGGGCAACTCCCGCAAGGACGACCTCACCAAACTCACCGACGGCGCCGACCAGCTCGCCGACGGCCTCGCCCAACTCGACAGCACCGTGCGCACCGCCTTCACACCACTAGCCGGAATCCTCACCCAAGCCCAATCCGCAGGAACTCAGGTCAACCAATTCCGGCCGCTGCTGCAACAACTTTCCGCCACTGCCCCCGCCGTCGACCAAGCCATCCAATCCGGCCCAGGACTACGACCGCTGGCCAACCAAGCCCAAAACGCAATCACTCAACTCGACCCACTCGTCGGCGCCCTCAACACCTCACCCTGGTGCGCCACCACCCCACAATGCGCCCAAATCCGCAACCAGGTCCAGATCCTGGTCACTCTGCGCGACAACGGATTCTTCAACCAAATCGCCGACCTCGGGGACCGCTACGATCCCGCCACCAATGCCACCGTTGGTGGCACCCTCGCCAACGTCCAGAACGCAGTCGCCTCACTGGACAAGGCATTCGGAGCCCTGGGTGACCCCGCCGACCTGACCACAAATCTCCGCCGATTGCAGGACGGAATCGGACAGCTGGCCTCCGGCGCCCAAGCACTCGCCACCGGCGTCCGCACCCTCGCCGACAGCAACATCGAAATGCTGTCCGGCATGAGCCAGATCGCCACCCAACTACAGAACTCCTCGCGCGCAGCGGCCGACTCCGACTCCTCGAGCGGTTTCTACCTGCCCGCCAACGCATTCGAGAACCGGCAATTCACCGACGTCGCCGAACAATTCCTCTCACCGGACGGCAAAACAGCGCGGTTCATGATCGAAAGCAGCCACGACCCATACAGCGTTGAAGCCATGGACCTCGCCAGCCGCATCACCGACACCGCCAACACCGCACGACCCAACACGTCACTCGCCGACGCCACCGTGTCCGTAGCCGGCTTCCCCGCCGTCAACTCCGATATCCAACGACTCCTCTGGGCCGACTTCGCACAACTAGCCATCGCCACCATCATCATCGTCGGCGTCATCCTGGTCCTACTACTGCGCGCACTCCTAGCACCGCTCTACCTACTAGGCACCGTCGTGCTCAACTACCTCGCATCACTCGGCATCGGCGTCGTAGTCTTCCAATGGGGACTGGGCCACGAAATCGCCTGGCCCGTACCGCTGCTGGCGTTCATCATCCTCGTCGCCGTCGGCGCCGACTACAACATGCTGCTCGTCTCACGGCTCCGCGAAGAATCCGGAACCAACATCCGCGTCGGCGTCCTGCGCACCGTGGCAAACACCGGAGCCGTCATCACCTCCGCTGGCCTCATATTCGCCGCCAGCATGTTCGGCCTCATGGTCGGCTCAGTCGCCATCATGATCCAAGCCGGCCTCATCATCGGCTTCGGGCTGCTGCTCGACACCTTCCTCGTGCGCACCCTCACCGTGCCCGCCATCGCCACACTCCTACGCGAAGCCAGCTGGTGGCCCACCAAAGCAACAAACCCGCGACCCGGTCAGACCAACCCAGGAGGCATTAAGGACGCACCTCACGTGCTGGTCCAGGAGAGGTGAAAAGCGAACAGAGCAATACCCGGCGCTACATGCCGACCAGCGTGAAGGCGTATTCACCCCGAATGAATACGACCCCTGCGCCGGTAACCCCGAATCTGAGGGTTTCCTAAGAACCCCCGGTTTGGTGGTGGCTTCGCCAACCGCCAAGTTCGTACCGTCCGAGCCATGCGGACCCGTGTGTGCGCGTCATGGTGATGACGCTGCACAAGCTGACCGCCGGGGACGGATACCTGTACCTGGTGCGGCAGGTCGCTGCCGCCGACAGCACCGAGCGGGGCCGCTCCACGCTGGCCGACTACTACTCGGCCAAGGGCGAATCGCCGGGCCGATGGATGGGCCGCGGCTTGGCCGCTCTGTCTGACACCGGCCGCTGCGAGGTCAGTCCGCAAGCCCGCGAAGAGATTTGGACCGTTGACGAAGGCTCGGAGGTCGGTGAGGCGCAGATGCGCGCCCTCTACGGATTGGGTCTACACCCCAACGCCGAGCGCATCGAGACCTACGCCATCGGCCGCGGCGTGGGCTCGCCGCGGGCGGCTAGCCGACTCGGCCGCGAATTCCTGGTCCGCGATGGGGAACCGGAGTACGCGCGGCGGTTGGCGGTGGCCTTTCGCGATCACAACGCCGAGAACGGCGCGCACTGGAACGCCACCATCGCCCCGGAGATCCGCGCCCAGATCCGCACCCGCGTGGCGATGGAACTCTTCGCCGAGGAATACGGCCGCCCACCCGCCGACGACCGCGAGCTGTCCGGATTCATCGCCCGCAACACCCGCGCCCGCACCACAGCCGTGGCCGGATACGACCTGACCTTCTCGCCGGTGAAATCGGTGTCGGCGCTGTGGGCCATCGCCCCGCTATCGGTGGCTGAACAGATCGAGGCCGCCCACGATGCGGCGGTCGCCGACGTGCTGGAGTGGCTGCAAGAGCAAGCAACCTTCACCCGCGCCGGCGCCGGCGGTGTGGCCCAGGTCGACACCGAAGGACTCATCGCCGCGGTGTTCACCCACCGCGACTCCCGCGCCGGTGACCCTGACTTGCACACCCACGTCGCGATCTCCAACAAGGTGTCCCATGTGGACGCCAACGGTGTGCGCCGATGGCTTGCGCTCGACGGTCAGCCGCTGCACCGGGTGACCGTCGCGGCCTCGGAGTTGTACAACACCCGTCTCGAAGCCCACATGATCGCCAGCCTGGGTGTGTCGTTCGTCGAACAGTCCCGCGGACGCGGAAAACGGCCGGTCCGCGAGATCGACGGAATGTCAGCCGAATTGATGTCGCGGTGGTCGAGTCGCCGCGCGGCGATCGAGGCCCGCACCGCCGAGCTGGCCAAGGCATTTCAGGCCGATCACGGACGCGAACCAACCAACACCGAGATCATCGCTTTGGCCCAGCAGGCGACGCTGGAATCGCGCGAAGCCAAGCACGAGCCGCGCTCGCTGGCTGAGCAGCGCCACGTCTGGCGCACCCAAGCTGTGGAGGTCCTCGGGCGAGACGGACTGCACCGCATGCTGGCCGGTGTCCTGGCCGGTCCCAACCGAGCCCGCACCACACCCGTGGTCGACGAGGAATGGATCGCGTCGCGTGCTGGCGAACTCATCGCCACCGTGTCCGAATCGCGCTCCACCTGGCAGCGTCACCACGTGCGCGCCGAGGCGCTGCGAATCGCACGCTCGCACGGCGTGGCGCACGATGTCGCAGCAATCGAACGTCTCACCGATACCGCTCTCGGAGACGCGTTTTCACTGCCGCACGCCCGAGTCGCCGATGCCGACTTGGGCGAGCCTGTCGCGCTGCGTCGCCGCGACGGTGCCAGCGTCTACTCCCGCCACGGCGTACAGCTTTACACCAGCCGCGAAACACTCGCCGCCGAGCGCCGCATTCTCGACGCGGTGCACCGCTGCGACGGCCGCGCCGCCACCGCCGCCGATGTCGAACTGGCGCTCGCAGATTCGGCCGCCCGAGGACGCACCCTCAACCCCGGCCAGGCCGCTCTGGTCTCGGAAATGGCGACCTCCGGGCGCCGTGTCGCACTGGCGCTGGCCCCGGCCGGAACGGGCAAGACCACAGCCATGGCGGCGCTGGCCCACGCGTGGCGCAGCTCGGGCGGACATGTGATCGGCTTGGCCCCGACCGCCGACGCGGCGATCGTGCTCGGGGAGGACCTCGGTGCCACCACTGACACCCTCGACAAGTACGTGTGGTCAGCCGATCCAAACAAGGCCGCGATCTCCGCCGTGCCCGACTGGTTCGCGCACGTGGGCCCCGACACCCTGATCGTCGTTGACGAGGCCGGCAAGGCCGCCACCGCCGGGCTGGACGCGATGATCACCGACGCACTGCGCAAGGGTGCGAGCGTGCGACTGGTCGGCGACGACGGCCAGTTGTCGTCCATCTCAGCCGGCGGTGTTCTGCGCGACATCGCCGAAGCCACCGACGCGCTCACCCTGAGCGAAGTCGTGCGGTTCAAGTCACCGGCCGAAGCCGCCGCCGGCCTCGCGCTACACGATGCCGACCCGGCCGGCATCGGCTTCTACATCGACCACCACCGCATCCACGTCGGCACCGACGAGACCGCCGCCGACATGGCCTATCAGGCATGGCGGGCCGATCTGGCCGCCGGCGCAGACTCCATCCTGCTCGCGCCCACCAACGACGTCATCAACGAGCTCAACGCCCGCGCCCGCGCCGACCGGCTGGCCGCCGATCCCGAAGCCGCCCGGGCGGCCACGGTGGTGCTGGCCGATCAGCTCCACGCCAGCGTCGGCGACACCATTCGCACCCGCAAAAACAACCGCCGAATCACGATCGGTCGCAATGATTTCGTACGCAACGGCTACCGCTACACCATCACCGAAGTCCTCACCGATGGCGGCGTGAAAGCCCGCCACCTGCGCAGCGGACGCATCGTCACGCTGCCCGCCGACTACATCGCCGAACACGTCACGCTGGGCTACGCGGCCACCATCGACTCCGCTCAGGGACTCACCGCAGGACGGCGTGACACCAAGGGCACCTGCCACATCGTCGGCTCCGACATGCTGACCCGCCAACACCTCTACGTCGCGATGACCCGCGCCACCGACGAAAACCACCTGTACCTGTCCACCGCCGAAGGCGATCCGCACCGGCTGCTGTCCCCCAAGGCCACCCACCCCGACACCGCCGTCGACGTCCTGACCCGGACCTTGGCCCGCGACGGCGCCCAGGTGTCGGCCACCACCGAAGCCCGACGCGCCGAGGATCCGGCCACGCGACTGCAGGCCGCCACCGACATGTTCTACGACGCCTTGGGCGTGGCGGCCGAGAATCGGCTGGGCGCCGGTGCTCGCGATCGATTGGACAGCATCGCCGATGACGTGATCCCTCGGCTCAGTCAGCGCGAAGCCTGGCCGGTGCTGCGACGCAACCTCTCTGTCCTGGCGATCGGTGGTGCCGATCCCCGCGAGCTGCTCACCGAGGCGCTGGCCAAGGGCAGCATCGACGACGCCGCCGACCCCGCCGCGGTCCTTGATCATCGCATCGATCCCGCCGGCACCCATTCCGCCGGCATCGGGGTGCTGCGCTGGCTTCCGGCCATCCCGCAGGCACTCGCCGACGATCCGCAATGGGGTGCCTACCTGGCCCGCCGCGAACAACTGGTGGAAGGCCTGGCCGACCAGATCCGCGAGCGCGCGCGGGCCTGGACCAACGCGACCGCCCCCGCCTGGGCGCGGCCGTTGATCACCGTCAACCCGGCACTGACCGCCGAAATCGCGGTGTTCCGCGCCGCCACCGGCGTCGAGGACGCCGATACCCGTCTCACCGGCGCGCGCCAGTACCCCGTGCGGACCCGCGCCGTCCAGGCGACGCTGCAGCGCTACGCCGCTGCCGACATCGGGCGGCGCAGTGCCGACACCACCCGATGGAACGACCTCATCGACGCCATCGACCCGCGCCTGCGCGCCGATGCCTACTGGCCGCAGCTGGCCGCCCAACTCGCCCAGGCCACCCGCAGCACCGCCGACCTGCGACAGATCATCACCACCGCAGCCCGGCAAGGACCGCTGCCCGACGAACTGCCCGCCGCCGCGCTGTGGTGGCGCATCGCCGGCGCTCTGTCGCCGACCGCCACCCTGGCCACCACCCATTCGCGGCTACGGCCGGCCTGGATCGCCGACGTCGACGCCGTGTTCGGGGCCGCGCTGACCGAAACCATCACCTCCGACCCGGCCTGGCCCGGCCTCGTCGCTGCCATCAGCGCCGCCGACCCGACCACGTGGACTCCGCGCGACCTGCTCCATGTCGCCGCTGAACACCTCGCCGACGCCGCTGACGCCGACCACCCGATCCCGCCGGGCGACTACGCCCGTTTGATCACTTACACCGTCGACGCCTTCACCCACCGCCTCCAAGCTCGTCTCGGCATCGACATCGAGGACCTGCCCACCCCCGAGCACGCCCCGCCGCACCCCGACGAGGAGGCACTCTTTCCGCCCGACCCGCAAAGCCCTTTCGACGACTTCGGCGAAGCACCGCCCTTCGACGATTACTTCGACATCGCCCCGCCCGACGAATCATTTGGATACGGGTCCGAAGAAATCGGAGATTTGCAATTCGAAGACCTCTCAGCAAACCGACCCGCACCGGAATTGGGCATCACCATGGAATTGGTCACCACACTGCAGCAGGAATACCGCGAGGTCTGCAAAGCAATCAAAACCTTGGACGCAGAAATTCGCGCCGGAAATGGCCCGGCGATGCGTGCTGCCGCCGACGAGCTGCTGCGGATGCGCCGCCAGGTCGACGCCGACCGTCCCTACAGCCATGCCGTCACTGCGGTGATGGAGCAGTGGGCCGACGCCGACGCCGCCTACAACGACACACTTCGCCTCATCGAGCACGCCCGCACCCGGCTCAACCTTCTGCGCGCCGCCCCCGATGCCGATGAGCTTGACATCGCCTCGGCCCGCCGAGACGTCGCGTTCTACACCGCGCTGCTGCCCGATCAGCCGCCCTCGCTGCACTTCCAGCAGGCCCTCGCCGACGCTCAGGCTGCGCGCACCTCGGCCGCCGGCGGCCAGAAGATCGTCACCGAGCACGACATCGTCGCCGCGCGCGGCCGCGCCGAACACGCCGACCTGACCGCCCGCGCCGAACTGCGCGAGCGGCGGCGGATACTGCGCCGCGAGCTGGAACGGGCCGACCGGGACGTGGCCGCTGCGTTCGCCGCCGCCCAAACCGCCACCTCCGACACCCTCGAACAGCTGCTCGACTCGGCGCGCAATGAAGTCGCCCTCCTCGAGGTCGCCGGCCACCTCGACCTCACACGCAATCCCCTACTCATCCCTGTCGCAGCGTTGTCGGCACACGAGCCGCACACCGCGCAGCAGCTCAAATCGTTGGCGGCTCAGCCGTATCGGCTCAGCGTCGTGCGAGCCGACGCCACAGACCGCGAAACCGCCGCGGCGCTCTACACCCTGCGCAGCACTGCCAACGCCAACGAGCGCAAAGTGCTCTGGCTTTCGACCACCGACACCAGCGCCGCATCGGCACGCGACGCCGAGCTGGCCGACACCATCACCACCATCGGTCACGCCCACCGCCAAGTCAGTGATCAGCAGTGGGCCTTGCCGCCCCGAGCCATCGTCATTATCGACGACCCAGCGATTGCCGAGCCCGACCAGCTCGCCGACATCGCCCGCCACGCCGCGGCCGCCGATGCACGGGTCATCCTGCTCGACCCCGGCACCACCAGTCGCGGGGCCAGCTCGTCGGCGCTGCGGCTGCTCACCCACTCCCTGCCGTGGAACACCACCCTCACCCCCACGCCGTCAGCTCCCGCAGATCCGCTGCTGGAGACGCTGCCGGCCGTCACCATGGCCGACCGCCTCGGCCGCACCCACCTCAGCGAGCCGTGGCGTCAACTGCTCACCCAGTACGACGCTGCCGGTCGCGCCGTCCGTGCCGCCCAGCGCCGCCACCTCGCCCTGGGCTGGAACATCCCCGAGGCCGCAGTGGAGGGACCCGAGCACACCCTCGCCGCGGGCATCGACGATTAGCAGCTAATCCGGCTCTGGTGGTGGACTGTCGCACGCACTGCCCGCCACCATGACCCCATGACTACGCGGCCCGAGCCCTACAGCCCCTACTGCGGACTAGTCGTCAACGATGGTGGGCAACACGAAAGGGTCATGGGCGCACCCCATTTGGCGATCAGCGCCCCCACCCGCACCGGCAAGACCCGCCGTCTGCTGGCCCCGGCCGCAGTCATGCACCCCGGACCGCTGGTCGCGGTGTCCAGCAAGGAAGACCTCGCCGAACTTGTGCTGATGCGCCGCGGTCTGGGCCCTACCGGTGTCATCGATCTGCGCCCGGAAAAGACGCTGGCTTGGCCCGTGGGGGTGCGCTCGATGGTCACCGACCCCACCATGTCGATCACCTCGGCCGATGAAGCGCTGACCGTGGCCGAAACCATGCTCGCCACCTCCGGCGTGGGCTTTGGTGGAGCGTCGAGCGGACAGACCGTGGCCGCCGGCGGCTTGTGGGAGTCCACCGCCAGCCGCCCACTGGCCTGCCTGCTCTACGCGGCCAGCCCCCAAGGCAACAGCCAGGGCATGCCCTGGGTGCTCGAAGCGGTCGAGAACCTCGGCATCGACGACGAGGACGGGGGCGGCGCCACCCAGCTTCCCCTGGAGGCCACACCATCCTGGGTGACCGCCGCCGCGTTGTGCCCGCACCCGATGCTCGCTGACCCGATGCAGCGCGTGCTCACCTTCAACAGCCGCATGCGTGACAGCGTGGCCATCACCGTCTCCAAAGCAGTGACCCCATGGGTGCGGCTCGGGCTGAGCGCCACCGACCACCTGGACCGCCTCAACGCGGTCGACCAGCTCAGCATCGACGCGTTCGATGTCTCCATGCTCGATGATCCCGAGGCGAGCCTGTTCGTCATCGCCCCCAACACCGGTACCGTCGCCGGCGCCGCGGTGGCGCTGATCGACTCAATAATCCGACACTTCCGCAAGCGCACCGCCCAGCACCAGCTCGAACACCGGCTCCTGCTCGAACTCGACGAGGTGTGCAACTCCTGCCCGCTACCGGCCCTGCTCAACTACGTCGGTGAATCGGCCGGCCTGGGCGTGAACATCATGGCCACCGTGCAGGCGTCCAGCCATTTCGATGTCGTCTACGGGCCCAAGTACGCCGACGCGCTGCGCGACATCTTCCCCGGCACCGTCGTGATGTACGGCGCCCACGAGCGCCACCTGCTCGAACAGGCCTCACACTGGCAGGGACTGGCCACCCGGCGCACCGAGTCCTACGAGCCAAACGGCGGAAGCCGTTCGCAGTCCTCACAACTCGGCGCCATCATCGACTGGCAAGAGCTGCTACCGCAGAGCCTCGAAGAGGCTCAGCTTCTCCTGCGCGGAACAGCCGGGCGTCGCGTGCAGATCCCGGACTGGAGCGAATTCCTCAAGATCTATGACGGCGCGATCGCTGCCCGCAGGCAGCGCACCGCGAAGGCGTCGGCCTAACCGTCCGGAGCGGTGCAGCGGCATCTCCGAGGTGATGCGCCTGGGCGGAGGTCGCCGTGTCGCGCTCGTCGGCAAAGGGAACCACGTGCTACTCCGAGCCTTGACTGAGCATCTGGACGAGCCGCTGCAAAATCGCGGCCGCGGCGGCGGGCACGGGCAATTCCGATTCGGTGTTGGCGACCTCGCCGTAGCGGACGCCAGCGGCATTAGCGGCTTCTTGCACCGTCAACTGGTTGTGGTGGCGAACCGCATACAGACGCTGGCCCAGTGTGGCGGCCGGTGCGCGTGCGGCGCGCAACATCAGATCGGTGTATGTCCGCCTAACCTGTCCGAGGGTGAGGGCGAGTTCTGGTCGTCCAGTCGCCGAACGTGCAGCGTCGGTAAGGGTGGCGTCGAGTCGGCGTAGTTCGTCCAGGAGGGCGGTGGCCGCGCGGGTGAACTGCGGGTCGTTGCTCGGGGGCAGCATGGCGGCTCGGGCGCGGATGCCGCGCAGCGCGATGTCGGCCGCGTCGATCGCGACCGCTACTTGCACGGTCGGGGTGATCGCCTCGGTGGATTCGTCGTCGGGGATGGGATCGCCAGCCTTGATCCGGGCAAGCGTTCCTGGCTCCCAACCCACGTATTCCTCGATCTTGGCGCGGGTGCGTTCGCGTGGCCAGTGCCGGCCACGTTCGAACTTCACCAGCACGCTTTGGCTGATGATGTGGTCGTCGGTGAGCTTGCGTTGGGAAAGCCCGAGTTCCTCGCGCCGCGCGGCCAACGCGGCGCCGGCGCGCGCGATGTCCGGGTCGGGATGCTCGTCAGTTTCGGGGGCGGCCTCATCGGTGGTGGTTTCTGTGTCGTTAGCGGCGGGCTCCTCGACGGTAGCCTCGGTGCTTGCGGTGTCTTCGCCGGTCAACGCAGCGCCGAGTGTGTCTGTGGCATTGACGGTTTCAGCAAAGGTGGGAGTCAACCGCACGGCGACGCCGTTCGGGTTGCCCAGGTGCACTGTCAACTCGCGGTCGATCGCGACGGAGTCGACGCGCTGTCCCTTGAGGTAGGTGCCGTTGCGGCTTGCGGAGTCGATGAGCGTCCAGCCGCCGTTGGCGGGTTCGATGCGGACGTGTATGCGGGAGATCCCCGGCTCGCTGACTCGGATCTGCGAGGGCAACTGGCGGCCGATTGTGACGGCGCCGTCTCTTGGGTGGGCGGTGTGGACGCTGGAGGCGACCTCAATGGTCAGTTTTGGCGCCTTTTCGAGGCCGGTGTTGAGCGCGGAGTTGCCCTCGCGCATGAGACCTCCCGGTACGCCCGCTGCTAACGGCGAATGCTATCAATTCGGTGTCTGCGCGCTATGGTTTGCCTCGCGGGCTGCGATCTCTTGCCGGCTGGCGATCGCGCATATTACCGCAGTTAGAAACGCCGTTAAGGGGGGCGGACCGGCGGATTTTCGCGTCTGAAGCTGCGATGGTTTGCGCGATGGTTCGCAGCGGGTCGATCCGTCCCGACGCGTGCCATCTTTCGAGCGCGCGAGACCCAGCTTCCACGCAGGTTGCGGGTAGGTGGACGCATCGCGCGCGAACAGATGTGATGATCGAAAATATGGGTTCCGAACGGGCGCGGCGAAGGCGGCGCAGCCAGTGAGGCGCGCTGAGATCGGCGACTTGGTGCTTGCTGTCCACCGATGACGCGTGGATCGTTCGAGCGCCGCAACGCTGCCCGAATGGTCACCCGCTCGCCGCGGGCCAGGTCCTTGTCGGTCACGCCGCCTGTACCGGGCATGGTGGCGGCCACACCACCTGGACGTGCCGCACGTGCGAGGCGACGGTGTATGGGCCGGCACTGAGCACCCATTGCAGCGTCATGGACGGGCCGGCCGCGGTCCGGATCAGCAACAAAGCTTGAGCCTCATCCCTGCCCGCGGTCCTCTCCGAAAGGCCCACCGGCATTGATTTTCGCCGCCATGCCGACAGCACATCTGCTCGTCGGACCGGCGGCACTCTCCGGGCCGTGCCGCTATGAGTGCGAGGACCACCACGCATAGAGACCTTCCAGGGGCGGTCCCGGCGGGTCGGCGCGCACGACGCCCAGCAGCAGCTTCTCCTCGTTGGTCCACGCCACGACGGGCCGACCCTCCTGGACCCCGCAGAAGAGGGTGCCGCGCACCACGGTGGGGCTGTCGTTGCGTCGCCACGGCCCGGGCGACTGGATGTTGGGCGGACAGACCATGGGGACAGAGCGGTTCACGGTGTTGGTGAAGGCCGCACGCAGAGCGGATGAGTTGCGGCTGAGCGTATAGGTCGAGGACGTCGGACCGGCCGGATCAGTGTTGGGGCCGCACGTTAGAGCCGCGCTCGCCCCAGTGGCCGGGGGCGCAGGCTTGCAGGTGCCGCGCGGATAGCCGGACGGGATTAGACGTGCGAGCGTGGTCGACGGGGCAGGGGTGGCCGACGTGGTGGCGCTCGTCGACGTCGCCGGTGAGGTCGCTTGCGGTGAGTCCGATGACGGCCACAGCAGCTTCGCCCACATGATGGCCGCGGCGGTGGCGATCACGGCGAAGGCCGCCCACAAGATTTTGACGGACCGCTCCATCCGAGGTGGCCGCGGCCGCACAGGCGTGATGCGAATCGATTCTTGAAAGCTCGGGCCATACTGGGATGCGTTGAGCGGGGCGGGCCGTCGATCGACGGAGGGTCGACTGACGCGGCGCGGTGCCGGCGGCGTCGACGGTTCGGTAAGAGATGTCGCCGCCGCGGCCGCGGCCGCGGCGAACTCTCGCGCCGAGCTGAAACGCTGCGCCGGGTTCTTGGCGAGCGCTCTGGCCATCACCACATCTAGTTGGCGGGTCGCGTCGGGCAGGTGGTCGGAGATCCGCGGCGGCGCCTGCTGCAAGTGGGCGAGCGCGAGCGCAGTTGTTCCCTCGGCGCTGTAGAACGGTTGTTTTCCGGTCAGCAGCCGAAACAGTGCGCATCCCAGTGAGTAGATGTCGGCGCGGCCGTCGATGGGATCACCGGTGATGACTTCGGGTGCGGCATAGGCCAGTGTCACGGCGAGGGTCGTGTCGTCGTTGGGGTCGCCGGGTTCGTCTGGGCCGCCCGCTGCCCGCGCCACACCGAAATCGCTGAGTAGAACCTGCTCGTCGTCGTCAGACCCGTGGGCCAACAACACGTTTCCTGGCTTGACGTCGTGGTGCACGACGTTGCGCTGATGTGCGTAGTCCAGGGCTTTGGCGACTTCGCCGGTGATGCGAATGGCCCGCGCGGGGGTCATCGTTCCGGCCTGCAGCGCTGCCTCGGCATCTGTGCCCGCGACGTACTGCATGGCGATCCAGAGTTGGCCGTTGTCGGCTTCGCCGCGGTTGTGAATCGACACGATGTTGGGGTGTTCCAGCAGCGAGGCGATGTCAGCTTCGCGCACGAAGCGCTCACGGAACGCGGCATCGCGGGAGAGCTCGGCGCTGAGTACCTTGAGCGCGTCACGGCGGGGCAAGGTGGGATTCTTGGCCAGGTACACCGTTCCGGTCGCTCCGGTGGCAAGGACCTGCTCGATCCGATACCCCGCCACCAGCGATCCGACCGCGAACATAGACACAGCATCGCCTACCGGTGCGGCATGCCGACCGGACCGGTCAGGTGTGTCCGATGCTGTCTCACCGCTCATGCCGACCTCAGCGGCGGCCATCGTCAACCCTGCTCGGTCTGAATTCCTGCGCTGACGAGGACTTCTCTGAGCGCGTCGGTCATGTCGGCGTCGATGACGGTGCGCAGCAGGTCCGAGTCGGCGGTGGCCAGGTCGATCGACGGGTCGGACACGATCCGTGCCTTCATCTTTTCCACGGCCTCGGACATGACGTTGCGCACGTAGCGGCCGTTGCCGGCGATGTCGATGAGGGTTTCAGCGGGATTCTCGGGGTTGTTGGTCGCCGTCCCGGTAAGCCAGCTCGTGTACCGACCGAAGGTGTCGATCGCCTCGGGATGGACCAGCACGCGATAGTTCTGAGCGAACATGGCGGCGATCTGGCCCAGCTCGTCGGCGCTGTAGGAGCTGAACTCCAGCTGGGTGGGGAACCGGGACCGCAGACCGGGGTTGGCGGAGAGCAGCCGGTTCATGCCGTCGGCGTAGCCGGCCAGCGCGATCATGGTGTCGTCGCGGTGGTCCTCGGCGAACTTCATGATGATGTCGAGTGCGATCCGGCCGAAATCGCGTTCATTGTCGGCCTGGTACAGCGTGTAGGCCTCGTCGACGAACAAGACCTTGCCCCGAGCGCTGGTCAGCATGGCGCCAGTCTTGGCTTCGGTATCACCGATCACCCCGCCGACGAGATCCTTGCGCGAGACCTCGATGCACTCCGGAGAGTCGAGAATCCCCAGGCCGAAATACATCTTGCCCATCACCCGCGCGATCGATGTCTTAGCCGTTCCCGGCGGACCGACGAGGGTCATATGAAGGGCGTTGCGCTGGCCGACTCCTTCGCCGCGCGCCGCCATCGCCCGGTCGTAGATCTGCACGTTCTTAAGCTTTTTGACGTGCGCTTTCACCTTGCCCAGCCCGATGAAGGACTCCAAGTCCCGCTCGGCTTCCTCGAGGACGGCTTCGGCGGCCTGGGCCTGTTCGGCCTGGCGTAGCTCCTCGGTGGTCGGCCCGGACTGCGGATCCCAGCGGCTGGTCCGGGCGGCGATGGCCTCAGCGGTGGTGGTCTTGGGCCCGAAGGTGGCATCGGCCAGGGCGGTCGAGGCGTCAGGAAGCATGCGCCCGCCGACGCTGGCCATGCCGAACTCGGCACGTGCGTCATTTTCGCGACCCAGCCAGCGCAGCGCGAATCCGCGGTACAGGGCGGCCAAGGCGCCGGCGTGCGGGCTCACCTGATCAGCGGGCACGCCTTTGAGCAGCACCAGTCCGGCGTCGAACTCGCCGAGACCCACGTGCGCAATGCCGGCCATCAGGTCGGTCGCGGCATCAACGACCCGCAGGGTCCCGGTGACGGGCCGAGCAGCCCAGTCCAGGACATCGGTCCAGCGCTGGGTGACGTAGTGCAGGGTGGCGCCCAGACACCGCCAAATGGGCGTCTGCATGGGCTCTCGGGCGGTGTCGTAGGACTCCAGCAGCTTCTCGGCGGTGTCGTAGTCCTTCTCGGTCAGCAGCGCTGCAATGTAGGCCAGCGTGATCGACGCCGCCGTGTAGGGGAACACTTCGATGAAGCCCGGCGAGGGCACCGACGCTTCCAGAGCGGTGTCCTGCAGGCCCAGGCGTCGAGTCTCACGGTGCACAGTGGCGCTGGTTTCGTGGGCGTGGCGCAGCGTCTGACTGGAGTGATCGCCGGTGGCGATCAGCCCCAACCAGGCATCGCACATGCCGGGGTCGATGCTGACCGCCCGGCGAAACTGCTCGCGCGCGGCGGCGGGGTCAGCCTGGCTGCCGAGCAGGCCCAGGGCATCGAATCCAGCGTCGAGGTAGTCGCGCGCAGTGCTCATCGTCTAAGACCCAATCTCTCGGGGTGGTCGCGTCGGTCGGGGGGCGCGAGGCGCCGCGGTGTCGTTCTGACGTGGCTCGTCGGTGTCAATTGTCCCTGCTGGAGCACCGTTGCCGCGCGGTGGCTGCGACCCGGCCGCTGGCGCCGGGCGTCCGGGTGCCTGGGCCGTGCTGCGACTGGCGAGGGTAGCCGCCTGCGCGGGCTCACGGGCCGGTGAGGAGGCAGTTGCGGTATCCGGACGTGGCTGGCGCAGCGGGGCCGGTGAAGGATCGCCGCCGCCAGACCCCTGGGCGGCGGAACGCGATGGCGAGCCATCGCTGCTCTTCGCGGGCTTGAGCACGTGGCCGGCTGCTGCGGCGACGCCGGCCGCCTTGGTTGCCGCAGCGACGGGCACGGCCACCTCGGGTGCGGCCACCTTAACCGCGGTGACCGCGGCCGTGGCGGCCGCCGACTTGGCGGCGGCCTTCACCGGTGTCGCGCCGCTGCCGGCCGCCCCGCCACCGGCAACTTTCAGTGTGCGCGCGGTGCTCGACGAGCGGGGTTTGAACCATTCCATGCCGGGCGTGCGACGCGGGGTTGAGCCGTTGGCGTCGTCCTGTCCGCCTGCGGTGTCGTCGCGGCCGCCACGTCGAAGGCGTGCACTGGCGGACTGCGCCTTGTCGCGGTAGGAGCTCGCTTCGTCGCGGACCGCACCTGTTCCGGCGTGCCACGCGGCGCCGACCTGGCGGCGAATGGTGCCCATGCCGTCGGTATGGAAGGAGCGATCAACAAACCGGAAACCCAGCCACAGAACCCCTGCCGCCACGGCCATGATCAGCACCCGCGGTATCGCTGTCGCCGTGGACGCGCCGATGGCATCGGTGGTCAGCACCCAGGTGATGCCGATCGCCGAGACTGCGAGGTAGACCTCAAACACCATCAGCTGTACGACGTGCATGAAAAGCTCTGTCCCGCAGTGCTTGGCGAAGGCCAGAGCCCGTCCGAAGCCCAGCATTCCGATGAGGAAGGACGGACCTACCAGGATGCCGAAGTACAGCGATTTGATGCCGACCAGCATCGCCGACAGTCCGACGTAGAAGTAGAAGAAGGCCACCACGATCGCGACCAGAACCAGCAGGAGGCCGATGGTGGCGTCCGAGCCGCCGAGGCGCTGGGCGTAGGCCAAGGCTTGCGGAGCCCCGCAGTTGGCCATGGCGTGCGCGGGTCCGGGGCCATCAACACCTCCGGCTCCGATGATGGCGGCGTTCCACGCTTGCCGGCATCCGCCGACGTCATCGACGACCATGCCGAAGTTGAGCACCTGCAGAGGGTGGCGCACGCCGGCGGTCACGACGTTGGCCATCAGCGCATCGAGTTTGGCGTCCAGTGAGGTGCCGGACGCGAACGGTGCCCCAGTGGCGGCCTGGGCGATCTCGAGGCCGGTGCCGCGTCCCAGCGCCAGCAGACCGTGCTCGCTGTAGAGGTCGCCGATGGGGTCGGAGAACACCGTGGCCAGCAGGATGGTCAGGACCAGCGCGGTGCCCAGCATGGCCCAGCCCCGGCCGGGGTGGCCACGCAGTATGTGGTAGCCAGCGACGGTGACGCAGATGGTAATCGCGATGGGCGCCAGCATCATTGAGCTAACCAGTGAGCTGACCGCGTTGTAGAGCGGCAGGCCGAAGGTTGCGATGGCCACGAGCCAGCCGGTGGACAGCGCGAAGCGCAGAAACCACAGTGCGGCGGCCATGATGAAGATGAAGGTTCCGGCGATCATGCCCAGCCACCACGCGGCTGTCGCGTTGTCGACCGCGCGCTCCATGGCCGCGGCCATCCACGGCATCCACGTGCTCGGGTCGAGCATCGAAATCTCTTGGCCGTTGTTGGTGGCGGCTTCCCGTACCGAAACCATCGACAGGAAGTAGAACGCGATCGGCACACCATCGGTGTCTCGCAGTCCCGTCCAACCCAGCGCCGCGGAGCCGCCAGCGGCCACGGCGTTCGGCGCGCACAGCAAGGCCACGAAGGACAGGGTGTAGGTCAGCGTCATCGTCACGACCGTGCGTCGTGCGCGCGGGTGGTCAGCCAACCACAGGGTGAGCGCGCCCGAGGTCATGCGAAAACCTGTTGAGGCGGGGTGCTGTCGACGTCGGCGGCCAGCTGCGTCGTGGGGGCACCCAGGAAGCGGCAGCGGGCCCGCCGGCCACGCTCGTCAACGATGAACCCCTCCCCCATCCGCGAGGGATGCACTTTGCCGAAGGCGTCGTCGTCGCTGTCTTCGTCGTCGGCCGACTCGGCCGGGCTGGTGTCCTCGTAGTAGGACTGCACCACCTCCGGGTACAGCTCGGGATCTACACCGGCCCACTCCAGCGTCTTGGTCGCCAGTTCCTCATTGCGGATCGCGAACAACCACTTCTGGGTGATGAACTTGTCCCCCATCCGCTCGAAGTCGCGGTAGTCCTGGGAGATCAGCCAGATACCGGTCGCGTGTTTTCGGCCCTGGCGGGTGATGCGGTGGGCGGTGCGCGCGCCGGCGGGGTAGGCCATCAGCTCGGCAGCCTCTTCGAAAATCATCGTCGAAAACTGCTCGCGGTGCAGAAACTGGTGACGCTGCACGGTGTCGATGATCAACCCGTAGATCGCCATCCCCGCCCGAGCGCCCTTGGGCAGCTTGTCATAAAGGTGTGGGTTGAGAATGTCGTCGGCATCGGGCAGACCCAGCCGGTTGGTCAGCCAGATCGTCGCTAGTGACTGTGCCGGCGAGTACGCCGGCAACGATTCGTCAAAGATGGCCTGCGCCGCCGGCTGGGTAGCCCAAGCCTCCAGGCGGGCGAGCAGCATGTCGTCGTGGGAGCCAGGCTGATCGCGCAGGTAACCGATGAGCGACCGCATCGAATGAATACCGTTGGCCTGACGCATCTGCGGGCTCACCAGAAGGGTGAACCGGTTCTCCATGTCGCTGTCAGCGGGAACACCGATCATCGGCAAGATGTGATCGGCGGCCACCTCGCCGGCCTTGTCAAAGGGGAACATGCGCAGCGGGTCGAGACTGAATCGGGGATCTCCCAGATCGATCACCGTCGTGTGGGTGACGTTACGGAACGCCTGCCCCCACTCCCCGTGGGTACCAGGATCGAACACGTCGACCTTGCCGCCGCGCAGCACCACTTCGATTCCAGAGAGTTTGGCGCGGTTGGACTTTCCCGCTCCCGGGTCGCCGATCACGATCAGGCCAGTGTTCTTGTGGCGGCGGGCGCATCCTTCCGGATCGTGCAGGATCAGACTGCGCCGCAACGTGTTCTGGTTCTCCGCCAGCGGTGTGCCGCGAGAATCACCAACGCGCGTCGAGATCAATGGTGTGAAGCGGCCCCACAGGTGCGCCGACGTCGGATCGCGGAACTCGTCGAGGTAGGCGTGCTTCTCGCTGCCCGGATTGAAGGCGGCCCACAGCTTGGACTGCGCGCCCCGCCAGCGGCTGACCGCAATCTCGGCCTGGTCGAGTTCGTGGCGGACCTGTTTCACCGCGTCTTCGCACATCTCCAGCGTGGGTGCGCCCACGGCGATCAGGGTGGCGACATCGAGCTCTCGCTCGCTGGGGTTGGCTTTGATCTGCGCGTTGTACTCGCGGGTGCTGGCCAGCTTGATGTCGAGTTCGTCGTCCTCTTCGATCATGCGGCCCCGTTGGCGCATCTGGTCTTTAATGTTCTTGGCGGCGCGGGCGTTGAGCGCCTCGGCGCGGTCGGGACTGCGCACGGTGACGTGCTGTATCCAGTCGATGGCGGCTTCTGTGTCGACGTTATCGAGCGAATACAGGTATGCCGCCTTGGTGAACCGCAGGCCGGTGTCGGGGAAGTGCGTGATCGGCAGCAGCGCCTGATAACTCCACGGGCCCTCGGGGTGGTCGGCGTCATAAAGGCGCACGATCGGGCGCATTGTCGGCCACCACGACGAGCGCACCGCGTTGGCGCCCTCGTCGACGCCCGGGCGCACGAAATCGGCCGCGGTGAGCCGGTCTGGGCCGGCTGCGGCGGGCGGCATCGGGTCGCGCAGGGCACCGCGAAAGACGTTGTGCCGGTGCTGCCAGAGGATCTGCAGTGGGCTGGCCGGTCGGACGCTGAACTGTTGAGGCAGCGAGGCGACCACCTCGGCGGCCAGGCGTGCGTAGGCGGCCACCGAGGTGTCGGAGTCGACGTCGCGGCCGACTACCCAGTCCTTGGCCTTCGTGGCGGCTCCGGCCGCGGTGCGACCCGCCCGGCCGCTGTCGACCGGGAAGGTCAGCCAGCCGCGGCGTCGCTCCTCCAGGAACACCGGCGCACCGGCGGGTGCCGCCTCAGGGTTGAAGGTGGGTTCCCACAATCGGCAGTGCTCCACCCAACCTGGCTGGTGGCTGTGGTTGCCAACGATGTTGCGCATCAGCCGATTCGGGTCGGTGGTGTCCAGCAACCCCGACAGTGCCCAGCCCGAGGGCAGGGCGCGGGCGAGGTTGCGGTAGAACCGGCTGCCCCGTTCATGGGTGCGCAGCGGACGCAGCACAAGCGGCAGCCCGTCGATGAGGTAATCGGCATACACCCCGCCGCGGGTGAAGCGCAGGTTGCCGATCACCGCCAGCGGCGGATCGAAGAGATGATCGACGCGCGGCTCAGCGTTGCGAGCCATGACCGCTCCTGGCCGGCGGGCGCGCCGCGCACGCGTTCTTGGGCAGAATCGATGACAGCGCGAAGCTGGCGCGCGCGGCCAGGGATGGCCGCCGCTTGGGCAGCACCATCCGCAGGATCACCGTCACGACAACTGCTGCCACGGCAGCGCCAGCGAGCACACTGAACCCGCCATCTTCGTGGGTGCGGAACCACCACAGTGCGGGCAGCATGATCATGCCGATCGCGATGAGTTCAGCACTGCGATAGGGCCCGCCGGGCAGGCGATTTCCGGTCGAGGACTCCCCCGCGTAGATCGGAACATCGCGGATCCCGGTGAAGACCTTCGCCGGCTCCCCGGTGGGAACCTCGTTGTTGGGCATGGTCAGCTCTCTTCGTGGTGGCTGATGAGGATCGGTCGGTTGTTCGCGTCGTCGATGAGCCCGGTGGTGCCGTGAATCAGTGCGGCGATGACGAGGACGCCGAGCAGCGAGGCGCCCAGCTCAGAGATTCGATGGGTCATTGCCCGTAGACGGACACGATGCCGCGCTGCTGCAACTCCTGATTGCCCGACTGCTGGAATCCGGCGACGTTGGCGATGATCAGCGACAAGATGATGCCGCCCACCACGGCGCCGATGGCCGACCCGATTCCCTGCTTGAATCCGTTGCGTAGACCGACCGCGATGCCCAGCGCCATGGCGGCGAGGCCACCGACGACGACCACGATGGAGAAGATCTCCTGGGACATGCCCACGATCCCCTGTGCTGCTAAAACCGTTGTGTGCGAGGCGATATCCATCGGTGTTGCCTTTCAGTGTGATGGTGGATGGACTGAGCCGTTGGCGTGGTGCCAGCAGCTACGAGCGGGCTTCATCGCATGCCGCCGGCGACGGGGGTCGGCGGGGCATCAGGGTCGATCGCCGGAACCTTGTCAATCGCGGCCACCGACCAGGCGCCGCCGGTGGCGCGCAGCGTCAGCGGATACTCCAGCGGGGTGGTGGTGTAGTCGGCGGCTCGTGCACTGACGGTGACCCACACCCGCAGCTCGGCACCTTCGGCCGGGGCCTCCGGGACCGGCTTCTGCGCTCGGATCGAGGTGACTGCGGCCGTCGAGTAGGCGCGCAGCGGTCCTAGCCCGGAGTCGACGGTGACGAACCGCTCGATACCGTTGGCGTCGGTGAGGTAGCACGTCACAAAGCCGCTGATCACCGCTGCCAGGACGGCATCGTTGGTGATGGTGACCGGATAGTCGAGTGACACGTCGACCCCCGGTGGCGGTGGGTCGCGGCGGGCTGGTTTGGCCATCGCCCGCGGCGCGCCACCGTTGTACACGCTGACCGGGAGCTGGTAGTAGCTGCGCACCGGAGGAGCGTTGGTGTAGGACTGTTCGGTGACGGCCACGATGACGCCGTAGGTCACGACGCCGGGCGCGGTTTGACCAACAAACGTCGCCGATGCTGCCTGCGCGGAGATGATCAGCGGGGAGGTCGTGGGCAACGACATATCGGTGCTGTCGGGGAAGCAGCGCGACACCTCGCCCGCCCGGCTGCTGCTGGCGGTCAGAAGCACTGTCACGCAGTCGATCGCGTAACTCTCCACCAGCGCGGTCTCGTTGCCGACCGAGCGTGCGGTCACCGCCACCGGTGTCTCATCGGGCGGGAACACCAGCCGCCATAGCGTGGACGCTCCGCTGATCACCGAGCAGACCACCAGAATCGTCACGACGACCTTGGCGCTGCCCAGGCCGGTCGTGGTGAGTCGCCGCCGCCAGGTGTTGGTCAGCTGCATGTCAAACCGCCTTGTGTCCAATGATTTTGATGCTCGACACCGCGAAGGTGCCGTCAGCCGGATCGCGCGAGGTCGTCCCCCCGGGCAGGACCGGAGCCGGTGCCGGCGCGGTCCCGCCCTGATCGCCGCCGAGAATGTCGCCCAGGATCGACGGTCCGGCGGTCGGTGGCGGCGGTGCCCCGGAGGTGTCGGTCGGCGCGATCGCCGGTGGGCGGCTGGTTTCTTGGATGATCAGCGTGATCTTTGAGGCCAGCACGCCGGGGCGGATCGGTTCCACGGCTTCGCCACGGACATTGCCGGTGTTTTGGTTCTTCACTGTGCGGTCGGTGTCGTTGAACTGCCACTGCACCCGGGTGACCACGCGATGCTGTAGCCACGGGTCCGGCTGGTCGGGGCTGACGTGGGTCTTGTTGACTGCGCCCGGCACGATGGACACCGCGGTAATGACGAACGTGCGCCCCAGGTCGATCTCCAGGACCTGACCGTCGACCGATCGCACACAGACCCACGGGGTTGTGGAGTTGGGGTCGGCCACCGACTGCGCTGATGTGGACCCCGGCGGGCAGTCCGAGGAGGCCGTAAAGGGCAGGGGCCCATCGGTGTTCGGCGGCGGGCTGGGCGGAGCTACCTCGACCACACGGGGCGCTACCGGTGCGGCCGCGGGCCCGGCCGGCTCTGTGCTCGGCGAGTTGGCCATGGTGACAACCAGGGTGATGATGGTGCCGAGGACGGCTACGGCGCCGAACGCGGCGACTACCCACGGGGTGAATCGGCGCGGCGACGAATCCTGGGCGCGGGCGTCGGCGTCGGTGGGAGTGGTGTCCAGATCCACCACCGACCCGCCGACGTCGAAGGGCTCGCCGAGCAGCGCGTCGCGCGCGGAGTCGTCGTAGTCGTAGTCATCCTCGGCATAGCCCAGTGGCGAGTCCTCGGCGTCGTCGTCGAACTCTGCGGAGGCCTGCTCTGACCCGAGATCGGTTGAGTCAAGGTGCGCGTGGTCGTCGGCCCTGGCGGTGTCATCGCGGTCGTCGTCGTCGTGAACAGTGACCGCCCCGATGTTCCTCAGCCACTCGTCGTTGTCGATACCGCGCGTCATGGCCGGCGGCCCCGAACGGCGCCAGACGGGCGGCTTCCAGCGCGGGCACGCCGAACCTGTTTGCCCGCTCCATGGGGGGTGATCGCCCAAGCGGCGTCCAGGCCCTCAGCCACGGGCGGCCCCCACCGCAGATGCAGCTCCTCAATGGGGTCGCTCTGGGAGCTCGGTAGCGCCGCACTGCCCGGGGCCGCGGCCGGAACCTGCGCCGGAACCGTGTGATACGGCGGCGCCCACGACTGGGCCTGGTGGGCATGTCTGCGGCCTCGCCACCGAACCAGGTGCAGCACCAGGACCGCGAGCGCCACCACCGCCAGGACGGGAGCTAGCTGCACGAGTATCTGGACGAGCACGGCCACGACGACGGTCAACCCGACCGCCACCCCAGCCGCCACCATCAGCACGATCTTCACGTCTAGCCTCCTCGACTCGGCTAATGCTCAACTCTGTAATCGAACCGTATCCACTAAGGGGCAAATATGTCCACGCTCATGGACGACTAAGGGCGAAATATGGTTCTGTTAGCACATGGAGGCACCAGAACAGGGCATCGAGCGGCTCCACCACTTCGTCACCGAGCGTCGACGCGTGTTGGGAATCAGCCGCACGCAGATGTTCGCCCGCGGCGGCCCGTCGCCATCGACAATGAACAAAGCCCTCACCGGGGACCGGCGGCTGTCTCGATCCACCCTGGAGCGAATCGACCGCGCACTGGGATGGGCGCCGGGCTCGGCCAAGACCGTGATGGGTGGCGGCACCCCCACCTCACACATCCCGGCACCGAGCGACGCGGCCTGCCCCGCGCACGAGCACGTGGTCACTGTCCTGGAAAGCATCCGGACGCAGCTGCACACCGCCGAGCAGCTCGTCGATGATCTACTCGGGTCCGGCCATGCCCGCTGAGGTCTTCGACGAGGAACGCCGCGCCTGGATCGCCGCCCGCGCCGGCATCTGGATGTTCCAGAAGCGCCGCGCCGAGCTGCTCGGCAAACGCATCCGCGCCCGCAGCCGCGCCAAAGTGGGCGCCCGACCCGACCCACACGACGATCAAGTGACCCCGCCGCTGATCTTCCGCACGTCCTCCACCACGACCGGTGCCCTCGAAACCGGTGTCGTCGCCGCCCTCGCCGCCGCCGCCCCGATCGGCTGGCCTGCCGGCCGGACGCTCCACACCCTGATCACCGGGCTGATCCCCGAGCGCTTGCAGGCCTATCCGATCGCGGCGCTGATCTGGGCCGCCATCCTCAGCGGCGCACCCTTGCCGCTGCTGTATGACCCCAGTCCCTCGCTGGCCAGCACCCTGCTCATCCCGTGGCTGCTCGCTCAGATCCCGGCCACCTTCGCCTCCGCCGCGGCCTATGGTGTCCTCGAAGGCTGGCTGGCCATCGACGGTTCCAGCGACTGGTGGCCGTTGACTCCCGCTCAGCGCGACGTCGACGACACCCTGATCCTTGGCCCCGCCCCAGTGTCGATGCCGACGCTGCTGGACCCCGACCCGTCTGCAAGCAACCGATCGTCGGACGCCCTGCGTGTCCCCCGCCGGCGGCCGGCACCGGTCAACTGGACGCGGTTGGCCATCCCCGCCGCCGTCGCTGGCGCGGGCACCTGCTGGTACCTCGCCGCCGTCGCGAGCGCACTGATGTCTGTTCCCGCCGAGCTGCTCGGCTGAGCGCGGCGCTGTCGCTGGCTCAGTACTCGGCCTTGACGCAATACCCTCTCGGCTATGAAGTCGTGGGATTTCTGGATTGAGCGCACGGTGCCCGGTCCCGACCCGTGGGGCGGAGGCGAGAGCACTGAGCGGGTACTCGACGAGCAACTGCTGAAATCCATTACCCAAGGTCCGGTCGCAAACCGCACGGACATTGAAGTGGCGGTGGCCCTGGCCCGCTTCGCCCACGAGGAGTTCGAGGGCTACGGCACCGGGGGCGCCGACATCAGCCAGGACGATTCGGTGCTCGTCCTTCGGGCGCTCAAGGCTGTGTTGACCCGTTTAGGCATCACCACGTTCGATCCGCCGTTCAGAGACTTCAACACTTTCTACAAACACTGGCGAACCGAGGGCGCGGTCGGACCCGGCGGCTGGCAAGCGCGCCGCGACATCCTCGACAAGTACTTCGAGCCGCTCCACACACTGCTGGACGAGCGAGAGGCCGGCTCAATCACATCCACCCTCGCCGCTGCCATCTCCCCCCGCAGGGTCACCGGTTGGCCGCGCGTCGACGAAGAGATCTCCGAGCTGCGCCGCCACTTCGAATCCGCTTCGACACAGCAGGACTACTCCAACGTTGGAAACGACTGCGTGGCCATCCTGGAGGCATTGTCGGCGACCGTCTACGACCACTCGAGACACCAGCGCGGCAACGACGCCGAGCCTCCTGTTGCAAGTACCAAAGCCAGGCTGGACCGCTACGTCGAAGTCGAGTTCGCGGGAGCGGAAAACGCGGAACTTCGCAAGCTCGCCCGCGCCACCATCGAACTAGCCCAAGCGGTTAAACACCGCCGCGCCACCGTATCGAGAATCGAGGCCGGCATTGCCGCCGACGCGGTGATCCTCTTAGCCAATATGCTGCGCCGGATCCAGCGCTAAGCCGCGCCGAGTCCCTTTAGGCGAGGGCGAGGGTTAGACCATGGATCAGTTCAGGAACGTCTGTTCGTTGCGGAAGGTCACCGCGTCGACGCGGGCGGTGAACCGCTCGGTCTCGATGCGGATTCGTCCGTTGCGCTGGGTGATGCGCACGTCGGGTTCGACCGAGCGGGGACCGGCGCCGACGCTGATGCTGACGAGCGCACCGGGGTAGGGATTGCTGGACCCGTTGTGCACCACCACTGTTGGCGGTCGCGGCGGCTGCGCGCGCAGGTCGGGGGTGTTCCAGATCCGCGACGATGCCGCGGCCATGGCCCAGCGCCGCCGCGGGTCATACACCGCGACCACCTCACCGCTGGCCGAGGCCCGGCGTATGAGTTGGCGCACGGCGAGGTCGTCGTCCGCGTCGATGACGATACGGGTGGGCCCGGCCGGGTCACGCAGCGGCATGAGCAGCAGGGCGTCGTCCACCTTGCCCAACATCACCCCCGAGGAGCCGATGGCCACCGCGGCGTCGAGATCGGCGGTCAGCGGCCGTGCCGGCATGCCGTTGATTCGTTCAGCGCCGGGCAGCAGCGCCGACAGCGCCCACCACTGGCGACCCGTGTAGCGGTTGAGGATGACCGCCGGCGGTGTGAGCAGCGGCTGTGTCGTGGTGAACCGCACCGTCGCCGACACGGTGATGGCCCCGTTCGAGCGGCGCAGGTGCAACCCCAGCAGCGTGTGCTCTGAAGCGATGGCCCACATGTCGTCGAGGCGATCCGCCGTGAGGTCCTCGGCGCTGAGGTAGTAGCTGGTGACGTGGCTTCCGCGGTGGGTGAGGTCATTCCACCCTTCACGGAAGGTGCTCTCGACGTCTTCTTTGCTGCCGCCGTGCATGTCAAGTACCGCCTGGCGCATGTCGGCGGCCGTCATCGGCTCTGCCCGGCAACCACTTTGGCGCAGCGCGCGGGTGATACGACGGGTGACCGCCGCGACGGCGGCTGCGGCGTCGGTGCGCCACATCAGTCCGGCGGCGGTGTCCGGCGCGCGGGTATCCATGCGGATCACCAGCATGGTGCTGCGCTGCCCGGCCGCGGGCCTGTCGGCCAAGAGCTGGGCATAGAACTGGCCGTAGCTGTCGTTGGCCGTGCGGTGGCCCTGCGCGATCACATCGATGTCCACCCCGAGGCCGAAGCGCTGCATGTGCTCGGCAATGACACTCAGCGGCAGCGTATTCGGGGTTTCGGCCCCGTGAGGACGAAGCAGGGTGGGGATATAGGGGCGGCCCCATACGTTGACCATCGTGACCAGGGTGTGCTTGTCGGCATGCACACCCAGGGGCTGCCCATCGCTGTCGACGTCAACAAACTCGCCGATCTCGACGCGGTGTTCCTTGCGGCGGAGCCGCCCGATGAACCGCTTGAGCCACTGCCAGGGGGTCAACCGTGCGGCTTTCACCATGAAAAGCAACGCCCCCAGGACCGCGCCGCCGGCGGCACCGGCCCACCAGGGGCCGCCGAAGACAACGGCGATGGCTGTGCCGAGCACGGCAAGGATCTCGGTGGGCAGTGCGGCGCCGAGATCGGCGCGCGCGCTCCAGGTGCGTTCCTTCATCGCTGCTGCTTCCTTCGCCAGACGGTTGTCCCCCACAGCACCGCGCCGACCAGTACTACGCCCGCCCCGATCTGGGCGGCCAGCATGCGCGCCGGGCGTGGATCCGGCGGTGGCGGGGGTGGCGGAACGTGCAAGGGCGCTTCGGTGGGTGTTGGAGCCTTGGCAGGTGCCGGGGGGACGTCCCACGTCAGTGCTGCGAGTGGGTCGACCACGCCGTAGCCGATCACGTTGTCGCGCCCCCCGGCAGGAGCGTGTGCGGTGGCGGTGAGCCGGTGGATGACCTCGGCCGCGGGCAGCTGCGGAAACTTCGCCCGCACCAGTGCTGCCACGCCAGAGACGTAAGCCGCCGAGAACGAGGAACCGATGATCGGTTTGAACTTGTCCTCGTCGATCGAGGCATTGATGACGTGCCCCGAGGTCGACAGTCCCACGATGTCGGCCCCCGGCGCAGCGAGATCCACCCATGGCCCGTGCAGCGACGCCGCCTGGCCCATCAGCGGTGCTCCGAAGTTGTCGGTGGCCGACACCGCCAGCACGTAGTCGTCGAACCAGGCTGGTGAGGCGATGGTCACCACATCGTCCCAGCCGGACGCCCCGGTCGCCGGCGGAGGATTCTGACTACATCCCTGTGTGCCCGCGTTCCCTGCTGCGGCCACGATCACCACGTCTCGATCAACGGCCGCATAGCGCAACGCCGCCCCCAAGACTGCCTGGTCGGTTGGCTTGGTCACTGGGATGCAGGACACCAGCGAGATGTTGATGACACGCGCGCCGAGGTTGGCGGCGTGCACGATCGCACGCGCCAGCGTGTTGATGTCGCCGGTCCTGCGGGTCTGCTCCTGGTCCTGATCCAGCCGCGGGTCTTTCAACCCGAAGTTCTGCGAGCTTTGACGGATCGCCAAGATCACCGCATCTGGAGCGATGCCGACCAAGCCATCGGGACCACCGGTGGGTGGCGGCACCTGTGGACGGGGAAGCTGCGGCGCCTGGGCGACAGAGCCGCCGGGACCCCACGCGGGGGGCGGCCCGGGCGGCGGAGGCGGGGGTTCTGCCGGCGGCGGCGGAGGCGGCGGCTCGGTGGTGGTCTTGGTGATGGTGATAGTTGGCGGCGGTGGCGGTGGTGGAATCGGTTGCGGTGCAGGCGCCGCCGGGGGCGGCGGTGCAACCTGAGCACCCGCCGGACGCACCGGCAGCGGGGCGCCCGAGGGTGCCGCGCCGATCAACGAAGCGACCAGAGTGCCGTGGGCATCGCAGTCAGAGAGTCCGTCGCCGTACTGGCCCATCACGTAGTCCCCGCCTGCGACGAGGTGGGGCAGGCGCGGTGAGGGTGCAACTCCGGTGTCGATGACGGCGACGACGACTCCGGCGCCGGTCGACTCTTGCCAGGCCGCCGGCATATCCAGCAGTGCCAACGCTGGGGGCAGCTCGCGCAGATCGCTGCCGGGAATGACGCCGGTCAGCGTGCAGGCGCGTGTCTGTTTCATCGGCCAGTCCGGAGCGGGCGCGGGGTCGGGCGGGGGCGGCCCTGGCGGCACCACCGGCGGTGTGATCGCCCAGCTCGCGCCCATGCTGGTCGCGGCGAGCAGCGCAACGGTGCCTGCGAGCCCGGCGCCGGCGCGCACGCGGGCGCCGAACGGCGTGCGGCTCATATCCCGTGCCTGACCGCGTTGCGGATCACCGGGTACAGGTTGAGCAGCCACAGGGCCCAGGGCAGCAGGGCCAGCAGCAGCACGTATTCGATCATTTCGACGAACCGTCGCATCGGGGCGGTGTATTCGCGGAAGGGCACAACGAGAGCCGACAGCAGCGCCATCACCGCCAGGCCGAGGGTGACCGCGACGCAGATCAGCGCCACCTTGAGACTGGTGGCATCGCTGGCCGCGTAGCGGCCGATGACTACTGCGGCTGCTCCCACGCCTGCGACCATCAGCGTGATGGACTGGTACCGGTCCACGAATGAGCGGGAACGAAGCACCAGGATCACGCTGATCGCTCCGACGAAGGCGGTGTAGCGCCATCCACCGGGCTGGCCGGGCACCACGGCGTAGCGCGCGGCGACGACGGTCACCACGGCGAGGCCGATCATCATCCCGGTCAAGGTGTTGTTGCCGCGCATCGCCCATGCTCGGACCTGTTCGGCGGTGGCCGCCCCGGTCGGGCCGACTGGGGACACGGTGTCGGCGGGCTGGCCTGGCAGCCGCTCGAACACTCCGCGGTTGGTCACGGAGGGAAACAGCGGGGTCGGCACGCCGGAGGCGGCGACGGCGGTGCTGGTGGCCCAAGTGACGGCGATGATCACGCCGATCAGGGCGATGATGGCGACGCGTTCTGGCCGGACCTCCCAGGTGGAGGCCGCGACGATGGAGGCCCCGAAGGCGAACACGCTCACAGTCAGGATCGCGGCGATGGCCACGATGTGGCGACCCCATATCGTGGCGAGCACGATGACGCCGGCGATGATCGCGACAAGCGGCGCGGCGAGGTGCCAGAGCCCTGGTGTGCCGGGCAGCGACATCGCCGCCGCGGCGGCCGCGGGGATCAGCGCGACCCAGGACAGTGCGTAGCCTGTGGCGTGGCGCTCACGGCCTGCCGCGGTGCCCGCGTCTGCCTTGGACAGTCCCCGGGCTGCGGCGACGAGGGCCACCAGCATCGCCCACGCTGAGGCGGCGCCGATCCATCCGTACGGGGCGTCGGTGCCGCCGACGCTCCACCACCAGTTCACCAGGATCAGGCACGCCCACCCGACAACGCCGGCAGTCAGCCAACCGGCGACTTTGCGGCCGATGTCGGGGGTCAGGGTGGCCAGCAGTTGATTGGCCGCGCGAGCGATGGCGGTCGAGACCATTTCCGTGACCGGTTCGTAGGTTTCGGCCGAGGCTGCCGGTAAGAGCCACAACTGCTCGCCGTCGAGCACCCCACACTCATCCAGCGTCTTCTGTGGATCCAACGGCTGCGCGTCCGCCCGGCACAGCCGGTAGCTCTGCTCGGGATCGAGCAGCGGGCGGCCGCGTTCGCGCAGGACCTCGTTGACGCGGGCCACCAGGTCCTCGGTCACCGCAATCAGCGCCACCCCGGCGGGCAGCGAGTAGTCGATCTCGAAGTCCTCGCCCACCAGTAGCGCCACCCGGCACAGCGCGGGGGTGGTCGGCTCGGCGGGGTTCACTTCCCGTCCTCGCTGCTGTTGAAGCCCGTTGCCAGCCGAGCGGTGATCTCCAGGTAGCGCCGCCGGGTCTCGGGGCGCAGCTCGTGGATGTTGATCACCCCAGCAGAGGCAATATGAGGGTCGAACGGAACTACGAAGACGCGCTGTGGACTGACCCACCGGGAGAACTTCTCCACCAGCGAGTCGACGAGCTTGCGGTGGGCTTTACCTTTGTCGCCACGCACATCGTTGATGACGACCACGGTGCGCTGCAGCAGCCGGTGATAGCCGGCCTCATAGGCCCAGTCCATCAGTTCGGCAGCACCCTTGGCGCCGTCCGGTGCGGTCGAGGCCACCATGATCAGCGCATCGGCACGACTCATCAGGCCTGGAAAGACCTGGTGGTCGACGTCGGTTCCGGAGTCGCTGATCAGCACGCTGTAGAAGCGTTGCAGCACCGCGTGCGTGTCGGTGTAGACCTTGGCGGTCAGCGGCTGACGGTCGCTTTGGTACCGGTTCCCCAGAACATCCAGGCCGGCCGCCTCATTCATTCCGACGTGAGAGCGAATATCGCTGTAGCCGTGCAAGTTCCGGTCAGTCAACACATCCATGTACGAGTTCGTGGCCCTCGGGTCGATCCGGTCTGCCAAGTTGGAGGCGCGATCGGGGTTGGCGTCGATGGCGATAACCTTGTCCTTGCGCAGCGAGGCGAACGTCGACCCGATCGCCGCGGTGGTCGTGGTCTTACCTACCCCACCCTTACCGCCCAGCACCACGATGGAATAGGTGCCTCGCAGATGGCCGGCCACCGTCGCGTTGAGGTTGCGCAGCAGCTGCTCATCCGGTGACTCGCCGGTGTTGATGAGCTTGAAAGTGCCGTAGTACAGCCATTTTCGCCATCCGCGTGACGAGGGGATCTTGCGCGGAGCATTGAGCTCGGAGGCTGAAATCTGCTCGCTGCGCAGCTCTGCACCGCCGGTCCCTGTGCTCTGGGACCAGTCCCATTCGGGCGGCCGCGGCCCGCGCGGTGCTACCGGCTCGGCGGGCGGCAGTTCCGGCCCGCGTGCGGACCAGCCTGGCGGCGGATGGCTGGGCCGCTGTCCCCCACCGGGTTGGGGGGCGCCACCCTGGGCGGGCCATCCAGGAGGCGGCGGCGGTGTCGCGTTGGGGCCCAGCGCGTTTCGCAGCGTGTCGCGCGAGAGGAACTGCGTGCGCTCCTCGGGAGCAACTGGGCGCGGCGCGGGCCGACCTTGCGCCGACTCGTGCCGGTCCACCTCCCTGCCGGACGGTGACGGTTGTCCGCCGGGTCGAGGCTGCCATGGCGGCGGCGGCGCGGCACGTTCCTCGTCGGCATCGTGCGGGCTGCCTGTCGCGGGTGGCGTTCCAGTTGTGTTTGTCTGGATTGTCGGCTCGTCGGCGGGGATCGGGAAACCCCGCGGCGGGCTATTCATCTCCTGGACAGGGCTGCTGTCGCTGCGCTGGAGGGGGCCCTGGAGCTTCTGCGGCTCGAAAAGCGGTGGCGCCGCGGGGATGTCAGGTGAAGGGGCCGCGGCGTCGCTTCGCGGCGCGTTGTTCGGCCACGGCGGCGGTGGCGGAGTGTGACTCGTCGTCTGCGAGGGTTGCCCCCATCGGCCGCCTTCGGTGATGGGCGGATCGACGTGGTGTCTGCCGCTAGCAGGGTCGCCTTGGGGCTCATCAGCAGCAAATGGCGGCTGTGGATAGCCGGGTTCTGCTGTCGGCGTTTCGTCGCCTGTGCTTGCGGTCTCTGGTGCGTCCGTGCGGGTGTCGTCATCTTCGTCGCGTCCCGCCTTGTTCAGTGCGTCGAAGAACTGCTGGTCTCTGGACTCGGTCATGTAGCCCCGCCCTCCTGCCGATTTCCACCGGGGAGCACTTCAAGGCTCCTCGAATCGGTGAATATCACCGTCGCGGAAAGCCTACCAACCACACATTTCAGGCGTCCACGACGTTAGGCACATCAGTGTGCGTGAAATGTCTGAATTCTTTGGTGGTGTTCCCAGCCATCTCCGCTGGGCAAGTGCTTCAAGACGTCGCTGACCGCCCGACCGACCCGGGCGACGGTGCCTGGGAACAGCATCGTCCAACGCTGCTGGTCATCAGTAGTGCTCGTCGAAATGACGACCCGGCCCATCAAAGAGTCGACAACCATCGCTCCAGTAGCGGCAAACTCAGGTCCGTCCAATGAGTATTGGGTGGCGCCGATGGCCGCCCGAACGGCTCCGGTGTCGGATACTGCGACGACAACGCGAGCCTGACGGGCGGTCAGGCCCAGCTTTAGCAGTTCCCCGATCACGTCATAGCCATGTGGGTCGGCCTGCCAACTGGCCAGCACCGACTCCAGGCGCTCGGCCTCGATGTTGATGCCTTCAAACTCGGCCGGAAGCTCATCGCCGAGTAGGTCGTTGACGGCCTCGAAGACCGTGGTGTCGCCTTCCAGAGGGCTGATAGTGACTTCATCGAGCGGCTCATCACCGCTTCGCCACACGCGCGCTGCGACAACCCATTTGCCGTCACGGCGACAGAGAACCGCTGTGCGATCGGCAGATTGGTGTGCGCGCCATGCGCGTAGTGCTTCCGCTGCGGCGAGGGGTTCTTTGAGCGGATCCGCCGGCGGCTTGAAAAGTTCCGGGGGGCCGGTGAGGCGCTCGGATCGCTCGTCCGGCCGGGAGACCGTGATCGAGACATCGACATCGCATCGACCCAGTGTCCAAAGCCATTCCTGCACATCAGGGTCGAGCGTTCGACCCTGGCACACGCCGGCCTCCTCGAGCGCCTGCAGTCCTGGATGGGAGGCCAGCATCGCCTCGGTGTCGCCCACGGGCCGGACACGCAGCGCCGCAGGAAGTCTGGTGACGCCCGAGAGCGCAGCTGTCAGCCACAATCCTTCGGAAGTGGTCGACAGCTGCGCTCCCATGGGTCAGTCCTTACTCAGATGCCGACGAACCGGGCGGCGTTGGCCGCGTCGCCGACTGCGGTGTTGCTCGACGCCCCGCCGGTGGCGGTGCCGTGCCGGTTGATGGTCTCGAAGACCTGCTGGTAGGCCTGGGTGATCGAGCGCTGGGCCTCGGCGTAGGCGGTGGCGCCCTTGTCGGCCCAGAAGTCCTGCGTCTGGGCCAGGACGTTGAGCGCCTGCTCCTGAAGACTGTTCAGATGTGCGACCAGGCCAGATTGCGCGGCCACATGGTCGGCCATCTTCGCGTGGTCGTAACGCATACCCTCCATGGGTGTTCTCCTTCGAAGTTGTTGTTGGTGAGGGGATTACGCCTGGGTGGCGACGCTGGACAGGTTGGCCTGGTTCTCGGCCTCGACGCGGTCGTACTCGTTGGCGCCGATCTGCATGGCCTGGATCACCTGATCGAATCGCGCCGACACGTTGCGCCCCGTGGTGGCGACCTCCTCGGTGGTCTTCATCGAGGCGACCGATGCGACACCGACGAACGCGGAACCGCCGAGGTCCTGGTTCATCGTGACGTAGCGGCCCAGGGCGTTGAGCGTCTGGTTCTTGATTTCGTCCAAGCTGCTGGCCGCGTTGCGCAGTTTGGTTGAGTCAGTCTGGAACATGTCCACTTCCTTTCGATTCCCGTGAGGGATGTGCGTGCTGGTTCTTTGTCATGTGTTGCGCCGGTTGCCGCCGGGCGATCACCCTCCCCCGTCTGTGTAGACCACGCCATTGGCGGTCAGAATGGGGATGGCGTCAGCTTCGTCGAGGACCACCGAGAGCGAGGTGTCGTCCTCCCCGCGGCTCGTGCTCTGGTCGCGCCGCTGCATCGCCTGCGCGGCGCCCATCGGCATCATCCCGGGCATACCCGAGCCCATCGGCGTACCTGTGCCCGTGCCCGGCAGGCCTGCGCGAGCGGCCGCGGCCGGCTTGTTCTGCCCGGCGGAGCTGGACCCGTCGGCTGCAGAGGCTGGTCCCCACCAGGCCGCGGGCATCCCGATCGGTCCACCACTCATGCCGGCGCCCGCAGGTTTGGTCAGGGCAGCCGTCACCGGGCCGCCGCCGGAGCCGAAGCCGCCGCTGACGCCGTTCATCGATGACGCGAGGCTGGCGCCGGGCGAGCTGGCCGACAGCCCCCCGAAGGGCCCGCCGCCCATACCACCCATCGACCCCATCATTCCGCTCAGCGCACCACCCATTTGCATGGGCGCCTGCGCAACCTGCGAGAGCGGCTGGGTCATCCCCTGGGCCATCGACGGCAGCGAACTGGCCATGCCCATCATCGACTGGCCGGAGCCGAGAAGCTCGCTCCCACCCGGCTGGGCCAGCTGCGGCGTGCCGGTCGCGCCGATGTCACCATCGGCGCCCGACTGGCCGGTGCCCGCACTGGTGGCCGCCGACAGTGCGGCAGGCGCTGCGGAGGAGACAGCCTGGCCGGCAGCCTGCAGCGGGGCGCTGAGCCCCTGCATGGATGCTTGTACGCCGGTCTGCACCCCTGAAGCCCCCATACTGGCCACGCCCGCGGCCAGCCCGGCGGGATTCGCGCCGGTCACCAGCGGTGGGCGCAGCGGCACGCTGAGCCCGGAGGCAATGCCGGCCGCGGCGGTGGAGTAACCGGTCATCGCTGTCGCGTTCTGCGCCCAATACTCGCCGTACTCGACGTCAGCTTCCGCGATGGCCGGCGTGTTCTGGCCGATGATGTTGGTGGCCACGAGGGTCGCCTGGCGGATGCGGTTGGCGACGACCACCGGATACGGGATGGTCGCTGCCACCGCCGTGGAGTGCGCGGCGGCGGCCTCGCTGATCAAGCAGCTGGCCTTCTCCGCGTGCGCACCCGCTTCGATCTGCCACTCCGATTTGGGGACGGCCGCCGCCATCATGGAGGTGCCGCCCTGACCCCACCAGCTGCCCGCAGCGGTCGTGGCGGCCGTGGCCATCATCTGCGCACCCTGCTGCATGTGCGTGACCCCAGCGGCCTGGTAGCCGGCCACGACCGACGTCATGGCCGCAGCGCCGGGTCCGGTGGTCAGCCGGATGGCGTTGGTCTCGGGAGTCAAGCCCCAGTAGTGGACGGGCATATTCTCAGAGCAGCAGTGAGGCCTGGTTGACGGCCTCGGTCGCGACCGACGTCACCCCGGAGATGGCGACGTCGCCAGCGAACATCCCGCGGTCCGCGACGTTGACTCCGGTCTGGGCGAGGAACTGCGCATTGTGTGCCTGGATCGCGGTGGCCAGAAGCGCGGAGACCTCCTCACTTCCCATCGGCACGACGGCGGTCATCGCCGGTGCGGAACCGGCGAGGACACCGGCGGTGGTCGCTGTTCCGGTGGCTTCAGCTACTGACTGAGCAGCAACCCCAACCGGGTCAACAAAAAAGGTCACGATGAGCCTCCCCTAAGGCGCTAGGTACCTGATACGCCGAGACTAGAGCGGTTCTGCCAGGGCTGCCACCAGCGCAGCCACATTTACTGTCAACAAATTTGATATTCGCCGCTGGTCCACTCATGCCTCGGACATTTCGTTACTTCGCAATTATCTCAGCTACCGGCGCATGGTCCGGACACATATTTCAGCGGGAACGGGTGGCCAGCTGAACTGCGGATTCTGCGATGTCTCCGATGAGCTCGAGCCGCTTGCTGAGCGTTTCCGCGGCCGCGGACCCGGCCCTGGCTTCCTGTGCGATCTGAGTGAGCTGCTCCACTAGCACTTTCGCGGTCCCGCTCAGCGGATATTCGATGTCGGCGCGCAAAGTCGGTTCCGCGCCGCCCAGCACGGTGGCGAAACTGCCCGGGGTCCAGCCGAGCGCGGCTTCTATCCGCCCACGGGTGACTTCGCGCCCAGGGATCTTCCCCCGATTGATCAGGTCGGTGATCGTGGAACGGCCCACCCTGGCGATCTTGGCCAGATCCATCTTGGACAAGCCCAAGTCCAGCCGTGCTGCATCAACGGCTGCCCCCAGCCGATGTCCCGGATCAGTCAAGGGGCAGAACCTTTGCGATCTGCGCGGGGGCCGACAGCCGGTCGGTCACGTAGATTCCTCGGCCCACCGGCTGCCTGGCTGCACGAACGCCCCTGATCAGCTCGCCTTCCATGCGGGCGCCGTCCATGACGACGGTGGGGACGGTTTGGGCGATGAGCCGCCCGGCCAATGGAGACGACATCGCCGGCCCCCACGGGAAGCGCCGACCGACGATCAGGTGCAGGCCGACCTCGCGCGCGCGGTCGATGTACTTGGTCAGCCCCTCCACCGCCGGGCCCTTGCCGTCCGCGCGGAACATGTTGGCTCCAGCGCTCCAACCCGCGACGATCTGCTCGTCGTCGATGAGGACGAAGATCTCGGGCCCCGACCATGACCGCGTAGCCTGCGCGAGTTCTTCCTGCCCGGCGCGGCCGCGAGGCATGCGCGGCGCCAGCAGCGCGTCGATGTGGCCGGCCATCGCCCGCACATCGTCCTCGTAGTAGGTGTAACCCTCAGACTCCACACCGTCCTCGCCGATGTAGCGGCCCAGGTGCGGGCCTTGAACCACTCGCACCAGCGAGTTGCCGGGGTCGATGACGTAAATCTGGGCTTCCTCGGGTCGATAGCACCGCATGATCGACCGGGCGACCGCCGCCAGCGAGTTCGACAAACCGCACTCCGGGTTGCCGATGAACAGCAGGTGCGGATTGCGGGCGAAGTCGGCTTCGGCGGCCACCAGACCCACCTCGGAGATGCCGAAGGGCACCAAGCCCGGGCGCGCTTCCCGCTGGGCGGCGAACACTTCATCGACGCTCACCGTGCTCGGCAGCATGCGGACCTGTGCGACCTGATCGACACCGGTGAGCTTCGTGATCACCTCGGCGGCCTCACGCGGGCCGATTCTCCTTCCGTCTGGATCGGACAGGATGGGCAGTGCGGTCTGGAAGTGATAGCCCGCCATCGACGTGCCTCGGCCGCTGATGGTCTCGGTCCGCGTTTCCGCGTCCGGGTCGCTGGGATCACCGAGCAGTTCACGCTTACCGAACGGCACCTTCTTGGCGACATCGCGGTTGTTCTTGGACGGATCGTCTTGGCTGCCAAGGGCCAACTCGACGTTCAGCGTGAAACTGTTCGACATCCAGGAGGGGAAGCCGCCAGCGATCCAGCCGGCGGCGGCAACGATCGCGCGCACGCCGAGGCTATTGCCGCGCTCCATGATCACGCCCAGGTCGGCGAGCAGATCCTCGCCGAAGGTCGTGCGGAACTGCTGCCAGCCATCGATGACCAGAAACACCTCCCCGAAGGCGTCATCGGGTACCGGGCCGGCCTCACCACCGAACTTGCGGGCGCGGAAGCTCTCGATGCTCAAGCCCAGCCGGCTGAACGCCTCCTCGCGCTCCTCGACGAGCAGCTTCATCTCCGCGATCGTGCGCTGCACCCGCTCGCGGTCACCCGCCCGGGCGAACGAGCTCACGTGCGGTAGCGACTCGACCTCGTTGAGGCCCGGACCGCCCATGGCGACCACGACGAACTGCACCCGTTTCGGGTGATACATCATGGCCGCGCCCGTGATGATCGTTGTCAGTGCGGTGGTCTTGCCCGAACTCTGCTGGCCGATGACCGCACAGTTACCCGCGGAGAAGTCCAGGGCGTACACGCGCTGCGCGTGCTGGAACGGGCGGTCCTCGATCCCCACCGGGAACAGCAGACCGGCAGTGTGCCCATAGTCCTGGTACCAGGGCTTGCGCCGCAGACGGCGCACCAAATCTTCGACGGGCACCGGCTCCAGCGGCGGCAACCACATCTGGTGGACCGGCACCCTGGTCTGCTCGCGCAGAGACTTGATGGAGGCCTCAAGCTCGCGGATCGGTTGGCCATCTGCACCGAGCACGGTGTCGGCCGATTCCACTGGGGCCGCCGAGAGCTTCGGCGCAGACGCGATCGCGGCCATGGGCGCAGCGGTGAACACCTCCGGAGCCATGTACCCGGCCTGGGTACGCACCGCCTCGGCGGCCACCCGCCGAGGCGGATGGTAGACCTTGCGCGCGAACGCCGATTGGAAACGCACAAGCCGATCCCGGCCCTGCACCCGCAATAGTCCTGCACCGGCGGGCTTTTCGGGAAGATGCTTGGCTTCGTCGGTGCCGATGATCGCCATCGACTCCCCGGCGTCGAGGGTGCGCAGCCCCACGCGGATCGGGATGTTGGCCATGATGCCTGACTGCATCTCATGCCCAAGGCGCTGAGACCCCAAGATCATCTTCACGTTCAAAGCGCGGCCCTGGCGGCCGATCTCGTCGATGATCTTCTTCGAGTCGGGTGCTTCGATGAACATCTGCGTGAACTCGTCGATGACGATGATGAGCGCCGGCAGCGGCTCCAGCCGTTGCCCCAAATGGATTCGGCGGTACTCGTACTCGGCGACCTCGCTGATTCCCGCCCGGTCGAGCAGCGACTTGCGCCGCTCGAGCTCGCCGTTGATGACGTCGCCCATGCGCTCGATCCACAACGAGTCGTCCTTCAAGTTACCCATGGCGGCAACGACATTGGGCAATCCGGCAACCATGTTAGCCGTCGTCTTACCCTTGAAGTCGAAGAACGCGAACACCAACGTCTCCGGGGAATGAGTAAGGGCCGCCGACAGGATCAACGTGGTGAGAAACGACGACTTACCCGAACCGGTTGTGCCCGCGATGACCATGTGGTGGCCCATGCCGCCTTCATGGGTCTCCTTGAAGTCGATGTAGACCGGCGCCCCGGTCGGATCGACGCCGATCGGGAACTGCAACCACTTCGCGCCCCACGAGTTGTCCTCGAACGGAGGGCCGGGCAGCGTGGGCGCCCACAGCTTTTCCACGTCCAGGTTGCCGGGGTCGTCGATGCCGAGGATTTTGTAGAGGTCGGCGTCAACGGAAGAGTCGTCGATGAGGCTGCGAGAGCGCTCGCCCTCCACCCGGTAACGGGCCATCTTACGGGCCAACACCCGCGCGCTGGCCATATCCATCGAGTCGGGGCGGCAGAACCATTGGCCGCGGTGGGTGACCTCAGTCTCCGAAACCCAGAACGTGTTGGTTTCTTCGAATCCGAGCCCGCGGCCCGGCTCATCCGAGAGAGCCAGGAAGGTCACCCCCGCCACGCCGCCAGCGCGGGTCAACGTCTCCCAGTGACGGTCATCGCCGCGGCGCCGGCGGTCATCGATCACCAGCCAATGCGGCGTGACGGTAGAGTTCGTGCGGAAGGCATCGCGACCGTGCAGCTCTGTGCCGACCGCCGCGTCCATCTGTTCTCCGGTGGTCCACACCATCCGGGTAGGACCACCGCGATCCCGCAGCGTCGGGTGCGCGCAGTGCGGCAACCACTTACACCATTCCCAGCGGGCGATGTCGTCGGTGACGATCATGATCTTGAAGTCGCGCGGTGAATGCGCCACCGCGGCTTGGCAAATCATCGCGCGCGCCAGCCCGTACACCGCATCCATGCCGTCACGGCCGAGCAGCGCCATACCGGCAATGTTGCGTAGTAGCAGCGGTTTTGGCGCGTTCTGCAGCTTGCTCTGCGTCTGCAGGAACGCCGAAGCGGCGTCATAGGTGACCGGCTCGTAATCCTCGCGGCGGCCCAGCTCGTTGCTCTCCAGCTCTTTGACGACCTTCGAGGTGCCCAGACCGACCCGCACCTGGCTGTAAAACACCTTGAGCACAGGATCATTGGGCGTGCGACACCACATCCTCGCCGACCCAACCAGCCCGGACAGCAGCGCCGGCTCGGGATGGAGATACTCGAACTGCGCGTGCTGGGCCCGGGCGGCGTCTTGGACCTTTTCCCGCGTCTCATCGAGGGTCATGGCGTAGTCGCGCAGCGCCTGTTCCATCTGCGGACCCGTGAGCTGCTTGTCGCCGCCGCCGCCGCGATTGGCAAACATGTAGGACCCCATCGAAACGATCATCATGATGGGGAAAAGCAGCGTCATCATGCCCATCGTTCCGGTGCGCAGACCGGGCTGAGAGAGCATGAGCGCGATGATCCCGAGGAACGCGACGCCCATGACCACCGGCAGGATGATCGCGGCCTTGCTGCGGGGCACCGGCCGCGGGGCCTCCAGCGGTTCGGGCACCGTCTCGCGCCCACCCATCGTCGGAGGGACCTTCACCGAGCCCTGACGGGGCTTCACTGTTGCCATGCGGGTCTACCGTCCTTGTTCGGTGATCGGGGCCGCGGAGCCGGCCAGCGTGTCGTGCATCGTCATCGCCGCCTTCTTCGACAGCTCCGGGCCGGCGGGCCACACCCGCAGCAGTGGCCACGGCGCCAGGCGGGGCGCGACATCTTTGAGCCCCAGCGCCTGCAGTGCTTCATCGTCGAACGGGACGCCGTACCGCGCCCCCGATTCGCTGATAAGCCAAAGGGTTTCGCGACGAGCCGAATCGGCGCTTGCGCCCGTCGTGGACACCCATGTTGCCGGATTGTCAGCCAGCAGTACCTGATCGGCCAGCCTGCCCTGGTCCTCATCGGCGACGACCAGCGGAACCAGGTGGGCCTCCTGCTCGGCGGTCACTGGCAAGGCGCGGCCGACCAGAAGCCGCTGGCGGGCTTGCCGATCCGTTGCGCCTCGGTCCCAGGCCACGCACAGCACGGGGTCGGCACGCCAGTTCACGACTTTGAGCGGCTCTGTCGGATAGTCGGTCACGTCGAGCACATCTCGAACAGGGACATCGCCCAGCACGTCCGGCGAGATGCGAGGCGGCTGCGTCACGCCGAACGAATCCCGTTGGCGCAGCATGGCTGCCACGACCGAGGACACCGGCTGCACACCATCGGCGAGCACGACATAGAACTGATCCTTGCCCGAGGCCACATCCTGAGACACCACCACCGATCCATTCACCAAAGGTGTAGGCGTACCCAGGTTCACTGTGCTGGGCTGGCCGGCCCCCGGCACCGCCGGAACCACCAGAGGACGACCAGCCGGAAGGGCGTCGACCATGGCCTGCGAGAGATCGACCGGTGCACCGGCCTCCTCCAAGCCCAGCGGCTCAACGACTGCCCTGTCGGAAAGGTCAACCGGCATCCGCACACCATTGGTGATGACATACGCCTGCTCGTTGAAGGTGCCAAGAACGGCTGTATCGGCGCCAACCTCGCGGGCCCGATCACCCAAAGTCAACTCGCCGTTGATCCCGGTGATCACGGGACGCCCGCTCATCGATTCCGACGCGGTGTCGCACACCGCCCATCGAGACACCTCCGGCGTGAACACCCGAGGCGGCTCGGTGGGAGCGCCCTCGATGCCGACCAACGGTCCCCGAGGCCACTTGGCGAGGTCGTCGGGACTGACGAACGTCGGCTCGGCCGGGTCCCCGGCAATGAGCCACGCCGACACCAAGTTCAACGCCGGATGCAGCCTGCCGTCCACTGAAACGAAGACCGTGCCGAGTTTGCGGTCGGCCACAATCTTGGAGTTGTTGACCAGGCCTGCGGGCCTTAACCAGCCCACCACGAGCGCGCCAACCATCACCAGGACAGCCAGCAGCGCCGAGATCATCAGCATCAATCGCTGGGTCCGTATCCGGTCGGTCTGCATGCGCACCGACCGGCGCTGAAAGGCGAAACCCAGCCGCCGGCGCAGGAAGTAGTGACCTCGCACCTGTGTCTTGGAAGCCAGATTCATCGGCACCCTCAAACCGTACCGTGCAAAACAACGAGTCAGCCACCACCGCAGCCAAAATGACTTTGAAGGAGTTGTGGTGATGTTGCTGGGTCAGCGTCGGTGTGATGCCTTGCGCGTCGGTCCCCCTCGGCGTGGAGGGCTCGACGGCGGGCTCTGCGGGGTTACCCAGCGTGCACAAGATCCTCTTCGACACTGGCGAGCGACTCGACGATCAGATCGCGGATGTGGACGTTGCCGGCGGCCGCCGCGGCGTAGCACATGTCGGGCAGCGGCAGGGGGCGAGTAGCCCATCCGCCGATCAGCTCGGCGGTGCGCGCCACCATCCAGTGCGCGCGGTAGCGGGCAAGTTCTTCAATGGTCTCGCTCGGATCAGCCTGACCGACAAACCCTGGCCGGAAGATCGAAGTGACAGTGTTGAAGTCCTTGGCCGCCGCGTCGTACTCAGCCCACTGCTGCGGGTTTGGCTCCCGGTCTCCGCCGCGGGTGAGCCAGATCTGACGCACGGGATTAGGGATCCCGCCGTCCACCGCTACCGCCTGGGTGGTTGCCGTGTTCATCAGCAGGGCGCTGGCGGCCGCCACGATCCTGTCTTGGAGCATTGGATCAGCGTCCATCACGCGCAGCAGCCGCGGATACACGTCAGGCCACAGCACCGCCAGCCGGTGCTCATGCATCCCATCCATTCCGGGCGCAGCGGCCTGCTGCCCGGGCTGAAGTAGTGGATTCGTCTGTCGCGTGCACGACGGCGGATGCTCTACCCCGGCATCACGCAGTGCCGTCAACGGCCCCGTGGTCGCAGCCGCCACCAGCCGCCAGCCCATCTCGGCGCGCAGCTGCGCGTACTCGATGAGAACTCGCGCCGGATCAGACCAGCCGAACCACAGTTGCCGAAAATGGTCGTCCACCAAAGGATCTGTTGCCAATACCCGGACCGAGCGGGGCACGTAGACGCCCGCGGGAATGTAGCTGGCCCCATCATTGGATGTGATAACGGTTTCAGTGCCGCTTGGTGAGCGGAAAACCCCCACCGCCCACTCGATCGGGTAGCCAACCGCCTGGGCGGCGTGCTGCAGCTTCCATGCCAGCTCCTTCGCGGCCGCCGCATCGGCCGATTCCCGGCGCTCACGCGCCGCAGCCGTTTGGCCCGCTGCAACCACACTCGCCGGTATCAGGGTCGCACCCGCCCCGGCACCCGATGACGACGGTGCAGCCGAAGGCGCGTTGCTGCCCGCGGCGAGCGTTCCGGCCGGGACCGTCGCCGCGGGGGGCGGCGCAGCGCCGGCCGGTGGACCCATCGAGCCCGGCGGAAGCATCATCGGGGCGCCGCCACCGCCGGTGCCCATGCCAGTCCCGGTCGGAGCAGCAGCGGCCGGAGCCGCCGGCGTGACCATGCCCGGCTGAGCCGCAGCCGGGGAAATTCCACCGCCGCCTGGAGCGGCCGTCACAGGTGTGGCCGACACCGGGTGCCCCCCTCCGGTCAAGGCCGGTGAGGGACTCGATGGAGCCGGGGGCGCAGAGGGCACCCCGCCACCGATGCCAGCTCCTGTCGACAACCCTTGGGAGAACGCCGCAGCAGGTGATCCAGCGCCTGCACCCGAGCCCGGAGCCCCTCCAGCACTGGGCAGTCCGCTTCCCGTGCCAGGCATCTGACCCATGCCGCTACCCAGTGGGTTGGACCCCATCCCGGGCATTCCGCCGCTCCCCAGTCCGCCCGGCATCTTCGGCATCCCGCCGCCGGTGCCAAGCCCACCTCCACCGCCAGTGCCCATGCCGCCCATTGACGGCATACCGCCACTACCAACTGGAGAGGCTGCCTGCCGCGGCGACGTCACACCAGGGGTCGCCTGCGTAACCGGACCAGTTGCCGCTGTTACCCCTCCGCCATCCGCATTCACGGAGCTTCCGGGCTCAACCCCCGGCTGAGTCGCGGACGCCCCGTCTAGCCCGGTTGGCGGGCTCGCGGTTGGTTTGTCTTCAGAGCCGACATCGTGCGGGTTCTTCAACGGATCGTCGTCTTGGGTGATGCCGGGGGATGTCTTGTTGTCGACGGGCTGAATGGCGGGGCTCGTCGCGATGTCGCCGTATCGGGTGAGAAGGTCTAGCGCGCGGGTGTTTTCCGCGCTGGCCTTGAACGACGTATGCAGTGCCATCGCCGCCTCAACACCCCAGCCAGTCTGGGTGCGGGCCTGCGCATGGTAGGTACCGACCAGGGCCTCGCGCTCTCCCGGGAGCTTGGCGGCGTTGATCGCAGCGTCCGCATCACGGACCAATTGGTCCTGCGCTGCAGCAGTTTCCCGCAGCACGACAGCAATCCCGTTGCACTTCTTCGCAACGCCGGCGTGCCACTCACTGATCGTCTTTGCTTCCTCAGCCAGCATCGCCCCGGCCTCATGAGCCTTGTCGAAGCCTGCTGAATCGGCGGCGTCACGGAATGCGGCGTTGTCTTGCACGATCTGCTGGTGAATGCCGTTCCACGCCGCAGCGCCCGCCTGGTATGACTGCTCCTGGGCCTCCCAGTGTGCCGCGTCCGGCGGAACCATGTCCGGCGTAACAATCAGCGGGCCATACGATCCCGCAGCTCCCCCTGTCGAGGGCATCAGCGCAACCCGCACGCCGGCGCGATCACATCCACAAGGTCATTTCCTCGATCGCGGGCCGTGTTTGATGCCCCCCAGTCACGGATGTTCGCACTATGAAAGCTGTCGATCTGCGCCGCAGTCCATTCGTCAATCAATGCGCGCAAGTCAGGCGGAGTGGCAGCACTTGTCTTCTCTCGAAGGTGTGCGATCTGGGAGGTTCCAACCAGTTTCTCGTTCGTGCGTGCACCGCGTGTCTCGGGACTTGATCCTCCAGTCGAATCAGCCAGCGCCGCACGGCTTTTAGCTGCCACGGCTAGGGTCCGGGCGGCCTGTTCCCATGCTGCGCAAGTGGATTCTTTGGCTGCCAGAATCTGGGCGCTGGTGTACTTGGCTGGTGGTGGGGGGACGATGTTCACGGTGTGCTGTGCCGGCGTGATGGGGTTGGCGAGTGCGACTGCCGTCGCTACCGCCGCTGCGGCGGCGATAACAAATGCCCCTGCGGCGGCGAACATTCCGGCGCGGCGCGGATGAGGTGTCCGCTGTGTTGGTGGTCCACCCGCGTTCTGAGGGGGAGGTGCGGGTGGACCACCTGTTGGGGTGGTTTGGTGCGTCGTCGACGTCGCGTAGGTGGTCATACCGCCACGGTCCCGCCGCTGGGTATGAGGGTGAGCGACTGCCGGTTCTCGTTTTCGGTCGTCACCATCGTCGTGACGGACTCGGTTTTGCGTTGATAGATGCCTGCGATCCGCCGCCCGCCGCCAGCGTTGAGGCCTTGCCGGATTGCTTCATCCTCGGCAATGGTCTCTGTCAGCGGCGCCCACATCGGCCGGGCTGCGCAAGCGGCCGCGGCACCCGATGACGCTGCGCCCGAGGGGGCTTGGGCGACAGTCTCGGCGACCAAAGCGGGAGCCGACGCGTTCGCTGCCTGAGCCTCGACCGGCTTGAGGGTGAAAGGCTTGGTTACCGCAGGCATTGAGTTTCCCCTCCTACTTCTGGCAGGCCGCGTGGACTTTGTCCATCGCGGTCTGGCCCTGCTGTGCGGGTAGGTTGCGGTCCTGGCCGCTGGTGTCGGCGGCCAGGACGGCAAGCGTGGCGTCGATGTAGTCGCCCATCGGGTCGGCGATCTCGCGTGGTGTGGCCGGCGGGGTGTGCAGGCGCAGGTACTCCATTTCGACCAGGACCACCGCTTGCTCATTGGCGAGCGCGGCTTTGTACTCGGGGCTGTCGCGGTTGGGCAGCGCCGCCACGAGCGGCACCGAGGCCTCGTACACCGCGGCGACCACTGACTTGGCCGCGGCGCACGCCTCGTCGCGGGCTGCGCTGACTTCTTCGGCGCTGTAGGTGGGTGCGGAGGGTGTCACTGTTGTGGTGACCGGCGCCGGATCGGGGCGCGTCCACGCCAGAGCGCCCATCACTACCGCTGCCATCGCGAGCACGACCGCGCCACCTGAAAGCGCCCACACCGACTTCGGCTTGCGTTCACGCGGCGCGGGGGCCGGCGGCATGAAGGGGGCTGGTGGATAGGCCTGAGGGGGGAGCACTCCGGTGGGGGTGCCTTGGGGGAATCCACCCGTCGGTGGCTGTTCCGGCCCCCGCGGAGGGGCCCACGGCGAGCCTGGACCCGCCGCAGCGGGCCCGACCTGCGGTGACGTGCCCTCGTTCATGCATTAACCGTAGCGCCGATTGACGACATGTGGCTACCAGCACGGCCCGATTCGCCATCACCGGTTGGCAGCGTGACCTGCATTACTGGAGCTTGTCGAGCAGCTCAGCAGCCTCTCGGGCTGCCTCTTCTGCGTTCTGCTCGATGACGGCACGCTCGGCGTAGGCGTCGGCAACAGCAGCCTGCAGCGTCGTGCTAATTACCTGCTCAAGCCCCTCGTTTGTGTAGCGCGTCGTGCATCCTGGGGCCAGCGACAATGACATCAGCCGCCCATGATGATTGACCGACAGCTGGACGTCACCGTCAGCGCTTTCCATGTGGACGTCGATGCTGGCCCACTTTTTCCGAAGATCCCGGAGCGTCTGCTGAACGCGCTCGATCGTCGCAACATTGCGGGCCACCAACTCGGCGTCTGATTCGTAGGCTGCGGGGCGAGCGCCGTTGAGCGTGGCCACTGGCCTGGCGGCGGATCCGTGCGCTGCGGTCATTTCGCATCCCCTTCGCTGTCGGGTGGCATCGTGACGCGGCGGCGCGGACGACCGGGAGCAGCTTGGTCTCCGGATCCCGTTTTGGTGGCAGCGGCGTTGTCGACGCTGACGGTTTGGCGACGTTCGACCTCACCTTTGACGGGCTCTCCGTTCGGAATGGAGGGCAGGACCACGGTCTTGTCCGGTGGCGGCTTCGCGCGGTCGCCACCCGCGCCGCCGCCAGCGCCCATGCCGCCCATCATCGGCGGAATCATGCCCATCCCGCCCATGCCGGCGCCGGCCGGTACGGGTGAGCCCGGCGGGCTCACCGCTCCGCTGCTGGTCGGCAGCGCCGGTGCACCACCGGTGGGCGCCGACGCAGCGGCCAACGCACCACCGCCTGGAGGCAGGGAGGTGTCCAGTCCGGCTGGCTCCATACCGCCACCGCTGCCACCACCACCACCGCCGCCGCTGCCGAGGCCGCCGCCGAAGTCAGACAGTCCCGCGTCGTCGAGCGGGGTATCGAGCCCGAGGTCAGGCTCCTCCTGGAGGCTCGACGCCGCACCCTGCATGACCTGCTGAGCGGCCCCCATGAGCTGCTGCGGAACGCTGGTCACTGCGCCCATGGCGCCGCCGAGAGCACCCGCGAGCATTGAGGGGACCATCGCCGCCATCGGAAGCATCTGCTGCATCGGGTCACCGCCCATGGGCGAGGCGCCCTCCGCGCCGGCCAGCAGCGGATCAGCGGCAGGGTCGGCCAATGGATCGCTACCCCCGGCGGCGGCTGAGGTCGCGTCGAGGTCGGACGACGCGCCCGCGCCGTGCTGATCTTCGCTCTCGCCGGGCTTACGCTCCCCTGGCTGTCCGGATCCTTCGCTGGGCGCGCTGGCCCCATCATTGACGATGTCGGTGACCGGCGGTGGCGGCGGCGGCGCCTGCGGCAGCTCCGAAAGGTGATAGGACACCCCGGCTGTCGTAGCTTTGTTGTCGAGCTGTTGCAGGTGATTGCCATACCGCACGAACTGGTCTGAACCCATCAGGCCGCCGGTCTGCATCATCAGCATCTGCGCACGGGTCATCGACTGCCGCGTATCGGTGAACTGCTGGGTGCGCGGAGTTTCTTGCTGGGTGCGGTCGAAGCGGCCACCGTGATCCTGCGCGGCTTGAGCCACCGTGGCGGAATGGGAAGCCATCTGATCGGCCCACGACGCGAACTTGTTCAACGAGGCCGCCAACTGCGGTCCGGTCTGCCCGGTGATGCCGGCCGCGACAGCGCTCTCGGCAGTCCGGGCGGCGACAGCGCAGGCTTCGAAAGCGCCCTGGTAGGCGCGGCATGCGGTGTGAAATGTCGCGCCGGCACTGCTGCTGCCCGCCTCGATCAGCCCAGCGGTCGCCTCGCCGGGGCGCGGAGCCATCGGCGCGATCGGCGTATCGGGTGCCACCGCGTTGGACTTGACGGCGGCCGGGGTCGCCGCGCCACCCCCCGCCGCCGCGGGTGCACCGCCCACAGCCAGCGATGCGGCGTTGGCGGCGTCGATTTCCGCCATGTTGGCGCTCACGGCGACCACGGCCTGCGCGGCCGCGGTCAGGACTGCTGCGCCGTCCAATGCCCGACTCGACAGCACTCCCCCGTGCTCGGAGAGCCGGGCCGCCGCGGTGGTCGACACCTCGTCCGGCGCCAATGGGGCATGAACGGGGGGTGCCGCTCCCAACGCCGCCAGACTGCCAGCGGCCGAGGTCATCGTTGCCGCAACCGTGGCCATCCCGCCGTAGGACACATCAAGGCGTGGCCCCCCACTGCTTGGCATGTCTTCCCCTAAAAGTCGATGGTCATCGCGAACGCGGCCACCTGATCCTCGGTGGGCAGAAATGAGCCCACGTTCTCCACGTGATTGCCTTCCATCTCCAACCGCAGCGCCAACTGTGACCGCAGGTAGGCCAGGGTATTCAATCGGATGATCCGCGCCGCCAACTCCTCGTCGGCGAGATCCATCGCCTCCGGCTCCAGCTGCACCCCGACCGAAGCGCCCTGACGGTCGACAGAGACGATGATGGACTCATCGTTGCTGGTGGCCTCGAAGACCTCCACCGTCGTCTGCTGCACGGACTCCAACACCAGCCCCCTACGTATCGGACGGGCTGATCGTCACGCGCGCCCGGTTCTCAGCCTCGACCCGCTCGTACTCGGCGGCCGAGGCCAACAGGGCATCACGCATCTGCTCATGACGCCGCTGCTCACTGGCCAAGGCTGCGTCGCGCTTGGCCGCAACATCGTTGACCGAAGCCTTGACCTGGTGATACAGCGGACCCAAGGTTTGCGCCTCGGTCGTCATCCGCTCGTTGTCGGCGCGAGCAGCCACGATCTGGTCGATCGCCTGCGCGTGCACCTCAGCACGACGACGCAGCTCAGAGGGATCGACCTGGACTACCACACTCATAATTTAACCCCGTTCGTCGGTGGATGCTGACACCTAGTTCGCCCCCGCCAGCACGGTTGCTGCCGGAGCTGCTGGAGCTGTCTGGACCTGCGGACGTGCCCAGCCCAGGAAGTTCGGGCCGGTAGGCATCTCCTCAACAGGGGTTACCTGCCCGTTCAACCAGACCTTGCCGTTGCCCAGCGCCATCACCCGGTGATCGGTGAACTGCGCGTAGTCCATCAGCTTCAGTTGACTGGGCGAGACCGGCTCATTCACCGGGGCACCCGGGGGCAGCACCGTGATCTGGGCCTGTCCCGCCGCGTCGTCGAGACTGGCGCCTTCGAGGACCAGGCGGCCAGCATGGGCCAACTGCGGATTGTCGGCAGTGACGGTCGACCCGTCCGGCAGCTTCACCGACACGTCGGGCCCGGGCTGTGCCGGAGGAACCTGCCCGGTCTCAGCGGCTACCGGCTGAGGCTGCTCACCCTCAGCGGGCTTGGCCGCCGCCGGCTCACTCACCGGCGCACCCTTGGCGTCCCCATCGGCGGCGGCCGCATCATCGGACTTCTCATCAGCGCTGCCTTGCTCGGGGCTCTCGGGCTTGGCCGCCAGCGGATCATCCTTGAGCGTTTCAGCCGGGTCATCCGCAGTGCGCGAGGTGGCTTCCTTGATCGCCCCGCCAATCGCACCGCCCAGATCGCCGAGTCCCCCTCCCCCGCCAAAGCCGCCCATTCCGGGCATCATCGAGCCCATCGCACCCGGCAGCCCAGACAGTGCACCCATCGCCGGGCCCGCCAGCCCGCCCAGGCCTGCCATCAGCGGATCGGAGGCCAGCCCGCTTAGCAGCGGGTCACTAGCCAGCGGGTCACCGGCCCCGGCGCCAGCATCCGCTGGCGGTGTTGCACCCGCCGAACCGCCTGTGCCACCCCCAGTTTGGCCGCTACCACCGTCTGCCGCCGGGTCCGTGGAGACGCCGCCCGTGCCGGCAGAATCCTTCACCGCGTCATAACGCTGAGCGAGCGCATCGAGCACTTCGGCCTTGGACTCGGCGTCCATCCCCGAGGACTTGACGATGCCCAGAATCTCCTGAGTCTTGCTCTGCAGAAAATCATTGAGCTGCTGCTGGCCGGCAGGGGTGTCCAAAGTTGGCCCCAGCTTATGGATTTGGTCCACCAGCGCGGCCTGCAACGCCTGCAACTGAGCTTTGCCCTCATCAGATCCCGTCTTGGCGCCCAGGACCGCATCCACGAGCTCCTCGTCGGCCTCGGCCAGCGCGGTCGTGTTCTTGGCCAACGCCTCATCAACACGCTGAGACGCTTCCGCCGCCCGCCCGGAAAAGCCGTCATCGGCCGGTGCCGACCCCTGGCCCGGCGCGGCTGGAGGGGCGTCGACACTGGCCGGCACCGTCGCCGGCGGGGCCCCGGGCGGGTCAACCAGCTTCGCCCCATCGAACAGCGTCGGGTTGTCCAGCCGCAGCGCCCCCAGATACTTGTCGTCAAGGGTTGTCGGCAGATCCTTGTTAATCAGCCATTCCTCGGGATGATTCTTCGCCCGTTGATACATGTCGTTGAGTGCGGCGAAGTCCGCATCGTTGAGCGTTCCGCGCCAGTCGGGCTTGAAGCGCAGGATGTGGTCAATCGCTTCGACGACCTCGGCCGCGGTGGCCATCAGCGGCCGCCTCCCTCAGCGCCGCCGCAGCACGAAACGGTTCTGTCCACGACAGAGACCCGCGCGCTAGGCGGCGTGCCGGACAGCTGATCCGCTGCGTCAGCGAGCATTGCAGCCAGCAGGTGCGCCACCAAAGAGTTCATGGATCGGACGATAAGAGCGCAGACCTTGACGGGTCCACCACCACAGCCACATTCGCCGTCAATCTCAGTGCCGACAGCTCAAGATCACGATTCGATCTCCAATGTCCGGCGTGTCGGTGGATTTTCTGAAAGAGCGTGCGTAAAGATCTGCGCACCGGAATGTCGCATCCAGTTGCACAATGACCAGCGTGTCCCGGCGGTTAATCCGCCAGCTGCGTGCGAAACTTCGGTCAGTAACACCAGCAACAGGAGGCACACCAGCCTTTGTGACCTGCTGCGTAGGACGCCGTCGACCATTCCCGCCCGAGACGAAAGGAGTGAGCGCCGTTGACCGCATCGGATGCGGCCCCCTCGGCCAGCCGACGGGGCCGCCCACATCTCGGTCCGCGCACGGTCGTCACTGCAGCGCTGTGGCCCGGGCTCGAGCGCCTCGTCGACGGCGCCCGGGGCACGCTGGATCGCTCACCATTTCTGGCCGACCTCCTGTCCTGGCATGTCGGCCGAGCGGACCTCATCCGCCACCTCCAGATCGCCCTACCGCTGCGAACTGACGGCACCGATGCCCTGGCGGCCCACTCCGCTGGAGCCACCAGGCATTGCACCGTGCGAGTACATCCCGACGTCGCCCACGAACTCGAAAGCGGCGCAAGCGAATCCGGGCTACCCCGCGCGGTCTACATCGCCGACGCCATCGCAGAGAGCCTTGGCGTCAGCCGGGCCCACGCCACCGCGAAAGAGGAGGGACTGCCCTTGGCGATGTAACCAATCTCAGCGCTTGGGATCTTTTCAGCCCTCCCGTAGGGAACTGTCTTGCTCGCTAGATCCCAGCGCAATACGCACACATCTTCATAGGCGCTAAACAGCCGTAAAGACGACTGTGCCCCCCGGCGGCAACCGGAGGGCCTGGTCGCGGCTTAAGCGCCACTTTCCCGAAGGGACTGTCGTGAGAGACAGGTCTCACGGTAGCGTATGCGCTGGCACTGGTCCAGATCTGCGCACCGCGTTTCTCCGTATGTCCACGCCGAATGTGGACAATTCGCCGCGCTCGTATCGCGGCTGCAGCACCACGGTGCGCCGACGCGGCACCATCCGCACGACCCCGGTCGCCGACGTCGTAGCTATCCGCCGCGGCCGCCGCATGGCCGGCCGGGAGCTGCCCTCCCCCAGCCAGTTCGTCACCCTCGAGATCGAGCCGGACGCGCACGCCGGCGTCGCGTGCTGGAGCGGTGGCCCCACTCGTTGGGCACAGGTAACCGTGGCGTGCGCCTACGACCAGCGCTACCGGCAGATCCGTGAGCAGATGACTGCCCCGGTCTCCAAGCGCGCCGTGGTGGCGATCGCCGCGGAGATGGCGCGCTTCGCTGACCGCAGCACCGGCCGTAACTGCCGGCCGAGCGTGGCGACACTGGCGACACGGACGGGTTTCTCGGAGCGCACTGTTCAGCGGGCACGTGAGTGCCTGCGTCTGCTGGGCGTTGCAACAGAGGTGGTTCGCGGCCGCCAGCGCACCTACGTGGAGCGGATGGCGTCCTGGCGGATGGGCGATCGGTGCCGCGGCTGGGCCTCAGTCTGGGCGCTGCACGACAACCAGCAGGTCAACCGGGTTATCCACATACTGACACCCCATCTGGAACGGTCCCCACTTAACACTGCTATCTCACCTTTGAAGAGACTGGTTACTACCCACGCGGGCGCCGAGGGCGCCCGGCAAGGCGTCGCTCCGCGCCGCCGAAGCATCGACAAGGACGGGCAGCGGCTAGCGCGAGCCTGGCGCGCACACCCCAAGGCACCACCGTGGTCACGCAAGTACGGTACCGGCGCCTGGGCAGCGGTTCTGGCCGCTCCCGCCCGTGCAGGTTGGACCGCCGAGGACCTCAACGCTGCCGTTTCGGACTGGCTGATCGGTGGCCACCGGATTTCCGACGCGCCGCCCCGGCCGATCGGGCTCATCGGAGCCATCTTGGCCGCCTACACAGCCCACAACGAGCTCTCCGTGCGCCCGATGGCCTACGCCGAGGCGGCCGCCGCCGCGGCCGCGGCCGAGCGGACCGAGCAGCAGCGTCGCCGCGCAGCCGAGCGCCAGGCGCACGCCGAAGGACGGGAGATCGGCCGACAGGCATTGCACGGACAGGGCCGAGCAGAAGTGGCCGCGGTGCTGGCCGCGATCAGACACCGGCGCGGCCGCCGATGAATCAGACCCCGAACCTACCGATACGAAATGTGCCTCTGCGCAGGTCACCGCGTTAACCGCGGGAGCCTGCACGGTCGTTTCGTACCGTGCAGACGGTAACCAATCACAGTCGGAAAGGAACCCAGTGCGAACGCGATACTTTGTCACCGACGGCCCACTAGCCACCACCGTCTCGGAGTGCTCGGAGAGCTACTTCCGCGAAGGCCTCGCCGCCGGTGGCGGCGGCGTGCGCATCCTTCGCCGCGACGGGTTTGTCGACCTCGTTACCGGCAGCCGTTACCTCGAACCCAACACTGCGATCCGCGCGGAGGTCAGCGAGGCCGTGCTCCAAGTCGTCTACCTTGGCGTGGTCATCGCGAAGTACGAGGAGTGGACCGACTACGCACTCTTCACCGCGGCGGACTACCCACTTGGTGTCTGATGTTCCGCAGGCGGGCGCAAAGGCTTCAAGGCAGCGACGTGCCGGGGTATGTCGGCTCGTCCGTGCGCTCGTCGAGCACGGCCTTGGCGGCGTCGCGGATGCGGGCCACAGTGTCGTGACGCAGCCCGAGCTGTTGCCCGATCTGGCGCAGCGCCAGGGGCGGCTGGGTGTCGTGGAGCATGCGCAGCGCGTCGGCGATCTTGGCGGTTGGGTGCGACAGCATCTGCCCGCGTTCGTGAATGGCCGCCGCCACCGCATCCCACCGCTCGAGTCGCTCAGCAGCAAGTGCGAGTGCGTCATCCTGCCGCTGGGCGATCTCGTCGCGGCTCGTACGGAGTGAACCTCCACAGGATCGAGAGAGCGTGGGTAACGAGAACGAGCGCGATCGGCGGCACACACGCAATCGCGGCTGCCCCCCACGACCCCAACACCGGACCCGGCAGATGGTCATTGGGCAGCATCGCGTGCACGGCATTGCCGGTCACACTGACCGCAGCACCAACCCCCAGCAGAGCCCAGAAGTAGCGGCGCGGCCCGCGCTGCTCCGGATAGGCCGAGAAGGCGACCAACGCCATCGTTGCCAACACGATCGTGCCGTCGATGATCACCGGCCACAGCCATGCCAAGTTCCCCGGCCATACAGTGCGAGCAGCTAGGTCTGCCAATGACGCGAACGATAGGACAAAGCTCAGCGCCGCAATAAGGACTGTTATCCCCACCGCAGTTGCTCGTGTCATGCGGATCAGCGAGAGGCGCGCAGCTCGGTCCTCGATCTTGTCGGACACCCCCCGGTCCGCCGCCACCACAGGCAGGGGATCCCCCGTCTCCGGGACACGATGAACTGCGTAATCCGACATAGGCGTCGCGGTCTGAGCCGGCCCGCTGGCGTCCTCAATGAGAAGTGCTGTCATAGGTATGCCCGTCCCTGTCGCAATTGGTCCCCAGGCGAAGCCTCGGCACACGTGCGCGCGCCTTGCTAGGTCAACACCCCTCGGGGCCGGTACAGGGCAGCATTCCGGACCACGCTGCGTATTGTCCACCACCAGAGGCGGATTCGTGCCGAGAGGACCCACACGGCGGCCCGACACATTTACGGAAAGCGGCTATTTCACCGATGACCCAGATCGTGACGAGCTGGATCACCTACGCACGGTCGAGCAGCCGTGCATATCGTTCGTGACTCTCCGGTCGGCGCTCGACGGGATCGTCAACCGTCCCCTGGTCGTGAGCAGTCCTATGACGCCCTGGCCGGTTCGGATCGAGCGTCGGCTTGTTCGCAGAACTGATGCGCCTGCTGGATGAGATCAGCGACCGCCGGCGCCAGCAACTCCGCGACTTTGACTCCGCGGGCCTCGGCATACCGTGTCAGGGCAGAATGGTCATCTTCGCTAACACGCTTAGCGACCAGCTTGGAAGACGCTCGGTTCTCCCGATGACGCCAGTTGCGCCGCCGGCCGTTCGCGTCGTCACCGGTATTCATATCTGCCACCAGACGCTCCGATCAGCTCGGCCCTGCCAGCCCACATGCTGAGCAGCTATTACACGATTCCGATAACACATTATCAGTAACATGTTCTGTGTAACACGAATCGTGTAATAGCATGTCAGGCGTGTCGTACGCACAGTCATTGAGAGTTCAGCAACTCTCTGCGACTGTGTTCGGGCAGAAGCACCGACTGGCCATCATGGCGGCAATCGCCCAAAGCGATGGGCTCGTCAATCCCACGGACTTGGCGATCGAACTGGGGTTCCACGCCCAAAGTGCTGTCCAAGCCCCGATCAGGGACCTCACAGAGGCCGGCTTGATCACCCGCCAAGAGGGCCCGGGTCGGGTCTACTACAGGCGGAATCCGCACCCGATTTGGGATGCGGCACTTGCCCTCCTCGGTCAAGCCCTCGGCTCGGAAGTTCCTTCCGACTCCAGATCATAGGTGGGCGAGCTGGAGTTTGGCCCATCGTGGTTTGCCGACAACTACGGTGTGGAGATGGCAGAGATTCAGTGGACTCGGCTACAGCAGTCGAACACGCTGAAGGCGGTAGGGATTGTGCGGGCTGCCGTCGGCAGTGATGATCCTCAACAGAATGTATTCGCGGCGACTCGCGCTGTGGCGCAGCTGGTTCCCGGTGGCGTCGATGCAACGAACGCAGCGTTCGCGGAGGCAGCTCCTGACTTGATCACCGGGTTGGCGAATGTGGCCGCGACGCTGGCTGAGCACTTCGCCGAGAAGTCGGGGATGCCGGTGGAGCAGATCCTCGACAACGTTGAGGTGGCGGTGCGAACGGTGAGGGTCGTCGACTAGCTCCATCGGACCCCCGGCCGTGTGGGTCTTTTCGTCGAAACTGCAAGCCGATGCACGCGCTGGCTGCCAGCATCGGAGGATGGCAGAGACCAACAGAAACGCACGTCACGTCGTCCCCAGCGAACGCGGCGGCTGGGATGTGCAGAAACCCGGCGCCGATCGTGCCAGCGCCCACTACGACACACAGGCTGAGGCCATAGACCGAGCACGGCAAATCCTGGAGAACGACGGCGGCGGGGAACTCACCATTCACGATGAGCAGGGGCGAATCCGGGCGAAGGACACCATCGACCGCCCCGATCCGTTCCCTCCGCGGGGGTAGCGGCACCCTTGGGCTCATCGCCCAGGATGACAGGCGACGTGCACCGGTCACGACGTGGCTGCGCCCCGCCGCGATGTCTGCGCGAGGTGCTCGTTTCCGACGGCGCCCGCCCGGCGGATCATGACCGACAGCGCGCGCCGCCGAACCGACATGGTGGCGGATGCACCGTCCGCGACGGAAGTGGCCACAACTGACCCCGCTGCTCTGATCTGCCGGCCGCTGAAAGGCTGTGGCATCGGGGTGGACCAGTCGCTGTGCTCGGGCGTGCGCTGGGTGTTCCAGCGGCCGCGGCCGCGCACAGCGCGAGCGTCCACGGTTGAGGCTGCGCGTCGATGCGCCACCGCGCTAGGCGGAGCGCCGTCCTCGCCGCTCCCCCAGCTCACAAGGCCGCCCCGATCGGAGTTCGAAGTTCGCATCGCGAGCAGCCGCTCTGCTCGCCCGACCCCAAACGCCGGGACAGCAGCAGCCGGCGCTTTCGGAGATCGGTTTTCCGCGGAAAACTGGGAGGTGCGCCGCGCACCTATCGGTAAGAGTGCTTTGTCGTTGGACGCGCAGCTTGCGCCAGCCAGCCGACCCGCCACGCGCGCCAGTTCTCCATCGAACTGACCATCGCGGCCCGTGGTTTTCCGCGGAAAACTGGCGCATATATGCAGGTCACACGCCTTCACGGTGCCGAGCGTGAGAATTGGACCGCTCCATAACCTATCTGCGTGAATGCCTGACGTGAGCCAGTTTTCCGCGGAAAACTGGCTCACTTGTTACCTCGTCTTGAGCGTGTCGTCGAGAGAATGTCGAGCGGCCGACGTAGCCTTCCTACCGTCTGTTCCGCAGAGCTTTCCGCATCCGCGAGTGAAGAACCTTGAAGGATCCCACGCCATGACCCGAGTAGTTACTCTCCTGAATCAAAAGGGCGGTGTCGGCAAAAGCACCGCCACTGTCAACCTCGCTGCCGTTCGCGCCGAGCGCCTCAGCCAGGGGCGGGATGAGGACGCCCAATCCCCCGTCGCCGCGATCTCTATTGACCCGCAAGGGTCCGCCCAATGGTGGGCCAACCAAGTCGAAGACCTACCGTTCCATCTGATTCAAGCGCATGACGATCCCCTCGAATGGCTCGCGCAACTGAACAACTTGCCGACCATCGATGAGGTCTATGTCGATACCGCCGGCTGGTTCGACCTGGACCCGGACGGCGCCGGAGACGGGCTTGGAAACGGTCATTCCGCCGACGCACTACGTACTGTTCTCGATGTGACCGACGAGGTGCTCGTGCCGATTCTTACCGAACCCCTCTGCTTTGACCCCACCGCGCGAACCATCCGGAAGATCCTCGAACCGCGCCAACTCCCCTACCGCGTCTTCATCAACAATCACGACAGCCGTGACGGCACGTACTGGCTCAACCAGACGCAAGAATTTGTTCGCGGGCGAGACTGGCCGCTCGCTGAGACGGTAGTCCGGCACTACAAGCTCCACACCAATGCCTCTAACGACGGTGTGGTGGTGACGCAGTACAAGAAGACCGGGAAAGCAGCCAACGCCGCTGCCGACTTCTACAACCTCGCCGACGAACTGATGGCGACCGGAGTTCACTCATGAGTCGCGGGGGAGTGAAGAGTTTTGAACGACTTGCCCAGGCGATCGGAGAGCAGTCGTCGGTTGACGGGACCACGGCGGGTTCGGTGATCGCCCCGCGGGCCGGCCTTTCGCGATCGGTCCCGCTGCGGGACCTGGTGGCTAATCCGCACAATCCGCGCGATTCGCTCGGCAACCTCGACGAGCTGGCGTCGATCGTCGACCATCAGCTCCAACCGGTGGTCGTGGTGACCAAGGGCGCGTTTGTGAAGCTCTATCCCGATACCGCCGTCGATGCGCGTTGGGTTGTGGTCCTCGGCAACCGCCGCCTAGCGGCTGCGCACAAGTTCGGCCGGCCCGAGCTCGATATCGTCATCAGGGACGAACTGGCTAAGGACAAGGCGACGCTGCTCACGGCTGTCATCGCCGAGAATGTCGACCGATCGGGATTCGACGTGATCGAAGAAGCCCGGGCGGTGGAGAGCTTGGTGGGGGAGTACCGCAGCGCAGACGCCGCCGCAGAACACCTCTGCAAGAGTAAGACCTGGGTTTCCCAGCGGCGCGCGCTGCTGAAGCTGGCGCCCGAACTGCAGGAAGCCACTCGCCGCGGCGAGCTGGCCATCCGCGATGCCCGCGATCTGGCGCGCGTCCCGCTCGAAGAGCAGGTGATCCGGTGGAAGAGAACTCGCACAGACCTCGATGCGGTTGACGGAGAAGGCCCCGCTGACGTCGAGGCGTCGTCAGGCAAAGGACGCACGGAGGGCGCCAGCTCCACCCAGGCGAGGGCGGTGAGCCGAGCCCTGCGGCGTTTCGACGTCGATCCCCATGCGCTCGCCGTCGCGTTGCACGGGCACCTCGGAGACGCTGGCTCGCGGACGCTGGCGAGTCAGCTCAGAAAGCTCGTCAAGCAGTAGCGAGCCGCAGGAGTGCAGTTGCCCCGCGGCGAATCAGCCCCGTCGCGTGGTCCGGTTTTCCGCGGAAAACTGCTCATTCGAACCACTAGTTTTCCGCGGAAAACTGCACCTGAACAGCGGACACCTATTCCGGCCGATGCTGGATGGCGCTGCGGGCCAACGGTTTTAGGTGCTTTCGATCTGCGAGGTCGCGGCAGCGAATGACGGGTAGGTTGGACGGTCGGGGGGAGTTGCGCGGCCGCCGCGCGAGACCCCTCTGGCAGATCCCAGTTCATCAACACGGCGGGGCGCCGGTTCGCGTTCGTGCACAAAGCGGTATCGAAGCCGTGCAGCTTTCAGCTCGATCTTGGTTCTGGTGGTGGTCGGCTGTGCTGGTGGTGGGTGATACTGCCGGTTATGTCCTTGCAGGGCCTGGTTGATGCCACGGCGACGGCGCTCGGTGGTGCGCGGGAGCTGTACGGTCAGGCCGCCCCGGCGGCGGGGTTGCCCTCGACGAGCGGGTTGCAGAGCCTCAAGACCGATTTGCGGGTGTCGGTGGACACGGTGCCGGCGAGCTGGAGTGGTCGTGGGGGAGAGGGTTACAAGTTGACCGGCGGCAACGGGGTGGCCGCGTTGGACAACGTGATCGGCGCCGACCGTGGTGTGGGCCCGCAGGTGGTGACGGCGTCGAACGAGTCGCGTGATGGCCGGTCGGGGATGAACGGGGTGGTGAGCGACACCCGGGCTGGGGTCAATGCGATCGCGCCGAGCACCGACACCCCGGCGGGTAAGACGGTGCTGGTCAATCACCTCGAAGGCCAGCTCGACCGGGCCAAAGCCCTACTCACCAAATCTGAGCAGCGCGGCCAGATGCTCGCCGCGATGATCAAGTCTGCTGGCAGCGGCTACGGCGCAGCCCCCATGGGAGGCGGCGCGCCCATGGGTGGCGGCGGCGGTATGCCGATGGGAGGTATGGGTGGCGCGATGTCACCGCTGGCTTCGCTGTCGGCACTAAGTGGCCTGACCGGCAAGATTCCGGGCCTTACGGATTCCTCGTCACCGCGACGCGCGGCCGCGACCCGCGGTGCGGCACCGGCATCCTCTGCAGCGAAGATCCCGGTAGGGGAAGTGAGCTTCGCCGGCCGGGGCACCTTCCCCAAGGGGCCGGCGGCTATGTCGGAGGCCATCAACGCCGCCCTGGACGCCCGCGGGGTCACCGATCCAGTGGCCCGCAAATACTGGCACGACGGCTATATGACGTTGACCGGCCGCGAAAGCGGCCACAACGACAACGTCGTCAACCTGTCGGATTCCAACGCTAATGGCGCCCGAATGTCCGATGGCGCCCCAGCCAACAGCTCCCGCGGCCCCGCGCAATGCATCCCCACGACGTTCGCCGGATATCACCAGCCGGGCACCTCGACGAGTATCTACGAACCGGTGGCCAACGTCGCGGCCTCAATGAACTACGTCATGGACCGCTACGGCGTGAGTCCGGACGGGTCCAACTTGGCTTCTCGGGTGCCTCAGGCAAACCCGCACGCGAGCCCGCGGGGCTACTAGCCCCGCGTCGCGCGAATCGGGCGTTGGTGGTGGTCGGCTGTGCTGGTGGTGGGTGATACTGCCGGTTATGTCCTTGCAGGGCCTGGTTGATGCCACGGCGACGGCGCTCGGTGGTGCGCGGGAGCTGTACGGTCAGGCCGCCCCGGCGGCGGGGTTGCCCTCGACGAGCGGGTTGCAGAGCCTCAAGACCGATTTGCGGGTGTCGGTGGACACGGTGCCGGCGAGCTGGAGTGGTCGTGGGGGAGAGGGTTACAAGTTGACCGGCGGCAACGGGGTGGCCGCGTTGGACAACGTGATCGGCGCCGACCGTGGTGTGGGCCCGCAGGTGGTGACGGCGTCGAACGAGTCGCGTGATGGCCGGTCGGGGATGAACGGGGTGGTGAGCGACACCCGGGCTGGGGTCAATGCGATCGCGCCGAGCACCGACACCCCGGCGGGTAAGACGGTGCTGGTCAATCACCTCGAAGGCCAGCTCGACCGGGCCAAAGCCCTACTCACCAAATCTGAGCAGCGAAACATCGCGTTAGCGAACATGATTCGCGCGGCCGGTGGCGGTTACGGCGGCCGCCCGATGGGTGGCGGCATGCCGATGGGCGCCGGCATGGGAATGCCCATGGGCGGCGGCTCACCGATGAGCGCCTTTGGAGGCGGCGGCGGACTCAGTGGTCTCGGCGGCCTCTTCAGCCCGATCGCCAAAGCAGGCCTGGCCAGCAGATCATCGTCCGGTCGCCCCGGTGCGGCCACAGGTGTGCCGGGTATGCCGGGGCTGGACCGGCCCGGGCTGGCCAACGAGTCTCGCCTGCAGAAGTACACCCGCCGGCTTAGCCGCGCGATCAGTGCGGCCTTCCCTGAGATCACCGAGATCGGTGGGTACCGGCAAGATGCGCTCAAGTGGCATCCCTCCGGGCTGGCGATCGACGTCATGATTCCGCAGTGGGACACCCCTGCCGGGAAGGCGCTCGGCGATCGGGTGGTGGCGTTCGTCCAAGCCCACGCCCAGGAGCTTGGGCTCGATCACGCGATCTGGCGCCAAACCCAGCACAACGCGGACGGCAGTTCCTCAGGAATGAGCGATCGAGGCTCGGCCAACGCCAACCACTTCAACCATGTCCACATCGCTAGCATCGGCGGCGGCTACAGCGGCTACTGACGGATCGGCTTGCGAACCCGTTATCCAAGCGTTTCTGCGGCCTTCTGGATGGATTCGCGACTTTCGTGCACCTCGCGCATGACGGCAATCGCGTCATCGAACGATTCGGCATCGGGCAGGCTGGCCGCGATCAGCGTTTCCATCTGCCGCATGTTGGCGTCGAGCGCCTTGAGCGCTGCAGCGCGTGCACTGGGATCGTTCAGTTCGCTGGTCAGTACCTCAAGACACACCTCGGTGATGGCCACCACGGCCGAGGCAATCGAGAGCGCCTGACCATACTGCGTGGCGCTGCGCATCCCTCCGGCCGAGGCCAGGCGCTGTTGGAGGGCTTCGGCACGATCGACTACGGCCTCGGTGTCGCGCGGTGGAACCTTCGGTGGGTCTTCACCATCGCGGATGGCCTGAAATGTGCCGCGTGGCCATTGCAGCGCGTCCTCCAGCTTGGGCACGTTGCTCACTCGAGGAGGGCCCGCGCCGCGTTCGAGCCGGGTCGCCGTGCCGAGCGACACCCCGGCCAACTCAGCGAGCGCACGCTGGGATAGCCCCAGTTCAGCGCGGCGTCGCGCAACGCAGTCCCGCAGTCTCGCCAGGGAGGGATCGAGAGCATCGCCGCTGGCCGGCGTGGTTTCGCCCGCTTCGTCGTCGATGTCGCCGCCCACACTCAAAGTGAACCACATGCAGCCTGAACAGACACGTATCTGACTATGTGCGCGGTCGGCAGCTAAGACCCCGTCTGCACCCAGCAGACCGCGCCACAAATACCCAACTAAGGCGCAATCTGTCCGCTGCCGACGACGACGCGTGAAGAATTTTTGAGTCGGTCGCCGGCAGTGGCCACCCTGTCGCCCGCCGCGACCATATGCAGCGTAGCCCCAGCTCAACGGACATTTATACGGGCACCGCTCGGACTGTCGAGGCCACGGAATCGTCCACATGTCGGCGTGTGCGGCGGACAGTTGAAGATTTGTGCTGCACAGATGCGTCTGGTTGGGGTTATGATCAGCTCATGCCTAAGAACGGCACAACTAACAACCAAGTAGAGCCCAACTCGGGAGGTGGCGTCGTGACGCATCTAGTGGCCAATCCGGTCAAGATGGAGATCAACGGACTGTGCAACTACTCGGCTGACCCAGAGGACTGGTTCGACTACCGCAAGACCAAGCAGTGCAAGCGGATCTGCGGCAATTGCCCGCTGCGGCAGGCGTGCGCCCGTACGGCCCTGGCGCTGGAGGCCACCGATGGAGTGTGGGCCGGGGTGGATCTGCCCGGGGAACACGCCACGGTTGAGGAGCACGAGGTTGCCCGACGGCAGCTGGCAATGGTCGTCGCCGCCATGGATCACCAGCCCGAGTCACACCGCCTGCGCTGCTTGGCAATCCGGGAAGCGATGCACAACGCCGCGTTCCCCGGCAACGGAGCCTGCGTCGCGGAGTCGGCCAGTGCCTAGTTCGGGCCCGAGGACCTGCACCAACCGGGTCTTACGGGACTACCTCGTCGCGGCCTTGCGCTGTTCGGCGCACCCGCTGACCACGACGCAGCTCCGCCAGGGGGCACCCACCGTAGCGGTCCCGGGAAGCGCGCGTCCGCTGCCCCCGACCCAGGAGACCATTTACCGGCTGCTGCGCAGCCTCCAGAACGAAGGTGCCGTCGCAACGACCGACACCGCCGACTGCCGGCGCGCCTGGATTGCGATAACCGATCCCGCCACAGACCACGAAATCGCAGCCTTGGATGCGCTATTCACAGCGCCCAGCGCCTCCGCCGCGCATCGACCTTCGAAGTTCGATCCATGTCGGCGACGCCGCTGACCGCAGAAGTGCTCGCCGCACTAGAGCGCATCGGCTGCCCCGTCAGTACCACCGACGTGATGCGGTGGCTCAACCGCGATCGGGCGACTCCGCTCGTCGTCGATCAGGTGTACCGGGCCCTGGATGCGTTGCGCGCCCGCGGCGCGGTGCAGCGACTCAAGCCGGCGAGCAACAGGCGGGTCCGCTACTGGGCAGTCGCCGCCGGCGGTGACTGCAGCTGCGGACCGTCTCAGCGGGGCGCGTCATGACCGACACCGGCAGCCCCCGGGACGAGGAAGCAATGCCGATTGCGGACTGGCTGCGCATCCTGCTGTCCGGGCGTCCACACCAAGTCATCGGTGACGACCCAGCCAACCCCTATCTGCTGCGCTGGTTCCTGATCCCGCGAAACCCCGTCCTCAACATCTACCGGCACCGCTTCTGCCAGTCCGATCCCAGTGTCCCGCACGATCATCCCTGGCACTTCGCCTCCATCGTGCTGCACGGGCGCTACCGCGAGATCGGTGAACACCGCACCGTCGTGCGCCGAGTCGGGTCGGTGGCCTTCCGCCGCGCCAGTTCCCGGCACCGAGTGGAGCTACTCGGGCACCCCGTCACGACGGTGATCATCACCGGCCCCCGCTGCCGAGCCTGGGGCTTTTGGTGCCCGCGACCAGCTGGCCCTCCCGCGTTCGTGCCTTGGAAACAGTTCGGATCCGGCGGGTGCGGCGAATACCTCAGCCCACCAACAGGAACAGGCAGGAGTGCAGTCCGATGAGCACAGCCATTTCCACGCAACTCGCGCCGCTCCAGCATTCGATGACCTTGAGTACCGAAGCCACGGTTGTCGCCACCCCGAAGACGAGGCAAACGGCGGGCGAAGCATCCCCACGCCCAACCCTGAAGGGATTCCCCCGACGCGCCCGCTCGGCGCGCGTCGATCTGGCGGTCACCACTACCGATGGAGTGCGGCTCGCCGTGCGCGACTACGGGCCTCCCACCGCACGCCACACCGTGGTGTTCCTGCACGGCTTCTGCCTGTCCGGCGATTCATGGACGGGTCAAATCGCCTACCTACGACGCCGTTACGGCGATGACCTGAGGGTCCTCACCTACGACCACCGCGGTCACGGACGGTCCACCGCCGCGCCGATGAGCACCTACCGCGTGTCCACCCTGGCCGCTGACCTCGCCGAGGTGCTGACCGCACTCAACATCACCGGTCATCTCACCCTCGTCGGCCACTCAATGGGCGGAATGGTGGCGTTGGAGTACTGCGCACGGCCCGCCACCAATCGCCCGGTCGAACCTCACGGACTCGTTCTGGCCGCGACTGCAGCCGGAAAACTCTCCGAGCGGGGCCTGGGCCGGCTACTGGCGACTCCCGCCATCTCAGCGATGTTCGGCCTGATCAATCATGCCCCCGACGCGGCGTTGAGAGCGTGCACCGGACCGATCTGCGCGGCCCTGACCCCCTGGCGCGGCGCAGCCCAAGCACGGCGAGCAACCCTGGCCGCCCTCGCAGCCGCGGCGCTGGCCACCACCCCCGTGGCAACCATCGTTGGATTCCTCCCGGCGCTAAGCACCTACGACACCTATGCCGCCCTCGGCTCGATCCGCGCCCAGACCCGTCGTCGTCAGCGGGGGCGCCGACCTGCTGACGCCACCGGCTCATTCGCGCGACCTGGCCGACGCCATCCCCGGCGCCGCCCACCTTCACCTGCGCGACGCGGGGCACATGCTGCCACAGGAGGCATCGCAGGTGGTCAACGACGCCATCCGCCAGGTCCTGTCGATCGAAGACCACGCCGGCGGCCCGGACGACACCATCCGCGGTGAGCGATTGCCATGCTGAGGCCACCACCGTCGCCGCCGAACGAACTACGCCGCGACATCGCCGCGCCCAGCAGTTCTCGCGTCCCCGGAATCGTGCGGGTGCGCGTATCACCCATGCACCGTCCGCAGACGGAATGCACGTGTGGCTGGCGCGGCCGGCGGCGAATACTGCGTGCCTCCGCCGTGATCGACGTGCTCATTCACGCCAGCACCGTCGGCTGTCTGCCAGCGGTACCGCTCGTCGACGTCGACATCGGTCGGCGGCCATGACGCCGCACCTGCCGATGAGCATCAACGACCGGCGACTACGGGCGTTCTTCGCCGTGCGGGGCTACCCGGACCCAGCCACCGTGAGTCAGGAGAGGACAATATGGGCCGCAACAGGACGCCGGACCCGAACCAGCCGGATCTGTTCAGCACCCTCGACGAGGCAGGCGGTGACGGTGGTCGACCCGGAGATCCTGAAGGCGGTGCAGACCGTCTACTCGACCGAGCTGAGCCTGCCCGAGGAGTGGACCCCCGAGCAGCGCACCGACTTCCTGACGGCCGAAGCGGACAAAATCAGCTCGATGGCGGCCAGCATGGCCGAGGAGCTCTGGGAGAAGGCCATCGCGGCGTGGAGCCGCCAGCGCAACGGCCAAACACCCAACCACGCGACCAAGGTGGCCCTGCTGGAGTCGGCACGGGCGCAGGCGGCACAGACGGTGCTCAACAACGAGCTGTACGACCTGATCGAGACCGACGAGAACACCCCGGAGTGGGAGACCCCAGACCCGATCCCGGACCCCGCCACAGTCAGCTGGGAGCAGCGCTGGACGAACCCAGCTCTGCAGAGCGAGCCCAGCGAGGACCTCGAAGCCCTGATCGACCACCTGTGGCCGGCTCCGGACTTTTCGGGACCGTTCCGAATCAAGGCGGGCTACCTACTGGCGGCCCGGGCCGAGGACGGCCTGACGCCACCCGCCCACCCCGAGGACCCGCTGACCGCAAAGTATGCGGAGATGATCTACTCCGACCTGCGCAGGGACGGCCTGCCCGAACGGTAGGTCCGCAGGCCTCACTGTTCGACGACTTCACCGACGACACTCCCGCAGCCACGTCCGCGGCGGCCGACGATCCGCTCAGCCCGGTCGCCGTCGTAGACCGGGGGGGTCCACAATCTGGACCCCCCGTCACCAGCGGAGTCGTGGCCGACGATCCGCCGACCCAGGTCACCGCCGTCGACCCCCGTCCACAATCTGGACCCCCC
>NZ_LQIM01000011.1:0-76918 GCF_001499985.1 Mycobacterium sp. IS-1556
CAGCTTGCCGATCCATCCGTCGCCCCGAACGCCGCGGGACGACGGATGGATCGGCAAGCTGTTGGCCGTCGCCGGTGTCGCCGTGACGCTGATCGGCGTGGTGTTCCTACTGGTGCTGGCCGCGCAGGCGGGCGTGCTCAGGCCCGAGGTCCGGGTCGCGGCCGGTGTGATTCTGGCCGCGGGACTGGTGATCGCCGCGCGGTGGCTGTACACCCGTCCCGGGGGTCGGGTCGGCGCAATTGCGCTGGCCGCGACTGGTACCGCCGCGGCGTACATGGACGTCATCGCGGTGACGACGATCTATACCTGGCTGTCCGCACCCGCGGCGTTGATCATCGCCTCGGTGATCGGGGGAGGCGGCCTCACGTTGGCGCGTCGGTGGAACTCCGAGCATCTGGGGCTGCTGGTGCTGGTACCGCTGCTGGTGTTGGCGCCGGTGGTGGTCGGCGGTGTCACGCTGCTGCTCGTGGCGTTCATGCTGGCGCTGTCGGCGGCGTCGCTGCCCGTACAGCTCGGCAGGGATTGGCTCTGGCTGCACGCCGCCCGTATCGCGGCGGGCACGCTGCCGCTGCTGGCCGCACTCGTGGGTGTCTATTTCGACGGCGGACGCGATCGGTGGCTGGCCGGTGCGTGCGGTATCGCAGCACTGCTCGCGATCGCCGGCGCGCTCATCCTGCTGCCCCACACCGCGAACAAGCCGGTGATGGCCGTGCTCACCGCCGCGGGTGTACTGCCCGTGCTGTCGGTCGGGCTGGCCGTCGACCGTGTCGTCGCGGCACTGATGGCGGCCGCGCTCGCCGCGGCGCTGTTGGCGATCGTGCTCGTCGGCGAGCAGCTGTCCGGGGTGGACCGCAGCGTGCGCCGGATCTGGGCGGTGCTGTCGGCGGTGTCGGCGCTGATCGGCGTGCTGGTGGCGTTCGACGGCAGGATCGCCGGCCCCGTGCTGCTGGCGACGGCGCTCGTGGTGGCGACGGTTGGTCGCCGCCACGCCACGGCCCGGGCGATCGCCGTGGGCTTTGGGCTGATCGGCGCGGGGTTCTATCTGAGCTACGCCCCGCCGTCAGTACTGATGCGGGGCACCGCAACCAGCGCCGCGGTCGGCATTTCGACGTTGGTCGCCAGCGTTCTGCTCACCGCGTGTGCGGCCGTGCTCGTGTGGGCGTTCCCCCGCCGGAGTTCGGCGGCGTGGGCGGTCTCGGCGGCCGTGGCGGGTTACGCGATCACGATGTTCGCGGTGACCGCCGGCGTGTTGGTCGGCGGCACCGACGGCGGGTTCTTCGCGGGCCACATGGCGGCGACGATCTGCTGGATCGGGCTGGCCGCCGCGTTGTTCGGCTACGCCGCCCGGCTGCCGCGCGCCGACCGCTCCCTGCCGATCGGCGGGGGGCTGGCGCTGGTCGCCGCCGCGACGGCCAAGCTGTTCCTCTTCGACCTGGGCACCTTGGACGGCATCTTCCGGGTGGTGGTGTTCATCGTGGTCGGCCTGGTGCTGCTGGGCATGGGCGCCGGCTACGCGCGGCTGCTGGAGAAGCAGGACCAGCAGCAGAACATGCCCGTGACAGCCGACACACGTTAAACTGGACTCAATCCAGATTAGGAGGCGTTGAAGGAGTCATGAACACCACACGTCGTCTAGAAACAGAAGTCCAGGGATTCCAAGCGTCGCCCGAACTCAGCGCGAGCCTGCAGCGGGTTCTGGTCGACCTGATCGAGCTGCACCTGCAGGGCAAGCAGGCGCACTGGAACGTCGTCGGCACCAACTTCCGCGACCTGCATCTGCAGCTCGACGAACTCGTCGAGTTCGCCCGCGAGGCCAGCGACACGGTCGCCGAACGGATGCGCGCCCTCGATGCCGTACCCGACGGCCGGTCGAACACCGTCACCGCCGACACCACGCTGCCGCAGTTCCCGGCGTACGAGGTGAGCACGCAGGAGGCGGTCGACCTGATCGCGGGCCGGATCTACGCCGCGGTGGGGACCATGCGCGCGGTGCACGACGCGGTCGACGCCGAGGACCCCAGCACCGCCGACATCCTGCATCAGCTGATCGACGGCCTGGAGAAGCTGGCCTGGCTGATCAAGTCGGAGAACCGCAAGGTCTAACCGGGCCGGTCAACCGGTGCGCAGATCACCGCGATCGCGGCATCGATCAGCGCATCCAACTCGAGCCTGCCCGCGCCCGACCTGGCCCGAACCGACAGCGCGTTGAGGGTCGCCGTCGCGATCTGTGCGAGCGCGTCCGGCGCGTGCGGTGAAAGGTCGCCGTCGCGGCCGGCGCGCTCGAATCGTTCGGCGAACGTCGCGGTGAACGCCGCCATCGTCTCCTCGACGATCGCGCGCGCCTGTGCGTCGCCGGTCGCCTCGGTGAGCGCCGTACCGATCAGGAAGCAGCCGCGCGGCCCGCTGTCTCCGGACAGGTAGAAATCGCGGGCGTAGCGGTAGACCGCCCCGAGCGCCTCTCGCAACGGCTGTGGCCGGGCCAGCGCCGCTGTCAGCCAGGCCCGGCTGGCGTCGGCGTAGTCGGCGGCGGCGCGCCGGTAGAGCGCCCGCTTGTCACCGAACGCGGCATAGATGCTCGGCCGGTTCATGCCCATGGCCGCCGCTAGATCGTCCAACGAGGTGCCCGCGTAGCCGGCGCGCCAGAACGTTTCGCGCGCCCGGCGCAAGGCGACTTCGGGATCGTATGCGCGGGGCCGACCGCGGCGACGGGCCGCTGCTCTGGTCACGACGAGAATTTTATACTAGTTTGAACAAAATGAGGTTATCGCACGTCGACCGGGGTTCCGGCGAGCCCGTGCTGCTACTGCACGGCTATCCGCAGAACGCCTCGTGCTGGCGGCATCAGATCCCCACGCTCGCGCAGCAGTACCGGGTCATTGCGCCCGACTGGCCGGGTTTCGGCCGTTCCGAGCCGCCCGGCACGCCGCCGACCTACGACAACGAGGTCGATCGCATCGACGCGGTCGCCGACGCGATCGGTCTCGACCGGTTCAACCTCGTCGCGCATGACTACGGCGGGTTCCTGGGCCTGGGCTACACGCTGCGCCGCCCGGAGCGGGTCCTGCGGCTGGCGTTGCTCAACACCAGGGCGCACAACACCTTCCGGCCGTGGTTCTACCGCTACTCGCTGAGCCAGCGGTGGGCGACGGTCCACGTTCCCGGGCTGGTCCGTCGGCTGCCGCTGCGCCGCCTGCACCACGCGGCGTTGCGGCCGTATCGCGTCATGGGGTGTTTCGACGACGCGCTGGAAGCCGAGTATCTGGGCTGGATGGACACCGCCGCCGGCCGCCAGACATTCGTCGAGTTCTTCCGGCACTACCACGTGCCCGCGATCCCCGAACTCGCGGCGGGCCTCGCCCACATCACCTGCCCGACCGCGGTGATCTGGGGCGACCGCGACCGCTACATCCCGTTCAGCACCGCCCGTCAGCTGGCGGACCGCGTTCCCGGTGCCACGCTGACCCGGCTGACCGGCGCCGACCACTACGTCATGGAGGAGCGCCCCGCCGAGGTGACTGCGGCGATCCTCGAGCTGCTGGCCCGCCCGTGCGTCGTTTCCGGCGATGCGGGTATATCACCGGCGTGACCGTGACACGAGACATCCACGCCTCGCGGCAGCAGGTGTGGGACGTGATGGCCGATGGATGGACGTACTCACAGTGGGTCGTCGGCAACAGCCGGATGCGCGCTGTCGACGCGGACTGGCCGGCGCCCGGCTCGCAGATACGCCATTCGATCGGGGTGTGGCCGCTGCTGCTCGACGACGTGACCGTGGTCGAGAAGAGCGTGCCACTGGAGGAGCTGGTGTTGCACGCGAAGGGCCGGCCGTTCGGCGGGGCGCGAATAGTGTTGCAGCTGAGCGATATTCCCGACGGCTGCCGGGTCGAGATGCAGGAGTTCCCGGTGAGCGGACCCGCCGCGCTCATGCCGAACCGGTTGTCCGATATCGCCGTCTATCCGCGGAACCGGGAAACTTTGTGGCGGCTCGGCGCGCTGGCCGAACGGCTCAAGCCGACTGAGCTCTCTGACGACTGAGCGGTTCGAGTTCCACCGCGTCGCGGACCGCTGAATCGTCGCGCCGACCGACGAGGTACCAGGTCCTCATGACGCCCTTGCCCTTGACGTCGACTTCGCCGCGCGGTTCCAGGACGAATGTGCTTCTCAGCCGTTCGTAGACGTCGTGCGGCACTTGGATGCGGCCCTCGACGTCGGTGGTCTCCATTCGGGATGCGACGTTGACCGCGTCGCCCCACACGTCGTAGAAGAACTTGCGCGCGCCGACGACGCCGGCGACCACCGGTCCGGCGGCCAGCCCGATGCGCAACGGCACCTCGCGGCCGCGCGGGTCGCGCAGGTCGGCCACCGCGTCGGCCATATCGAGCGCAAGACAGGCCAGCGCCTCGAGGTGATCCGGTCTCGGTTGGGGCACTCCGCTGACCACCATGTAGGAATCGCCGCTGGTCTTGACCTTTTCCAAGCCGTGCCGGTCGACCAGCGCGTCGAGGTCGGTGTAGAGGCGGTCCAGGAAGCGCACCAGATCACTGGGCGTGGTGTCGCTGGCCCGCTTGGTGTAGCCGGCGATATCGGCGAACAGGATCGACGCGTCGTCGTATTTGTCGGCGATCACGGCGCGGGTCGGATCCTTCAGCCGCTCGGCAATCGGGACGGGCAGGATATTGGCCAGCAGCCGCTCGGAGCGTTCGTACTCGGCCTCCATCGCCAGCCGGGCCCGGCGTATCTCACGAAGGGCGTACCACAGCGTGGCGATGACGAGAATCCACGCGGTCGCCACGGTGAGGACGAACGAGGTCGTGAATGCCCACGGCGGTTGGATGCCGGTGTCGTTCGGGACGAGGAACTCCAGCAGGATCACCGTCACCGCGCCCACCGCCGACAGCGTCGACGCGAGCAGGATGTGGTCGATGCCCAGGACCAGCACCATGATCGCGGCCGCCACGACGTAATAGAACTGCAGCCCCGAGCCGGTGCCCAGCTGAATGCACTGGACGGTGATCGTCGTGTACGCGACCGTGAAGAACACCAGCGGCGCAACGAGTTCCCCGAACCGGCACATCAACGGGATCAACGCGAAAGCCGCCGCGCTGACGAGGTTGATCACGGGGATCCACCACACCTCGAGGCCGACGAGCAGCCCCTGCAGCCCGAAGAACGCGCTGATCGCGGCGCTGATCATCGCGGTCACGTCGAGCACCCGGCGGTGACGTGCGGCGCTCTCGGCGTGGTGGCGGACGCGGGCCGGCATCCGGCTTTCCAGCGCGACTTCCGGCACACAGACCGGCCGCAGTCTCATCTCCACGTTTAGAGCGTAGCTGCGGCGGTGGTGCCCTCGGTGAGACTCGAACTCACACTGTCACGATTTTGAGTCGTGTGCCTCTGCCAATTGGGCTACGAGGGCCGAACGTCGGTCTGTGTCATGTCGCTGTGCGGCTTACCACCATAGAGGATGCCCCGCAGTCGCTGGACGTGCCTGCTACCGCCACAATGTGTTCCATGGCATCCGCTCCTGGGTCAGCGACCGACGCCGTGAAGGCACGCCGCGTTCTCGTCGCCGAAGACGAAGCGCTCATCCGCATGGACCTGGCCGAGATGCTCCGCGAGGAGGGCTACGAGATCGTCGGTGAGGCCGGCGACGGGCAGGAGGCGGTCGATCTCGCCGAGAGCCTGAAACCCGACCTCGTGATCATGGACGTCAAGATGCCGCGTCGCGACGGCATCGACGCGGCATCGGAGATCGCCAGCAAGCGCATCGCGCCGATCGTCATCCTGACCGCCTTCAGCCAGCGGGAACTGGTCGAACGAGCCAGGGATGCCGGCGCGATGGCCTACCTCGTCAAACCATTCACCATCACCGATCTCATCCCGGCCATCGAGGTGGCGGTGAGCCGGTTCGGGGAGATCTCCGCCCTGGAGCGGGAAGTGGCGACCCTGTCCGACCGGTTGGAGACCCGCAAGCTGGTCGAGCGCGCCAAGGGTTTGCTGCAGGCCAAGCAGGGCATGACCGAGCCCGAGGCGTTCAAGTGGATTCAGCGGGCCGCGATGGACCGGCGCACCACGATGAAACGAGTCGCCGAGGTGGTGCTCGAAACCCTCGACACGCCCGGCGACGCACCGGAGTCAGGCTGACGGGCCGGCCCGGCGGTTCGTAAAAACTTCGTTTCCGGCCGCGCAGACCACGCACCGGCGTCGAGCGTTGGCTATGGTCTTCCCGGAACGTCGCCGCCCTTGCCGAGCCAGGTGGAGGCGCGGAGCCGACTAGAACATTGACCCGGAGGTGAAGCGTGCGCGGTCGCGGAGCACGGAAAGCAATTGCTATCAGCAGCGCTGGTTTGGTCGTGCTCGGCAGCGCAATGACATTGGCGGCCTGCCAGCAATCCCAGCCGAGCGAGGGCGGTGCGGCGCAGACCGACCTGAAAATCGTCGAGCAGGTCCCGATCGACGAGAACGGCGCGGAGATCACTCCGCCGGACACTGCCGCGGCGGCTGACCCGGCTGGCGACGGCAAGGCGCAGTGCCCACCCGTGTCGATCGCGATGGCGGGCGCGCTCAACGGCCCCGACGCCGCGCTGGGCATCAACATCAAGAACGGCATCCAGTTGGCGGTCGACCAGCACAACGCCGCAAACCCGGGCTGCAAGGTGCAACTGAAGGCCTTCGACACCGAGGGCGATCCGCAGAAGGCCAGCCAGACGGCGCCGCAGATCATCAACGATGCGTCGATCATCGGCCTGATCGGTCCCGCGTTCTCAGGGGAAACGATGGCCACCGGAGACGTGTACAACCAGGCCGGCCTGGTTGCCGCCACCGCGTCGGCGACCAATGTCACGCTGTCGCAGAAGGGGTGGAAGACGTTCTTCCGGGGCCTCGGAAATGACGGCCAGCAGGGGCAAGCGGTCGGAAATTATCTGAAGAACTCGCTGGGCCACAAGAAGGTATGCGTGGTCGATGACAGCACCGACTACGGCTTGGGCCTGGCGACCGTGGTCCGAAACACGCTCGGGGCAGTCGCCGACCCGGCGTGCAACATCTCGGTGAAGAAGGGCGACAAGGACTTCTCGGCCGCGGTGACCCAGATCAAGGGCGCCAGCCCTGACTCGGTGTTCTTCAGCGGCTACTACGCCGAGGCCGCGCCGTTCGCCCAGCAGCTCAAAGACGGCGGATACACCGGGACCTTCGTCAGTGCCGACGGCACGAAAGACCCGGAGTTCGTCAAGCAGGCCGGAAACGCGGCAGAGGGCGCGATCCTGTCGTGCCCGTGCACGCCGGCGCCTGCTGAGTTCGCCGAGGAGTACAAGAAGGCGTTCAACGCCGATCCGGGTACCTACAGCGTCGAGGGCTATGACCTGGGCACCATCATGCTGAAGGGCATCGACTCCGGAAAAACCACCCGCCCCGACCTCCTCGAATTCGTCCGGACCTACAACGGTCAGGGGATCGGACGCAAGTACCAGTGGGATCCCAACGGCGAACTGACGTCCACCCTCATCTGGATCTTCAAGGTTCAGTAGGAGACCGATCGAGAGACCGGGATGCCCCCCGAGTGCGTCGACCAGTACACCTGCCTGGCCGCCAACATCAGCTTCAACCTGGACGGGTTGCGAGACGGCTTCTGGCAGTTGACAATCGACGGCCTGTCGTGGGGCGCCATCTATGCCTTGGTGGCGGTCGGCTACACGTTGGTCTACGGCGTGTTGAAGTTGATCAACTTCGCCCACTCCGAAGTCTTCATGTTCGGCATGTTCGGCGCGTATTTCTGCCTCGACATGATCCTCGGTTTCACCCCGAGCGGTAACACCTACGACAAGGGCATCGCGCTGACGGTGCTGTATCTGGGCATCGCGATGCTGTTCGCAATGATGGTGTCCGGCGCCACCGCGATCGGACTGGAGGCGGTCGCATACCGACCGTTGCGCAGACGCAAGGCCGAACGGCTGTCATTTCTGATCACCGCGATCGGAATGTCATTCGTGTTGCAGGAGTTCGTGCACTTCATCCTGCCGAAGATCATCGACGGGTACGGCGGATCCAATGCGCAGCAACCGATCCGGCTCGTCTCGCCCGAAACTCAGTTCACGGTGTTCGGCGCCGCCGTCTCCAACATCACGCTGATCATCGTGGGCGGGGCGCTGGTCCTCGCCCTGATGACGGACATCACCATCAACCGGACGAAGTTCGGACGCGGAATCCGGGCCGTGGCCCAGGATCCCGACACCGCGACGCTGATGGGCGTCTCCCGGGAACGCATCATCATGCTGACGTTCTTGATCGGCGGCCTCCTGGCGGGTGCGGCGGCGCTGCTGTACACGCTGAAGGTGCCGCAGGGCATCATCTACTCCGGCGGCTTCCTGCTCGGCATCAAGGCGTTCTCGGCCGCGGTCCTCGGCGGCATCGGCAACCTGCGCGGTGCGCTGCTGGGCGGGCTGCTGCTGGGCATCATGGAAAACTACGGGCAGGCGGTGTTCGGGACGCAATGGCGTGACGTCGTGGCCTTCGTGTTGCTAGTTCTGGTGCTGTTCTTCCGGCCGACCGGAATACTCGGCGAGAGCCTCGGAAAGGCACGGGCATGAGGGCCAGCGAGAAGGTGTTGGCGCCCGGCGACGCGGTGCGGCGCTGGTGGGACGGCCTTTCGCGGGTGCAGAAGTGGGGCTTCGGCGTGCTCGCCTTCGGCCTGCTCGCACTGTTGCCGCTCTTCCCGCCGCCGTTTTTGAACACGCCGAACATCAGCTTCGGCGGCACCATGGCGCAATTCGCCATGGTCGCCATCATCGCGATCGGCCTCAACGTCGTGGTGGGTCAGGCCGGCCTGCTCGACCTCGGCTACGTCGGCTTCTACGCCGTGGGTGCGTACACCGTCGCGCTGCTCACCAGTCCCAACAGTCCGTGGAACAAGATGGGCGCGACGGGATGGTTCAACGAGGACTGGGCGTGGCTGGCCTGCGTGCCGCTGGCGATGGCCATCACCGCGCTGACCGGACTCATCCTCGGAACGCCGACGCTACGGCTCCGCGGCGACTACCTCGCGATCGTCACGCTGGGTTTCGGCGAGATCATCCGGCTGCTGGCGGACAACCTTTCGGAGGTGACCAACGGCCCGCGCGGCCTCAACGAGGTGGCCTACCCGCGGTTCGGTGAGAGCGAACGCGTCCCGGAAGGCGTGTTCTCCAGCGGTAACTCCGCAGGCGACGCCAATTACGGCACATGGTGGTTCTGGCTGGGCATCGTGCTGATGGTCGGGATCCTGCTGCTTGTCGGCAACCTCGAACGCAGCCGCGTCGGTCGCGCCTGGATCGCGATCCGGGAAGACGAGGACGCCGCGGAAGTCATGGGCGTCAACACTTTCCGATTCAAGTTGTGGGCATTCGTGATCGGCGCGGCGATCGGCGGTCTGTCCGGCGCGCTGTACGCGGGCCAGGTGCAGTTCGTCGCGCCGCCGACGTTCAACATCATCAACTCGATGCTGTTCCTGTGCGCCGTGGTGCTCGGCGGTCAGGGCAACAAGCTCGGCGTGGTGGTGGGTGCGTTCATCATCGTCTACCTGCCGAACCGACTGCTCGGCGTGGAGTTCCTCGGTATCAACCTCGGCGACCTGAAGTACCTGTTCTTCGGGCTGGCGCTGGTGGTTCTGATGATCTTCCGGCCGCAGGGCCTGTTCCCGGCCCGCCAGCAACTTCTCGCCTACGGCAGGGCCGCGCGCGACCTGCTGCGCTCGCCGGAAAAGGAATCGGCGCGATGACGATCGAGGAATTGGCGGGCGTCCACCGCGAGATCCATGCCGCCGAGGGCGAGATCCTCTTGAGGACAACCGATCTCACCGTGAAGTTCGGCGGGTTGACGGCGCTCGACTCGGTGTCGTTCGACATTCGTCGCGGCGAGATCCTCGGCATGATCGGCCCGAACGGCGCCGGTAAGACCACCTGCTTCAACGCGATCACCGGGGTGTACCGCCCGACATCGGGATCGGTCACCTTCGACGGCGCACCACTGGGCCGCGTCAAAAGGCACCAGATCACCCGCCGCGGAATAGCGCGGACCTTCCAGAACATCCGGTTGTGGGGCGAGATGACCGCCCTGGAGAACGTCATGGTTGGCACCGACGCAAGGCACTTCACCTCGGTGCCCGGTGCGCTGGTCAGAACCCCGCGCCACAGGCGCGAGGAGAGGACTGCGATCGAGAGATCGGCTGCACTACTGCATTTCGTAGGCATCGCGGACCGCGGCGAGGAGAAGGCGAAGAACCTGTCCTACGGGGACCAACGACGGCTGGAGATCGCCCGCGCGCTGGCCACCGAACCGAAACTGCTGTGTCTGGACGAGCCGGCGGCCGGATTCAACCCGCGGGAGAAGGCCGCGCTCATCGAGCTGATCCAGAAGATCCGCGACGACGGCTACACCGTGTTGCTGATCGAACACGACATGAGGCTGGTGATGGGCGTGACCGATCGCATCGTGGTCCTGGAGTTCGGTCGCAAGATCGCCGACGGCCTGCCCGGGGAGATCCGCGAGGACCCGAAGGTGATCGCGGCGTACTTGGGGGTGCCCGATGACGCAGTCGAATGAATCGCCAGGGACCGAGCGGCCCGTCATCCTCGAATTACGCGACATCGTCGTGCAGTACGGGAGAATCCGTGCACTGCACGGGATCTCGCTCACGGTTCGCGAAGGTGAACTGGTGACCCTGCTCGGCTCCAACGGAGCCGGCAAGACGACCACCATGCGGGCGATCTCGGGGCTGCTGCCGCTGACCTCGGGTTCGATCTGGTTCGAGGGCGCCGACATCACCAAGGTCAAAGCCCACCAGCGGGTGATCCAGGGGCTGGTGCAGGCGCCCGAGGGACGCGGTGTCTTCCCCGGGATGTCGGTCGTGGAGAACCTCGAGATGGGTTGTTACGGACGCAAGTTCGCCTCACGGTCCGAACATCGGAAGCGTTTGGACTGGGTCCTGGATACGTTTCCGCGGCTCGCCGAACGCCGCAGTCAGGTGGGCGGCACGCTCTCGGGTGGCGAGCAGCAGATGCTGGCCATCGGGCGGGCGCTGATGGCCCGGCCGCGGGTGCTGCTGCTCGACGAGCCGTCCATGGGCCTGGCGCCGATGGTGATCTCCCAGATCTTCCGGATCATCGGCGAGATCAACGCCCAGGGCACCACCGTGCTGCTGGTCGAGCAGAATGCCCAACAGGCGCTGAGCCGTTCGGACCGCGCCTACATTCTGGAGACCGGTGAAGTCACGCGCGAAGGCAATGCCCGAGAGTTGTTGGCCGATGACAGCATTCGCGCCGCCTATCTCGGGGTGGCGTGACTCAGGTCTGCGACCGGCGTGCCACCCACGGCCACGTCATCAACGCCCAAACCGCGGCCACCAGGGTCGCCCCGACGAGGACGTACACCGGCCACGGACCCAGGACATCCAACAGCGATGCGGTGTCCGGTTTGGCGTTCAGGAAGCCGTAATTGGTGCCGGCGACGGCGTTGAAGACCATGGTGACCGCCGCCCAGACGAGCGTGACCAGAATCGCGAATCGCAGGCTTCGCCAATCGGGTCGCATGCCGCGGCCCCATGTGAGGTAGATGGCGGCCCACACCACCAGCAGATGAATCGCGTAGAACGCCAGAAACCGATAGTGCGGAAAGTCGGGTCCACGCAGCACGGGGGAGATCAGCGCCTGCACGCTCAGCACCAGTCCCCAGTAGTAGGTCAGGGCGTACGCCCAATGCCGTTGCGTCCACAGCGCATACGCGGCGACGACGGTTGCCAGGTCGGTGAGTTGCAGCGGCACCGAACCCGCGAGCGTCGGCGGGGTCAAGTTGTAGACCAGGATCGCGGCGTAGATCGCGGCGGTGACCCCACCGAGGATGCGGCCCAGGTGTCTTGCCCGCCGTTCGGTCTGGCGGCGGCCCGACCACACCAGCAGCACGGCGCCGATGACGAACACCGCGATGGCGCCCCAGTAGGAGGGGCCGTACGGCTCGAACTGCCTAGCGAGCAACAATCACCGAGGAGCCGTGGCCGAACAGCCCCTGGTTGGCGGTGACCCCCACCTTGGCACCCTCGACCTGCCGACCGGTCGCCTGGCCCTTGAGCTGCCAGGTCAGCTCGCAGACCTGCGCGATCGCCTGTGCCGGAATGGCTTCGCCGAAGCAGGCCAGTCCGCCGGACGGGTTGACCGGGATCTTTCCGCCGATCGCCGTCGCACCGCTGCGCAGCAGTTGCTCCGCCTCGCCTTTGGCGCACAGGCCGAGATGCTCATACCAGTCGAGTTCCAGCGCCGTGGACAGGTCATAGACCTCGGCCAGGCTCAGGTCCTCGGGACCGATGCCGGCTTCGGAGTAGGCGGCGTCGAGAATCTGGTCTTTGAACACACGCTCCGGCGCATTCACCACCGCGGTGGAATCCGTTGCGATGTCGGGCAGTTCGGGTAGATGCTGCGGGTACTGCGGCGTCACGGTGCTGATCGCTCGCACCGACGGGACGCCGTCGAGCGAGCCGAGATGCTTTTCCGCGAACGACTTGCTCGCCACCACCAGCGCGGCCGCGCCGTCCGACGTCGCGCAGATGTCAAGCAGCCGAAGCGGATCGGACACCACGGGGCTGGCCAGCACGTCGTCGATCGTGGCTTCCTTGCGGTAGCGCGCGTTCGGGTTGTCCAACCCGTGCTTGGCGTTCTTGACCTTCACCGCGGCGAAGTCTTCGAGAGTGGCGCCGTAGAGGTCCATGCGGCGGCGCGCCAGCAGCGCGAAGTACACCGTGTTGGTGGCGCCGATGAGGTGGAAGCGCTGCCAGTCGGGATCGTTGCGACGCTCGCCGCCGACCGGAGCGAAGAACCCCTTCGGGGTGGTATCCGCACCGATCACCAGCGCCACATCGCAGAAGCCCGCGAGGATCTGAGCGCGTGCGCTCTGCAACGCCTGTGAACCGCTGGCGCACGCCGCGTAACTCGACGACACGGGTACGCCATTCCAGCCCAGTTTCTGCGCGAACGTCGCACCCGCCACGAAGCCCGGATAGCCGTTGCGGATCGTGTCGGCGCCCGCGACCAGCTGGATCTGGCGCCAGTCCAAACCCGCCTCGGCCAACGCGGCCCGCGCCGCGACGACGCCGTATTCGGTGAAGTCGCGCCCCCACTTGCCCCACGGGTGCATGCCGGCGCCCAGGATGTACAGCGGTGCCGGAGTTTCAGTACTCATTCCGCCACCTTCCATGCGTGAACGACGCGCTCGACGCCGTCGTCGTCGACGAACAACGGCATCGTGGTCAGCTCCATCTCCATGCCGACCTTCAGGTCCGCGGCCAACGTTCCCTCGACGACCTTGCCCAGCACGATGAGCCCCTCCTCGGCCAGTTCCACCGCGGCAACGGCGAAGGGCTCGAAGGGATCCGGGGTCGGATAAGGCGGCGGGGGAGCGTACCGGTTCTCGGTGTAGCTCCACAGCGTTCCGCGCCGCGACAGTGGCACCTGGGCCAGCTCGTCGCCGTCACACCCCGGGTTCGGACAGTTGTTGGCACGGGGCGGAAACACGTAGGTGCCGCACTGATGGCACTTGCCGCCGATCAGATAGGCCTCACCGGATCCATCGGTGGCGAACCAACCTTCGATCGCGGGTTGAGTGGAAGCTGACACGCGGGTCAGCGTACCGAGTCGCCCGGCGAAACTGAAACGTGTTCCAGTTGAGTGGGACGCGGCGGCAGGTGCGAGCGCCACGGTGGCTCCGTTGTCACCGCCGATGCATAGAGTAGGGCCGTGAGCCCAGCCAGCACCGCCACCGGCAAGAAGACGGCGTCCGAGCACACGGAACAGAAGCCGACACTGATGTTGCTCGACGGCAATTCGCTGGCGTACCGGGCGTTCTACGCGCTGCCTGCCGAGAACTTCAAGACGCAGGGCGGGCTCACCACCAACGCTGTGTACGGCTTCACGGCGATGCTGATCAATCTGTTGCGTGACGAGCAGCCCAGCCACATTGCGGCCGCGTTCGACGTGTCGCGCCAGACGTTCCGCGTCGACAAGTACCCCGAGTACAAGGCCGGCCGGTCCACGACCCCCGACGAGTTCCGCGGCCAGATCGACATCACCAAAGAGGTGCTCGGTGCGCTGGGAATCACCGTGCTCGCCGAACCGGGCTTCGAGGCCGACGACATCATCGCCACGCTGGCCACCCAGGCCGAGCTGGGCGGCTATCGCGTACTGGTGGTCAGCGGCGACCGCGACTCGCTGCAACTGGTCAGCGACGACGTCACGGTGCTGTATCCGCGCAAGGGCGTCAGCGAGCTGACCCGGTTCACCCCGGAGGCGGTGCTGGAGAAGTACGGCCTGACCCCGCAGCAGTATCCGGACTTCGCGGCCCTGCGCGGAGACCCCAGCGACAACCTGCCGGGTATCCCCGGCGTCGGGGAGAAGACGGCGACGAAGTGGATCGCCGAATTCGGCTCGCTGCAGGCGCTGGTCGACAACGTCGACTCCGTGAAGGGCAAGGTGGGCGATGCGTTGCGGGCGAACCTGTCGAGCGTCGTGCTCAACCGGGAACTGACCGACCTGGTGCGCGACGTGGCGCTCCCGCAGACCCCGGACACCCTGCGGATGCAGCCGTGGGACCGCGACCAGATCCACCGGCTCTTCGACGACCTGGAGTTCCGGGTACTGCGCGACCGGCTGTTCGAGACGCTGGCGTCGGCGGACCCCGAGGTGGACCAGGGTTTCGACGTGCGAGGGCGGGCGCTGGAGCCGGGAGAGCTCGCGGCGTGGCTGGCCGAACACAGCTCGGGTAAGAGGTTCGGGATGGCGGTGGTGGGCACGCACCTGGCCTTCGACGCCGACGCGACCGCACTGGCCATCGTCGCCGCGGACGGCGACGGGCGCTACATCGACACCGCCACGCTGAGCGCCGATGACGAGGCCGCGCTGGCGTCCTGGCTGGCCGACCCCGGACCGCCGAAGGCGCTACACGAAGCCAAGCTGGCGATGCACGATCTGCAAGGCCGCGGCTGGAAGCTCGCCGGCGTCACCTCGGACACCGCACTCGCCGCGTACCTCGTCCGTCCTGGGCAGCGCAGCTTTGCGCTCGACGATCTCTCGCTGCGCTACCTGAAGCGCGAACTTCGTGCGGAAACACCTGAGCAGCAACAGCTTTCGCTGTTAGATGACAATGATGGCGTCGACGGCCAGGCCGTGCAGACCGTGATCCTGCGGGCCAGCGCGGTAATGGATCTCGCCGACGCGCTCGACGAGGAGCTCGCCCGTATCGACTCCCTGGCGCTGCTGAACAACATGGAGTTGCCGGTGCAGCGGGTGCTGGCCGAGATGGAGACCGCGGGCATCGCTGTCGACCTCGAGCAACTCGGCCAGTTGCAGAGCGAGTTCGCCGACCAGATTCGCGACGCCGCCGAGGCGGCCTACGCGGTGATCGGCAAGCAGATCAACCTCGGTTCACCGAAGCAGCTGCAGGTGGTGCTGTTCGACGAACTGGAGATGCCCAAGACCAAGCGCACCAAGACCGGCTACACCACGGACGCCGACGCGCTGCAGTCCCTGTTCGACAAGACCGGCCATCCGTTTCTGCAGCATCTGCTCACCCACCGCGACGCGACGCGGTTGAAGGTGACCGTCGACGGGCTGCTGGCCTCCGTGGCCTCCGATGGCCGCATCCACACCACGTTCAACCAGACCATCGCCGCGACGGGGCGCCTGTCGTCGACCGAGCCGAACCTGCAGAACATCCCCATCCGCACCGACGCGGGCCGGCGCATCCGCGACGCATTCGTCGTGGGCAAGGGCTATACGGAGCTGATGACGGCCGACTACAGCCAGATCGAAATGCGCATCATGGCGCATCTGTCGAAGGATGAGGGGCTGATCGAAGCGTTCAACACCGGTGAAGATCTGCACTCGTTCGTCGCGTCGCGGGCGTTCTCGGTGCCGATCGACGAGGTCACCGCGGAGCTGCGGCGCCGCGTCAAGGCGATGTCCTACGGATTGGCGTACGGGCTGAGCGCCTACGGGCTCGCGGCGCAGCTCAAGATCTCCACCGAGGAAGCCAAAGTGCAGATGGAGCAGTACTTCGACCGGTTCGGCGGGGTGCGCGATTACCTGCACAACGTCGTCGACCAGGCCCGCAAGGACGGATACACCTCGACGGTGTTCGGCAGGCGGCGCTACCTACCCGAACTGGACAGCAGCAACCGCAACGTGCGCGAGGCCGCCGAGCGGGCCGCGCTCAACGCACCGATTCAGGGCAGCGCCGCCGACATCATCAAGGTGGCGATGATCAATGTCGACAAGGCGCTGAAGGACTCCGGTCTGGCGTCGCGGATGCTGCTGCAGGTGCACGACGAACTGCTCTTCGAGGTCGCCGAGGGCGAGCGCGACGCCGTGGAGAAGCTGGTACGCGAGCAGATGGGCAACGCCTACCCGCTGGATGTGCCGCTGGAGGTGTCGGTCGGCTACGGCCGCAGCTGGGACGCGGCCGCACACTGAGTCAGCGGCTCGGGGCGCGGTAAGCGGTCAGCCACTGCAGCATCGGAGCGGCCGCTCGTGCCGCGTGTACTGCGTAGGCCTCCTCGGCCTGCAGGGTATAGACGCGCTGGTCGCCGAAGCCGCGGTCAATTCTGTCCCGGACGAACGCCAGCTCGACGACCTGGGCGGCGAACCGCTTGACCGCCTTGCCCGCGGGTCGTCCGCCTTGGCGGGTGGCCAGCGCGACAGCCTGCTTGCGGTGCCGCAACGACCCCAGCCAGGTGGCCTCGTTCGGCGTCACCAGGCCCGCGGCCACCATGCCGGGCAGCTTGGCCGCGACAATGGTCTGCTCGCGGCGGCGGCCCTGCACGCCGAGCACGATCACCAACGCGAAGATCGGGACCATCCAGAACAGGTAGACCGCGAAATACCACCCGATGCCCAGCAGCGACGAGCCGTTCCACAGCCCGTGCATGACGACCGCGGCCAGGTACCCCAAACCGATGTAGCCCGCGCGGGTCAGCGCGTTGCGGTGGTGCAGCGCGAAATACACGCCGATGCCGATGAACGTGGTGAACAGCGAATGCGCGAACGGCGCCATGACCAGTCGCAATGCCGCGGTGAGCAGCGAATCGCCGAGCGATTCGCCGCTGGCGATGTAGAGGATGTCCTCCAACCAGGCGAAACCGGCGCCGACCAGCCCGGCATAGACCAGGCAGTCGGTCAGCGAGTTGAGTTCGTTGCGGCGCCGGCCGGTCATCATGAACAGCAGAAAGGTGCCCTTCGCCGCTTCCTCGATCACCGGCGCGATGACGGCCACCGACACCCAACTGACGTCGTCGGTCTCGCCGGTCACGATCAGAGACTCGAAGAAGAGCCCGAGAAGCACCGACAGCACCACGGCAACCGAGGCGCCCCACAAGAACGCGAAGATCAGCAGCCTCGGCGGCTCCGGCTCGAAGCGGTCCAGCCACACGTAGGCCAGCAGCACGACCACCATGGTCAGGCTCGACAGCACCAGCCCGATACCGGCGCCGACCGGGTTCAGGGCGGTCAGCCCGACGACGATCAGCCCGGCCACGGTGCCGAGCAGGATGAGGACGGCCAGCGGCGCCCCGACCTTTCGCACCTTGCGCTCGAACGGCGGCTGGATCGGCCAGGGCTGGGGCGCACCGGCGTAGGACACGAGAAGTCAGGGTAGCGAGCGCGCAACAGGCGGGGGACCGGGTTTGTCCAGCATGTGCCCAGTCGAGTAACCTCTACCGGTACCTGTCTGTGGTTTTTGCATTCTTCTGCGGCGGGTAACACCAATAAACAACTGTCCCTACGATCAAACCTGTCCGGAGCAACCCACCACATGCCAAGTCCCTCCGTCACCTCGCCGCAAGTAGCCGTCAACGACATCGGCTCGAGCGAGGACTTTCTCGCCGCCATCGACAAGACCATCAAGTACTTCAACGATGGCGACATCGTCGAAGGGACGATCGTCAAGGTTGACCGTGACGAAGTCCTGCTCGACATCGGTTACAAGACCGAAGGCGTCATCCCGTCCCGTGAGCTCTCCATCAAGCACGACGTCGACCCCAACGAGGTCGTTTCCGTGGGCGATGAGGTCGAGGCTCTGGTCCTCACCAAGGAGGACAAGGAAGGCCGCCTGATCCTGTCCAAGAAGCGCGCCCAGTACGAGCGCGCCTGGGGCACCATCGAGGAGCTCAAAGAGAAGGACGAGGCCGTCAAGGGCACCGTCATCGAGGTCGTAAAGGGCGGCCTGATCCTCGACATCGGCCTACGCGGCTTCCTGCCCGCGTCGCTGGTCGAGATGCGCCGCGTCCGCGATCTGCAGCCGTACATCGGCAAGGAGATCGAGGCGAAGATCATCGAGCTGGACAAGAACCGCAACAACGTGGTGCTCTCCCGCCGCGCCTGGCTGGAGCAGACCCAGTCCGAGGTGCGCAGCGAGTTCCTCAACCAGCTGCAGAAGGGCGCCATCCGCAAGGGCGTGGTCAGCAGCATCGTCAACTTCGGCGCGTTCGTCGACCTCGGCGGTGTCGACGGCCTGGTGCACGTCTCCGAGCTGTCCTGGAAGCACATCGACCACCCGTCCGAGGTGGTCCAGGTGGGCGACGAGGTCACCGTCGAGGTGCTCGACGTCGACATGGACCGCGAGCGGGTTTCGTTGTCGCTCAAGGCGACCCAGGAAGACCCGTGGCGGCACTTCGCCCGCACCCACGCGATCGGCCAGATCGTGCCGGGCAAGGTCACCAAGCTGGTGCCGTTCGGCGCGTTCGTCCGCGTCGAGGAGGGCATCGAGGGCCTGGTCCACATTTCCGAGCTCTCCGAGCGCCACGTCGAGGTCCCGGACCAGGTGGTGCAGGTCGGCGACGACGCGATGGTCAAGGTCATCGACATCGATTTGGAGCGGCGCCGCATCTCGCTGAGCCTCAAGCAGGCCAACGAGGACTACACCGAGGAGTTCGACCCGTCGAAGTACGGCATGGCCGACAGCTACGACGAGCAGGGCAACTACATCTTCCCGGAGGGCTTCGACTCCGAGACCAACGAGTGGCTCGAGGGTTTCGAGAAGCAGCGTGAGGAGTGGGAGTCCCGCTACGCGGAGGCCGAGCGCCGGCACAAGATGCACACCGCGCAGATGGAGAAGTTCGCCGCTGCTGAAGCAGACGCAGCGGAGGCGTCCTCATCGTCGAACGGCACGTCGCGTGGCGAGGAGCAGTCGTCGGGTGGATCGCTGGCCAGCGACGCCCAACTCGCGGCGCTGCGGGAGAAGCTCGCAGGCAACGCATAACGCGTTCGGCACCCTGACAGACTGGGGCGGTGCTGCGCATTGGGCTCTCCGGCGGTATCGGCGCCGGGAAATCGACCGTGTCCGCGACGTTCAGTGAACTCGGGGGAGTCGTCGTCGACGGCGACGTGATCGCCCGCGAGGTCGTCGAGCCCGGGACTGAGGGGCTGGCCAAGCTGGTCGACGCGTTCGGCGAGCAGATCCTGTACGGCGACGGACCGTCGGCCGGGGCGTTGAACCGCCCGGCCCTCGCCGCCATCGCGTTCAGCGACGAGGAGAAGCGCAAGACCCTCAACGGGATCGTCCATCCGCTGATAGCGCACCGCCGATCGAAGTTGATCGCGGCCGCCGCCGAAGACGCCGTGATCGTCGAGGACATCCCGCTGCTCGTCGAATCCGGTATGGCACCGATGTTTCCGTTGGTGGTGATCGTGCACGCGGACGAGGATCTGCGGGTGAAACGGTTGATCGAGCACCGAGGGTTCACCGAAGAGGACGCCCGGGCCCGGATCGCCGCGCAAGCCACCGAGGAACAGCGCCGTGCCGTTGCCGACGTGTGGCTGGACAACTCGGGCACCACAGCACAGCTGGTCGGCGCGGCGCGAGCGCTGTGGCAGGAACGGATCCTGCCGTTCGCGCACAACGTGCACGAGAATCGGCCCGCACACGCGGAACCGGTTCTGGTGCCCTACGATCCGACATGGCCTGAGCAGGCACGGCGCATCCTGGCTCGGCTCGACACGGCCTGCGGGCACCGCGCCGCGCGCATCGACCACATCGGTTCCACGGCGGTACCCGGACTGGACGCCAAGGACGTGATCGACGTGCAGGTGACGGTCGGCTCGCTCGAGGTCGCCGACGAACTGCGCGAGGCGTTGACGACGGCCGGGTATGTCTGCAGGCCGATCACCGCCGACGTCGGCAAGCCGGACGCCCGCAGCACGGCCACCGAGTTCGACCACACCGACGACGAAGCGCTGTGGCGCAAGCGATTTCACTGTTCGGCCGATCCCGGTCGACCGACGAACGTCCATCTGCGGGTCGACGGCTGGCCGGGCCAGCAGTTCGCGCTGCTCTTCGTCGACTGGTTACGCGCCAATCCGGGTGTCCAGGCCGACTACCTCACGTTGAAGCGGCAGGTCGCCGCGAAGGGGCACACCCAGACCGGTGCCTACGCCGACGCGAAAGAGCCGTGGTTCCTCGACGCATATCGACGGGCATGGGAGTGGGCCGACGCCACCGGGTGGCGGCCCTGACGGTCGCCGGAGCTTATGCCTGCGGCGGCGCGCTCACATCGGTGTCCGGCGCGCCGTCCACCGGAAGATTCAGCGGCGCACCGCATTGCAGCACTCCGTACATCGGATCGTCCTTCGGCCGGAGCAACCGCGGCGCGATGAACTGATCGGCCTTGGCGACGATCTGGTCGTCGACGAGGATCTCGCAGTGCAGGTTCGACCCGTACGGCCATTCGATGGAAATCTCCATGCCGGCCAGCTTGGGGTCCGCCAGCACCGCGTTGACCTCGAAGGTCTGACCGGGCAGCAGCGTGGGCTGCGCACTGTTGACGTTCTGGTCGTCCATCTTGTACGCGACGACCGCGCCGCGGGAGGTGCCGTCGGCCCGCGCGCGGTATATGACGTTGTGCAGGATTTTGGGCTGGCCGGGCGGCGCCACCTCGGTGCCGGAACCGACCGGCTGACCCGAGGCGACCGCGGGGGCCACCAGGGCGCCCACCAGCACGGCTCCCGCAGCGAGCGAGGCGGCGAAAGACGTGCGTTCGATGAGATTCACGTGATCAGAGACTACCGTTCGTCGCGGTGCGGACAAATTCATGATCATTTCCACGTCAGCGGCATGCCTTGACTGGCCAGCCACCGGTTCAGGTCGTAGCCGTGCCGCGACAGCCCGTCGATCGCTGACACCGCGGCCTGTACCGCCTGCTCGCCGGTTTCCGGGGTCAGCAGGTTGTGCCGCACCGCGGTGAGCAGTTCGTCCACGTCGCAGAGCTCGGCCCCCTCACCGGTGCGGACCACCAGGTCGAGGTAGTGGTCCTCGGAATGCCAGACGTCCCGCCCGGGCGTGTAACGCCCGACGTCGAGGTAGTAGTCCTGGTCCAGTTCGTGGCCCGGGTTGAAGTGGAACACCGTCGCACGGAGCCGCAGCGACGGCAGCAGCCACGATTCGAGGTAGTGGAACTGGGCACGGCCAGGAGCCGGGCGAGCCATGTAGAGGCCCCAGGGCCGGACCGTGTAGATCTCGACGGCCCGCACGATGCCCTTCGGGTCGGTGTTGGTGTGGGCGCGCAGGTCGAACGTCTCGTGCTTGGGAGCGTGGATGGGTCAAGGATAGGGCCACCGGGCCGTCGGTGGGGCGGCCGCCGCCGCGGGGCATGAAGTTGTCGGTCCGCACGCTTAACCTGGTGCATTATGGCCTTCGCTACTGAACACCCCGTGCTCGCGCACTCGGAGTACCGCCCCGTCGACTCGATTGTGCGCACCGGCGGCCGCTTCGAGGTGGTCAGCCCGTATGCGCCCGCTGGGGACCAGCCCGCCGCAATCGACGAGTTGGAGCGCCGGATCAAGGCGGCCGAGCACGATGTGGTGCTGCTGGGCGCCACCGGCACCGGCAAATCCGCCACGACAGCGTGGCTCATCGAGCGGGTTCAGCGGCCGACTCTGGTGATGGAGCCCAACAAGACGCTCGCCGCGCAGATGGCCAACGAGTTGCGGGAGATGTTGCCGCACAACGCAGTCGAGTACTTCGTGTCGTACTACGACTACTACCAGCCCGAGGCCTACATCGCCCAGACCGACACCTACATCGAGAAGGACAGCTCGATCAACGACGACGTCGAGCGGTTGCGGCACTCCGCGACGTCGAGCCTGTTATCGCGCCGCGACGTGGTCGTGGTCGCGTCGGTGTCGTGCATCTACGGTCTGGGCACCCCACAGTCCTACCTGGACCGGTCGGTGGAGCTGCGGGTCGGCCAGGAGGTGCCGCGCGACGCGCTGCTGCGCCTGCTGGTCGACGTCCAGTACACCCGCAACGACATGGCGTTCACCCGCGGGTCGTTCCGGGTGCGCGGGGACACCGTGGAGATCATTCCATCGTATGAGGAGTTGGCCGTCCGCATCGAGTTCTTCGGGGACGAGATCGAGGAGCTGTACTACCTGCATCCGCTGACCGGTGACGTGGTGCGCAAGGTCGACTCGCTGCGGATCTTTCCGGCGACGCACTACGTCGCGGGGCCGGAGCGGATGGCTCACGCGATCTCGACCATCGAGCAGGAACTCGAGGAGCGGCTGGCCGAGTTGGAGGGCCAGGGCAAGCTGTTGGAGGCCCAGCGGCTGCGGATGCGAACGAATTACGACGTCGAGATGATGCGCCAGGTCGGCTTCTGCTCGGGCATCGAGAACTACTCGCGTCACATCGACGGCAGGCCGGCCGGATCCGCGCCCGCGACGCTCCTGGACTACTTCCCCGAGGACTTCCTGCTCGTCATCGACGAGTCGCACGTGACGGTGCCGCAGATCGGCGGGATGTATGAGGGGGACATGTCCCGCAAGCGCAACCTCGTCGACTTCGGTTTCCGGCTGCCTTCGGCAGTGGACAACCGCCCGCTGACCTGGGAGGAGTTCGCCGACCGGATCGGTCAGACGGTGTACCTGTCGGCGACGCCCGGGCCCTATGAGATGAGTCAGACCGGCGGTGAATTCGTCGAGCAGGTCATCCGTCCTACCGGCCTGGTCGATCCCCAGGTGTTGGTCAAGCCGACGAAGGGCCAGATCGACGACCTGATCGGGGAGATCCGCAAGCGTACGGAGCGCGACGAGCGCGTCCTGGTCACCACGTTGACCAAGAAGATGGCCGAAGACCTCACCGACTACCTGCTCGAGATGGGCATCCGGGTGCGGTACCTGCACTCCGAGGTGGACACGCTGCGCCGTGTCGAGTTGCTCCGGCAGTTGCGCCTCGGTGAGTACGACGTGCTGGTCGGGATCAACCTGCTGCGCGAGGGGTTGGACCTGCCCGAGGTGTCGCTGGTCGCGATCCTCGACGCCGACAAGGAAGGCTTCCTGCGGTCTCCGCGCAGCTTGATCCAGACCATCGGCCGCGCCGCACGCAATGTGTCCGGTGAGGTGCACATGTACGCGGACAAGATCACCGATTCGATGAAGGAAGCCATCGACGAGACCGAGCGGCGTCGTGCCAAGCAGATCGCCTACAACACCGAGCATGGCATCGACCCGAAGCCGTTGCGCAAGAAGATCGCCGACATCCTCGATCAGGTGTACCGCGAGGCCGACGACGTTGAGGTCGGCGGCTCCGGTCGCAACGCCTCCCGCGGGCGCCGCGCACAGGGCGAGCCAGGCCGCGCCGTCAGCGCCGGGATCATCGAGGGACGCGACACGTCGAACATGCCGCGCGCCGAATTGGCCGACCTCATCAGGGATCTCACCGAACAGATGATGTCCGCGGCCCGCGACCTGCAGTTCGAGTTGGCCGCGCGGATTCGTGACGAAATCGCCGATCTGAAGAAGGAACTGCGCGGCATGGACGCCGCGGGCCTGAAGTGATCCCAGGCGGCTTGACCTCAAGTGCGGTTCAGCTCATAGCGTGAGCGGGTGACCGAGACAGCGACGACCACCACGGGCCGGTGGCGTGACCTGCTGGGGCCGAAGTACCTCGGCGCCAGCACCGTGCTCGCCGGCGGGGTCGCGCTGTACGCCACCAACGAGTTCCTGACCATCAGCCTGATGCCCAGCGCGGTCGCCGACATCGGTGGGCACCGGTTGTATGCCTGGGTGACGACGGTGTACCTGGTCGCCTCCGTGGTCGCGGCGACCACCGTGCACGCGACGCTGATGCGCCTCGGGCCTCGGTCCTCGTATCTGCTGGCACTCAGCGTGTTCGGCGCCGGCAGCGTGGCCTGCGCTGCGGCGCCCACCATGTCGGCCCTGCTGGTCGGCCGCACGGTGCAAGGGCTGGCCGGCGGGCTGTTGGCCGGGTTGGGCTATGCAGTGATCAACACCGCACTGCCCCAACGGTTGTGGACCAAGGCGTCGGCGCTGGTGTCGGCGATGTGGGGCGTGGGCACCCTGCTCGGTCCGGCCGCCGGCGGCATCTTCTCCCAATTCGGTTCGTGGCGTTGGGCGTTCGGAGTCCTCGCGATCCTGACCGCGGCGATCGGCGTGCTGGTGCCGTTGGCCTTACCCGCGCGGCGTGTCGCCGCCGCCGACGTCCCGATCACGCCGATCCCCGTGCCGTCGCTGATCCTGTTGGGTGCCGCGGCGCTGGCGGTCAGCGCGGCCGGCGTGCCGCGGGATGCGCGGGTCACCGCTGCGCTGCTCGGCTTTGGTGCCGCTCTGGTGGCGGCGTTTCTGTTCGTCGACCGGCGGCTACCCGCGGCGGTGTTGCCGCCCAGCACGTTTGGCCGCGGGCCGCTGAAATGGATCTACCTGACCCTCGGCGTACTGATGGCCGCGACGATGGCGGACATGTACGTGCCGCTGTTCGGGCAGCGCCTGGCCGGCTTGACGCCCGTGGCAGCCGGCTTCCTCGGCGCCGGGTTGGCGCTGGGTTGGACCGTCGGCGAGATCGGCAGCGCCTCGATGGGCAACGAACGGATGATCAGGAGGACGGTCGCGGTCGCACCGGCCGTGATGGCCGCTGGTCTCGCCCTCGCGGCGGCGACCATGCGCGACGACGCCCCACCCGCCGTGGTTGCGGTCTGGGCGCTGGCGCTGGTCGTGACGGGCGCCGGGGTCGGCATCGCGTGGCCGCACCTGTCGGCATGGGCGATGAGCCGGGTCGACGACCCGGCGGAGGGGCCGACGGCGGCCGCCGCTATCAACACCGTCCAGTTGATTTGCGGTGCGTTCGGCGCCGGGCTGGCCGGTGTCGTCGTGAACCTGACCGAGACGGGTACCGCGACGCCCGCTCGGTGGTTATTGGCGGGCTTCGCGGTCTTGGCCGCGTTCGGGTTGGTGGCGTCGACGAGGAGTGGGCGTTTGCCACAACTCGCCAATACCGCGACACCCCAACGGCATTGAACGCTCCCCCGCGCGAGAGGATAGAATGTCCCCGGGTCGGAATCGATGAATTTGCTGCAGTAGTAGGAGTTTCGTTGTGGTTGTGAAGAGGATCGGGATGCATGCTGCGCTCATCGGCGCGCTGGCCGTCACCGCCTTGGGTGTCGGTTCGGGTGTGGCCAACGCCGAGCAACCGGTACCGAATACACCGGGTATGACGTGGAAGCTCGACAAATGGGACGACTGGGACGACCGGGGTTGGCGTGGGCCGCGCTGGGAGGAGCCGCGTTACTGGAACGGCCCGCATTACGGCGGACCGTGCGCGTGGGTACCGCCCGCCGTGTCGATGTGGGTACCGCCCGCTGCCTGTTAGCCAACGCTGATCAGGTCTTGGCCGAACACAGGCCGGCGGCGAACCGCAGATCGGCCACCAGGGCTCCAAACGCCTCTTCGCGGTCTTCGGGCCGGCCCCGAAGCACCGACGACGGGTGCACGGTGACCGCCACGGCGGGGTCGACGTCGAGGTCAGTGATCTCGTCGATCTCGGGGAGCCGTAGGGCCTCGCCGCGGTGTGCGGTCAGCCGGAACGAGCTGCCCATCATCGACTGAGCGGCGGTCGCGCCCATCAGCACCAGCACTTCGGGTCGAATCGCGTCCAGTTCGGCGAGCAGCCATGGCCGGCAGGCCACCACCTCGGTGCGGCCCGGTGTCTTGTGGATACGGCGCTTGCCACGTTCGGGCAGCGTGAACTTGAAATGCTTGACCGCATTGGTCACGTAGACCCGTTCGCGGTCGATCCCGGCTTGCACCAGCGCCTTGTCCAACAGCTTGCCCGCGGGGCCGACGAACGGTGCGCCCGCCCTGTCCTCCTGATCGCCGGGCTGTTCCCCGACCAACATCATCTGGGCGTCCGCGGAGCCGCCGCCGAACACGGTCTGCGTGGCGTCGAGATAGAGGTCGCACCCCTTGCAGCTGTTCGCTGCGTCGGCGAGGTCGTCGAGATCGCGGCTGTCCGGAACGAACTCCGCGGCGGTGTGCGTGGGCCGTGCGGGCATGCACAGCGATTACCCGGTTCCGCCACGATCACGCGCTACCGCGTCGACTTGACCACCTGGGCGAAGCTGAACTGCCAGCGCTCCACGACACGGAAACCCATTGCCTGCGGCACCCGATATGCGGGCGCACGGCGAAGGCGCGGCCCCGGGTCCAGCGCGGTCCCGCTCTCGCGATCAGCGACGCTGGTGTCGCGTTGGGAGATGGTCCACAGCACGGTGCAGCGCCGAAGCTGGTCGGCGACCCCCCAGATGCCGAGATGCGCGTCCCACAAGCGGTTTCGGTCCGCCGCACGCGGGCCGCGGCCGGGGTCGAAGAGGTGCGCATAGGCCTGTGGACGCGCGGCGGTGAGCGGACGAATCGGGCCGGGCGCCCAATTGGTGGTGTTGTCCAGGACCAGACAGTCGCCGGGGGAGGCGTGCGCGGTGAGGACGTCGGCGACCTGGCTGAAGTCCATGCCTTCCTTCGCGTACGGGCCCCGCTGTTCGAGCAGATAATTCGGCGTGGCCGCCACCGCGAAAACCGTCAGCGCCGCCGCGACGGTCTCGCGTGTCCTGGCGATCGCCGTGATGCCGACCGCCAGGAGCAGCGCCATGGCGGGTGAGGTGTAGCTGAGGTAGCGCGGGTAGTACACCGGTTCCAGCCACACCGAATAGAGCAGCAGCACCGCGGTCGGGACCGCGATCCAGCCCAGGCTGATGAGCACCAGTGATCGGACGCCGGCATCGGTGGGCCGGAATCGGCGCCGCACCAGGGGCAGGATCAGCACCACCGCAGCGACGACGGCGAACGCCACGCTGTGGTCGAAATACTGCTCGTGCACCACCTCCGCGACGGTGTCCCACCCCGGCGCCGAGATCCACCGCACCTGCGCGATCTGCGTCCTGCTGAACACGAGAAACGGCACAACGGCGGTGATCGCCACGGCCACCGTCGCGATCCACCGGTGCACCACCGCCCGACTGGCCGACACGGCCACCAGCGCGACGGCGTGAACGAGCACAAGCAGCACTGCGAACACGTTGAGCAGCGAGGAAGCCACCAGGGCAAGCCCGTAGCAGGCCCACAGCCGCGTCGAGTTGCGGCGAACGGCGACCACCAGCAGCACGGTCACCCAGACGGCTGCCGCGGCGGTCAGCGCATACGACCGGGCCTCGATGCCGGCCCACGTGATGCGGGGAAGGATCGCGAACATGATCCCCGCACACGCGGCGAGCATGCGAGACGAGAACTGGCGCGCCAGGACGACGACGCCGGCCGCCGCGACACCGACGGCCAGACAACTCGACAGCCGGGAGTAGAACTCGGTGACCGGGAACACCGTGAACCACCCGTGCATGAGCAGGTAGTACAGGCCGTGTACGGCGTCGATGTTGTGCAGCAGTCGCCACAGCTCGGGGATGGACCGAGTCGAGGCCGAGATCGTCGCCGCCTCGTCGAACCACAGCGACGGCCGTGCGGCGCCGGCCGCCGATACCGCCACGGCGAACACCGCCACCAGCGCGGCATCGACCCGGCCGGTCCGCACGGATTCCGACCGCTCGAGGCGCGCGAGACGCTGCGCTCCCAGGGAAAGTTCCACGTCTGCTCGGCTCCGTACCCGTCCGGTGAACGGGAAAACGCTAGCGTGCGCGAACCCGGCGCGCGCGTCGAATAGGCATCGAACGCGGCATCGAACCCCAGTCGGCTGGCGACTTTCGTTGCCGCACTGGTTGATTCGCCAGGCGATCGCGGAATTGCCGGTGCCCGCCGCAAATTGACGTCGACGTGGCCCGGATGTCGCCGGACGTCGCCTGGCGCAACCGGTGTAGGCGACGTCACGGCGCCCCGCGCGGGGTGACGTTGCCTGCCAAGTAGGACGAAATAGCAGGCAAACGCCACTGGAAGGGCTACTGTTCCGAATGGCGTTGGAATCGACCCCGGGAGGACATGGATGAGCGCCTATCAGACCGTCTTGGTTGGCACGGACGGATCGGACTCGTCGCTGCGCGCGGTGGAGAAGGCTGGTCAGATCGCCGGTGACGCCAAGCTGGTCATCGCGACGGCGTACTTCCCCCAGGCCGAGGACCAGCGCGCAGCCGACGTGCTCAAGGACGAGGGCTACAAGATGGCCGGCAACGCACCGATCTACGCGATCCTGCGCGAGGCCAAGGAGCGGGCCCATCAGGCCGGCGCTCAGAACGTCGAGGAGAAGGCCATCGTCGGTGCGCCCGTCGACGCCCTGGTGGAGTTGGCCGAGGAGATCAAGGCCGACCTTCTGGTGGTCGGCAACGTCGGGTTGTCCACCATCGCGGGCCGCCTCCTCGGTTCGGTGCCTGCCAACGTCGCGCGCCGGTCCAAGACCGACGTGCTGATCGTGCACACCACGCCGTAACCACCACCAGCGCCACACCGATCACCCAGCCGCCCCAGCCGACGTAGGCGGTGGAGCGCGCCCCGAGCGGGACGTCGACCACGGTGGTGCCGCGCTCCGAAGCGGGTGACCACGCCAGCCGTCGGCCCTGCGCATCGAACGCCGAGCTCACCCCCGACAGCGCGGCATGCACAGCGGGACGACCTGTTTCGACGGCGTGGACGGCGGGCATGCTCGCCAGCTGCGGTTGCGCCCAACTGCCCTGGTACGACGAGGTCGCGCTCTGGTAGGCGAGTAGATCAGCGCCGAGCTCCACCTCGCGCCGGGCCAGGTCCGAGAACAGCGTCTCGAAGCTGATCAGCGGCCCCACCGCGACGCTGTTGGAGTGCAGGTCGGTGTGCAGCACGACCGGCCCGTCGCCGCGGCGACGATCCTCGCCCGCGGCGCCCGTCCCGGAGGTGGCCCAGTCGAGCAGCCCGCGTAGCGGCACGTACTCGCCGAACGGCACGAGGCGGGTCTTCGCATATGAGCCGCGCACCCCGTCCGGCCCGATGAGCACCGACGTCTTGTAGATGCCGCCGGAAGGGGCACGGGCGTCGACGTTGACCAGCAGGTCGGCGCCCACGTGCCGAGACAGGTCGGCCAGCCGGGCGGCGACGTCGGGGTGTGCGGTCAGGTCCACCGCGACGCTGCTCTCACCCCACACCACCAGGTCGACCCGCTGACCGCGCAGGCCGTCGGTCAGCCGCTCACTGGCGGCTTGGCGGGCGGTCGCGTCGTCGATGTCGCCCGGCTGCACCAGCGCCACGCGCATCGACGGGCCGGGCACGGGCGGCGGTGAAAGCCAAAACCACGCAGGACCGATCGCGAGCAGCACGACCGGAAGCGCGATACTCCAGGGCCTGCGCAGCAGAACGGCGCCGACGGCGGCGGTGTTGACCGCCACCACGAGGAAGCTGACGAGCCAGACGCCGCCCAGCGTCGCCGACGCCAGCGTCGCCGGTTGGTTCCACTGCGACGCGCCGAGCAGGGCCCACGGACCGCCGAGCCGGTCCCACGACCGCACCGCTTCGGCGAGGATCCACAGCGACGGGAGTACGGTCACGGCCGCAAGCAAACCGCGACCGGTGAGCTCACCGGCGAGCAGGCGGTGCGCCGCCCAACCGAACGGCAACCACAACGCGCCCAGACCGGCCCCGAGCAACAACAGCAGGGGACCGGCGCTCGGCCACAGCCAGTACTGGGTGACGCAGATGAACGTCGCCATCCCGAACCAGGCCCGAACGGCGCCGCGCCCGGCCGTCGGCGCGGCTCGAACGACGAACAGCAGCGGAACCAGCCCGGCCCAGGCCACCCACCACCACGCGGGCGCCGGGAAGGCGAGCGCAGGCAACGCGCCGGCGAACACCGCCGACGCGTAGCCGAGCACTAGATCAGGTGGCCTCAGGTGGCAGAAGCTTTGGCGATGCTCGCGATCGCCTGGTCGAGCGTGGAGTTGAACTCCTCATCGCTCTGCTGGGCGGTGAGGCCCTCGGTCAGCGCGCGCGAGAAGCTGGCGATGACACCGGTGTTGCGCGACAGCTTCTCGTTGGCCTCGTCGCGGCTATAGCCGCCCGAAAGCGCCACGACGCGCAGCACGTTCGGATGATCGACCAGCTCCTTGTACAGGTTGTCGGTGTCGGGCAGCGTCAGCTTCAGCATGACCTTCTGATCGCCGAGGTTGTTGACCCCCTCGAGCAGGGCGGCCTTGAGCTGATCCTCCGCCTCGGCCTTCTTCGGACTCTTGATGTCGACCTCGGGCTCGATGATCGGCACCAGGCCCTTGGCCAGCACCTGCTGCGCGACCTCGAACTGCTGCGTCACGACGGCGTCCAGGCCCGCGCCGGGCAGCTTGATGACCGAGCGTTCCTTGGTGCCGAAGATGCCCTTGGCGACTGCGCGGTCGAGCAGGTCGTCGAGGCCGGGCATCGGCTTCATCGTCTGAGCGCCGTCCTTCTCCTCGGCCAGTCCCTTGTCGATCTTGAGGAACGGCACGACGTTCTTGACGTTCCACAGGTAGTCGGCGGTGGGGCGGCCCTCGATCTCGCGGTCCATCGTCATCTCGAACAGGATCGCGCCCATGATGCGGTCGCCGTCGAAGGCCGGGCTGGTGATGATGCGGGTCCGCATCTCGTGCACCAGGTCGAACATCTGCTCATCGCCGGAGTACTGATCTTCGGCGATCCCGTAGAGCTTCAGCGCCTTGGGCGTGCTCCCGCCGCTCTGGTCGAGCGCTGCGATGAAGCCTGCGCCGCTCTGCGCCTTCTTTAGCTGGTCGTCATTCATCCGTGCCTCCTCAGACGAACGCATGGTACGTCACCGCCGAATGCTGTTCGGAGACCACCGGATCAGCGTTGGGCGACTTCCCTCGCGGCGAGCGCACCGTAGAGGGCCAGCAGCGAGGACGCCGCCGCGGCGTTGAGGCCGAAATCTCGTGCGCGAATGTGCGCACCCACCGCGAGTGAGAAGTAGACGGTCAACATCACCAATGTCAGCCTGGCCAGCCACGGCATGCGGGTGCCGGCGAGCAGTCCCACCGCCGAGGCGGCCTTGACAACGGGGAAGACCCAGCGATTCTGCTGCGGGTACTTGACGTCGTCGAGGCATTTCGCGACATACGGGACGGGTTGCACGCAGATCGCGGCGTCGGCAGCCTGGGCGGCCGCCAGCAGCGCCAGCAGTTTCGGGGAGTTGTTGCTCATGCCCCCAGCGTAGGAGCGGCGCACCGGTAGGCGGAACTACCAGCCGCGTTCTTTCCACTCGGCCAGGTGCGGACGCTCGGTACCGAGCGTGGTGTCGTCGCCGTGACCGGGATAGATCACCGTCGAATCGCCGTACACGTCGAAGACCCGGCGGGTCACGTCGCCGAGCAGCTGGTCGAACGCACCGTCCTCCCATGTCTTGCCGACGCCGCCCGGGAACAGGCAGTCGCCGGTGAACAGGTGGGTCGCCTCGTCGGCCCCGTCAAGCGCGAGGGCCACCGAGCCGGGGGTGTGGCCCTGCAGGTGGATGACGTCGAACGACAGATCGCCGACCTCGACGGTGTCACCATGGGCCAGCAGGCGATCCGGCTTGACCGGAAGGGCGTCGGCGTCGAGCTGGTGCGCGGCGGTCGGTGCTCCGGTCGCCTTCGCCACATCGGCCAATGCCTGCACGTGGTCGAAGTGCTGATGGCTCGTGACGATCAGCGACAGCCGCGGCGCGTGCTTCTCGATCAGTTCGAGCAGGACCGGCGCGTCGTTGGCGGCGTCGATGAGTAGCGTCTCGCCGGTTCGGGAACAGGTGACCAGGTAAACGTTGTTGTCCATCGGGCCCACCGAAACCTTGACGATCGATGCCCCGGGGAGGGTTCGCCGAGCGGCCGTTCCGGGCTCGACGTGGCCGGTGTAGTTGTCGTCGACGACGGTCATGGTCCTCACGGTATCGGGCTTGTCGGTGCCGACACATAGCATGGGCATCAACTCTGTCGTGCGGGAGCGGATGCGGAAGGACTCAGTTGGCTGACCGCCTTGTTGTGAAGGGTGCGCGCGAGCACAACCTGCGCAGTGTTGATCTTGATCTGCCCCGCGACGCACTGATCGTCTTCACCGGTTTGTCGGGGTCGGGCAAGTCGTCGCTGGCGTTCGACACGATCTTCGCCGAGGGTCAGCGCCGCTACGTCGAGTCGCTGTCGGCATATGCGCGTCAGTTCCTCGGGCAGATGGACAAACCCGACGTCGACTTCATCGAGGGCCTGTCGCCTGCGGTGTCCATCGACCAGAAGTCGACCAACCGCAACCCCCGCTCGACCGTCGGCACCATCACCGAGGTCTACGACTACCTGCGCCTGCTGTACGCGCGCGCCGGGACCCCGCACTGCCCGGTCTGCGGTGAACGCATCGCCCGCCAGACGCCCCAGCAGATCGTCGACCAGGTGCTCGCAATGGACGAGGGCCTGCGGTTCCAGGTGCTCGCACCGGTGGTGCGCACCCGCAAGGGGGAGTTCGCCGACCTGTTCGACAAGCTCAACAGCCAGGGCTACAGCCGCGTGCGCGTCGACGGAGTCGTGTATCCGCTCACCGATCCGCCCAAGCTCAAGAAGCAGGAGAAGCACGACATCGAGGTCGTCGTCGACCGGCTCACCGTGAAGGCCACCGCCAAGCAGCGGCTGACCGACTCGGTGGAGACGGCGCTGAACCTTGCCGACGGCATCGTGGTGCTCGAGTTCGTCGATCGCGAGGACGATCATCCGCACCGCGAGCAGCGCTTCTCGGAGAAGCTGGCCTGTCCCAACGGCCATCCGTTGGCCGTCGATGACCTCGAGCCGCGGTCGTTCTCGTTCAACTCGCCCTACGGTGCCTGCCCCGAGTGTCTGGGCCTGGGCATTCGCAAGGAGGTCGACCCCGAACTCGTCGTCCCGGACCCGGACCTCACGCTGGCCGAGGGCGCGATCGCGCCGTGGTCGATGGGCCAGACCGCCGACTACTTCACCCGGATGCTGTCCGGGCTGGGCGACGCGCTCGGGTTCGACGTCGACACGCCGTGGAAGAAGCTTCCCGCCAAGGCGCGCAAGGCGATCCTCGAGGGGTGCGACGAGCAGGTGCACGTGCGGTACAAGAACCGCTACGGCCGAACCCGTTCGTATTACGCCGATTTCGAAGGTGTGATGGCGTTCCTGCAGCGCCGCATGGAGCAGACCGACTCCGAACAGATGAAGGAGCGCTACGAGGGCTTCATGCGCGATGTGCCGTGCCCCGAGTGCGAGGGCACGCGGCTGAAGCCCGAGATCCTGGCGGTAACGCTGACGGCGGGGGACTTCGGCGCGAAGTCGATCGCCGAGGTCGCCGAACTGTCGATCGCGGACTGCTCGGAGTTCCTCAACGCGTTGACGCTCGGTGCACGCGAACAGGCGATCGCCGGGCAGGTGCTCAAGGAGATCCAGTCGCGGCTGGGCTTCCTGCTTGACGTCGGCCTGGACTATCTGTCGCTGTCACGCGCCGCCGCCACGCTGTCCGGCGGTGAGGCACAACGGATCCGGCTGGCCACGCAGATCGGCTCCGGACTGGTCGGGGTGCTGTACGTGCTCGACGAACCGTCGATCGGGCTGCACCAGCGCGACAACCGCCGGCTGATCGACACGCTGGTCCGGCTACGGGACCTGGGCAACACACTGATCGTCGTCGAGCATGATCTCGACACCATCGCCCATGCCGACTGGGTCGTCGACATCGGGCCCGCGGCCGGTGAACACGGCGGCCAGATCGTGCACAGCGGACCCTACGAGGATCTGCTGAAGAACCCCGAATCGCTTACCGGAGCCTATCTTTCGGGCAAAGAAGAAATCGAGGTGCCGGCGATCCGGCGGCCCGTCGACAAGAAGCGGCAGCTGACGGTCGTCGGCGCCCGCGAGCACAACCTGCGCGAGATCGACGTGACGTTCCCGCTGGGGGTGCTGACGGCGGTCACCGGGGTGTCGGGGTCGGGTAAGTCCACACTCGTGAACGACATTCTGGCGTCGGTGCTGGCCAACAAGCTCAACGGTGCGCGCCAGGTGCCGGGCCGGCACACCCGGGTGACGGGTCTGGACAAGCTCGACAAGTTGGTCCGGGTCGACCAGTCGCCGATCGGCCGGACGCCGCGCTCCAACCCGGCGACGTATACCGGGGTGTTCGACAAGATTCGCACGTTGTTCGCGGCCACCACCGAAGCGAAGGTCCGCGGCTATCAACCGGGTCGGTTCTCGTTCAACGTCAAGGGCGGTCGCTGCGAGGCGTGTTCGGGCGACGGCACCATCAAGATCGAGATGAACTTCCTGCCCGACGTGTACGTGCCGTGCGAGGTGTGCCAGGGCGCCCGGTACAACCGCGAGACGCTGGAGGTGCACTACAAGGGCAAGACCATCGCCGAGGTCCTCGACATGTCGATCGAGGAGGCCGCCGAGTTCTTCGCGCCGATCACCTCGATCCACCGGTATCTGAAGACGCTCGTCGACGTGGGCCTGGGCTACGTGCGGCTCGGGCAACCGGCGCCGACGCTGTCCGGTGGCGAGGCGCAGCGCGTCAAGCTCGCATCGGAACTGCAGAAGCGGTCGACGGGCCGCACCGTGTACATCCTCGACGAGCCGACCACCGGTCTGCACTTCGAGGACATCCGCAAGCTGCTCAAAGTGATCAACGGCCTTGTGGACAAAGGCAATACGGTGATCGTCATCGAGCACAATCTCGACGTGATCAAGACGTCGGACTGGATCGTCGACATGGGTCCCGAAGGTGGGGCCGGCGGTGGCACGCTCGTCGCGACCGGAACACCGGAAGACGTCGCGGTCAATCCCGACAGCTACACCGGCCATTTCCTCGCCGAGGCTCTCGGTGTCGCCCGCCCAACCCCCAAGCGCCGCAACGGCCGCAAGGTCAGCGCCTGATCCAGCGTCCTAGTAGCCGATCGACGGCAGCCAGGCGCCCTGTGGTTCGTTGTAGAGTCCGATCGTCATGAGCGTCGATTGTTGGACGAGGCGCAGGCCGCTGTGCAGGCACCACGTCATCAGCCGCGGATTGCGCGACGGCACGAGGACGCCGAGGCCGACGAACTCCTCGGCGGCGCCGAGTAGAGCGATGATATCGTCATCCGTCTCGCCGACTGTGTGACCGATATAGCCCAATCCCGTTGTGTACGCGGTGATTCCGTCTCGGCGCTGCACCACGCTCGCCATACCGCGTTCGATTGAACTCCGCAGCTCAGGATGACGGTCGTGACCGTGTATTCGACGGCAGAGGTGGTCGCACTCGTCGACGTCGTCGAGCGTCGCCGGTCGCACCATGGTCGACGGCACCACGACGGCGTCGAGCGGCCGCTGAAAGACCGACAGCGGCTCGCGCACCGCGAACCCGAGTTTCGCGTACAGCGACAGCGACCGGTAGTTGTAGGCGGTCTGCACCAGCCGGACACCCGCAACGTCACGGTCTCGCGATCGTTGCAGCAGCGCCTCCATCAAGGCGTGGCCGACACGACCCTGCTGCTGCGTCGGGCTGACGCTGACGGGTCCGACCCCGACGATGGCGGCGCGCTCGTCCTGTAACGCGCTGCCGACGATCTCATTGCCGCATTCGGCCACCAAACCGAACGTGCCCTCGGTCGACAGCATCCCCTGCATCAGCACGGCCGTGAACTCGGGGCTGGCCGGCTCGACCGGAAAATTGTGCGCGGTGGCAAGCGACTCGAAGGCATTCCACATGACGCGTGCGCACGCGGCGGCGTCCTCGACGGCGGCCACGCGCAGGTGTACTTCGGTCATCGCCCAATCGTCGCGCCGAGACTGCACACCGATCGCGATTTTTCGCGATTCCGCGATCTCACCCGCTGGGCCCACGCGCAGCTGGGGATTTCGTCAGGGGCGACGGGAACCGCGGGCTGACCCGCACCCCGTCCAGCCATTCGGTGAGTTCGTCGGCGCGCTTCCGCAGCTCCTTCTGCGCCGGACGACCGATGTCCTCGAGCAGCCGCACCTCGACGCGGCCGTCGTCGTCCTGCCCCCAGGCCCCGACGATCCTGCCGTCGGACCAGGCGGTCGGACCGCCGTTGCCGTTCCTGTCGAACAACTGGCTGCGGTGCGGCCCCAGATACCAGTCCCGATCGAACCAGCCCATCGTGGTGACGTCGAGACTGGGCAACAACGCGCACCAGGGCTCTGGCTCGGGTTCGACATCGAGGTCGTCGGGTAGTGCGAAGCCCGGTGCGCCGTCGAGATCCACTTCCACGGCGCCGATGTCGCGCAACGCCTGCCGCGCCCACGTCAACGTGTTGCCGAACCACCACTTGACGTCTGTCAGAGTCGCCGGGCCGAACGCGGCCAACCACCGGCGCACCATCTCAGCGCGGGCCGTCTCCGGGGTGACCGCATCGGCCGGCGCCAGCCAGTCGGCCGCCGAAACCCACTGCGGCCGCGACGTGGTCCACCTGCCGTCGTTCGGTCCGCGCACAATATCGCCGCGCACCGCCAGCACCGTCAAAACCCTTGGAGCCAGCGGTGTTTCACCACCCCAACGCTTACCCGGCGCGGGGTCGAAGCTGCCGGCCAGTTCGGGCAGCGCCGCCCTCAGGTCCTTCGCGCTCGTCGGCCCGTTGGCGGCGAGGTGGCGTAGCACCGCCGCGCCCGCCGTGTCGAGCCACGCGTCGCCGTCGGCGCAGACCCCGGCCTTCTGGGCATCGGCGATGAGGCGGCGCCGCTCGTTGTCGGCGACCCGGTCGCTCGCCGCGGCCTGAATCAGCGGCAGGTCTTCGGAGCGCACCGTCCACAGCGTCCTGCGCATGGCGAGGTGTTTGACCAGCGTGCGCCGCTCGTAGAGCAGCACGTCGAGGTCGGCCACGGTGAAGCCCGGCACCCGCGCCCACAGCGACAGGTAGGGCGTCGCCGGATCGGTCGTGTGCAGCCCCACGACGCTGCCCGCGACGTCGCGAACCGAATCCGCCGGCTCGCACAGGAAGTGCCGACGGGCGAGCCGGGCACGTCGTTCCTCGACAGTGAATCTGCGCATCGCCTGCGAACCGTACCTTCGGCCGCCGACAAAGTTTGGGATCGGTAGCCACCCGCGCGGCTTTGACTTGCCCCATGACGGGCGCCATCGGGGCGACGTCCGAACGAAGGGAAGATCGATGAATCGAGTTGTCGCAGGTGTGATCGGACTGGTCGCCGGCGCCGCCGTGCTGGTGGGGTGCTCGGACGACAAGGGCGGCGCTCCCTCGGCCGCGGCCGCGGGAAACGCCGAGGTGAGCAGCGGCGGCAGCACCGCGGTCAAGGTCGACGGCAAGGACCTCGAAGGCCTGGATCTGAACTCGGTCACGTGCGTCAAACAGGGCGGCAAGATCAACGTCGCCAGCGGCGCGATCGGCGGCCAGCAGGGTCTGGGCATCGTGATGACCGACGAGGCCACGCCGACGGTCGAGTCGCTGGGCATGGTCGTCGACGGCAATGCGCTCGCGGTGACCAACACCATGGGCGCCAAGGTCGGCTCCGCCGAGGTGAAGGTCGACGGCAGCACGTACACCATCACCGGTGAAGCCACGGGCGCCGACATCTCGAACCCGATGGCAGGATCGATCACCAAGCCGTTCACCGTCACGGTCGACTGCAGTTGAGCGATCCACCTCCCGAAGCGGCGGGCGTGCCTGGCACGCCCGCCGCTTTCTATGATTCAGCGGTGGCGATCCCCGCGGACCTCGAGCGCGCCCGTCACCTGGCGTTCGCCGCCAACGAAGAGGCGGCCAAGGACCTGCTGTTGTCGTTGACCCCGCAGATCGAACAGGCCGGCCGCGACGACTGGATGCTGGAGGTCTACGCACTGCTCGGCGAGATCTATCTCGTCCGCACGGCATACAACGGGACCGAGGAGTGCCTGCACCGCATCCACGACTGCCTGGCCCGGCTGACGATGTCGACCCCCGAGATCGAGCGAATTGCGCGCCGGTACTCGCAGCGGGCGCAGTTCCTGCAGATCGGGCTGGCCGCCGCGCACGGCGACCACGAAACCGCCGAGGTCGCGCTCGTCGCGCTGGCCGACGACGAGCCCGTCCCCGGACTCGCCGACGAACACCGGTTCCTGATCACCTACGCAGAGATCCTGTGCGCGGTCGCACTCTGCGACGACGATCTGCATGTGAAGTCGATTCCGCTGTGGCAGCGGGTGATCGACGTCATCGAACGCCCCGGTGACGGCAGTGTGTATCACGACCACCTGCTCGTCCTCGGGGCCACCGGCTACGGACGGTTCTGCGTCGAGACCGGTCGGCTGTCGGAGGCGGAACCCTGGCTGCGGCGAGCGGGAGCCCGTGCGGCGGCGCGGGAATGGAAGCTCGCCGTGTCGCGAACGCAGCTCGAACGTGCCACGGCGGCGTGGTCCGCGGGGGACCGGGCGCTGGCGCAAACGCTGGTCCACGAGGCGTACCCAGCGATCGCCGAACACGCGCGTGCACACGACGTCTCGCGGTGCTGGCTGTACTTCGGGCTGATCAGCATCTCGGTGCAGGCGCTCGACGACGCCGACGAGCGGCTGGGCCACGCCGAGCGGCACTGGCGGGAGATCGAGAAGCCGCTGCACATCCACCGGATCCTGTTGCAGCGCAGTTGGGTCGACATCTTCCGCGGCGATTTCGCGGCGGCAATCGAGCGCGTGGCCGAGGCGCGCGAACTACTCGACTCCTGGCCCCGACACAGCTGGCTCCAGTACGCGCGGCTGGACGACCAGCTCGGCAACATCTGGCGCGCCGACGCGCAAGCCGACCCGGCCAACGCCGCACAGAAGCTGGAGCAGGCCGCCGAACTCAAACTGCCCGCGGCGCTGGCCGTCGACTCGGTCCGGCACGCGATACCCGATGCCGACGCCCGGATGCGCTGGGCGACATACGTCTCCGCACCGATTCTCGCGGGCGCCTTCGCCGTCGCATGGGAGTGGGGTGACACCGGGCTCGTCAGCGAACTCATCGAATATCACAGCGCGCGTGGCACGTTCAGCTCCGAACCCGTGTCCGCCGACACTCTGGCGTGGGCCGACACGGCCACCGCGGCGGTACCGGTGGAGTCCGTCGAGGAGTATGCCCTCGTCGCCGCCGGTCCGGCGGTCGTCGGTGGCGCGTCGCTGACCAGGCTCGGACCGCTACCGCCGCTGGTGATGGATCCGACCGGCACGCCGATCATCGGTCGTTACCGCGCGCTCGCCGCCGAGCGGTACGGTCGCGACGTCACCGCGGACGAGCCGGCATGGTCCACGTGGCCGTGACCGGCACACTCGTACTGCGGTTCGCCGATGTCGGCGTCGCGACCTATGCCAGCCTGCGGGTCGTCGGCGACCCGGCGAAGACGGTCACCTGGGTGGTCGAGCAATCTGGCGTCGTCGCCGCGGAAGACCGTCTGGGCGGCGCCCTGCCCGACCCGGTCGACGCGGAAAGCCGTCTCGACGCGCTCGATCGTGCGATCAACGAGGGTGCATTTTCCTCGCCGACAAGCGAATTCGAGCTTGCACGCACACTGGGCACGCAGTTGATCGCACCTGCGGCCTGGCAGCTGCTCCTCGACCATGCGTCGTCGCCGCGCGCCACTCTGTTCGTGTCGCCAAGCGCGCGACTGGCAAGGATGCCGTGGGGCCTGTTGGCAATGCCCTCCGACGAGGGCCACCGGCTGATGGAGCTCGTCGAGGTGCTGCTGGCCCCGCCGCCGAACATCGTGAACGCCCCGCGTACCCCCGCGGGGTGGGCCAGCCGGCGCGACAACCCGGCCTTGCTGGTTCTCGACCCGCGGGTGCCCGGACAGCGACCCGACTCGGCGCTGGGTTCCGTCCTCGGTCGCCCGGCGCCGGATACGGTGCTGTCCCGCCACTTCGCCGACCTCGCGACGCGTCGCCCGCTGCTGCCGCACGCGCCGGCCCCTGTCGACTTGTTCCGGCGCACCGACGCCGACCGGCGGTGGCTCGCCGGCCTGCTCGCCCGACAACCCAGCCGGATGTTGTACGTCGGCCACGCCACCGCCGCCGCCGGCGACGTCGGTCACGCGGACCGAGCCGCGCTGCACCTTGCCGAAGACCGCCCGCTCACCGCGGGTGAACTGATGTCATCGCGGTTGCCGTTCCCGCCGCGGGTCGCGCTGCTGGCGTGTGCATCCGGCGGTGATTACCAGTTCGACGAGGCCAGTGGGCTGGTGGCGGCGACGATTCTCGGTGGGGCGCAACTCGTCACCGCGACGCTGTGGTCATTGCCGACAACGGCGGGGTACCGCCGGTTCGCCGAGCCGGACGCCGACCCGATGAGCGAAGCGATCGTCGCCGTCGACCGCGCCCACGAAGCCGACGATGCGGGCTGCGCGGTGAACCGCTGGCAGCGGCAACGGATGCGGGATTGGAGTGCCGGCGATCCGACCGCCAGCCCGCTGTACTGGGCGGCGCTGGTCAGCTTCGCAGTCGACGGCGCACGTTGATCATGTCGGGGATACACATATCGCGACGGCGGACTCGTCGCCGGACCGGTAGTACGTGTCGATGACGCTGCCGGGGAAGATTTTCGGCAGCGCCGACGCGGGCACCAGCGCCGTCTCGCGGACGGGAAACTGTCCGCCCTCAGGCTTTTTGACCATCACATCGAGTTCGACCTCGCGGTAGTCCTCGAGCGTCTGCCCGGTCGGGCGGATCGCAGTCACGACCGCGCGGGATCGGATGCCGTGGCGGATCAACTCGAGTCGGTGGCTGGTGAGCAGCCCCTTGCGGACCATCATCCGGTCGAATTCGGCGCGCGCGGCCAGAATGTCGTGCGCCGTGGCCAGCCGCTCGTCTGCCTCGTCGGACACCAACCGCGGGATACGCCTGAAGAACGCGAACAGCGCAGTGAACATGTCTTCAGGGTCCGGCGGCCGCAGCGCTACCGAACCCAACTTTGCGGCTGTCAACCGGCGGACACAACTTCTATCCTGTCCTGATGAGCACCGAGACGGCCGTGGCCGTCGCGCATCCGCGCAGGGCGGTGATCGACCGGGCGTGGCGCGCGCTCGGTCCCGGCGTCGAGGTGCTCAGCGGCGACGACGGTGGTCCACTGCGGCGAACCGTGAAGCGGATCATCGACCCGCTGGTGCTGCGGCTCCGATCGAACACCCAGTATTCGGCGCCGTTCGTGGCGCCCGAGGTGGCCGACGCGATGCATCACGTCATCGTCGGACATCGCGACCAATTACGTGCCGCCGCAGCGTGGTTCGAGGTACTCAAGCGCGAGCGGCGCCGACTGCGGATCACCACCGGCAATGCCCAGGAACTGTACTTTCCGGTCTGCTTCGAGCTGGCCGTCACCAAAGGCATGCCGGCTCAACAGGACTGCGGTGCCGAGGAAGTGCTGCGGCAGATCCACGCCGATCGCGACCGCACCGCCATCGAGGTGCTCAACCGGTTCGTCTCCGACGAGAAGGTGATCGCCGAACTGTCGAGGCAACTCCGCCGCAGTTGGCACGACGTGCACGCCGGTGGCGAGATCACCGGCCCGTTCATGGCGGGGCTGACCACGGTGCTCGGACCCGCCGACAGCCACGCCGCAACCGCCGCCAGGCAACGGGTTTGGCACGCGCTGATCGCCGACGCGGCACCTTACAACTTGGGAGCCAAGGCGCGTAACGGCACGGAGCTGCCGTGGTCGATCGTCGACCTCGGCCTCAGTTCTGTTGAGCCGCAGCAACCGCCGGCCATCACCGGTGGTTCGGACAGCGACCGTCCGCTGAACCGCTGTGTGGTCGACCGGGTGCGTGCGACGCTGCGGCGAGCCATGGACCGCGACGAACTACCCGACGTGCCGACGCTGTGCGCCGAAGAGGTCGACCGCGCCTGCGCGCCGTGGGGCCTGCTCGCCGAGGACAAGCAGGCCACCCTGGTCGCCGGTATCGAGGTCGCGGTAGAGCTGGCGCCGCTGGTGGACTGCTCGCCGCGCTACGAGTTGGCCCGCCAGATCCAGGCCCGGCTGCGCAAGGAGGCCTACGTGATGCACGCCCGCCGCTACCTCGCCGAGGGCGGGCCGATCCATCCGCGTCAACAGCAGGTGATCGACGACCTCGCGGCGTTCGCGCGGCCGTACCTGAGTCGGCTGTGGGCGCGGCTGCACGGACGCGACGTGTGGCAGGAACCGTGCGACGACGTCGACGAGGTCCGCTCGGTGTTGGAAGGGGTGGCGAGATCGGTGAGCCTCGACCACCGGCAGCGGATCAAGTCGATGCTGGAGCTGCAGGTGGCGGGATGAGACTGGTGGCAGATTCGGGGCTCTGGACCACGGGGCCGCTCACGACGCCGAGCCCCCTTCTGGCGGTGCTGGAGGTCAGCGGTGCGGTGCTGTCGTGGACGGTCGACGATGTCACCGAGTCGCAGATCACGTTCACCGATGTCGCGCGCGCCGACTGGCTGTGGCGGGTGGTCGGCGAGTCCGGTCATTCCGCCGTGGCGTCCATGCTGACCGGCCGCAGCGCCGTCGACAGCGTCGAGGTGGTGGACGTGAACCTACTGCCGGGGGCGCTGGAGCCGCTGCGCAGGCTGGCGCTCGGGCATTGGCTGCGACGTTGGTGGCCGGCCAGCCAGCGCGATGCGATCCCGGTGCTCGACAGCGCGATCCTGGATGCCGAAGTCGCGCTGCTGACCGCCGCCGCGCAGGACTACTTCGGCGACGACACCTTCGATTCGGAGCTCACCCATCTGCTGGCCCCGCACGCGGCGGCGTTGAATGCTGCTGTGCTGGAAGGTGATCCGCGGATCGGTGCGCTCGTCGAGAGGTGCCGAAACGTCGCCGACGACATCGGCGTCGCGTTGGACGCGGAACCGGTGACAAAGCGGCGTGACGATTACGCGCTCGCGGCCGGGGCGGAGGCGGGCGGTCGAGGTGCGGGCGTCATCGCCGGCGGCACCGCCTCGATCAACTGGGGCGCCGTACCGCCGGGCATCTTCGATGCTGCGGAGGGCGCCGTCGACTGGACCGTCGAGTTGGACGGCGACGTGGTCAACGGGATGATCGGCGCGGAGTTGACGGGTCTGGGCTCACCGCATGGCATCGCGGTGCGGTTGCAGTCGGGCACTGTCGGCGGAGCGGGCGCGCTCGGGGCGGACGGGCGTGCCGCGGTCCCGCTTGTCGATCCGCAGCGGCGGCCGATCACCGAACCCGCTGCCTGGAACCACGATTGGCGGGACACCACGGTGATTGTCGGTGTCGATGTCGCCGAGTCGGTGCAGACGCGCGAGAGGGTGCGGGCGTTCGCCCGGTTTCGGTTGCGGCAACCGGTCGCCGACGCGTTTCTGGCCGAGATCCTGGCCGCCGAATCGGATTACTGAGAGTCGTCGGACTGCTTGTTCATCTGCTCGCGGATTCGATCGAGCCGCTCGGCGGCCGCTCGCTGTCGCTCCTCGTACTGCTCGGCGACGCTGCGGCCCTCCGGTGTCTCCGCGGCGAGTTCAGACGCGCCGATCGCGGTGCCGTACCGGGTTTCGATCTTCTCTCGCACGGATTCGTACGTCGGGACGCCGCCCGGGGTGTATCCGCTGTCGACCGGTTCGACGGGGGTGGTGGCCTCGGGTTTGGGCTCGACGATCTCGGCGTCGACCGCGGGTTCCGGGTCGGGAGGCGGTTCGTCCGGCATATCGCTCACGGTACCCGTCAGCGCGGCTTGGCCAACGGGAACGGGAGCGTCTCTCGGATGCTGCGGCCGGTGATCAGCATGACGACGCGGTCCACGCCCATGCCGAGTCCACCCGTCGGTGGCATCGCGTACTCCATGGCCTGCAGGAAATCCTCGTCGAGTTCCATCGCCTCGGGATCGCCGCCCGCGGCCAGCAGCGACTGCTCCTGCAACCGCCTTCGCTGCTCGACCGGATCGGTGAGTTCGCTGTAGGCGGTGCCGAGTTCGACGCCCCACGCGACAAGGTCCCAGCGTTCGGCGACACCGGGAATGCTGCGGTGCGGCCGGGTCAGCGGTGACACCGACGTCGGGAAGTCCTTGTAGAAGGTCGGCTCTTCGGTGCGGTCCTCGACGAGTCGCTCGTAGAGTTCCAGCACCACCGCGCCGGCGTCCCAGTGCGTCAGGTAAGGGATGTCGGCGGCGTCGCACAGCTTGCGCAGCGTCGCCAGGTCGGTGTCGGGGCAGATCTGCTCGCCGAGCGCCTCCGACACCGCGCCGTGCACGGTCTTGACCCTCCACTGCCCCGAGATGTCGACGGGTTCGGGCGTGCCGTCGTCACGCGCTCGGTAGAACACCTGTGAGCCGTTGGCGGCCTCGGCCGCGTTCTGGATCAACTCGCGGCAACCTTCGATCCACACGTTGTAGTCCGCGTGGGCCTGATAGGCCTCCAGCAGCGTGAATTCGGGATTGTGGCTGAAGTCCACGCCCTCGTTGCGGAACGCTCGGCCCAGCTCGAAGACCCGCTCCACCCCGCCGACGCACAGCCGCTTGAGGTAGAGCTCGGGGGCGATGCGCAGGTAGAGGTCGAGGTCGTAGGCGTTGATGTGGGTCAAAAACGGGCGGGCGTTCGCGCCTCCGTGGACCTGCTGCAGGATCGGTGTCTCGACCTCGAGGAATCCCTTGCCGACCAACGTCTCCCGGATCGCGTGCAGCACACCACTTCGCGCGCGGATCAGGTCGCGGGCATCGGTGTTGATCGCCAGGTCGACGTAGCGGGCGCGGACCCGAGCCTCCTGATCGGTCAACCCTTTCCACTTGTCGGGCAATGGACGCAGGCACTTGCCGATCAGCCGCCAGTCGTGCACCAGCAACGAGCGGGTGCCCTTCTTGCTGTAGCCCATCGTGCCGGAGACCTCGATCAGGTCGCCCAGGTCGATGGCGTGGGTGAAGTCGGCGGTCGCCCCCGACTCGAGCAACGAATTGTCCAGCAGCAGTTGAATTTCGCCGGACCAGTCGCGCAGCTGGGCGAACAGCACGCCGCCGTAGTCGCGGCTGCGCAGCACCCGGCCCGCGACCGAGATCATTTCGCCATCGGCGGCTTCGGTTCCCAAGGCCGCCGCGACGGTGTGTGACGGCTCCCTGCCGACGGGGTAGGCATCGATCCCGTTGTCCTGCAACGCTTTGAGCTTGGCCATCCGTACCCGGACCTGTTCGGGCAGCCGTGGCTCGTCGCCGTCGGGCAGGTCCACCGCCAGGCCGCTGACGTCCGGGGCCGTGCCGTCGTGGTGCAGCAGTCCCGTCGCCATCAGATTCCTCGGCACCGCGGTGTGGTGTCCGGTGTGCGGCTGCTCATGGCGCCGCGAGAACGGCAGGACGAGAAAACCTTCGGCGATCACCGATGCCACCCCGACCCGCGGCACCAGCCGGGCGTCTTCGTAACAGGCGTAGCGCGGCACCCATTCCGGTTGATATTTCATGTTCGACCGGTACAGCGTCTCGAGTTGCCACCACCGCGAGAAGAACACCAGAAGCCCGCGCCACAGCCGTGCGACCGGCCCGGCGCCCAGCTGCGCGCCCTGCTCGAAAGCCGAGCGGAACATCGCGAAGTTCAGCGAAACCCTCGTGACGCCAATGTCTTCGGCCTGCATACACAGTTCGCTGACCATCAGCTCGATGGTGCCGTTGGGGGATTGGGGTGAACGGCGCATCAAATCCAGCGAGACGCCGGTGGCGCCCCATGGCACCAGCGAGAGCATCGCGACAACGTCATCATGCTGCACGGCCTCCACCAGCAGGCAGTCACCGTCGGCGGGGTCACCGAGCCTGCCCAGTGCCATCGAGAAACCCCGCTCGTCGTCGGTGTCGCGCCAGGCGTCCGCCCGGGCGATGACCTCGGCCATCTCCTCGGAGCCCAGATCGCGGTGCCTGCGAATGCGCACGCTGACGCCCGCGCGACGGGCGCGTGTCACCGCCTGCCGGACGGCGCGCATGTCCGGTCCGGAGAGTCGGAATGTGTCGGGATGGAGGATGGCTTCGTCGCCGAGCTGCAACGCGTTGAGGCCCGCCGCGCGAAACGCCTCCGCGCCGGCGGAGCTTGCGCCCATCACACCGGGCGCCCAGCCGTAGGTCTGACACAGCGCCAACCACGCATCGATTGCCGCGGGCCATGCTTTCGGGTCGCCGACGGGGTCCCCGCTGGCCAGGCAGACACCGACCTCGACGCGGTAGGTGATGGCGGCCCGCCCGGTCGGGGCGAACACCACCGCCTTGTCGCGGCGCGTCGCGAAATAGCCGAGCGAGTCGTTCTTACCGAACAACTCCAGCAGCCCGCGCAGCGCTGATTCGTCCTCGCCGGTGAGGGCATTGTCGGCCCGCTGGGACTGAAACAGCACGACTGCCGCGACCATCAGGGCCACCGCGCCGAACAGCCCGAGCAGCGCGTTGACGAGTACATGCGGATGTCCGGAGAAGTTGGACGAGTCCGCCCCCGCGAACGCGCCGACCCGGTTCAGCGCGTACCAGAATCGGTCATCGCGAGCCAGCGAGCCGGGGAACAATTCGAGCAGCCCCCACCCGATCGCCGTACCGATCGCCAAACCCGCGACCAGCACGGCCGCCGCCTTGAGCAGCGCGCCGCGGCGCACTTTCGCCCAGAACTCGCGCCGGGCCAAGAGCAGTAAAAGGATCGCGGCGACATGGAAGATCAGCCCGATCACCTCGCCGATCTCCTGCATCGCCGATTCGTCGCCGGTGATCAGGTCCGCGATGTTCCAACCGATCGCGGCCACCATGTAGCCGAGCAAAAGCCACCACGCGATGCTCTTGCGCGCCGCCAGGGCGGCGGCCAGCAGCGCCAGCACGAACGCCCACGCGAAGCTCGTGTCGGGGAAGTTGAAGATGTAGTCGTTGACGAACTCGCGCGGCACTTTGATGACCGATCGCACGAACGGCGAGACGCTCGCCAACAACGACAGCGTGGCGATGACGCCGACGGTCCAGCCGGCCGCCGCGGGCACCCACCAATACCCGGACCTGCGGCGGGTGCTGGGCAGGCTGGCGACGGTCATACGCCGCGACATTATTCGGTTGTGACGCGAAATGGGCGGTGACTCACGACCACACGGGACCGGTGTATTTCTCGCCGGGACCGTGCCCGGGCTCATCCGGCGAAGCGCTGGCTTCGCGGAACGCCAACTGCAGCGTCTTCAGCCCGTCGCGGACCGGTCCGGCGTGCGGTCCGAGATACTCGGCGGACGCGGTGACCAATCCGGCCAGCGCGGTGATCAGCCGGCGCGCCTCGTCGAGATCGCGGTGCGGACTGTCGTCGGGGTTCTCGGCCGACAAGCCCAGCTTCTCCGCGGCGGCGCTCATCAGCATGACCGCTGACCGGGTGATCACCTCGACGGCGGGGATGTCGGCCAGGTCGCGCACGGCCGAGCCGTCCAGGTCGCGTGGGTTCGAGTCATCGGTCACGCCTGTTAGACTGGCATGCGCGACCGTCCCGGCAAACGCCAGGGACAGCAAGTGGAGTCCCTCTCCCACCGCTGGCCACAGGAACCTTCCGAAGGCTCAGCGGTCCGGTCACAGGCATTTATGCCTGTCCTGGTCGGCTGTGGGCCCTGCTGTGAGCAGGGCTTTTCTGTTCGGTTGAGCAGAGTGCTGACGGAAGTGGACTCCTAGAGGACAACAGTAGGAGGCCCCATCAGCACTGAGACCCGCGTCAACGAGCGCATCCGCGTACCTGAAGTCCGTCTGATCGGACCGGGCGGTGAGCAGGTAGGCATTGTGCGCATCGAAGATGCACTCCGCGTCGCCGCGGATGCCGATCTCGATCTCGTCGAAGTAGCACCGGATGCGAAACCGCCGGTCTGCAAGATCATGGACTACGGAAAGTTCAAATACGAGACGGCTCAGAAGGCACGCGAGTCTCGCAAGAACCAGCAGCAGACCGTCGTCAAGGAACAGAAGCTCCGTCCCAAGATCGACCCGCACGACTACGAGACCAAAAAGGGTCACGTGATCCGCTTCCTCGAGGCGGGGTCGAAGGTCAAGGTGACGATCATGTTCCGCGGGCGCGAGCAGTCGCGGCCCGAGTTGGGCTTCCGCCTCCTGCAGCGACTGGGCGCCGACGTCGCCGACTACGGCTTCGTCGAGACGTCCGCCAAGCAGGACGGCCGCAACATGACGATGGTGCTGGCACCGCACCGCGGCGCGAAGACTCGCGCCAAGGCGGCCCAGCAGGCCGAAGGCTCCGCAGAGCCGGCCCCAGCACCCGACAGAACCAGTTAGAACGACAGAGCAGAGGACATATGCCCAAGGCGAAGACCCACAGCGGCGCTTCCAAGCGGTTCCGGCGCACCGGGACCGGCAAGATCGTGCGCCAGAAGGCCAACCGTCGCCACTTGCTCGAGCACAAGCCGAGCACCAGGACCCGGCGTCTCGAAGGCCGCACCGGCGTGTCGGCCAACGACACCGCCCGCGTCAAGAAGATGCTCAACGGCTGACCGTATTTGTCTCGTAGTCATCTCGTATGACGTCTCGTACGACCTGAACGAAGGAACACTCCCATGGCACGCGTCAAGCGCGCAGTCAACGCCCAAAAGAAGCGGCGCACCATACTCAAGGCATCCAAGGGCTATCGGGGCCAGCGGTCGCGGCTGTACCGCAAGGCCAAAGAGCAGCAGCTGCATTCGCTCAACTACGCCTACCGCGACCGCCGCGCCCGCAAGGGTGAGTTCCGCAAACTGTGGATCTCTCGCATCAACGCCGCGGCCCGGGCCAACGACATCACCTACAACCGGCTGATCCAGGGCCTGAAGGCCGCCGGGGTCGAGGTGGACCGCAAGAACCTCGCCGAGATCGCCGTCAGTGATCCGGGCGCGTTCACCGCGTTGGTGGAGGTCGCCAAGGGTGCGCTGCCCAGTGATGTGAACGCGCCCTCGGGCGAGGCTGCCTGACGCTCACTGAACGCTCCGCCCGGGTGGTCGCAGCGGTCAAGCTGCACCGCCACGTCGGACGACGCCGCGCCGCCCGCTTCCTCGCCGAGGGGCCCAACCTCGTCGAGGCGGCGCTGCGGCGCGGACTCGTATCCGAGGTGTTCGTCACCGAAGCCGCGCTGGACCGGTTCGGTCCGATGCTGGCCGACGCGCCCGTGCACCTGGTCACCGAACGGGCGGCAAAAGCGTTGTCGGAAACCGTGACTCCAGTCGGTCTGGTCGCGGTGTGTTCGACACCGGAGACATCGCTGCCTGACGTGCTGGCCGGTTCTCCGCGGCTGGTGGCGGTCGCGGTGGACATTTCCGAACCGGGCAACGCCGGCACGCTGATCCGCATCGCCGACGCGATGGGCGCCGACGCCGTCGTGCTCGCCGGCCACAGTGTCGACCCGTACAACGGCAAGTGCCTGAGAGCGTCGGCGGGCAGCATCTTCTCGATCCCGGTGGTCGACGGGGGTGAGGCCGCCGATGCCGGCGGGGTCGTCGCCGCGTTGGGCGAGGCCGGGCTGCAGGTGCTGGCCACCACCGTCGACGGCGAGGTGTCGTTGGAAGACGTGGACCTCACCGCGCCGACGGCGTGGTTGTTCGGGCCCGAAGCGCACGGCCTGTCAACCGAATTGGCCATCACGGCCGACCACCGGGTGCACATCCCGATGCCGGGTCGCGCCGAGAGCCTCAACGTGGCCTCGGCCGCGGCGATCTGCCTGTACCAGAGCGCGCAGGCCCGGCCCTAACTCAGCAATCCCCGTGCCACGTGGGTGATCTGCACCTCGTTGCTGCCGGCGTAGATCATCAGCGACTTGGCGTCGCGGGCTAACTGCTCGACGCGGTACTCGGTCATGTAACCGTTGCCGCCGAACAACTGCACGGCCTCCATCGCGACGTCCGTGGCGGCCTGCGAGCAGTACCACTTGATCGCCGAAGCCTCCGGCAGCGAGATCGCGGTGCCCGTCTGTGCCGCCTCGATGACCCGGAACAGGATGTTGCGCACGTTCATTCGAGCAACTTCCATGTTGGCCAGCTTGAGCTGGATCAACTGGAACTGGGCGATCTCCTGGCCCCACAGCGTTCGGCTCTTCGCATAGTCGACCGACAAGCGCAGGCACTCCTCGATGACGCCCAGCGACATCGCGGCGACCCCGATGCGCTCGGCGGAGAAGTTCGACCGTGCGCTGGCGCGTCCGTCGCCGGCGGCGTCCTCCGTTTCGCCGAGCAGCCGATCGCGACCCAGCCGGACGTTGTTGAAGAACAACTCCCCGGTGCGCGAACTGTGAATCCCCATCTTGCGGAACGGCTTCGACTGCACGAAGCCCTCCATGCCGCGGTCCAGCACGAAGGTCAGCACTTTGCGATCGCGCTTCTCGACACCGGGTTCGTCGAGCTTGGCGTACACGACCACGACGTCGGCGTCGGGCCCGTTGGTGATGAACGTCTTCTGGCCGTTGAGGATGTAGTCCTCACCGTCGCGCACGACGTAGGACTTCATCCCGCCGAACGCGTCCGAGCCCGAATCCGGTTCGGTGATCGCCCATGCGCCCACCTTGTCGTAGGTGACCAGGTCGGGCAGCCAGCGCTCCTGCTGAGCCAGCGTGCCACGGCTCATGATCGTCGGCACCGTCAGGCCGAGGCTGACACCCATCCCGGTGACGACGCCCATCGCTACCCGGCACAATTCGCTGACGACGACGAAGCCCATGCCACCGGCTCCGTCTCCGAACATGCCGCCGCTCGACGGTTTGTCCGACGACTCGCCGCCGTCGCGCAACCGGGCCAGCCGCTTGTTCAGCGACTCGCGGGCCATCTCGGTGATGCCGAACGTCGCGAACAGCTTGCGGACGATGGGGTAGGGCTCCATCTCGCCGCTTTCCAGCGCGTCGACGTGCGGGCGGATTTCCTTGTCGACGAACTCGCGTACGGCGTCGCGCACGGCGAGATCGACATCAGACCATTCGAGCATGCCCCTCAGGCTGCCTTATGACGTCCGCGGGCCGGACGCAGGCCCGCCAAAGAGAACGTGGTGTGCACCAGAGAGCCGGCCCGGTCGAGCAGCGACCGTCGAGGCGGGACGTAGTGCATCGGCAGGTCGCGGCGGTCGCTCGGCGGCGCCATGAACGCGGGCGCCTCGACCAGCGGAGCGTCGGCGGGGAGCCGACCCTCTGCACGGCGGTAGGCAGTCAAAGCCCTTGGGTGCAAACGGATTTCGTCCGGAACCGCGACGAACGCGAACTCGACCAGCTTCCCGAACAGGCGCAGCAGGACCTCGTCGCCGGGCGTCCACCGCATGTTCGCCTTCTCGCGCAAGGCTTCGTCGAACAACCCCGCGGCAATCCAGCGTTGCGCGCCGACCATCGGCTTGAAGATCTGGTCCCACACACCGGTGGGCATCAACACGAACCAGGGCTTGGGGATGCGAATGGAGAAGATGTCGAGCGTGGCGCGATTGATCTCGAGTTCCTCGCGGCACTTGCGATCCCAGTACTCGCAGAACTCCTCCCAGCTGTCGGGGACCGGCCGCATGCTCATGCCGTACATCCGGTACCACTGCACGTGCTCGTCGAACAGTTGGCGCTTCTCGGCTTCGGTCAGCCCGCCGCAGAAGTATTCGGCGGTCTTGATGATCAGCATGAAGAAGGTGGCGTGCGCCCAGTAGAACGTCTCGGGGTTGAGCGCGTGGTAGCGCCGGCCTTCGGAGTCGACGCCCGTGATCGTGGTGTGGTAGCTCCTGATCTGCTCGCCGGTCGTCATGGCACGCTCGCCGTCGTAGACCACGCCCATGATCGGGTACACCGAGCGGGCGACGCGCTGCAGCGGCTCGCGCAGCAGGATCGAGTGGTCCTCCACACCCGCGCCCAACTGCGGGTACATGTTCTGGACCGCGCCGATCCAGACGCCGAGCAGGCCGGTGCGTAGATCCCCGAAGTACTTCCACGTCAGCGAGTCCGGACCGAGGGGATAGGGGCAATCGGAACCCGGATCGCCTGCCTCACTGGATGTCGATTCGACCGTCATCGGATCCTCGCTGTCTGGCTTTTGGTGTCCACCGGACGATGACCACGATAATGTTGACAACGTATGTTGTCTACGATCTGGGAGGGTGTGGCGCCGCAGTGTTATCGACGCTCCATCGACCAGCCACAGCGTCGTAACCAGCAACTTCCGTTCGGAACCCGCGCATAGGTGCACAGCGCACGAGGAGTCGGCCGGCGTGGCCGGCCCGGATGTGACTTCGCGACTCGGCGTCCGCGTAGGCTCGCCCTGTGGAAGTCGAGTCGTTCGATGAACGATCCGGCGGCGTCGGCGAAATCGAACAGGGACCGGATCGCGCCCAGCGGTCGGGACGGTCGCTGGCACCGATGGCGTGGCTGAAGGACACCAACCACAGCCCGTCTGTCATCGCGCTTTTGCGCCGCGCGCGACGAGCCCTTCCCGGTGATCCCGAGTTCGGCGACCCCTTGTCGGTGTCCGGCGTCGGCGGTCCCAGCGCGGCGGCCAGGGCCGCCGACCGGATCTTGGAGCGGGATGCCGCGTCGCGTGAGGTGAGCCTCGGCGCGCTGCAGGTGTGGCAGGCCCTCACCGAGCGCGTGTCCGGTAAGCCCGCCAACCGCGAGGCGACGTTGGTCTTCACCGATCTCGTCGGGTTCTCGACGTGGTCGCTGAACGCCGGCGACGAGGCCACGCTGCGGCTACTGCGCCGAGTCTCTCAGGCCGTGGAGCCCCCGCTGCTCGAAGCCGGTGGACACATCGTCAAGCGCATGGGCGACGGGCTGATGGCGGTCTTCTCCGACCCGGCGACGGCGGTGCGCGCCGTGCTCGCCGCGCGCGAGGCGGTGAAGGCCGTCGACGTCGACGGCTACACCCCGCGGATGCGGGTCGGCGTGCACACCGGTCATCCGCAACGGATCGGATCGGACTGGCTGGGCGTCGACGTCAACATCGCGGCACGGGTCATGGAACGCGCCACCCGAGGTGAGCTGGTGGTCTCGCAGGACACCCTCAAGCGCATTCCCGCCGAGGAGTTCGACTCACTCGGCGTGGTCGCCAAACGCCTCCGCAAGCAGGTGTTCGGACCCAAGCAGGACGGTGTGCCCGCCGACTTCGTCATGTACCGACTGAAAACCCGCCGTCAGACGCCAGCGGGCGGCGACGAGTCCGAAGACACCGCAGGGGAATAGCGTTCGAAGCATCGCTATGATCGCCGGGTGGCTGACCAGCCCGTAGACCTGTCCGAAGAAGCGCTGACCAAGGCCGTCAGCGCGGCTCGGCATGCGTTCGAGTTGGCGAACGATCTGGATGCGCTCGCACGGGCGAAGACCGAGCATCTCGGTGACCGGTCGCCGATCGCCTTGGCGCGCCAGTCGCTCGGCGCGCTGGCCAAGGCGGACCGGGCCGATGCGGGCAAGCGGGTGAACGTCGCCCGCGCGGAGGCGCAGCGCGCCTACGACGAGCGGTTGGCGACGCTGCGGGCAGAGCGAGACGCCGCGGTGCTGGTGGCCGAGCGCATCGACGTGACCCTGCCGTCGACGCGCCAACCGATCGGCGCCCGCCACCCGATCACGATCCTCGCCGAGCGCATCGCCGACACGTTCATCGCGATGGGGTGGGAACTGGCCGAAGGTCCGGAGGTCGAGACCGAACAGTTCAACTTCGATGCGCTGAACTTCGCGCCCGACCACCCCGCGCGCAGCGAGCAGGACACGTTCCACATCGCCCCTGAGGGCTCGCGGCAGGTGCTGCGCACGCATACCTCACCGGTGCAGATCCGCACGCTGCTGGAGCGCGAACCGCCGGTGTACATCATCTCGATCGGACGCACGTTCCGGACCGACGAACTCGACGCCACGCACACGCCGGTGTTCCACCAGGTCGAGGGCTTGGCGGTGGACAAAGGTCTGACGATGGCGCACCTGCGCGGCACGCTGGACGCGTTCGCCCGCTCGGAGTTCGGCCCGCAGGGCCGCACCCGGTTCCGGCCGCACTTCTTCCCGTTCACCGAGCCGTCGGCCGAGGTCGACATCTGGTTCGAGAACAAGAAGGGCGGTCCCGGCTGGGTGGAATGGGGCGGCTGCGGCATGGTCCATCCGAACGTGTTGCGCGCCTGCGGAATCGATCCGGACGTGTACTCCGGTTTCGCGTTCGGCATGGGCTTGGAGCGCACGCTTCAGTTCCGCAACGGCATTCCGGACATGCGGGACATGGTCGAAGGCGACGTCCGGTTCTCGTTGCCGTTCGGGGTCGGCGCCTGATGCGGCTGCCGTACAGCTGGCTGCGTGAGGTCGTTCGGGCCGGTGCTCCGGATTGGGACGTGGCGCCCGACGAACTCGAGCAGACGTTGATCCGCATCGGCCACGAGGTCGAGGAGGTCATCCCGGTCGGGCCGATCACCGGTCCGCTGACCGTCGGCCGGGTCGCCGAGATCGAGGAGCTGACCGAGTTCAAGAAGCCGATCCGCGCGGTCAAGGTGGATGTCGGTGAGGCGGAACTGCGCGACATTGTCTGCGGCGCAACCAATTTCGTCGTCGGCGATCTGGTCGTGGTGGCGCTGCCCGGCGCGGTGCTCCCGGGCGACTTCAGGATCGCCAGCCGCAAGACCTACGGCCGGACCTCGGACGGCATGATCTGCTCGACGGCCGAGATGAATTTGGGCACCGACCATTCCGGCATCCTGGTGCTGCCGCCGGGTACCGCCGAACCGGGCACACCGGCCGCCGACCTGCTCGGTCTCGACGACGTCGTGTTCCACCTGGCGATCACACCGGACCGCGGCTACTGCCTGTCGGTGCGCGGCATGGCCCGCGAGATCGCCGCCGCCTACGATCTCGACTTCGTCGACCCCGCCGACGTCGCGCCCCTGCCGGCCGAGGGGGAGGCGCTGCCGCTCGCCGTCGAACCGGGCACCGGCGTGCTGCGCTTCGGGCTGCGACCCGTGACCGGTGTCGATCCGGCCGCGGTGTCGCCGTGGTGGCTGCAACGACGGCTGCTGCTGTCCGGCATCCGGGCCATTTCGCCCGCGGTGGACGTCACCAACTACGTGATGCTCGAACTCGGCCACCCGATGCACGCCCACGACCGCGCGCTTGTCTCGGGCGGCTTCCGGGTGCGGTTCGCCGAAGCGGGGGAGACGGTGGTCACCCTCGACGACGTCGAACGCCGTCTCGACCCCGCCGATGTGCTGATCGTCGACGACTTCGCCACCGCCGCGATCGGCGGCGTGATGGGTGCAGGCACCACCGAGGTGCGGGACAGCACCACCGATGTGTTGCTCGAGGCCGCGGTCTGGGACCCGGCCGCGGTGTCGCGCACCCAACGGCGGCTGCACCTCTACAGCGAGGCGGGTCGGCGATACGAACGCGCCGTCGACCCGGCGATCTCGGTCCCCGCGCTGGACCGCTGCGCGGCGCTGCTGGCCGAAATCGCCGGTGGCACAGTCGAGCCCACATTGACGGACTGGCGCGGCGAGCCGCCGCGGGAAGACTGGTCACTCCCGTCGGTGAGCATGGCGATCGACCTGCCCGACCGTACCGCCGGCGTCGGTTACCCCGCGGGCACCGCCGAACGGCGGCTCACCCAGATCGGCGCACACGTCACTGTCACCAATGGACAACTGGCCGCGACCCCACCGAGTTGGCGGCCCGACCTGCGTCAGCCCGCCGACCTCGTCGAAGAGGTGCTGCGCCTGGAAGACCTGGAGGTCATCCCCTCGGTATTGCCGAAGGCGCCGGCCGGACGCGGCCTGACTCCGCTGCAGAAGCGCCGCCGCGCGATCGGGAAATCGTTGGGACTCAACGGCTATGTGGAGATCCTGCCCACGCCGTTCCTGCCCGTGGGCGTTTTCGACGACTGGAACCTGCCGGCCGACGATCCGCGTAGGGCGACGACCGATGTGCTCAACCCGCTGGAGTCCGACCGGCCGCAACTGGCCACCACGCTTCTACCCGGGCTGTTGGAAGCCCTGAACCGCAACGTGTCTCGCGGTACTCATGACGTGGCGCTGTACGCGATCCAGCAGGTCGTCGAGCCCACGCCGGAGAACCGCGCCGTCGACCGGATCCCGACCGACCGGCGGCCCAGCGACGACGAGATCGCGATGCTCGACGCGTCGCTGCCCAGACAGCCTCAGCACGTCGGGGTCGTGCTGGCGGGGCAGCGTGAGCCCGCCGGACCCTGGGGGCCCGGCCGTCAGGTGGACGCCAGTGATGCCTTCGAGGCGGTTCAGATCATCGCCCGCGCCGCCGGTGTCGATCTGCGCCTGCGGCCGGCGCAGCACCTGCCGTGGCACCCGGGTCGCTGCGCCGAGGTGGTGCTGGGCGAGCCGGAGACCGGGATCATCGTCGGGCACGCCGGTGAAATGCACCCCGCGGTCGTCGAGCGCTCGGGGCTGCCGAAGCGGACCTGCGCCGTCGAACTGGATCTGGACGCCGTTCCGATCGTCGAGAGGCTGCCCGCCCCGTCGGTGTCGCCGTTTCCCGCCGTGTTCCAGGACATCAGCCTCGTCGTCGAGGAGGACGTCGCGGCGGCCAGCGTGGTCGACGCCGTCCGCGCGGGCGCGGGACCGCTGCTCGAGGACGTGCGGTTGTTCGACGTCTATACCGGCCCGCAAATCGGCGAGGGCCGCAAGTCGCTCACGTTCGCGCTGCGGTTCCGTGCCACGGATCGCACGCTCACCGAAGATGAGGCCAGCGCCGCCCGCGAAGCGGCCGTGGAGGCCGCGGCGGACCGGGTCGGCGCCGAGCAGCGCCGATAACCTCTTCCCGCGAGCAGGCGCAAAGTGCCCCTCTTCACGGCCGTGCGGGCGCAGTTTACGTCTGCTCGGCGGGCCTATTCTAATGAACTTGCAATAGGTTGCATAACCATGCAGAATCGCCTGTATGGTTTCAGTGGCGGTGGCCGGCGCCAGCGGGTATGCCGGCGGCGAGATTCTTCGACTCCTGCTCGGCCATCCCGCGTACGCCGACGGGCGGCTGACGATCGGGGCGCTGACCGCCGCGGCGAGCGCGGGCACGCCGCTGGCCGAGCACCATCCGCATCTGTTGCCGCTGGCCGGCCGGGTGTTGGAGGCCACCGACAAGGACGTGTTGAGCGGCCATGACGTGGTCTTCCTGGGACTCCCGCACGGGCATTCGGCGGAGCTGGCCGATCAACTCGGCGCCGACACGCTGATCGTCGACTGCGGCGCCGACTTCCGACTCGCCGACGCCGCGGCGTGGGAGCGGTTCTACGGGTCGGCGCACGCAGGCAGCTGGCCGTACGGTCTGCCGGAGCTGCCGGGCGCCCGCGACCGGTTGCGCGGCGCGAAGCGGGTCGCGGTGCCCGGCTGCTATCCGACCGCGGCGCTGTTGGCGCTGTGGCCGGCGATCGCCGAGGACCTCATCGAGCCCGCCGTGACGGTGGTCTCGGTCAGCGGCGCCTCGGGCGCCGGCCGAGCCGTCAAAGCCGATCTGCTCGGCGCCGAGGTGATCGGCTCGGCGCGGCCCTACAACGTCGGCGGCAGGCACAGGCACACGCCGGAGATCGCGCAGGGGCTGCGTGCGGTGACGGACAAGGACGTGACGGTGTCGTTCACCCCTGTGCTGATCCCGACCTCGCGCGGCATCCTGGCCACCTGCACCGCCCGCACCGCCGCGCCGCTGTCAGAGATTCGTGCCGCCTACGAAAAGGCTTACGACGCCGAGCCTTTCGTTCATCTGCTGCCGGAGGGACAGCTGCCGAAGACCGGTTCGGTGCTCGGAAGCAACGCCGCTCAGCTGGCCGTCGCCGTGGACGAAGACGCGCAGACGTTCATCGGCATCGCCGCAATCGACAACCTGGTCAAGGGCACAGGCGGCGCCGCGGTGCAGTCGATGAACCTGGCGCTCGGCTGGCAGGAGACCGAAGGGCTTTCGATCGTGGGAGTGGCGCCGTGACGGGCTCCGATGTCGCCGGCCATGCTGCGGCGACGGAGAGCAGGCTCATCCGCAGCCAAGGGGTGACCGCGCCCGAGGGCTTCCGCGCGACCGGTATCGCCGCAGGCATCAAGGCGTCCGGGGCGTTGGACCTGGCGCTGGTCTTCAACGAGGGGCCGGACTATGCCGCCGCGGGCGCGTTCACCCGCAACCAGGTCAAGGCGGCGCCAGTGCTGTGGAGTCAGCAGGTGCTCACCACCGGCCGTCTCCGCGCGGTGATCCTGAACTCCGGCGGCGCCAATGCCTGCACCGGCCCCCAGGGCTTCCGGGACACCCATGCCACCGCCGAGGCCGTCGCCGAAGCGCTGAGCGACTGGGGCACCGAGACGGGCGCGATCGAGGTCGCGGTCTGCTCGACGGGGTTGATCGGCGACCGGCTACCGATGGACAAGGTGCTGTCGGGCGTGGAGGAAGTCGTCCACGAACTGGCCGGCGGGCTCACCGGCGGTGAGGAAGCCGCGCGGGCCATCATGACCACCGACACCGTGCCCAAACAGGTTGCGCTGCACCACGCCGGCAACTGGACCGTCGGCGGAATGGCCAAGGGCGCGGGCATGATCGCTCCGTCGCTGGCCACGATGCTGTGTGTCATCACCACCGACGCGGTAGCCGACTCCGTCGCGCTGGACCAGGCGTTGCGCAAGGCGGCCGCGCGCACCTTCGACCGCCTCGACGTCGACGGCAGTTGCTCGACCAACGACTCGGTGCTCCTGCTGGCCTCCGGCGCGAGCGCGATCAAGCCCAGCCAGAGCGAACTCGACGATGCGGTGCTGCGCGTGTGCGATGACCTCTGCCAGCAACTGCAGGCCGACGCCGAGGGCGTGACCAAGCGCATCGTCGTCACGGTGACGGGCGCAGCGTCTGATGACGACGCGCTGCTCGGTGCCCGGCTCGTCGCGCGCGACAGTCTGGTGAAGACCGCGCTGTTCGGTTCCGACCCCAACTGGGGCCGGGTGCTCGCAGCCATCGGCATGGCTCCGTTCACGGTGGATCCGGAGCGGATGACCGTGGCGTTCAACGCGATTCCGGTATGGCAGGACGGCGCCCCGCGAGCGGGCGCGCGTGAAGTCGACCTGTCCGGAGAGGACATCACCGTCACCATCGCCCTCGGGGACGGTTCCGGACAAGCCTCGATCCGCACCACCGACCTGTCGCACGGATACGTCGAAGAGAACTCGGCCTACAGCTCATGAGCGTCGAAACCCCGCTCAAGGCACAGGTTCTGGCAGCAGCGCTGCCGTGGCTCAAGCAGATGCACAACAAGATCGTCGTGATCAAGTACGGCGGCAACGCGATGACCGACGACGTGCTCAAGACCGCGTTCGCCGCCGACATGGTGTTCCTGCGCAATTGCGGCATCCACCCCGTCGTCGTGCACGGTGGGGGACCGCAGATCAGCGCGATGCTCACAAGGCTCGGTATCCAGGGCGACTTCAAGGGCGGGTTCCGCGTGACGACGCCGGAAGTGCTCGATGTCGCGAGGATGGTGCTGTTCGGTCAGGTCGGCCGCGAACTGGTGAACCTGATCAACGCGCACGGGCCCTACGCCGTCGGCGTCACAGGTGAGGACGCTCAGTTGTTCACCGCCGTGCGGCGCGACGTCATGGTCGACGGCGTGGCCACCGATATCGGCCTGGTCGGCGACGTCGAACGCGTCGATCCGACTGCATTGATCGACCTGATCGGGGCGGGCCGCATCCCGGTCGTCTCGACGATCGCCCCCGACAACGACGGCGTCGTGCACAACATCAACGCCGACACGGCTGCCGCCGCGCTGGCCGAGGGGCTCGGCGCGGAAAAGCTGATCATGCTGACCGACGTCGAGGGCCTGTACACCAATTGGCCGGACCGCGACTCGCTGGTCAGCGAAATCGACTCCGCGGCACTGACTCAACTGTTGCCCACGTTGGAAACCGGCATGGTGCCCAAGATGGAAGCCTGCCTGCGGGCCGTCACGGGCGGGGTGCCGAGCGCACACGTGATCGACGGCCGGGTCGAACACTGTGTGCTGGTCGAACTGTTCACCGACGAGGGGACGGGCACGAAAGTGGTGCGTCCGGCGACGAACTCGGACAGGAAAGGACAAGCGTGACTCTCCTGGAGAGATGGCAGGCCGTGATGATGAACAACTACGGCACCCCGCCGCTGGCGTTGGCCAGCGGTGAGGGCGCGGTGGTGACCGACGCCGACGGCAAGTCCTATCTGGACCTGCTCGGCGGCATCGCGGTCAACATCCTCGGTCACCGGCACCCGGCGGTGATCGAGGCGGTCACCCGGCAGCTCAACACGCTCGGACACACGTCCAACCTGTATGCCACCGAACCCGGCATCGCGCTGGCCGAAGCCCTGGTCGGGCTGCTCGGCGCCGAGGGCGCCAGAGTGTTCTTCTGCAATTCGGGCACCGAGGCGAACGAAATCGCCTTCAAGATCACCCGGCTCACCGGCCGCACGAAACTCGTTGCGGCGCAGGGAGCTTTCCACGGCCGCACGATGGGTTCGCTCGCCTTGACCGGACAGCCGTCGAAACAGGAGCCGTTCGCGCCGCTGCCCGGCGAGGTCACCCACGTGCCATACGGCGACATCGACGAACTTGGGCGCGCCGTCGATCAGGGCACCGCCGCGGTGTTCCTCGAACCGATCATGGGCGAGGGCGGTGTCGTGGTCCCGCCCGCCGGCTACCTCGTGGCTGCGCGGGAGATCACCGCGCAGCACGGCGCGCTGCTGGTGCTTGACGAGGTGCAAACCGGAATGGGCCGCACCGGTGCGTTTTTCGCCCATCAGCACGACGGCATCACCCCCGACGTCGTGACCCTGGCCAAGGGGCTGGGCGGCGGACTCCCGATCGGCGCGTGCATCGCGACCGGCACCACCGCCGGCCTGCTGACTCCGGGGCTGCACGGCAGCACCTTCGGTGGCAACCCCGTCTGCACCGCTGCCGCGCTGGCGGTCCTGCGGGTGCTCGCCGACGAGGACCTGATCGGCCGCGCCGAGGTGCTCGGCAAGACTCTGTCGGCAGGCATCGACGCGCTCGGCCATCCGCTGATCGACCATGTCCGCGGCCGCGGGCTGCTGCTCGGTGTCGTGCTGACCGCGGAAGCCGCCAAGGCCGTGGAGGCGGCGGCCCGCGACTCCGGGTTCCTGGTCAACGCCGCAGCGCCGAACGTGATCCGGCTGGCTCCGCCGCTGATCATCACCGAGGCTCAGATCGACAGCTTCCTCACCGCGCTGCCCGCCGTGCTCGACAAGGGCGCCGCATCATGACCGTGAGGCATTTCCTGCGTGACGACGACCTGAGCCCAGACGAGCAGGCCGAGGTGCTCGCGCTCGCGGCCGAACTCAAGGCGCAGCCGTTCAGCCGCCGCCCGCTGGACGGCCCGAGCGGGGTGGCCGTCATCTTCGACAAGAACTCCACCCGCACCCGGTTCTCCTTCGAGATCGGCATCGCCCAACTCGGCGGCCACGCCGTCGTCGTCGACGGTCGCAGCACTCAACTCGGCAGGGATGAGACGTTGGAGGACACCGGGCGGGTGCTCTCGCGTTACGTCAAGGCGGTCGTGTGGCGCACGTTCGCCCAGGACCGCCTTACCGCGATGGCGGCAGGAGCGAGCGTGCCGATCATCAACGCCCTGTCCGACGAGTTCCATCCGTGCCAGGTGCTCGCGGACCTGCAGACGCTCGCCGAGCGCAAGGGCACGCTGGCCGGCCTGCGGATGTCCTACTTCGGCGACGGCGCCAACAACATGGCGCACTCGCTGATGCTGGGCGGCGTGACGGCGGGTGTGCACGTCACGGTCGCGGCACCGCCCGGCTTCCAACCGCATCCAGACTTCGTCGACGCCGCGCAGAAACGCGCTTCGGAAACCGGTGCGACGGTCACAATCACGGCGGACCCGAACGGGGCGGCCGAGGGCGCCGACGTGCTCGTCACCGACACCTGGACGTCGATGGGTCAGGAAAACGACGGCCTGGACCGGGTGGGGCCGTTCCGGCCGTTCCAGGTGAACGACGAGCTGCTGGCCCGCGCCGAGGCCAACGCCGTTGTGCTGCACTGCCTTCCGGCGCACCGTGGTGAAGAGATCACCGATGACGTGATCGACGGCCCGCACAGCGCGGTGTGGGACGAGGCCGAGAACCGGCTGCATGCGCAGAAGGCGTTGCTGGTGTGGCTCTTGGAGCGAACGGGAGTCGAGCAATGACTTCCGCGGCCACCAGAGCCGGCAGGCAGGCTCGCATCGTGGCGATCCTGTCGTCGCAGTCGGTACACAGCCAGACCGAGCTGGCCACCTTGCTGGCCGAGGAGGGCATCGAGGTCACCCAGGCCACGCTGTCGCGGGACCTCGAGGAACTCGGCGCGGTGAAACTTCGCGGTGCCGACGGCGGCGTCGGCGTGTACGTCGTCCCCGAGGACGGCAGCCCGGTACGCGCTGTTTCCGGTGGAACGGAACGGATGTCGCGGCTACTGGCCGAACTGCTGGTGTCGACCGACGCCAGCGGCAACCTGGCGATCCTGCGCACCCCGCCGGGCGCGGCGCACTATCTGGCCAGCGCGATGGACCGCGCGGCACTGCCGTTCGTCGTCGGCACCGTCGCCGGCGATGACACCATCCTGGTGATCGCACGTGAGCCGATGACCGGCGCCGAGCTGGCAACCAAACTCGAGAGCATTCGAACGAAGGAGACTTGCTGATGTCCGAACGCGTCATCCTGGCGTATTCCGGCGGCCTGGACACCTCGGTGGCGATCAGCTGGATCGGCAAGGAGACCGGGCGCGAGGTGGTCGCCGTTGCGATCGACCTCGGGCAGGGCGGCGAAGACATGGAGGTCATCCGGCAGCGGGCGCTCGACTGCGGCGCCGTGGAGGCCGTGGTCGTCGACGCCAAGGACGAGTTCGCCGACGAATACTGCCTGCCCGCAATCCAGTCCAACGCCCTGTACATGGACCGCTATCCGCTGGTCTCGGCGCTGAGCCGACCGCTGATCGTCAAGCACCTGGTGACCGCGGCACGTAAGTACGGCGGCGGTATCGTCGCGCACGGGTGCACCGGCAAGGGTAACGACCAGGTCCGCTTCGAGGTCGGATTCGCTTCGCTGGCACCAGATCTCGAGGTGCTGGCACCGGTGCGCGACTACGCGTGGACGCGGGAGAAGGCGATCGCGTTCGCCGAGGAGAACGCGATCCCGATCAACGTCACCAAGCGTTCACCGTTCTCGATCGACCAGAACGTCTGGGGCCGTGCCGTGGAGACCGGCTTCCTCGAACACCTGTGGAACGCGCCCACCAAGGACGTCTACGACTACACCGAGGACCCGACGCTCAACTGGAGCACCCCCGACGAGGTGATCGTCGGTTTCGAACGCGGCGTTCCGGTTTCGATCGACGGCCGGCCGGTGAGCGTGCTACAGGCTATCGAGGAGCTCAACCGCCGCGCCGGCGAGCAGGGCGTCGGCAGGCTCGACGTCGTCGAGGACCGGTTGGTCGGGATCAAGAGTCGCGAGATCTACGAGGCGCCGGGCGCGATGGTGTTGATCACCGCGCACACCGAACTCGAGCACGTCACGCTCGAGCGTGAACTCGGCCGGTTCAAGCGCCACACCGACCAGAAGTGGGGCGAGTTGGTCTATGACGGGCTGTGGTACTCGCCGCTGAAAACCGCGCTGGAGTCGTTCGTCGCCACGACCCAGGAACACGTGACCGGCGAGATCCGGATGCTGTTGCACGGCGGGCACATCTCGGTCAACGGCCGGCGCAGCCCCGAGTCGCTGTACGACTTCAATCTCGCCACCTATGACGAAGGCGACACGTTCGACCAGACCGCCGCGCGGGGTTTCGTGCAGATCCACGGCCTGTCGTCGAGCATCTCCGCGCGACGGGACCTCTCCACATGAAAGCCCCACCGCGAGTGACCGTGTTTGCCCCTCGACACGCCGGATTCGGACGTACAAACGTGGTCATTCGCGCCGAAGTGAGCGACCTGATATGAGCACCAACGAAGGGTCGCTGTGGGGCGGACGGTTTTCCGGCGGCCCGTCGGACGCGCTCGCAGCGCTGTCCAAGTCGACACACTTCGACTGGGTGCTCGCGCCCTACGACATCCGGGCGTCGAAAGCGCACGCCCAGGTGCTGTTCAACGCCGGCCTGCTGACCGATGAGCAGCGCGACGGCCTGATCGCCGGCCTCGACAGTCTGGCCTCCGATGTCGCCGACGGCAGCTTCGCACCGCTGCCGACCGACGAAGATGTGCACGGCGCGCTGGAACGGGGGCTGATCGACCGGGTCGGCCCGGAACTCGGCGGCCGCCTCAGGGCCGGCCGGTCGCGGAACGACCAGGTGGCCACGCTGTTTCGGATGTGGTTGCGCGACGCGATCAGGCGCGTCGCGGCCGGTGCGCTCGAAGTCGTCGATGCGCTGGCGACACAGGCTGCAGCCCACCCGACCGCGATGATGCCCGGCAAGACGCACCTGCAATCCGCGCAGCCGATATTGCTCGCGCACCACTTGCTCGCGCACGCGCACCCGCTGTTGCGCGACGTCGACCGGCTGGCCGACTTCGACAAGCGAGCGGCGGTGTCGCCCTACGGTTCCGGCGCACTGGCGGGCTCCTCGCTGGGCCTGGACCCCGATGCGATCGCCGCGGACCTGGGCTTCGACACCGCTGCCGACAATTCGGTCGATGCGACGGCATCCCGCGACTTCGCGGCCGAGGCCGCATTCGTCTTCTCGATGATCGCGGTCGACCTGTCCCGTCTCGCGGAGGACATCGTCCTCTGGAGTACAACGGAATTCGGCTACGTCACGCTGGATGACTCCTGGTCGACCGGCAGCTCGATCATGCCGCAGAAGAAGAATCCCGACATCGCCGAGCTGGCTCGCGGCAAGTCCGGTCGCCTGATCGGCAACCTCACCGGGCTGCTGGCCACGCTGAAGGCGCAGCCGCTGGCTTACAACCGGGACCTGCAGGAGGACAAGGAGCCAGTGTTCGACTCCGCCGCCCAGCTGGAGCTGCTGCTGCCGGCAATGGCCGGCTTGGTGGCGACGTTGCGCTTCGACGTCGACCGGATGACCGAACTCGCCCCGCTGGGCTACACATTGGCGACAGACGTCGCCGAGTGGCTGGTTCGCAGGGGAGTGCCGTTTCGCGTCGCGCATGAAGCCGCAGGCGCAGCGGTCCGCGCGGCGGAGGCCCGCGGTATCGGCCTGGAAGACCTCGAGGACGCCGAACTCGCCTCGATCCACCCTGAACTGACACCGCAGGTGCGTGAGGTGCTCACCATCGAAGGCTCGGTGAACTCACGCGACGCCCGCGGCGGCACGGCGCCGATCCAGGTAGCCAAGCAACTCGGCGTCGTCCGCGAGACGGCAGACCGGCTGCGGCTACGTTTGAGCCGATGACCTAGCCGGCAGGGTTGGTGTAGATCCGCCCGGGCCTGATGAGCACCGCGGCGCGACGTTCCTCGGCCATCACCCTGTCGTAGGTGTCCCAATCGTCGTGTGTTCCACCGGCCGCCTTGAAGACATTGCGCAACAAGGTTTTCAGCCCCGCCTCGTCGACGTTCGGATGCGGGTCGTCAGGACCGATGAGCTCGGCCTCACCCTCGACGGTCGCCCACTGCCAACCGGCGCGGGCCACGATCGTGGCGCGCGGGTCGGCGCGCAGATTGTCCAATTTGCGGGAGCCGCCGACGGCGACCGCCCCCACCACCGGATCGCCGGTGACCGGGTGCGGCAGGACTCCGGCGTTGACAACCGACGACTGGATACTGCCGTCGCGACGCAGCGTGCTCAGCACACACAGTCCGTGATCGGCGGCAACCAGGTCGGAAAAGGCGGAGACATCGGCCATGACGGGCTCCTTCCCACCGAGCCAGTCAATCACCCTTCCGCCGCGGCCAGCCAGGCTTCTTCGAGAGAATCCTTGCGTGCCTGCAACTCCTGCAGTTCGGCATTGAGCTCGCCGACGCGGACGTGGTCGGCGGCCGCCTCGGCCATCGCCTCGTGCAACGCTGCGATCCGCGACTCCAGCTTCTCCAACTGACCCTCGATGCGGGCCATCTCCTTGCCGGTGCGCCGCTCCCGCGCCGACGCGGTCTCGCCTTGCGGCGCTTCGGCACGTCCGGAGGCCGACGACGGAGATGCCGCGGCGGCACGGTCTGCCAGGTACTGCTCGATCCCGCCGGGCAACAGGTCGCAGCGGCCGTCGCCGGTCAGTGCATACGTCACATCGGAGACCCGTTCGAGGAAGTAGCGGTCGTGGGTGACGACGATCAGCGTGCCCGGCCAGCCGTCCAGGTAGTCCTCGATGACGGTCAACGTGTCGATGTCCAGATCGTTGGTCGGCTCGTCGAGCAGCAACACGTTCGGCTCGTCGAGCAGCAGCCGCAGGAACTGCAGCCGGCGCCGTTCGCCACCGGACAGCTCCGCCACCCGTGCGGTCAGCTTGTCACCGGTGAATCCGAAATCGCGTAACAGCGTGTCGGCGCTCACCTCCGCGCCGCCCGCCAATTCCGTGATGCGCCTGCGGTTCTCCACGGCGTCGAGTACACGGTCGGAGCCGTCGACTTCGGCCAGCGCCTGGCTGAGATAGCCGATCTTGAGCGTGGCGCCCCGCTTCAGGGTTCCCGCGGTCGGCGCTACCTCACCGGCCAACAACCGCAACACCGTCGTCTTGCCCGTGCCGTTGACCCCGACCAGACCGATGCGTGCGCCGGGCCCGATCGACCAGTCGACCTTGTCGAGGATCACCTTGTCGCCCGCCTGGAGGCGGACGCGGTGGAGGTCGAAAACGTCCTTTCCCAGACGTGTTGTCGCAAAGCGTTGCAACACAAGGGAATCACGCGGAGGCGGTTCGTTGGCGATCAGATCGTTGGCGGCCTGGATCCGAAACTTCGGTTTCGATGTCCGCGCGGGCGGACCGCGGCGCAGCCACGCCAGTTCCTTACGCATCAGATTCTGCCGGCGCGCCTCGGCGCCGGCCGCCAGCCGCATCCGCTCGGCGCGGGCCAGCACGTAGGCCGCATAACCGCCGTCGTACCCGTCGAGGGTGCCGTCGTGCACCTCCCACGTCCGGGTGCACACCGCGTCGAGGAACCAGCGGTCGTGACTCACCACGACGAGCGCCTTGGCTCCGCGTCGATTCAGGTGCTCGGCCAGCCAGCCGATCACCTCGACGTCGAGGTGGTTGGTCGGCTCGTCGAGTACGAGCACGTCGTGCCCGGCGATCAGCACCGCCGACAATGCCACCCGGCGCCGCTCACCGCCGGACAGCCGACCGACCACTGTGTCGAGCGCAACGTCGGCCAACAGGTGGGAAACGACGTCGCGGGTGTCGGGTTCGGCGGCCCAGACGTGGTCGGCCCTGCCGCCGACGATCACGTCGCGCACGGTGGCGTCGGCGGCGAAGTCGTCGCTCTGCCGCAGGTAGCCCACCGACAACCCGGACGTGTGAGTGACCCGGCCGGAATCCGGCGCGCGGGCGAGCGTCAAGATCTGCAGCAGCGTGGTCTTACCGTCGCCGTTGCGCCCGACGACGCCGATCGCGTCGCCGTCGTCGATTCCCAGGCTGACCGCATCGAGAAGCGTCCGCGTGCCGTAGCTCACCGTCGCGCGCTCGACGTTGATCAGATTCGCCATCAGCCGCCGATGATAGGTCGGCCCTCCGAGACCGGGCGCTGTGCCATGATGACGTCGGCAATCGGGGGTAGCGGCGTCGGCTTGAAGGGGAGCGTGCGGTGTGGATCTGTCGGCGATAACCAGGCCGGTCGGGCGGTTGGTGGCCACCGCCCAGAACGGGCTGGAAGTGCTGCGCTACGGCGGCCTGGAAACCGGTGCCGTGCCCTCGCCGTTCCAGATCATCCAGAGCGTCCCGATGTACCGGCTGCGGCGCTACTTCCCGCCCGACAGCAGGCCGGGCGCCAAACCGCCCGGACCACCCGTGCTGATGGTCCATCCGATGATGATGTCGGCCGACATGTGGGACGTCACCCGCGAGGACGGCGCGGTGGGCATCCTGCACAAGGGGGGCATCGACCCGTGGGTCATCGACTTCGGCGCACCCGACAAGGTCGAGGGCGGCATGGAGCGCACGCTCGCCGACCACGTGGTCGCGCTCAGCGAGGCCATCGACACCGTCAAAGAGGTGGCGGGCCGCGACGTCCACCTCGCCGGCTACTCGCAGGGCGGCATGTTCGCCTACCAGGTCGCGGCCTACCGCAGGTCGAAGGACCTCGCGAGCATCATCGCGTTCGGCTCGCCGGTCGACACCCTGGCCGCGCTGCCGATGAACATGCCGGCCAGCATCGCGCCCGCGGCCGCGGACTTCATGGCCGATCACGTGTTCAGCCGGATCGACATCCCGGGGTGGCTCGCGCGCACCGGCTTTCAGATGCTCGACCCGATCAAGACCGCGCAGTCGCGCATCGACTTCCTGCGCCAGCTGCACGACCGCGAGGCGTTGCTGCCGCGGGAGCAGCAGCGTCGCTTCCTGGCCTCCGAAGGCTGGATCGCGTGGTCCGGTCCCGCAATCGCAGAACTGCTCAAACAATTCATCGCGCACAACCGGATGATGAGCGGCGGCTTCTCCATTCACGGTGACCTGGTCACGCTCTCCGACATCGACTGCCCCGTGCTGGCGGTGATCGGCGAGGTCGACGACATCGGCCAGCCCGCCTCGGTGCGCGGCATCAAACGCGCCGCCCCCAGGGCCGATGTTTACGAATACCTCATCCGCTCAGGACATTTCGGGCTCGTCGTCGGGTCGAAGGCGGCCAGCCAGACATGGCCGACCGTCGCGCAGTGGGTCAAGTGGCTCGACGGCGCCGGCGACCAGCCCGAGGGCGTCAACCCGATGGCCCTGCAGCAGGCCGAACCCAACGAGACGGGTGTGTCGTTCAGCTCGCGGGTCGCGCACAGCACCGCTGCTGCCACCGAGATGGCATGGAGCCTCGCCCGTTCGGCGGCCGATGCGGTCGTGACCGCCAACAAGTCCGCCCGGGCGTTGGCCGTCGAGACGGCCCGGACACTGCCGCGTCTGGCCCGGCTCGGCCAGATCAACGAGCACACCCGCATCTCGTTCGGCCGGATCCTGTCAGAGCAGGCCCGTGACCTTCCTGGCGGCGACTGCCTGCTGTTCGACGGCCGAGTCCACACCTACGAAGCCGTGGACCGTCGCATCAACAACGTCGTCCGCGGTCTCATCGATGTCGGGGTGCGCCAGGGGGCGCACGTCGGGGTGCTGATGGAAACCCGCCCCAGCGCGCTGGTGGCGATCGCGGCGCTGTCGCGGCTCGGTGCGGTCGCGGTGCTGATGCCGCCCGACGTCGACCTGCCCACAGCTGCGCGACTCGGTTCGGTGTCGGACGTCATCGCCGACCCGAGCAACCTCGACGCCGCCCGGCAACTCGATATGCGCGTGCTGGTGCTCGGCGGTGGTGAGTCCCGCGACCTGGACGTCCCCGGGGACGCCGATGTCATCGACATGGAGAAGATCGACCCCGATGCGGTCGATCTGCCCGGCTGGTACCGACCGAATCCGGGCCTCGCCCGAGACCTTGCGTTCGTCGGCTTCAGTTCGATCGGCGGAGAACTGGTCGCCAGGCAGATCACCAACGCCCGCTGGGCCATCTCGGCGTTCGGCACCGCATCGGCGGCCAACCTCAGTCGCAGCGACACCGTCTACTGCCTGACATCGCTGCACCATCAGTCCGGGTTGCTGGTCGCGCTGGGCGGTGCCGCCGTCGGTGGCTCGCGGATCGCGCTGTCGCGCGGGTTGCAGCCCGACCGGTTCGTCAAGGAGATCCGCCAGTACGGCGTCACGGTGGTGACCTATACGTGGGCGATGCTGCGCGAGGTCATCGATGACCCGTCTTTCTCCCTGCACGGCAGCCACCCGGTGCGGCTGTTCATCGGTTCGGGTATGCCGACGGGGCTGTGGAAGCGCGTGGTCGACATCTTCAAGCCCGCGCACGTCGTCGAGTTCTTCGCGACCACCGACGGACAAGCTGTGCTCGCCAACGTGTCCGGTGCGAAGATCGGCAGCAAGGGCCGTCCGCTCCCGGGGGGACGGGACCTCGAGCTGGCCGCCTACGACCCCGAAGAAGACCTGATCCTGGAGGACGAGCGCGGGTTCGTACGCCGGGCCGAGGCCAACGAGGTCGGCGTGCTGATCGCCCGCCCGCGGGGACCGGTCGATCCGACTGCGCCGGTGAAACGGGGGGTCTTTGCGCCCGCGGACACCTGGGTGTCGACGGAATACCTCTTCCGCCGCGACGCCGACGGCGACTACTGGCTCGTCGACAACCGCGGCGCGGTCATCCACACCGAACGCGGATGCGTGTTCGCATCGACGGTCAACGACGCCGTCGGATGCCTCGGCGCGGTCGACCTCGCCGTCACCTACGGGGTGCAGACCAAGGACCGCCAGCTCGCCGTCACCGCGCTGGCCCTGTGCCCGGGCGGCAGCATTCCGTCCGCGGACCTGTCGGAGGCGATGGCCGAGCTGCCGGTTGGCGACCCGCCCGACATCGTCCATGTGGTGCCGAAGATGGCGTTCAGCGCGTCGTACCGACCGCTGGTCAGCCCGCTGCGCGCGGAAGGTGTTCCGAAACCGTCGCGTAACGCCTGGTATCTGGACCCCGATACGAATCGGTACAAGCGGTTGACCGTCGCGGTGCGCGCCGAGCTCGCCGACGGCCAATAGCACGACCTGCCGCGGGTGCCGGGCGCTGTTAGGCTCCCGCTGGCGGCAGGTCGCCGGACCGGGCGGCCGCGCCACCGAGCTGGAGGTTTGATGACATCGCGAACCGGTACGCATCGCGACGTCGGGCGTCGCCTCGTCCTGGGCACGCTCGCCGGTGGCGTGCTGGTCGCCGGCCTGCTGACCGGTGTCGCACTGCCCACCGCGGTAGCGCAGCCCGCGGAGCCGACGGTCGAAACCGAGGCCCCCGAGCCCCAAGCCGAGGGGCCGCCGACGCCCTGCACCGGCGAGGACTGCAACAAAGACGACGAGGCCGCGCCCAAGGTGAACGCCGACCAGGTGCTTTCCCTCATTCACGAGGAGTACCGGCAGGGTGACGGCGGCGGTCAGATCTCCAAGCTGATCGACGACGCGGTGAAGCTGCGCCAGCAGGGTTACCGCCCGTCGAACGCGAACGCAGCGGCGCTGGCGGACGCGCTCGAACATCGGCCGAACCAGACGCCGCTCGTCGAAGCGCTCAAGGAGACCATCGCCTATCAGCGCAAGCTGCAGGCGCGGGCCGCCCAGGCCGTGGTGGACAACGGACCCGTCGCCGGCCCGGTGCCCGTCATTCCCGGCATGACCGCCCCGGCCGGCTGATCCGCCGTGGCGTTCGACGCGAAACTTCTCGAAATCCTGGTCTGCCCGCAGGACCGCGGACCGCTGCTGCTCGTCGACCCCGATCAGCCGGAATACCTTTACAACCCACGGCTACGCCGGGCATACCGCATCGACAACGGCATCCCGGTGCTGTTGATCGACGAGGCCGTCGCCGTCACCGACGAGGCCGAGCACCAGCGGATGGTAAACCGCGCGTCAGGGGAAGCCGGGTAGCTCTCCGGTGAGGTATCGCTGGAGGTTCGGCGCGATGGTCTCCGCGATCTGCTCCACCGGCAGTGATCTGAACGGGTCGAGTTCGAGGATGTAGCGGGCCATCACCACGCCCACCAATTGCGAGGCGACGAATTGCACGCGGATCGGCCCACTACCGGGCGGGTCGTCGACACGCGAGCCGACCTCTTTGGCGATCACCTCCTGCAGGAATGTCCGGAACAAAGACGATTCGTTGCCCGCGAGCATCGACCGCAGCGTCGCGATGAAACCCTTGCCCATTTCGGAATCCCACAGCGGCAACAGAAGTGACGGCAGTACGCGGCCGATCTCCTCCACCGGAACCTGCCGCAGCGGGCCGATGACCTGCATCGGGTCGATCGGGATGTGGATCGCCGCGGCGAACAACTGGGTTTTCGTCCCGAAGTAGTGGTGTACCAACGCGGGATCGACCTCCGCCGCTGCGGCGATCGCGCGAATCGAGGTCTTGTCGATTCCGTTGCGGGCGAACAACTCCCGCGCGCTCGACAGAATGCGCTCCCGGGTGTCCGACGGTCCGGGCGGCCGGCCGGGGCGTTTGCGCTCAGCGTTGGTGGTCAACGTCGTCACGGTGTCCTTCGTCGTAGCGTGGCCGCCGCAAGGCACAGCGCCAGAATCGCGAAGCCGATCACGACCGCCATGTCTCGCACCGCGATGAATGTCGGCTCCGAATAGGCGCCGACCTGTCGCAGCGCCTCCAGAGCGTAGCTTGCGGGCAGCACGTTGCTGATCCACTGCAGCCAGTCCGGCAGCACGTCGCGCGGAACGATGATTCCGCACAGCAGAAGCTGCGGGACGATCACCACGGGCATGAACTGCACGGCCTGAAACTCGGTGCGTGCGAACGCGCTACACAGCAGACCCAGACCGACCCCGAGTACGGCGTTGATGATCGCGATCGTGAACACCCACACCGGGCTGCCTTCGGTACTGAAACCGAGGAAGGCATACGAGACGATGCACGCGAGCGTCGCCTGCGCGGCAGCGGCAATCGAGAACGCGGTGCCGTACGCGGCGAGCAGGTCGGTACGGCGCAGGGGAGTGGTCAGGATCCGCTCCAACGTGCCCGAAACCCGTTCGCGCTGCATGGTGATCGACGTGATCAGAAACATCACCACGAGCGGAAACACGCCGAGCATGATCAAGCAGGCGTTGTTGAACGGAGACGGTGTTCCGGGCGGGTGCGGAGCATCCTGGAACATGAAATAGAGCAACGTGATGATCAGGCTGGGCACCACGAGGATCATCGCGACGCTGCGGTGATCGGCCGCCAGTTGACGCAGGATGCGGCCGGTGGTGGCGAGATATGCCTGCGGACTCAACCTGCTTCGGCTGCGGCGGCCGCGGTGCTGTGCCTGATGACGGACAGAAACGCTTCCTCCAGTGACTGACATTCCGTGTCCTCTCGTAGCTTCGTCGGTGTGGTGTGGGTGAGCAGGCGACCTTCGCGCATCAGCAACAACTCACCGCAGTGATCGGCCTCGTCCATCACGTGGCTGGACACCAGCAGCGTCGTCCCATGACTCGCCAAGCGGTGGAACTGCTCCCACAGGTCCACCCGCAATACCGGGTCCAGTCCGACTGTCGGTTCATCGAGGACGAGCAGATCCGGGTGCGAGACGAGGGCGCACGCCAACGAGGCGCGCGTCTTCTGGCCGCCGGATAGGTTGGCGCACACCGCGGTTCGATGGTCGTCGAGCCCGACGGCGGCGACGGCCTCATCGGTGGCCTCGGCGTCGGTCCCGTACAGCGAGGCGAAGTATCGGACGTTGTCGATCACTCGTAGGTCGTCGTAGACCGTCGGATCCTGCGTGACATAGCCAACCCGGTGCCGCAGGTCCGCCGACCCGGCGGGCTTGCCCAGCACCGTCACCGAACCACTGGTGATGATCTGCGTGCCGACGATGCTGCGCATCAGCGTGGTCTTGCCACATCCCGAAGGACCGAGCAGGCCGGTGATGGTGCCCTGCGCGATCCGCACAGTGATGTCGTCGAGGGCCAGGCGCTTACCGCGGACGACCCGCAGATGTGAGATGTCGACGGCCGGCGCGGACGGCGACCCGGGGAATTCATCATGCGATGAAGTCATCATGTGATGAATACTGCGCCCGCTCGTGAGGCCTGTCAAGGGCACCGGCAGAATCGCTTCGGTGAGCGCCGAGTTGCTGTCCACGGATCCACTGACGGCGGCGCGGCGGCTTCTCGGCGCGATGCTGTCCGGGCGCGGGGTGAGCGCGATGATCGTCGAGGTCGAGGCGTACGGCGGGCCTCCCGATGGCCCGTGGCCGGACGCGGCGGCCCATTCCTTTCGCGGGCCGGGACCGCGTAACTCCGTGATGTTCGGACCGGCCGGGCGCCTCTACACCTACCGCAGTCACGGAATCCATGTGTGCGCCAACATCGTGTGCGCCACCGACGGCGTCGCGGGGGCCGTGCTGCTCAGGGCCGCGGCGATTGAAGCGGGCCTGGACGCGGCGCTCGCGCGGCGCGGGGAGCTGGTTCGACCGGTTGCCCTGGCGAGGGGACCGGGCAACTTGTGCTCGGCTCTGGGAATCACGATGGAGGACAACGGGACTGACGTGTTCGCCAAGAAGAGCCCGATCAGGCTGACGCTCGGCGAGCAGCACGCCGCCGCGGAGGGTCCGCGGGTCGGTGTGAGCAAGGCCGCCGATCGGCCCTGGCGGCTGTGGCTCGCCGGGCGTCCGGAGGTGTCGCTGTACCGGCGCAGTCCACGTGCTCCGATGCCGGGTGCGAGCGACTAAGGGCCGGTCGTCATGCAGCAATGCGCGGATGGGCGGCGGTGAAAAGCGCGACAGTCCCGACCATCGTCGTCGTGAACTTCTCGAAGTAGGCGTCGAGGGCCTTTTGCAGGCCGGCGAGGTCGTCTGTGTCGTTATGGAAGGTGCCCGATGCGTTGAATCGGTTCATCGTTCGCCGACCCAACAGGTTGTGGCGAACGCCTACACCCAGGATCGTGGAGCCGAAGAACACGCCATCGGGCGCGAGAGCGTTGGCGACATTTTCGATCGCCAAGGATTTGCCTTCCCAGTCACCCGGAATGCAATGGAGCACATAGTTGGCGGCGATGGAGTCGAACTTCTCGTGCGTGGGGATCGGAGAAAAGATATCCGAATGCAGCAGCCTCGGCGACAGCTTGCGCAGGCGCTTGCCCGCCGTCGCGAGGCTATCCGGGCTCAGATCGAGCAGTGTGAGCTTGGGGTCGCGGCAGGGAAACGTGGTGTGCTGCAGGTACCACCCCGTGCCCGGCCCGATGTCGAGGTGGTTGCAGCGGATGTGCGAGTCGTAATGCTCCAGGAGTCGGCGCCGGGGGCAACGCCACAGCCATCGGTTGTTGAACCTCAAAACGTAGACGTTGTAGATGAAGAGCCCCCGCGCGTTGTAGAACGCCGCTCCTTTGCGAATCTCCAATGGATCCGGCGCTGTCATACGGTGCTCGACTCTCCCTCTCGACTCTCCCTCTCGGCGGCGTTCGCGCTGCGCCATGCTATCGACCGAATGTGCGGATCAGGACGCGGCGCGCTTACCGCGGCGGCCGCTTCTCGTGGTCACCGCCTGCGGGCGAACCGGCTGCGGCCGATCCGTCGCGGTACGAGAAGATCGACACCGTGACGTCTAAGGGCACCCCGGACATTCTCGACGAGCTGCGGTGGCGCGGTTTGGTCGCGCAGTCCACCGACGAGGACGCGCTGGCGGCGGCATTGGCCACCGGACCTGTGACCCTGTATTCGGGTTTCGACCCGACCGCTCCCAGCCTGCACGCGGGCCATCTCATCCCGCTGTTGACGCTGCGCCGCTTTCAGCAGGCCGGGCATCGACCGATTGTGCTCGCCGGCGGCGCCACCGGCATGATCGGCGACCCCCGCGATACCGGCGAACGCACGCTGAACACCGCGGACACCGTGGCGGACTGGGCCAACCGGATTCGCGGTCAACTCGAGCGTTTTGTCGAGTTCGACGGCTCCGCGACGGGCGCGGTGGTGGAGAACAACCTGTCCTGGACGGGGCCGCTGTCGGCGATCGAGTTCCTGCGCGACGTCGGAAAGCACTTCTCGGTCAACGTGATGCTCGACCGCGACACGGTCCGGCGCCGGCTCGAGGGCGAGGGCATCTCCTACACCGAGTTCAGCTACATGCTGCTGCAGGCCAACGACTATGTGGAATTGCACCGGCGCCATGACTGCACCTTGCAGGTCGGCGGCTCCGATCAGTGGGGCAACATCATCGCCGGCGTGAGGTTGGTCCGCCAGAAGGACGGAGCGACGGTGCACGCCCTGACGACTCCGTTGGTAACCGACTCCGAAGGCAAGAAGTTCGGCAAGTCGACCGGCGGCGGGAGCCTATGGCTGGACCCCGAGATGACCAGCCCGTACGCCTGGTACCAGTACTTCATCAACACCGCGGACGCCGACGTCATCCGTTATCTACGCTGGTTCACTTTCTTGACCCCCGCCGAGCTCGCCGAGCTCGAGGAGGCGACGACGGAGCGAGCGCACGAGCGCGCCGCGCAGCGTCGACTGGCCCGCGAACTCACCACGCTGGTACACGGCGAGGCGGCGACGCGCTCGGTCGAGCACGCCAGCCAGGCCCTCTTCGGTCGCGGTGAGCTCGCTGAACTCGACGAACCCACGCTGGGCGCCGCCCTGCGAGAGGCCGCGGTCGCCCAGCTCGAGCCAGGGCAGCCGGACTCGATCACCGACCTCCTGGTGGTCAGTGGGCTCTCCGCGAGCAAAGGGGCGGCCAGGCGGACGATCGCCGAGGGCGGCGTCTACGTCAACAACGCCAGGGTCGACAGCGAGGAGTGGGTTCCGCAGCCCGCCGATTTTCTCCACGGCCGCTGGCTCGTGCTGCGCCGCGGTAAGCGCAACATCGCGGGCATCGAACGGGTCGCGTGAATTCTCAACCGAGACGGGAACAACGAAGAGGGCCGGGGCGTTAGACCCTCTGGTTGGAGTCAACGCACCTTGGTGCGCGTGACAGGTGTCGAGTTGAAATACCCGTCCTATCAGGCCATTTGACTCCTAGTTTTCCCTCACGTACCTTGTTGATTCGTCGCTGCGACACGGGCCAAGCCCGAAGAGCGCGGCGGTTCCCAGAGGGAAATCCCACTTCGGTGGGTTCCTGAGCGTCCGCACTACGAGTACGCGGCTTCAAAGCCGCGGGCTAGTCGCGCGGCCGTGCGGGTGTGTTGTTTGAGAACTCAATAGTGTGTTTGGTGGTTTTTGTTTGTTGTTGTTTTTTGCCTGCCTCTTTTTC
>NZ_LQIM01000012.1:0-567280 GCF_001499985.1 Mycobacterium sp. IS-1556
CGTTGGCGCGTCGGTGGAACTCCGAGCATCTGGGGCTGCTGGTGCTGGTACCGCTGCTGGTGTTGGCGCCGGTCGTGGCGGCGGGGCGGGCGCCACGTATGGCGGTGAATAGTGAACGGGCGCCACGTATGGCGGTGAATAGTGAACGGGCGCAACGTATTGGGGAACCTGCTGAGGCGGCGGTGCCCACGACGGTGCCAACAGCCGGTCGAGTTCGGCCAGATCGGTCGAAGCGCGCGCCAACTGCGCTGAGATGGCCGCGAAGTCGGCGGACAGCCGGGCTATCACGGCGCGATGCGGTTCGGTCATGGCGTCATCGTCACAGCCGCGACCGCCTCGCGGATGAGTAGGACTACTCGTCTAGGCCGTGTTCTATCGCGTAACGGGCCAATTCGACGCGGTTGGCGACCTGCAGCTTGCGGAATGTGGCCTGAACATGGTTCTCGACGGTGCGGTGGCTGAGCGACAGCCGGGCGGCAATCTGTTTGGCGGTCAAGCCTTTGGCCACGTAGCGCAGAATCTCGGTCTCGCGCTCGGTCAGGCTCGGCGTCTCCGGGCCCGGTGTCTGCGCGATGCGCCGGTACTCCCCCAGCACCAACCCCGCAAGGCCCGGGGTGAAGACGGCCCGGCCCTCGGCGGTGGCCCGTACCGCGGCGCCGAGTTCCTGCTTCGAAGCGCTCTTCACCAGATAGCCGGTAGCACCGGCCTTCACCGCCTCGAGCACGTCGTCTCGCTCGTCGGACGCCGACAGCACCAGGATCCTCGACGACGGCGAAACGGCGAGCACCTCGGCGGTCGCCTGGGCGCCGTCACCGTCGGCGAGCCGCATGTCCATCACCACGACGTCGGGCTGGACCGCAAGGGCGCGGCGGCGTGCCGAGCCCACGCCGTCGGCGGTGGCGACCACGGTGAAGCCGTCCTCGTCGAGGTCGCGGGCCACCGCGTCGCGCCAGATGGGATGGTCGTCGACGACCATCACCGTCGGGGTACCGTCAGTTCCCATTCCGTCCCGCTTTCCGGCCCGGTCGTCAGCTTTGCGCTGCCACCCAGCCAGTTCATCCTTCCCACAATCGATTTCGCCACTCCGATCCGACCCTCGCGCACCGCCTCGTCGAGCCGGCCGTCGGCGATCCCGGTGCCGTTGTCGCGGATGCTCACCGTGACCGTATCGCCGAGGTCCTCGAGCAGCACGTAGGCGTGGGCGTCGGGCCCGGCGTGGGCCGCCACGTTGTCGAGCGCGTTGGCGGCCGCGGCGTACAACTCCGTGGCGACGCCCGCTTCGAGGAGCACCGGTTCGGCGGGCAGGCTCACCGAGACACGGTCCGACGCGCGTTGGCGCAGTAGCGCGCCGACGTCGGTCGTCGCACCGAGCCGCGGTTCGCTCTCCCCGGAGCTGACCAGCCGGCGCAACGCGCGCTCCTGCTCTCCCGCGAGCTCTGCGAGTTCAGCTGTCGCACCGCCGATTTCGCGGCCGCGGCGGGACACCAGCGCGAGCACCTGGATCGCGCCGTCGTGCACCTGGCGGGACAACCGCTCCCGCTCCTGGTGCGCTGCCGCCAGCCGCGCCGCCTGCTCCAGCTCGGCGTGTGCCCGGCGCGCGGTCTGCGCGGCCATCCCGACCGCGAGGCCGACGGCAAGCTCGATGACGATCGTCGCGTTGCGGCCGAGGTCGTAGTTGATGAAGCCCTTGACGACGGTGCTGGCGATCATCACCACCACCCCGGTCAACATCCCGGCGATCGGGCCGGCGACGATCGCCGCCGAGATGGTGGCGTTGGTCGCCCACAGCGTCGTCGGCCAGGACTGGTTGTCGAACGCCCACTGGGGCGACGCGACCACTTCGGTCGACAGGATCAGCCCGACCACGACGGCGATTTCGGCCAGCACCCACAGCGGACGTCGCCCGAATCCCTGCAGATAGGCGACCGCGCAGACGGAGCTCCACGCGAGCAAGGAGGCGAACAGAATCCACGCCACACCCGGCCGGTCCAGATCGCCGTTGACCGACACTTGAAACCCGAGCGCATACAGGCAACTCAACACCCGGAACACCTGCGCCGCACGCCACAGCGGCGCGGCCGGGTCCGGGGCGCTTTCCACCACGACACCGCCTCCGCAACGCTGCGTTCGAATTTCCATTTCACTGACGGCCGGGACTTCCGGATATCTACGATACGTCTTCTGGTAATGCTCAAGAGGATTGATTATGGATGCGCCAACTCGTAGTGCCGCGAAATGTCTCCTAGCCGCTTGCGCCGCCGCCTCGAGCTTTTGCTTTTTCGCCGTTCCCGCTGGAGCCGAGCCAACCGACTTTGCGGTCCCCGGCCCGACCACCGACGAGTCCAACGTCCTTCCCGTGGCGGACGTGCTCGAAGGCATGTGGAAGGAGTACGTACCTCCTAATGCCATGTCACCCGACCCGATCGGGTCGGCTGACCGATTCGTTGAGCAATTCGTGCCCACCACCACGCAGATCCGCGACTTCTTTGTGTTCCTCGAGCAATTCCGGCCACTGGCGACTGCAAGCTGATCGATACCGAAATGCAACGGCGATTCCATTCCGTTGTGCCAAACTGCGGCAATGGATAACACCGCACCGCCCAGCTTGCTGCGGCACCTCTGGAAAACCACCCTGCTCTCCGGCATCCTCGCCGTTGCACTCGGCGTTCTCGTCTGGCTGTGGCCGGGTAAGACCATCGTCATTGCGGCGATTTTCTTCGGGGCGTACCTGCTGGTCGCCGGCATCGCACAGGTGATCTTCGCGTTCAGCCTGCATGTCTCGGCGGGCGGCCGGGTGCTGCTGTTCATCTCGGGTGCCGCGGCCCTGATCCTTGCCGTGCTGTGCTTCCGCAGTTTGCAGGAATCGATCCTGCTGCTGGCGATCTGGATCGGCGTCGGCTTCATCTTCCGCGGTGTGGCGACGGCGGTATCGGCGATCAGCGACCCGACCTTGCCCGGCCGTGTGTGGGAGATCATCGTCGGCGTGATCAGCCTCATCGCGGGCGTGGTGATGCTGGCGGCGCCGTTCGAGTCGCTCGCGATCCTCACCGTGGTGGCCGGGATCTCGCTGATCGTGATCGGCGTCTTCGAGATCGTGTCGGCCTTCGGTATCCGCAAGGCCTCGAAGAACCTCGACACGCCGGGCGGATCCACCGCCTCACCTGCGGCGGAAGCGCCGGTGAGCTAACCCACACTGACGTCTACTACACCCTGTCGTAGGCTGTATTAACAGCCACGAAAGAGGGTGAGATGGACGCGCTCGATGTGTCGCGGTGGCAGTTCGGCATCACCACCGTGTACCACTTCATCTTCGTGCCGCTGACCATCGGACTGGCACCGCTGATCGCGGGCATGCAGACGGCCTGGCTGATCACCGGAAACACCGCGTGGTACCGGCTGACCCGCTTCTTCGGCAAGCTGTTTCTGATCAACTTCGCCCTAGGCGTGGCCACCGGCATCGTGCAGGAATTCCAGTTCGGCATGAACTGGTCGGAGTACTCGCGGTTCGTCGGCGACGTTTTCGGCGCGCCGTTGGCGATGGAAGGGTTGGCCGCCTTCTTCTTCGAGTCGACGTTCCTCGGGCTGTGGATCTTCGGGTGGACCCGCCTCCCCCGGCTCGTCCATCTCGCCTGTATCTGGGTGGTCGCGTTCGCGGTGAACCTGTCGGCCTTCTTCATCATCGCCGCGAACTCGTGGATGCAACATCCCGTCGGAGCCCGCTTCAACCCGGAGACCGGTCGCGCGGAACTGACCAGCATCGTCGCGCTGTTCACCAACAACACCGCGGTTGCGGCGTTCGCGCACGCGGTGTTCGGGGCGTTCCTGACCGCAGGCACATTCGTCGCGGGCGTATGCGTGTGGTGGATGATGCGCGCACGGCGGGAGAACCAGTCCGAGGCGCACACGATGTTCCGTCCCGCCGCGATCATGGGCTGCCTGGTCGTGCTGGTGTCGACGGCCGGCCTCGTTCTCACCGGCGACGTCCAAGGCAAGTTGATGTTCGAACAGCAGCCGATGAAGATGGCCTCCGCGGAATCGTTGTGCCACAGCGCAACCGATCCCGACTTCTCCGTGCTCACCGTCGGCACGCACAACAACTGCGACAGCGTCGTTCATCTCATCGAGGTCCCGTACGTACTGCCGTTCCTGGCAGAAGGTCAATTCGAAGGGGTCCGCCTCGAGGGCGTCAAGGAGCTTCAAGAGCAGTACGTGGAGAAGTTCGGCCCCGGCGACTACCGGCCCAATCTGTTCGTGACGTACTGGTCGTTCCGCGCCATGATCGGCTTGCTCTCCGTCCCGGTGCTGTTCGCACTGACGGTGCTCTGGCTCACGCGCAGCGGGCGAATCCCGCAGGCGCGCTGGATGTCCCGATTCGCGTTGCTGTCGCTGCCTGCCCCCTTCCTGGCCAACAGCGCCGGTTGGGTGTTCACCGAGATGGGCCGTCAACCCTGGGTGGTGGTGCCGAATCCGACCGGAGACCCGATGATCCGGCTCACCGTCGCCGACGGGGTGTCCGGGCATCCGGTCGGCATGGTCGTGTTGTCGTTGGCCGCTTTCACCTTGGTGTACGCGGTCCTCGCCGTGATCTGGTTCTGGTTGATCCGCCGCTACACCGTCGAAGGACCGCAGGAGCACGATTCCGAACCCGCTGCGCCGCTGCCGCCGGCTGACGACGAGGTGGCACCGCTGTCGTTTGCGTATTGAGAGGGTGTGATTGGCAATGGCGGCAATGGCGCTGCAGGACTGGTGGTTCGTGGTGATGGCGGGCCTGTTCCTCGGTTTCTTCGTCCTCGAGGGGTTCGACTTCGGCGTCGGCATGTTGATGGGACTGTTCGGCCGCGCGGCCCGCGACAACCCCGAAAAGCACCGCCGGGCGGCGCTGAACACCATCGGCCCGGTCTGGGACGGCAACGAGGTCTGGCTGATCACCGCCGGCGGTGCGATGTTCGCCGCGTTCCCCGACTGGTACGCGACGATGTTCTCGGGGCTGTACCTGCCCCTGCTCGCGATCCTGGTCTCGATGATCCTGCGGGTGGTGGCCATCGAATGGCGCGGCAAGATCGACGACGCGGACTGGCGCAGATGGGCCGACGTCGGGATCGCCGTCGGATCCTGGGTGCCCGCTGTGCTGTGGGGCGTCGCGTTCGCGGCACTGGTGCACGGGCTTCCGGTGGACGCCGACAAGCGAATGCACGCCGGGATCCTCGATCTGCTCAACGGCTACACGTTGCTCGGCGGCCTTGCCACAGCCGGCCTGTTCCTGTGGCACGGCGCGGTGTTCGTGGCGCTGAAAACCGATGGGGCGGTGAAGAATGACGCGCTGCGGTTCGCGAACGCGCTGGCGTTGCCCGTGACCGCGGTGCTGGCCTCGTTCGGATTGTGGACTCAACTCGCGCACGGCAAGAGCTGGACCTGGATCGTGTTGCTAGTCGCCGGATGCGCGCAGCTGGCCGCCATCGGCCGGGTCTGGCGCCGCGCCGGAGAGGGGTGGGCGTTCGCGTGCACGACGGTCGTCGTCGCGGCGCTGGTGGTGTTGTTCTTCGGCACGCTGTACCCGAACCTGGTGCCGTCGTCAATCGATCCGGCCTTCAGCCTCACAGTCGACAATGCGTCCTCGAGCCCGTACACGTTGACGATCATGAGCTGGGCGGCGCTGGTGTTCGCGCCACTGGTGCTGCTGTATCAGGGGTGGACGTACTGGGTGTTCCGGCAGCGCATCTCCGCCGAGGACATTCCGGCGCCCGTGGGATTGACCCGGCGGATGCCGTGAACCTGTGGCGGGCTTCCGAGGCGATGCGGCGTTACCTGGTCGCGTCGGTGATGTGCGGAGTGACCATCACCGTAGCGACGATCGCCGCGGCCGTGGTGCTGGCCGACATCGTCGCCGGCGTGATCACCGAACCCGCAACACGCGACATCCGGCACTGGGCCGGCCCGCTCGCATTTCTGCTCGGGCTGTGGGGAATCCGCACCTTCGCGCACTGGCTTCAGGGCCGGCTGGCCTCGACTGGCGCGACGCGCGTCATCGCCGATCTGGCGGGCCAGGTGCTTCGCGCGGTCACCGCGCTGCCGCCGCGGCGCCTCGCGGTCGAACGCGACACCGCGGCCGCGCTGGTCACGCGGGGCCTGGACGGTCTGCGGCCGTTCCTCACCGCGTATCTGCCCGCGGTATTCCTGGCGGGAATCCTCACCCCCGCAGCGGTGCTGGTGATCGCGGCCGTCGACTGGCGCTCGGCGCTCATCGTGCTGGTCGCGTTGCCGCTCGTCCCGGTGTTCATGGTGTTGATCGGGCTGCTGACCAAGGACCGCTCCGAGGCGGCGCTCGCGGCGATGACCACACTGCAGTCACGGCTGCTCGACCTGGTGGCCGGCATCCCCACGTTGCGGGCGTTGGGACGGCTCGACGGATCTGTCGACCGCATCACCGAACTCGCTGCCGCACATCGCCGTTCGACGATGGCCACGCTGCGGATCGCGTTTCTGTCCGCGCTCGTGCTCGAACTTCTGGCCACCTTGGGCGTCGCACTGGTCGCCGTCGGTATCGGACTGCGCCTGGTGTTCGGCGAGATGACGTTGACCGCGGGGCTGACCGCGCTGTTGCTCGCGCCCGAGGTGTTCTGGCCGCTGCGTCGGGTGGGCGTGGAGTTCCACGCCGCTCAGGACGGTAAGACCGCCGCCGACGCCGCATTTCGACTTCTCGACGCCCTGCCGGCCCGGTCGGCGGGAACCGCCACCGTCAGGGCGGCCGGCGCCACCATCCACATCGGGGCGCTCGACGCGGATGTGGAACCGGGTCGGGTGACGGTGCTGACCGGCCCCAACGGCGCCGGCAAGTCGACTCTGCTGCACACGATCCTCGGGCTGCATCCGGGACAGGTTTCGGTCGACGGGATCGACGTCGGCGACCTCGACCAGCGGGCATGGTGGGACCAGATCGCCTGGTTGCCACATCGTCCGGTGCTGGTGCCGGGCAGCATACGGGAGAACCTCGAGCTGTTCGGTCGGCTGCCGGACATCGAAGGTGCCTGTCGCGCAGCAGGTTTCGACGCGGTGCTGGCGATTCTCCCCGACGGGCTGGACACGGTGCTGGGTCGCGACGGCTCGGGGCTGTCGCTCGGCCAGCGGCAACGGTTGGGGTTGGCCCGGACGCTGGGCTCGGCCGCGCCGGTGCTGCTGCTCGACGAACCGACCTCACACCTCGATGCGGCGATGGAGGCGCGTGTCCTCGAAGCGATCGTCGCGAGGGCGCGGGCCGGTGCCACCGTGCTGGTCGTCGGCCATCGCGATCCGGTGCGCGCAATCGGCGATCGGGTGCTGACGCTGGGAGACCTTGTCGATGCGTGAGCTATTGCGACCTCGGTTGGGGCGACTGGTGCTCGCCGTGCTGCTCGGTGTGCTGTCACTGGGCAGTGCCCTGGCGCTGGCCGCGATTTCGGCGTGGCTGATCACAAGGGCGTGGCAGATGCCACCGGTGCTGGACCTCACCGTCGCGGTGGTGGCGGTCCGCGCGCTCGGCATCTCCCGCGGGGTGCTGGGCTACTGCCAGCGGCTGGCGGCCCACGACACCGCGCTGCGCTCGGCGGCGGACACCCGCGAAACGCTGTACCGGCGGCTGGCCGAAGCGCCCGCGGACACGGTGTCCCGAATGCCGAGCGGCGAGCTGGTGGCCCGGATCGGCGCGTCCGTCGACGATCTCGCCGACGTGGTGGTTCGCGCGGTGCTGCCGATTGCCGTGGCTGCGGTGCTGGGTCTGGCCGCCGTCGTTGGCATCGGCATCGTGTCGATCGCCGCGGCGGCCGTCCTGGCATGCTGCCTCGTGGTGGCGGGCATCGTCGCGCCGTCGTTGGCAGCCCGTGCCGCCGCGGACACCGAAGCCGTCGCCGCCCAACATCATTCGGGCCGCGACGTGGCGGTGATGCTCGCGCTCGAGTATGCGCCGGAGCTTCGCGTCAGCGGCCGCCTCGACGCGATCCTCGCCGATTCCGATCACCGACAACGCGACTGGGGCCGAGCCACAGACCGCGCGGCCGCCCCCGCCGCGATGGCCGCCACTGCGTCGACCGCGGCGATCGGCGTCAGCGTGCTCGGCGCCGTGATTGCAGCGATCGCGATCGCCGACTCTGTTGCACCGACGACTCTGGCGATCCTGATGCTGTTGCCGCTGTCGGCGTTCGAGGCGACCACCGCACTGCCCGCGGCTGCCGTGCAGCTCACCAGGTCGCGAATCGCGGCTCGTCGCCTCGCCGAATTGACCACAACGACCGATTCAGCACGGACCAGGCCGCCGGCTCCACATGTACCGCTGGCGGCCGGTGATCGTCTCGCGGTCATCGGACCCAGCGGGTCGGGCAAGACCACGCTGCTGCTGTCGATGGCCGAAACCCACTCGAACACAGTATTTTTCGCCGAAGACGCGCATCTGTTCGCCACCACCGTGCGGGACAACATGCTGGTGGCCCGCGGCGATGCGACCGACGATGAGATCCGAATCGCGCTGCGGCGCGTCGGACTTGGCGAGTGGCTCGACGAGTTGCCTGACGGGTTGTCCACAGTCCTCGTCGGCGGGTCGGCCGCCGTATCCGCGGGACAACGCAGGAGACTACTGCTGGCGCGTGCCCTTCTCACCACGGCCGCCACGGTGCTGCTCGACGAACCGACCGAACACCTCGACGCCGCCGATGCCGGCCAGATTCTGACCGAACTGCTCACGCCCGGCGGGCTTTTCCCCGCCGACCGCACGGTGGTCGTCGCGACCCACCATCTGCCCGACCACCTTGACTGTCCTACCCTCATTTTCGCTGACCGCGGAGTAACCTCATCGGCATGAGCGAACCGGACAAGCCCGAGACGCCACCACACAACCCTGAACTCACGTCGCCACAGAATCCTGAGCAAGGGTCGCCACAGAACCCTGAGCAGACGTCGTCACAAAACCCTGAGCACACGTCGTCACAGAATCCGCCGCAAGAGCCCCCTCCGAATTTCCCGCAGGCACCGCCCCCTCCGCCGCAGTACGGGGCTTATCCCGGCACCTATCCCCCTCCGCCGCAGGGCTACCCCGGTTACCCCCCGCCGGCGACCGCCCCGAAGAACGGCCTCGGCATCGCGTCGCTGGTGATCGCGATCGTCGCGCTGTTGTCCGTCTTCGGTGGCATCGTGCTGGGCGTCGTCGCGGTGATTCTCGGTTTCCTCGGCTGGGGCAGGGCCAAACGCGGCGAAGCCACCAACGGTGGTATGGCGGTGGCCGGCATCGTCCTCGGGTTCTTGAGCATCATCGAAGCCATCGTGCTGATCTGGTTGGCCGTCTGGGGATTCAACCAGGTGGGCGGCACCGATTACATCGACTGCATCTCACGCGCCGGCAACGATCAGGAAGCCGTGCAACAGTGCGCCGAGGAGTTCCAGCAACGTGTCGAGGACGAATTCTCGGTCACGTTGACGCCCACGCCGTAGCCCCTCTAGCGCGCCGGGAAGTACTTGACGATGCCCTCCTGCACCACGGTGGCGATCGGCTGACCGGTGCGGTTGAAGTAGTGGCCGGTGCCCAGCCCACGGGAGTCGGCGGCCACCGGTGAGGACGTCGAGTACAGCACCCACTCGTCGAAGCGCACCGGCCGGTGGAACCACACCGAGTGATTGGTGGTGACCGCGAAGATCCGGTCGTAGCCCCACGACAGGCCGTGGGTGGTGATGATCGAATCGAGCACGGTGGTGTCCGACGAGTAGACCAGCGCGGCGGCGTGCAATACGGGGTCGTCGGGCATCTGCCCGAGCGCCTTCATCCACACGCGGTTGTGCGGCAGCTTCTCACCTTTGCGGCGCATCACCCAACTCGGATCGTTGGTATAGCGCCAGTCGATCGGCCGCAACGCGTTGACGAAATGTGGGACGACGTCTTCGTATCCGAGCAGCAGATCATCCACCGGCGGAACCGATTGCGGGTCAGGCAGCTCAGGCGGTGCGATGCCGTGCTCCAGGCTGCGGCCGCCGGACAGGAACGACACCATGGCGGTGGTCAGCAGCTGACCGTCCTGCATCACGTCGACCCGCCGGTTGGCGAACCGACGCTCGTCACGTAGCCGTACGACGCGGAACTCGAGATCCTTGTCCGGGTCGCCACCGGCGATGAAGTGAGCCGAGAGTGCGCTCGGCGGCGTCGGATGCTTCAGGCTACGGCTGGCCGCCACGAACGCCTGGGCGATCATCTGACCACCGAAGGTGCGCACGGGGTTCTTGCTGGGATGCGAGCCGATGTAGATGTCGTCGTCGGATTGCCGGAGGTGGAGTATCGCGAGCAGCTCGTCGAAATCCGCGGAGCCTGACACGCGCTTCCTCCTCAACGTCTAGACGTCGTCCTCCCCGATCCGGTGCACGTGGATCAGATTCGTGGAGCCTACTGTGCCGGGCGGGATGCCCGCGATGACGACCACCAGGTCGCCACGCTTGTACCGGCCGAGCTCCAGCAGCGACTTGTCGACCTGCCGGATCATTCCGTCAGTGGTCTGGATGTGCGGGACGATGAACGTCTCGGTGCCCCAACTCAGTGCCAGCTGGCTGCGGACCTCCGGCAGCGACGTGAACGCCAGCAGCGGCAGCGGCGTGTGCAGCCGCGCGAGCCTGCGCACGGTGTCACCCGACTGGGTGTAGGCGACCAGCGCCTTGGCGTCGAGGCGCTCACCGATATCGCGGGCTGCATAGGAGATGACGCCGCGCTTCGTCCTCGGAACGTGAGTCAGCGGCGGAGCGGCCACCGAGTTCTCCTCGACGGCGTGGATGATGCGCGCCATGGTTCTCACGGTTTCGAGTGGGTACTTGCCGACTGACGTCTCACCGGAGAGCATCACCGCGTCGGTGCCGTCGAGAACCGCATTGGCGACGTCGGACGCCTCGGCCCGGGTAGGCCGGGAGTTCTCGATCATCGACTCCAGCATCTGTGTTGCAACGATGACGGGTTTCGCGTTCTCCCTTGCCATTTGGATCGCACGCTTCTGTACGAGCGGGACCTCTTCGAGCGGCAGCTCGACGCCGAGGTCGCCGCGGGCGACCATGATGGCGTCGAACGCCAGCACGACAGCCTCGAGGTTGTCGATGGCTTCGGGCTTCTCGAGCTTGGCGATGACGGGCACTCGTCGACCGACACGGTCCATCACCTCGTGGACGAGTTCGATGTCGGCCGGCGAGCGGACGAACGACAGCGCGACGAAGTCCACACCGAGGCGTAGCGCGAATTCGAGATCGTCGACGTCCTTCTCCGAAAGCGCAGGGGCGGACACGTTCATGCCGGGCAGCGACATGCCCTTGTTGTTGCTGACCGGACCGCCCTCGGTGACGGTGCAGATGACGTCGTTGTCGTCGATGCGTTCCACGACCAGGCCGACGTTGCCGTCGTCGACGAGGACCCGGTCGCCGGCCGTGGCGTCTTCGACCAGGCGCTTGTAGGTGGTCGACACCCGGTCGGGGGTGCCTTCGATGTCGTCGACGGTGATGCGCACCGTCTCCCCGGTGGCCCAGAACGTCGGCCCGTCCTTGAACCGGCCCAGCCGGATCTTGGGACCCTGCAGATCGGCGAGGATGCCGACGGCGCGTCCGGTTGCGTCGGACGCGGCCCGGACCCGCTTGTAGTTCGCCTCGTGATCGGGATAGTCGCCGTGGCTGAAGTTGAGCCGCGCGACGTCCATTCCGGCCTCGACAAGCGCACGAACAGCGTCCTCGTTGGCTGTGGCCGGACCGAGGGTGCAGACGATCTTCCCGCGCCTATTCACGACTCCCGAGCATAGTCGTTATCGATTCAGTCGAGGGCAGCCCGAAGCGCTTGCGGAGTCACCGGCGAAGCTGGCGGGTCACCCGTCGAGAACGGTCGGAACCAGCGGGAATCCGGGCAGGTTGCGCACCACCGTCCAGGCCACGATCGAGACGATGATCACGACGGTGGCCGGTGTATTCATCAACGGTTTGTCTTGGCGCCATCGGATCAGAAGCCATCCCAACAACAGCGGAAGCCCCACGAGCAGATAGACGTTGTCGGCCACCGCGGCGGCAAGGTCGCCGTGCAGCAGGTCGTGCGCCATCCGCAAGCCACCGCAGCCTGGGCAGTAGAGCCCGGTAAGCGCGTTGAAGGGACACGACGGAAAGGGGAAGCTCGGGCGGTGCGGATCGGCGATGCCGATGTAAGCCAACGCGCCTGTCAGCAGGGCGCCCGTTCCGAGCGCACCGTACAGCCGTTTGCGGCTCGTGGCGGAGCTAGGTGCCATCGCGCAGAGGGCGCCCCTGAGGATCGCGGACCCGGTCGGTCAGCAGCAGGATGGCGTCGATGATGCCCCAGATGACGGCACCGATGCCGCAGGTGAGCAGGCCGACCACCAACTGCGCGATGCCGAGTCCGGTGTAGCCGAGGTAGATACGGCCGATACCCACCACACCGAAAAGGCCGATCAGCTGCAAAAGGCCCGCAATGGTCTTGGATTTGTCGGAGTACGGCTCACCCGTCAGCGGATGGCGGCCATACGGGGCCGTCGGATCGCCATACACGGGCGGATAGCCCCCTGGCGGCGGGCCGTACTGGCCGGGTGGAGGCGGATAATCGGGCTGCTGCGGGGGCGGTGGGGGCGTGCTGCCATGCTCACTGCCACCGAACTGCGGCTCAGTCATGGCCCCCAGCATGCCAGACGAACCAGCGGCCGGTCAGTAGGAAACCTCGCCAATCTCGATAGGAAGTGCCATTGGCGCGGCAGTGACCGCAATGACAGCTACGGGACACTGCGTAGTGGGCACGTGCACGCCTTCAAAGATGCTGCCGCTCTTATATTTTGACGATTTCGTCTGATCGTCGTCGTCACCTAGAAGGGTGGAGGTTCGCAGTCGCGGGCGAGGGCTTCGGCGAGTAGCTGCTGTTGGCGTTGTTCTTCGGCGATCAGTTCGCTGCGTTGGCGGCGTTCGGCGTCGATGCGGTCGCGACGATCCTGCTCGCGAGTTTGCCTGCGCCGCGGCATCATCGCCAACCGGTCGGCGCCGTCGTCAGGCTCACTACGTGGTGGTATCTCGAGTTGCCCCGTCGACTGCCCGAGCGCCGGAAACATGGCCGCCCCATGGGGTTCGGTGCGCCAGAGATGACCCGTCGGCGCGATCAACTCGATCGAGCCGTCGGGCAATTGCCGGTCGGACCACCCGCCTGTCCCGCACAAGAACGTCTTGACCAGATGGTGGGTGCGGCAGTAATGCTTGGTGTTCGACGGATGAGTCGGGCCGTACGGCCAAGGCACCGTATGGTCAACATCACAGCGCTGCACTGGCTTGTCACAACCCGGCCAGCGGCAGGTGAGATCCCGCCACCGCAGGAAATCGGTCAACCCAGCGCTGGGCCGATACCCGTTGTCGGCGACCGCATCAGCGCGCGGCAGCACCACCGGCTTCAACTGCGCGTTCTTGGCGATGCCTCGTACCGATTCGGCCGGCAGCACCCCGAACCCGGGCAGATAGCCCGGCTTGTCGCTGGTCCCATCGAGGGTGCCGTGTTCGGCGAGCAGGTGCACCACCGCCGCGGTAGCCGCTGCGTGTTGCTCAGCCGCCGGGCAATCGTCTAATCCACACTCACAAGCCAGCCTGGACTCCAAGCGCGACAGCGGCCCGCAGGCATCGGCGCGGCGCTGCTCTTTGGTGCGCGGATCCTTGTCGCAGACCGTGGCCGCAAGCGCATCCAACCGCTGATCCAACGCAGCCCCGACTTCGGCGTGCAGTGAACCCGTTACCGCGGCCACTCCGGCGGTGTCGGTCGGGGTTATCTCGACGTAGCGGTGCTCGTCGACCTCCGGCGGCACCCGGACGGCGGCCGGATCATATTCGGCGACAAACGAATCGATGCGATCGCGCAACTTGTTCTTCGACAGTTTCATCCACTTTTCGACCCGCCCGGCCAGTGCTTCGTCCAAGCCGGCGATGATGTCGTCTTCGACGTTCTCGGTGCGCGCAACGACCGTGGCCACCAGCCGGTAGTCGATCACTCCCCGGCAGAACCGTCGAAGAATCTGCGGCAGCCGCTTCCGCAACGTCACCGCGACCCCGACCTGACCGACCGCGCGGGCATGGCTGATGTTCTGCACCGCCGAGATCTCGGCCGCCACTGCGGTCATGGAGTCGACGGCGCACAAGTCGGCCAACTCGAAACCCGGATTCCGCCGCTCAAACAACTCGCCGACCGACGCCAACCGCCGCCCCATCGCCGCGGACTCCTCACGAGTCTCCTCCCCCATGAAGGTGAGCAGCTCCGAATCGGATACGGTTTCGAACATATGTTCGATATTACTCGGAGCGTCTGACAGATGTCTCGGAATTGCCGGGAAAACCCGACCGGATCAGCGGTTGCGGCGACTACGCAGCCAGCGACGCATCCGCCCGCCGGATCTCTCCGTCGGCGCGGCGGTTGACTCCTCAGGCTTGGGCTCAGGCCCCTCGTCAGACTCAACCTCACCGGCCAGTTCTTCGGCCTCAGCCTCACCCTCGACCGCGACGTCGTGCGCCTCGCCGGCGTCGGCCAACGCGTCGCTGGCCTCCTCCCCCTCAACGGCACCGACACCACCAACGTCAGCGCCCTCACTGGCCTCCGCCTCGACAATGTCTTCCGCCGGGGCGTCGGCCACATCCGTAGTCAAGGCGTCAGCCTCAGCGGCGGCCTCCGGCTCCTCGTCAGCCTCAACCTCATCGACCAGTTCTTCGGCCTCAGCCTCAGCCTCCACCGCGACGTCGTGCGCCTCCGAAGCATCTGCCAACGCGTCGCTGGCTTCCTCCCCTTCAACGGCACCGACACCGCCTACGTCAGCGCCCTCACTGGCCTCCGCTTCCGGCCCTTCGGCCACATCTGCGGTCAAGGCGTCAGCCTCAGCGACGGCCTCCGGCTCCTCGTCAGCCTCAACCTCATCGACCAGTTCTTCGGCCTCAGCCTGACCCTCGGCCGCAACGTCGTGCGCCTCCGACGCGTCCGTCAGAGCGTCGCTGGCTTCCTCCCCCTCAACGGCACCGACACCACCAACGTCAGCGCCCTCACTGGCCTCCGCCTCCGGCCCTTCGGCCACATCTGCGGTCAAGGCGTCAGCCTCAACGACCGCCTCCGGCTCCTCGTCAGCCTCAACCTCATCGACGAGTTCTTCAGCATCAGCCTCCACCGCGACGTCGTGGTGCGCCTCGTCGGCGTCGGTCAGAGCGTCGCTGGCTTCCTCCCCTTCAACGGCACCGACACCACCAACGTCGGCGCCCGCACCAGCCTCGGCGCCAGCGTCGGGCTCCTCTGCAGCCTCAACCTCATCGACCAGTTCTTCGGCCTCAGCCTCACCCTCGACCGCAACGTCGTGCGCCTCCGAAGCATCGGCCAACGCGTCGCTGGCTTCCTCCCCTTCAACGGCACCGACACCGCCTACGTCAGCGCCCTCACCGTCCTCCGCCTCCGGCCCTTCGGCCACATCTGCAGTCAAGGCTTCAGTCTCAGCGACGGCTTGCGCGTCCCCGCCCTCGTCCGCTTTGCCAACAAGCGCCTCGTCGGCGCCCGCCTCGGCAACCGGCACTGTCTTCCGCCGTCGCTTCGGCCACATTCTCGGCCAAGGTTTCGGCCTCTTCGCGACAACCGCTTCGTGCGCGCCCTCGTCGGCCTCGGGCTCCCCTTCAGCCTCAACCTCGTCGACCAGTTCTTCGGCCTCAGCCTCGCCCTCGACCGCAGCTCCGTGCGCCTCCGAAGCATCGGCAAGCGCGTCGCTGGCCTCCTCCCCTTCAACGGCACCGACACCACCTACATCAGCGCCCTCGCCGGCCTCGGCGAACTCCTCCGCCTCGAGAATGTCCTCGGCCGGGGCGTCGGCCACATCGGCAGTCAAGGCTTCAGCTTCGAGGACAGCCTCCGCGGTCTCCGAGTCGTCACCTTCAACGGCGAATTCCTCGGCGTCTTCGAGGTCGTCGGCGGGCACACCGGCGACATCCGCGCCGAGTTCCTCTGCCGAGATGTCCTTGATCGAACCCTTCTCGTCGTCGTCTTTATCGGCGGCCGCGGCCTTGGCAGCTGCCACCACACCCGATGTCGCGGCGACGGCGGCCAGATCCTCGGTGACTTCCCCGACCGGCGACCAGCCCTCGCGGGCTTTTCCTTTGAGCGTCGCCGGGTCCTCCCGGCCTTTCGGAGCGGCCATGATGTACACGACGGCACCGATGAACACGAACGTCGCCGTGAACGAGTTGATTCGGACGCCCTCGATCATCGTGGCGTCGTCGACGCGCAGCAACTCGATCCAGAACCGGCCCACGCAGTATCCGGCTACGTACAACGCGAACAGGCGGCCGTGACCGAACTTGAATCGCCGGTCGACGTAGATGAGAACCGCGAAAACCAGCAGGTTCCAGAGCAATTCGTACAGAAACGTGGGATGGACGAGGTGGACCACTTCGCCCGTCGAGACACCGTTGAGGTTGTCCACCATGCCCGCTGAGTCTCTGCGCTCGTAAATCTTCAGCGCCCAGGGCAGGGTCGTCTCGCTGCCCCACAACTCCTGGTTGAAATAGTTGCCGATTCGGCCGATCCCCTGCGCCAGAATGATTCCCGGCGCGATCGCATCGCCGAACGCGGGCAGCGGAATTCCCCGCCGACGGCAGGCGATCCAGGCGCCCACACCGCCGAGGGCGACCGCACCCCAGATTCCGAGACCACCGTCCCAGATTCGAAACACCCCGGCCAGGCCGGCGCCGTTGTCGCCGAAGTAGCGCCACCAGTCGGTGATCACGTGGTAGAGCCGGCCACCGATCAACCCGAACGGCACCGCCCACAAGGCGATGTCGTAGATGACTCCGCGCTCGCCGCCCCGGGCTTCCCACCGCCGGTCACCGATGATCAACGCCGCCACGATGCCGACGATGATGCACAACGCATATGCTCGAATAGGCAGTGGGCCGATCTGCCAGACGCCCTGTGCCGGGCTTGGAATTGCGGCCAGGAATGTCGTCGTCACGCAGGAATCCTCTGCCTGACACCGTCCGCGAGCTCGGCGGTCAGCGTTCCCAACGCGTCGAGACCGTTCTGCAGCGCCGACACCAACGCCGACCCCACGATCACCCCGTCTGCATAGGCGCCGATCTCGGCGGCCTGCGGTCCCGACCGGACCCCCAGGCCGACGCCCACCGGGATATCGGAGACCGCCTTCACCCGGCGCACCAATTCAGGTGCGGCCGTAGAGACTGCATCCCGCGCACCGGTCACCCCCATCGTCGATGCGGCATAGACGAACCCGCGCGACGCGCGAACCGTCATCGCCAGCCGTTCGGGCGTTGACGACGGCGCCACCAAGAAGATCCGGTCCAGGCCGCGTGCCTCCGACGCCTCCAGCCACTCGGCGGCTTCGTCCGGAATCAGGTCCGGGGTGATCATCCCGAGCCCACCGGCCGATGCCAGATCTCTGGCGAAAGCGTCGATCCCCCAGTGCAGGACCGGGTTCCAGTACGTCATCAGCACCGCCCGCCCTCCGGCGTTGCTGATCGCCTCCACCGCCGCCAGTGAGTCACGCACGCGCACCCCGCCGTGCAATGCGGCTTCGGTGGCCGCCGCGATCGTCGGACCATCCATCCCGGGGTCCGAGTATGGGACGCCGACCTCGACGAGGTCGCACCCATTTTCGACCAGCGTCGTCATCGCCGAGATCGAAGTCGGCAGATCCGGAAATCCGGTCGGCAGGTAGCCGATCAGCGCGCTGCGCCCCTCGCTACGGCAGGCGTCGAACAACGAAGCGAGCCGACTCACCGCGCACCGTCCAGCAAGCCGAACCACTTCGCCGCGGTCTCGACGTCCTTGTCGCCGCGCCCGGACAGGTTCACCAACACGATCGAACCGGGACCGAGTTCCCGGCCCAATTGAATTGCGCCAGCGAGCCCGTGCGCGGACTCGATCGCGGGGATGATGCCCTCCATGCGGCAGAGCAACGAGAACGCGTCCATCGCCTCGGTGTCGGTGATCGGCCGATACTCTGCGCGCCCGATGTCCTTGAGGAAAGCGTGCTCAGGTCCGACCCCCGGGTAATCCAAACCCGCTGAGATGGAATGCGATTCGATGGTCTGCCCATCTTCGTCCTGCAGAAGGTATGAGAACGAACCCTGGAACGCACCCGGTGAGCCACCTGTGAAAGTCGCTGCGTGACGGCCGGTTTCGACGCCGTCACCGGCGGCTTCGTAGCCCACCAGCCGCACGTGGGGGTCGTCGATGAACGCATGGAAGATCCCAATCGCATTCGACCCGCCGCCGACACAGGCGGTCACCGCGTCGGGCAGCCGACCCGCCTGCGCCTGGATCTGCGCGCGGGCCTCCAGCCCGATCACCCTCTGGAAGTCGCGCACCATCGTCGGGAACGGGTGAGGTCCGGCAGCCGTGCCGAAGCAGTAGTAGGTGTAGTCGGCGTTGGTGACCCAGTCACGGAACGCCTCGTTGATCGCGTCCTTCAAGGTCTTCGAGCCCGCCTCTACCGACACCACCGTCGCACCGAGCAACCGCATCCGCGCCACGTTCAGCGCCTGGCGAGCGGTGTCGACGGCGCCCATGTAGATGATGCATTCGAGGCCGAGCAGCGCACACGCGGTCGCGGTCGCCACACCGTGCTGGCCCGCGCCCGTCTCGGCGATGACCCGTGTCTTGCCCATCTGCCTGGCCAGCAATGCCTGACCGAGCACGTTGTTGATCTTGTGAGATCCCGTGTGGTTGAGGTCTTCTCGCTTCAGGAAGATACGAGCGCCACCGGCATGCTCCGACAGCCGTTCGGCTTCGTACAACGGTGAGGGACGGCCGCTGTAATGGCGCTGCAGCCGGTCCAATTCGTCGAGAAAGGTCTGATCGCCGCGTGCCTTTTCGTAGGCCGCGGTGACCTCCTCGATCACCGCCATCAGCGCCTCGGCAACGAATCTGCCGCCGTAGACCCCGAAGTGGCCACGCTCATCCGGATCGTGGGCGGTCGGCTCTGCTATGGCCGCGCTGGAACGAGGCAGCTCAGGCCCGGCGAGATCGGCCACTTCTCAACGCGCTGGTTTCGGGCACGACGGGTGGGTGCCTGCGGTGACCAGATCGGCGACGACGCTGCGCGGATCACCGCTGGTGACCAGCCCCTCGCCGACGAGTACAGCGTCAGCGCCCGCACCGGCGTAGGCCAGCAGATCGGCGGTGCCGCGAATCCCCGACTCCGCGATACGGATGACGTCGGTCGGCAGTCCCGGCGCAATGCGCGCGAAGCAATCCCGGTCGACGTTCAGCGTCTTGAGATCGCGGGCGTTCACACCGATCACGGTGGCGCCGGCCGACAGTGCGCGGTCGGCCTCCTCCTCGGTGTGGACCTCGACCAACGCGGTCATCCCCAGCGACTCGGTCCGCTCGAGCAGCGATTCGAGCACCGGTTGCTCCAGCGCCGCGACGATCAGCAGCAGCATGTCGGCACCGTGCGCCCTGGCTTCGTGGATCTGGTACGGCCGGATGATGAAATCCTTGCGCAGCACCGGTATTGACACCGCGGCGCGCACCGCGTCGAGATCCTCGAGCGAGCCGTTGAACCGACGCTGTTCGGTCAGCACGCTGATGATGCGCGCCCCGCCGCTCTCGTAGGCGCCGGCCAGTTCCGCGGGATCCGAGATCGGCGCCAGCGCGCCACGCGACGGGCTGGCCCGCTTCACTTCGGCGATCACCGCGATGCCCGGCGCGCGCAGTGCGGCCATCACGTCCAGCGGCGGTGCTGCATCCTTGGCCTTGGCCTTGATTTCGGCGAGCGGGATGGCGGCTTCACGGGCGGCGACGTCGGCGCGGACTCCCTCGATGATCGAGTCGAGCACGGTTGCCGAACTCATGAGTGCCGCTTCCCTTCCCCCGACAACGCCGAACGATCTTCAACCACGAAGGGTAGCCGCCACCGCACCACCGGTGATCACCGGCCCTTGTTGTCCGGATCGGCGGGGTCGCGGGTCGGATCGGAGCCCTCGTCGAGGGCGTCCCAGATCGCGCGTTCGGACATCTCCTCAGCGGATTCCTCGGGCTGTTCGACGCGTCGCGCGTACCGGGCCGCACCGGAGCGCTCGCTGCTGGCAGACCGCATCAACAGCACCGCGCACGCGAGCGCCAGCACCGCCGCGACCACCGTGACCACCGCCCCGGCGTAGTGGCGCTGCGTGTCGACCAGGTCTGCAACGGGTGCCTCCGCGATGTGCGAGGCCCGCACGGCGACGTCGGCGATCACCCACAGGCTGACCGCGAGGTAGGCGGCTCCGGCGCTGGCCGCCGCGACCAGCACGGCCAGCACCCGCAGCGGCCACCCGCGCACCGCCAATGCGGCGATCGCGGCGGCCAGCAGCAGCACCGCAAGCGGCACCAGCGCCGTCGACCACGTGCCGCCGGACAGCGCGACGGTTCTCGGCTGGCCGAGACCGTCGAACGACGTCACCTCCACCCAGGTCAACCGCGACGCCACCCACAGGCCCGCAGCGGCGAGCACCAGGCCGAGCTGGGCGGCCCTGATCACGGCTCGGTCAGGGTTTCGGCGGCGGCGATCGCGTTGAGCACCGCACGGGCCTTGTTGGCCGCCTCGGTGTACTCGTAGGGGCCGTTGGAGTCCGCGACGACGCCGCCGCCCGCCTGCACGTACGCGGTGCCGTTGCGCATCAGCGCGGTGCGGATGGCGATCGCGAAATCGGCGTTGCCCGCGAAGTCCAGATAGCCGAGCACGCCGCCGTAGAGTCCACGACGGGTCTTCTCGACCTCCTCGATCAGCTGCATCGCTCGCACCTTCGGCGCGCCCGACAACGTGCCCGCGGGGAAACAGGCGGTCACCGCGTCCAGCGCGGTCTTGTCCTCGGCCAGGTCGCCGTGCACCGTCGACACGATGTGCATCACGTGGCTGTACCGCTCGATGTGGCTGTAGTCCTCGACCCGCACCGTCCCGGGCCGGCAAACCCGGCCCAGATCGTTGCGCCCGAGATCGACGAGCATCAGATGCTCGGCCCGCTCTTTCTCGTCGTGCAGCAGCTCCTTCTCCAGCAGCAGGTCTTCCTCATCGGTCTGGCCGCGCCAGCGGGTGCCCGCGATCGGATGCGTCGACGCACGCCCGTCCTTGACCGTCACCAGCGCTTCGGGGCTGGAGCCGACAACCGAGAAGTCCAGTCCCCCAGCCGCATTGGGCACATTGAGCAGATACATGTACGGGCTCGGATTGGACACCCGCAGCATTCGGTACACGTCAAGCGGATCGGCGTCGGTGTCCATCTCGAAACGCTGCGACGGCACCACCTGAAAGGCCTCCCCGGCCTCGATGTCGCGCACCAGCTTGTCGACGATGGCGCCGTACTCCTCCAGCGTGCGCTGGGCGCAATGCAATGGCTCGGGTCTGGTGAACGTCGCCACCGACGACGGGAGGTGCTCGCCGAGCGCCGCGGTCATCACGTCGAGCCGGGCCACGGCGTCGTCGTACGCCCAGTCGACTCGTTCGTCGGTGCCGTTCCAGTTCACGGCGTTGGCGATCAGGGTGATGGTGCCCTCGTGGTGGTCGACGGCGGCGACGTCGGTGGCCAGCAGCAGCAGCATGTCCGGCAGGCCGAGGTCGTCGACGGTCAGCGACGGGAGCTTCTCCAGCCGCCGGACCATGTCGTAGGCGAAGAACCCGACCAGCCCGCTCGACAACGGCGGCAGGCCGGGCAGCGGCTCGGTTCTCAGCAGCTCCAGCGTCGCGCGCAGGGCCTGCAGCGGCTCACCGCCCTGCGGCGCATCCTTCGGCGTGGTGCCCAACCAGACGGCCTCGCCGTCGCGCACCGTCAACGCCGACGGCGCTCCCGCGCCGATGAACGACCAGCGCGACCACGAGCGACCGTTCTCGGCCGACTCCAGCAGAAACGTCCCGGGCCGATTGGCGGCCAGCTTGCGATACGCCGACAGCGGGGTCTCGCTGTCGGCGAGCACCTTGCGGGTCACCGGCACCACGCGGTGCTCGGCGGCCAGTGCCCGGAAGTCCTCGCGCGAAGTCGTCACAGCGAGGCTGGCGGTGGTCTGCACGGGTCAAGTGTCCCAGACGCGCGCCAGTGCGGAGGACGACGCAGGCGTCAGTGGGCTGGTCAGTACCACCGGCGACTGCGCCATGAACCGCGGCTTGGTGCCCCGGTGCTCGTCGGCGGCATGCACGGTGAACGGGTGCAGCACGTACATGTCGCCCGGCTCACCCGTCGCGTGAATCACGGGCCGAGCCGCGCTCGCCGCGTCGACGATGCGGCCCATCTCGGCGAGCTCGACCGGCTCAGGGCCGAGCACATGCGCCACGTCCCGATGCGAGCCCACTCTGATCCGCGTCGGCGCGTCGTCCGGACCCACGTCGGAGAGCAGCGTGAGCACCAGGACAGTGTGCGGGCGTCCTGTGACCGTCCATGTGCCGTCGGGTCGTGGCGTGTTGGCGTCGATGTGCCAACCGCGGTCGTCGGCGGGTGGGGAGACAGGAAACCGGACCGGGATGTTGCCGAGCGATCCGCGCGGCGACCATCCGCCGGCACCGCAGATGCGATCCAGCGCCGCGGCGAGTGTCGGGCTTCGTGCCAACTCGCCGAACGGACCCGCGCCGGTCATGTCGCCGGCCCAGTAGACCGGCTCGGCCCAGTTGTCGGGCTCGTCGGGCGACAGTCCAAGCTGTTGCCACAGCGCGCCCCGCGCCGCGTCGGCGACACCGCGGGGGGCTGCTCGTTCGAGCTTCACAAAGCCGTCGCAGAGAAACGCGCCGAGATCCACCATCGGCCCGAGGCTCTCATGGAAACACGCTCCCGCACCAACGATTTTCATGCGGCGTAGCCTGGCCCCCATGAAAACGGGTGACCGAGTTGCCGAGTTCGAACTGCAGGACCAGACGGGCACGCTGCGAAGCCTCACGGAGTTGCTCGCCGACGGGCCGATCGTGCTGTTCTTCTACCCCGCCGCGATGACGCCGGGTTGCACCAAGGAGGCGTGTCACTTCCGCGATCTCGCGGCGGAATTCGCCGCGGTCGGGGCGAGCCGGGTCGGCATCAGCACCGACGCAGTCGACAAGCAGGCGAAGTTCGCCGACAAGGAGCGGTTCGACTATCCGCTGCTGTCCGACGCCGACGGCGCCGTCGCGACGCAGTTCGGGGTCAAGCGAGGCCTGTTGGGCAGGTTCATGCCGGTGAAGCGGACCACCTTCGTCATCGACACCGACCGCACCGTGCTGGCCGTGATCGCCTCGGAGATCAGCATGGACAGCCACGCCGACAAGGCCCTCGACGTGTTGCGGCAACGACAGTCGGCGTGACCCCGGTTCTGGAGCTTGCCGATGTGACGTTCCGTCGCGAGGGTAAGCAGATCATCGACGGTATCTCGCTGACCGTGAATGCCGGCGAGCACTGGGCGTTGCTGGGTCCCAACGGCGCAGGCAAGAGCACGCTGCTGGGGTTCTGCGCCGCAGTGCAATTCCCGACGACCGGCACCGTGCGGATCCTCGGGCGGCAGATGGGCCGCGTCGACCTCGCGCAACTGCGGCATTCCATCGGCCACGTGAATCCCCGCCACCGGCTGCAGTATTCCCTCACAGTCCGCGAGGTAGTGCTGACCGGTATCACCGCGACGATCGACCTGCCGATGCGGTGGACCCCCACTGACGAGGAGCGCGACCGCGCCGACGCGATGCTGACGGCGGTGGGCCTGTCGCACAAGGCCGACGCCGTATGGCCGACGCTTTCGCAGGGCGAGCGGGGCAGGACTCTGATTGCGCGGGCACTGATTTCGGATCCTCGGCTGCTGTTGCTCGACGAGCCCAGCACCGGACTCGACGTCGCCGCGCGCGAACAACTGCTCGAGACAATGGATTCGCTCGACGACACCCACCCCGAGGTGGCGTCGATCCTGGTGACCCACCACCTCGAGGAACTGCCCACCACGACGACGCATGCGCTGCTCATCGCCGAGGGCCGCACCGTGGCCAGCGGTCCGGCCCGCCAGACGGTGACCACCGACAACGTCACCGAGGCATTCGCGCATCCGGTGACGGTCACCTACCACGACGGCCGGTGGGGCGCCCGCGCCAAGGCCACTCGGATCATCGACGTCTAAGACGTCAGGTGTTCGGCGAACCAGTCGCCGGCAAGGGCGGCCACGCGCTCCAGCGCCCCCGGCTCCTCGAACAGGTGTGTGGCGCCCGGAATCACGACGATGCGGTGCGGGCCGGCCAGTTCGCGACTGGCCTGCTCATTGGCCGCCATGATCCTGGTGTCGCGCTCACCGACGAGCATCAGTGTCGGCGCCGTCACATCGCGCAGCGCGTCGCCGGCCAGATCTGGGCGGCCGCCCCGGGACACGACCGCACGCACCGATTCGTCGCCCGCCGCGGCGATGATCGCGGCCGCGGCACCGGTGCTCGCGCCGAACAGCCCTACCGGCAGGCCCCGCACCGCGTCGTGCGCGCGCATGCGGTCGAGAGCCGACAGCACCCGGTCGGCGAGCAGACCGACGTCGAACCGGAGTTCGCCGGTGCGCAAATCGGTCTGCTCTTCCTCCTCGGTCAGCAGGTCGATCAGCAGCGTGGCGAACCCCTTGTCCCGCAGCACCTGTGCAACCAACCGGTTGCGCGGACTGAACCGCGAACTCCCGGTCCCGTGCGCAAACACGACGAGTCCGGCGGCGTTCGCGGGCACTTCGAGGTCGCCGAGCAACTCGGCCATACCTGGGGATTGACACCCGACGGTGCCCACCAAACATCGCCTACTGTGCAGCCAAGACGGTCGAGCTTTCCTGCGGGCTACCACCGAGTCCGGATTTCTGCGACTTGGCGGTGCTGGCCGAGACACTGGGCTATTCGCGAGTGTGGATCTTCGACTTCGCGCCGTTGTGGGAGGACCCGTTCGTCCACCTGACGCTGGCCGCACGGCGGACGTCACGTGTCGGCCTGGGTACCGCGGTGTTGATTCCGACCGAACGATCCGAGATGGCGACGGCGTCCGCGAGCTGAAGGCGCTCGCTGCTGCCTGCAGCTAAGGCGCTGCGGGCCCGATGAAGTCGACACCTGCGCGAATCGCGGGGCGGTGCCGCAGAATCCGGTAATGCGCCAACCGGCCCAGGCCTTTGGTGGTCATCAATCTCGCGCCCGGCCATGACTCGACGACCCGCTCACTCGTCTCGTAGGGCGTGTCCGGGTCGTCGGGATCATGGATGACCAACAATGGCGGATAACCCGTGCGGGCACCGACGACGGTCATGTTGGTCTCGTACAGCGCCATCTCGATGCGGCGTTCCAGCCGCCGGTGCAGGCCGGCACGGATGCGCGGGCCGAAGCCGTGACGCTTGGCGAAAAAATCCAGATAGAGCGGGAATTCGCCCATCGGCGCGAAATAGACCAGCCGCTCGACTTTCGCGCCGTAAGCGATCGCGAACGTGGTTGCGTTCGCGCCGAGCGAATGGGCGACGACAGCGCGTGCCGCGCCGTGTTCGCGGATCATCGCCTCGACCGCTTTCGCGCACTCGATGGCCGTCGTGCGACCGGGTTTGAGCGCCCCCGCGTCGGACTCGTTGTGGCTGGGCAGGTCGAACGCGATCACCCGATGACCGGAATCGACGAGCGGTTTGATGAACATGCCCAGGTGTGGGCGCCGCCCGCCCCAGCCGTGCACGAGATACACCGGCGGGCCCTCACCCCACGATTCCCCCACGACCCGATGGCCGTCCCAAAACGCTTCCAGTGGCTCGCCCAGCGCGACGCCGGGCGGCATTTTCAGGTTCGACTCCATGACCGGCGGCGTGCACCACAGCTCGACCGCCCACCGTGACCCGATACCGGGGGCGAAGCGCTCCAGCCACCAGAACGCTCGACGCACCCGCGGGTCGACGGGCGGCTCGATTCCCGACCCCTCGATCTCGACGGGGACCGCCCGATCTACTTCGGTCACTCCGCCCCCAGCAGCAGGTCGGCGTCGAAGCAGGAGTGCTCGCCGGTGTGGCAGGCCGCGCCGACCTGGTCCACCTCCAGCAGCACGGTGTCGCCGTCGCAGTCCAGCCGCACCGAGTGCACGTACTGGGTGTGTCCCGACGTTTCGCCTTTCACCCAATGCTGTTGGCGCGACCGCGAATAGTAGGTCGCCCGACGTGTTTCCAGCGTGCGGGCCAACGCGATGTCGTCCATCCACGCCACCATCAGGACCTGTCCGGTGTCCCGCTCCTGCACGACCGCGGTGATCAATCCGTTGGCGTCGCGTTTGAGCCGCGAAGCGATGTCGGCGTCGAGAGTCATGGCCGTCCGTTCCTCGTGCGAGCGCTCATCACCGCACCACGATCCCTTCCGCGGCCATCGCCGCCTTCACCTGGCCGATGGTGAGCTCGCGGAAGTGGAACACGCTGGCGGCCAGCACGGCATCCGCTCCGGCGACGACGGCGGGCGCGAAATGTTCGGGCGCACCGGCGCCTCCGCTGGCGATCACCGGGACGTTGACGGCCCCGCGCACCGCCTCGATCATCGGCAGATCGAAACCCGCCTTGGTGCCGTCGAAGTCCATGGAGTTCAGCAGGATCTCGCCGACACCGAGTTCGGCTCCGCGGGTGGCCCACTCGACGGCGTCGATTCCGGTGCCACGCCGCCCGCCGTGTGTGGTGACCTCCCACCCCGACGGTGTCGGCTCCTGATCCTGCGGCACGGTGCGGGCGTCGACCGACAGCACGATGCACTGGGATCCGAATTGGCGCGCCAACTCGGCGAGCAGTTCGGGTCGGGCGATCGCCGCGGTGTTGACGGCGACTTTGTCCGCACCCGCGCGCAGCAGCACGTCGACATCGGCGACCGAGCGCACCCCGCCGCCGACCGTCAGCGGGATGAACACCTGCTCGGCGGTCCGCTTCACGACCTCCAGCATGGTGGCTCGCCCCGAGGAGGACGCGGTGACATCGAGGAACGTCAGTTCGTCGGCACCCTCAGCGTCGTAGGCCGCCGCCAACTCCACCGGATCGCCTGCGTCGCGGAGGTTTTCGAAGTTGACGCCCTTGACCACCCGGCCGTCGTCGACGTCCAGGCACGGGATGATCCGTACAGCCAGGTCCTTCGCGTCCATCAGAAGTCCCCGGGATCGCCGACCGCGCGCAGCAGATCCAGCAGCTGGCCGTGCACGCCGGGCACGCCGGCGAGCACCGATGGCGAGTTCACGGTCCAGTCGGCGCCGGCGAGGTCGGTCACGACTCCACCGGCTGCGCGGATCAACGCCACACCCGCGGCGTGGTCCCACACGTGGCCACCGAAACTGATTGCCCCGCCGAGAATTCCAGCCGCCGTGTAAGCGAGGTCGATGCCCGTGGCACCGTGCATGCGCATCCGCGAGCATTTGCGGCTCAGGCTCTCGATGACCGCCAGTCGGTAGCGCCCGGGCACCCTGCCGCGGGAGTCGACGTTGAACGTGCTGACCCCGACGACCGAGTCCGACAGGTCCGCGGGTTTCAAGGCGGATTGCTCGACACCGTTGCTGCGCAACGGTCCACCGACGACCCCGGTGAACCGCTCACCGGTGAACGGCACCCACGTCAATCCGGCGACCGGTTCCCCGTCGCGCAACAGGCCGAGCAGTATCGCGGCCATCGGCGAGCCCGCGGCATAATTGAATGTGCCGTCGATCGGGTCGAGCACCCACACCAGCGGCGAATTCAGGTCCGCGCCGCCGAACTCCTCACCGTGTACCTCGATTCCGGTGCGGCTGGTGAGTGCCTCGACCACCTGGCGTTCGATCGCGAGGTCCACCTCGGTGGCGAAGTCGTTGCCCTTCTTCTGCACGGCCGAATCGGCGCGGTGCCCCTCGATGAACGGTTTGGCGGCGTCTTCGAGGATCTGCGCGGCCTCGGCGACCAATGCGTCGAGATCGGCCACGTTCAGCGCCATCTACCGCTCCACCGCGGCCAACGCTTCCGGCAGCGTGAATCGACCGGCGTACAACGCTTTTCCGACGATCGCGCCCTCGACACCGCGGTCGGTCAGCGTGGCGATCGCCCGCAGGTCGTCGAGGCTCGACACCCCGCCGGACGCGATCACCGGTGCGTTCGTACGTTCGCTCACCTTCGAGAGCAGTTCGAGGTTCGGCCCGTTGAGGGTGCCGTCCTTGGTGACGTCGGTGACGACGAAACGCGAACAGCCTTCCCGGTCAAGCCGTTCCAGCACCTCCCACAGGTCGCCTCCGTCTGTCTCCCAGCCGCGGCCGCGGAGTCGGAATCCGCCGCCAGGCATGGAGGGGTCGATCTTCACGTCCAGCCCGACCGCCACCTTCTCGCCGTGCTCGGCGATCGCCCTGGCGCACCACTCGGGGTTCTCCAGCGCCGCGGTGCCGAGGTTCACCCGGGCGCAGCCGGTCGCCAGCGCCGCCGACAGCGAGTCGTCATCGCGGATTCCGCCGGACAACTCGACGGCCACGTCCAATTTGCCGACCACCTCGGCGAGCAGCTCGCGGTTGCTGCCCCGGCCGAACGCGGCGTCGAGGTCGACGAGGTGGATCCACTCCGCGCCGTCGCGCTGCCAGGTCAGCGCCGCCTCCAGCGCCGAGCCGTACTCGGTCTCGCTGCCGGCCCGGCCTTGCACCAGACGCACAGCGCGGCCTTCGACCACGTCGACGGCGGGAAGAAGAATCAATCGCTCCGGCACGTCGGTCAACCTAATGCCTTCACCCAGTTGGCGAGCAACGCGGCACCCGCGTCGCCACTCTTCTCCGGGTGGAACTGCGTCGCCGACAGCGGCCCGTCCTCGACCGCGGCCAGGAACGGCACATGGTGGGTCGCCCACGTCAGCTTCGCCGCCGGGTCGCCCTCCCACTGCTGGGCGGCATACGAATGCACGAAGTAGAACCGCGTGTCCGGGTCCATTCCGGCGAACAGCGTGCTGCCTTGGGGCGTGTCGACGACATTCCAGCCCATGTGCGGGATCACCGGCGCATCGAGTCGCACCACGGCGCCCGGCCACTGACCGCAACCGGTGGTCTCCACACCGAATTCCACGCCGCGGGCGAACAGAATCTGCATGCCGACGCAGACGCCGAGCACGGGACGGCCCGCGGCCACCCGGTCGGCGATCAGCTTCGGCCCGTCGATCTTGCGCAGACCCGCCATGCACGCCTCGAACGCGCCGACCCCGGGGACCACGAGGCCGTCGGCGTTCATCGCGGCATCGGCATCGTCGGTCACGGTGACGTCGGCGCCGACTCGCTCCAGCGCGCGTTGGGCCGACCGCAGGTTCCCCGAGCCGTAGTCCAGGATGACGACTTTCGGCGAAATCCCCGTCACAGCGTGCCTTTCGTCGACGGCACGCCGCTGACCCGCGGGTCGTACTCGACGGCCTGTCGCAGTGCGCGGGCGACGGCCTTGTACTGAGCTTCGGTGATGTGGTGCGGGTCGCGACCGTAGAGGGTGCGCACGTGCAGGGCGATGCGCGCGTTCATCGCCAGCGACTCGAACACGTGCCGGTTGACGACGGTGTGGTACGGCGCCTGTGAGCCGGCGATCGTGAAGCGCAGCATGTGATCCGGTTCGCCGCTGTGCACGCAGTACGGCCGGCCCGACACGTCGACCGCGGCGTGCGCGAGCGTCTCGTCCATCGGGATCCACGCGTCGCCGAACCGGCGGATGCCCTTCTTGTCGCCCAGCGCCTGCCCCAACGCCTGCCCCAGCACGATCGCGGTGTCCTCGATCGTGTGGTGGCCCTCGATCTCGATGTCACCCTTGGCGCGCACCGTCAGGTCGAAGCTCGCGTGACTGCCCAGCGCGGTGAGCATGTGGTCGAAGAACGGCACACCGGTGTCGACGTGCACCCGGCCGGTGCCGTCGAGGTCGAGTTCGACGACGATGTCGGACTCCTTGGTCTTGCGTTCGATTTTCGAGCGACGCTGTGCGGGTTGGGGTTGAGTCACGATGCTCCTACAGGGGTCAGTTCTGTCGCGGCCAGGTGAGCGCTGGCGGCCAGCAGCGCGTCGTTCTCTTCGGCCAAACCGGTGGTGGCGCGCAGATAACCGGGGATACCGACGTCGCGGATCAGGATGCCCGCCTCGAGGTAGCGCCGCCACGTGGCGGGCGCATCGGCGAATTCGCCGAACAGCACGAAGTTGGCGTCGCTGTCGATCACCCGAAACCCCATGTCCGACAACTCCGCTGAGACGCGGTTACGTTCGGCGATGAGGGTGGCGACGCTGCCGAGCGTGTCATCGGCATGGCGCAGCGCGGCACGCGCGGCGGCCTGGGTCACCGACGACAGGTGGTATGGCAACCGGACCAGTAGCATCGCCTCGACCACCGCGGGCGCGGCGATCAGATAACCCAGCCGGCCGCCGGCGAATGCGAACGCCTTGCTCATCGTGCGGGTGACGACGAGCTTGGTCGGGTACTGCTCGATCAGGTGCACCGCGCTTGGCTGCGACGAGAACTCGCCATACGCCTCGTCGACGATGAGGATGCCGCTGCGCATGGCGTCGAGCAGCCGACGTAGCTCGTCGAGCGGAACGCTCTGTCCCGACGGGTTGTTCGGGCTTGCGACGAACACGATGTCGGGGCTGCGCTCGGTGACGGCCGCGACGGCGACGTCGATGTCGATGCCGAAGTCGTCGGCCCGGTTGGCCACCAGCCATGCGGTCTGGGTGCCGTCGGCGATGATCGGGTGCATCGAGTAGGAGGGCACGAACCCGATCGCGCTGCGGCCGGGCCCGCCGAAGGCCTGCAGGAGTTGCTGCAGTATTTCATTGGAACCGTTTGCCGCCCAGACATTTTCGACACCAATACGGGTTCGGGTCTGCGCCGACAGGTAGGTCGCCAGGTCGGTGCGCAGCGCCACCGCGTCGCGGTCCGGGTAGCGGTGCAGGTCGCCGGCGACCGCAGCGACCGACGCCGTCACGTCGTCGATGAGCGCCTGCGTCGGCGGGTGCGGGTTCTCGTTTGTGTTCAGCCGCACCGGGACGTCCAATTGCGGTGCACCGTAAGGCGATTTGCCGCGCAAGTCCGCACGCAACGGAAGATCGTCGAGCGTCACACCGGCACCGGGCAAGTCAGTGGGCGTCACCGTTCGAACCTCCGCCGCACCGCTTCGCCGTGGGCGGGCAGGTTCTCGGCCTCGGCCAGTGTGATCACGTAGCCGGACACGTCTTTGAGCGCGGCCTCGTCGTAGTCGACGACGTGGATACCGCGTAGGAACGTCTGCACCGACAACCCGCTCGAGTGCCGGGCACAGCCGGCGGTCGGCAGCACGTGGTTGGATCCCGCGCAGTAGTCGCCGAGGCTGACCGGCGCGTACGGGCCCACGAAAATCGCGCCCGCCGAGCGGATCTGACCGGCGACTTCGCGCGCATCGACGGTTTGGATCTCGAGATGTTCGGCGGCGTAGGCGTTGACCGTGCGAATGCCCGCCTCGAGGTCGTCGACGAGCACCGTCGCCGACTGTTTTCCGCTCAGCGCCGCGCTCACCCGCTCGCGGTGCACCGTGCTCTGCAGCTGTTTGGCGAGCTCACGGTCGGTCGCGTCGGCCAACTCGACGCTCGGCGTGACCAACACGCTGGCGGCCATCTCGTCGTGTTCGGCCTGGCTGATCAGGTCGGCCGCGACATGGACGGGGTCGGCGGTGTGGTCGGCCAGGATCGCGATCTCGGTCGGGCCCGCCTCGGCGTCGATGCCCACCTGCGACCGGCAGATCCGCTTCGCGGCGGTCACGTAGATGTTGCCCGGCCCGGTGATCATGTCGACAGGCGCGAGCTCGGCGCCGTCGGTGTCGGTGCCGCCGTACGCCAGCAGCGCGACGGACTGCGCCCCGCCGACCGCCCACACCTCGTCGACGCCCAGTAGCGCTGCGGCGGCAAGGATCGTCGGGTGAGGCAGCCCGCCGAAGTCGGCCTGCGGCGGGCTGGCGATCACCAGCGAGTCCACTCCCGCGGTCTGGGCGGGCACCACGTTCATCACCACGCTCGACGGGTAGACCGCGTTACCGCCCGGCACGTACAGCCCGACCCGCTCTACCGGTACCCAGCGCTCGGTGACCGTCGCTCCGGGCGCCAGCGTCGTCGTGCTGTCGCGGCGGCGCTGGTCGGCGTGCACGGCGCGGGCCCGCTCGATCGCGACCTCCAACGCGGCACGGACGTCGGCGCCCAGGGCCGTCAGCGCGGCGGCGAGACGATCGGGGGGCACACGGACCTGCGCAGGGCGCACCCCGTCGAACGTTTCGGTGTATTTCAGCGCCGCGTGCGCGCCGCGCGCGGCGACCGCGTCGACGATCGGGCGCACCCGGGGAACCACCGCGTCCACGTCGACCCCGCCGCGTGGCAGAGCGGCCCGCAACCGCGCGGCGGACAGCGGCGCGCCGCGCAAGTCGATGCGGGCGATCGGCCCCGGCGATAGATTCACGCTGTCCATTCTCCCAGAGCAGACCAAATCGGTTATGGAGGCGCCATGAAAGCTTCTGTGTCAAGGAAAGAGCACCCCAACAACGCGCCCGGGGTGCCCATGCTCTTCCCACCCTGGTTCGAGAACTTCCAGGTCAAGTACTTGAACCGGATGATCAGGCCGTTCTCCCGGTTCACGCCGGGGTTGTCGACGATCAAGCACCGCGGCCGCACGTCCGGAAAGCCGTACGAGACCATCGTCACGGCATACCGCAAGGACAATCTCGTCGCTATCGCGCTGGCACACGGGAAAACGAATTGGGTGAAGAACGTGCTGGCCGCGGGCGAAGCGGAGCTGAGGATGGGGCGCCGCGACCTGCATCTCGTCAATCCCAGGATCATCCCCGCGGGTGGCAGCGCCGAGGGGCTGCCCAGGATGGCTCGGTTGCAGCTCGGCCGGGCGGCGTTCTTCGTCGCGCATGTCGCCTAATTCTTGAGCGACCTTTCTACTATTCTCGTGGGGTGCCTCGCCCGGACCGCAGCCGAACCGCGCTGATCGACGGCGCGGCCCTGCTGTTCCGCAGGCAGGGCTACGCGGCGACCGGGGTCAACCAGATTCTCGAGGTCGCCGACGTCAAGCCGGGGTCGCTGTATCACCACTTTCCGGAGGGCAAGCAGCAGTTGGCGGCTGCGGTGGTCCAGCGGGTCGGCGCCGAGGTCGAAGAACAACTCCGCGCACTGCTCGACGCGGATGTTCCGGTGCCGGATCTCATCGACGGCTGGATCGATCAGATGGCCGCGGGGCTGACCTGCGACCAGCGCGACGGATGTCCCATCGAGCCGATCGCCACCGAATCGGTCAACGCCAGCGCGCGCGTCCGCGAAGCGTCGGCCACGGTGTTCGCCGGCTGGCGCGCGGCCGTCGCGGACCGGCTGCGCGCCGACGGATGGCCACCCCCCGACGCCGAGCGCACCGCGCTGGCCCTGATCGCGCTCATCGAGGGCGCGTTGATTATCGCCCGGGTCGCGGGTGACGCGGCCCCGCTCGACGCCGCCAAAGCCGCGGCCCGAACCTTGCTGAAGCGATAGCTACTTGCAGAGCGCGGTGATGGCTTTGTTCTCGGCGTCGGCGTCGGCCAGCCGCTTCGCTTGCGCCGGATCGTCGTTTGGCACGCCCGCGGTGGCGTGGGCGCCGATGTCCATCAGGTTGTTCGCGAACTGGCGAACCTTCTCGGCGAGCTCCGGCGGGGTGGCGGGGGCGAGCCGCTGCAACAGGTACTGACCGCCGTCGTACAGCGAGATTCGCGCATTGGCGGCGACCGCCTGGGCGCCGGTGACGTCCTGCGACCCACCTTCGGGTCGCAGGTTCGTGTTGAGTGAAACGCCTTTTCGGACGATGTCCGCCGCCCCGCACACCGTGGCCTTGGCGTCGGCGATCTGGGCGGCGTCGTATTCCTCGGAGCGGTTCGTCGTGTACAGCGTCCACCCTGCGACGGCCAAGGCAGCGACGGCGATGACCAGGCTGACGACGGTCAGCAAAACGAGACGGCGCGACGAATCCTCATCCACGCGAACGATGGTAGTGGTCGCTACAGGTCGAGCCCGATATCGAGCACCCGCACCGAGTGGGTGAGCGCTCCGACCGCCAGGTAGTCGACACCGGTGCCCGCGTACTCGGCCGCGCTGTCGAGGGAGAGCCCACCCGACGATTCCAACTTCGTCCCCGGCGACCGGGAGTCGCGGCGCTGCACCGCGATCTGCGTCTGCCACACGGGGAAGTTGTCCAGCAGCACGAGCGACCCGGGCCCCAGGTTTTCGGCCAGTACTTCGTCGAGTTGCTCGAGTGAGTCCACCTCGACTTCGCAGTCGATGTCCGGCGCGGCGGCACGCACCGCGCGCAGCGCCGCCACCACCGAACCGGCGGCCGCGACGTGGTTGTCCTTGATCAGCGCCGCGTCGCCCAGTCCCATCCGGTGGTTGACGCCGCCGCCGACGCGCACCGCGTACTTCTGCAGCGCCCGCAGGCCCGGCAACGTCTTGCGGGTGTCGCGAATCTTCGTCTCTGTCCCGGAAACCGCCTCCACCCACGCCGCGGTCGTTGTCGCGATACCCGAGAGGTGACAGACCAGGTTCAGAGTCGTGCGCTCGGCCGTCAGCAGTCCCTGTGTGGGCGCCTCGACGGTCAGCACGGCACCGCCCGGTTCGAGCCGGGCACCGTCGTCGACGCGATGCTTGATCAGGTAACCGTCGGGGCCGAGCACCTCGTCGAGGGCCAGCAGCGCGATGTCCACGCCGGCGATCACCCCGGCCTCGCGGGCCACCATCGACGCCGTTGTCCGCGCGTCCGGTGGCACCGTGGCGAGCGTGGTGACGTCCGGTCCGTAGCGCAGATCCTCTTCCAGACCGCGCGCGATCACCCTGCGAGCCTCTGCGAGCTCGTCGGCGGTCAGCTCCATCAGCAGCACGCCCCGGCCTCGACGAGGTTGCGCGACAACGCGGGATCGGTGCCGGGGTAGTCGCGCCGGTGGTGGCAGCCGCGGGTTTCGGTGCGGGCAAGCGCGGCAGCGGCGACCGCTCCCGCAGCAGTCGTCAACGCCACGTCCTCGAAGTCGGCGCGTGAGCCGAGCACCCGCGGTGGTGCGGCGTCCAGTTCCGCGGCCAGGGCGAGCAGGCCGTCGCCGTCGCGCACCACGCCGGCGTTCCTGGTCATCGCTCGCTGCAGAACGGCCCGCGGAAGGGCTCGCCGCACGGTCGGCTCCGGTGGCCGTGCCGTCACCGGTCCGGCGGCCAAAGCGTATGCCGCCGCGGCCTTTCCGGCCCGGCCACCGACGACGAGCCCTTCGAGCAGGCTGTTGGACGCCAACCGGTTCGCGCCGTGCACCCCCGTGCACGCCACCTCGCCCGCGGCGAACAGGCCCGCGATGTCGGTACGTCCGTGCACGTCGGTGACGACGCCGCCGCAGCTGTAGTGCGCACCCGGCAGCACCGGAATCGCCTCGACGGAGGGATCGATGCCCGCCGCTGCGCATGCCGCGGTCACCGTCGGGAACCGCTTCGCGAAATCCTCGATCCGGCGGGCGTCGAGGAACACACACGGCGCGCCGGTCTCCTCGATACGGGCGTGGATCGCCGCGGCGACGACATCCCGCGGCGCCAGGTCGCCCATCGGATGGACACCGTCGGTGACCGAACGGCCCTGTGAGTCAACGAGTATCGCGCCCTCACCGCGGACGGCCTCGGTGATCAGCGGCCGCCTGCCGGCGTTGTGACCGTCGAACAACATGGTCGGGTGGAACTGGATGAACTCGATGTCGCTGACCGGCAGTCCGGCCCACATCGCCAGCGCGACACCGTCTCCCGTCGACCCGTCAGGGTTCGTGGTGGCCGAGTAGAGATGGCCCAGTCCCCCGGTCGCGAGAATCACCGACGGCGCGTGCACCACCCCGAGACCGTCCTCGTTGAGCACCTGCACCCCGGTGACGGCTCCGGCCTCGTGCAGTATCTCGACCGCGACGTGATTGTGGCGGATGTCCAATGTGGCGGCCGCGATGTTGAGCGCTCGCTGCACCTCCGCGCCGGTTGCGTCGCCGCCGGCGTGGATGATCCGGCGCCGCGAATGGCCGCCCTCGCGGGTCAGCGCCCAGGACCCCGGCGCCGCCTCGTCGAAGCTCGCCCCGTCGGCCACCAGGTCGAGGACCGCGCGATACCCGTCGGCCACGATCGAGCGCACCGCATCGGGATCACACAGCCCCGCGCCGGCGGCCAGCGTGTCGGCCACGTGCGCCTCGATCGAGTCACCGTCCTCCCGCAGGCTGTCCGGCAGCACCACGGCGATCCCGCCCTGAGCGTAGAAGGTTGCGGTGTCACCGGTCTTGCTGAGGACCATCACTTTTCGACCGCGGCGGTGCGCTGCGAGCGCGGCGACCAGGCCCGCCACACCGGTACCGATCACCACGACATCGGCCCGCTGCTGCCATTGACCGGCCCACCGTCCCGAACCGCAGGCGAGGGGGCGCGTCATTCTCCGCCGCCGGGCTGACCGATCGCGATCATGCGCTGCACGCTGGCGCGGGCCAGGCGTGCGGTCTCGGGGTCGACGTCGACCTCGTCCCTGCCCTCAACCAGACACCGCAGCAGCGCGGCGGGGGTGATCATCTTCATGAACTTGCACGAGGCACGGTCGTTGACCGCCATGAAGTCGACACCCGGTGCGGCGCGGCGTAATTGATGCAGCATGCCGACCTCGGTGGCCACCAGCACCTGTCGCGCCCCGGTCTCGCGCGCGGCGTCGAGCATCCCGCCGGTGGACAGGATCTTGACCCGGTCCTCGGGGAACGCGCCCTCGCCGGCGAGGTACAACGCCGATGTGGCGCAACCGCATTCAGGATGAACGAACAGTTCGGCGTCGGGGTGGGTACGGGCCTGGTCGGCCAGCTCGTCGCCGTTGATACCGGCGTGCACGTGGCATTCGCCCGCCCACACGTGCAGGTTCTTGCGGCCGGTGACGCGCCGGACGTGCGCGCCGAGGAACTGGTCCGGGCAGAACAACACCTCGCGGTCCTCGGGGATGGACGCCACCACCTCGACGGCGTTCGACGAGGTGCAGCAGATGTCGGTCTCGGCCTTCACCGCCGCGGTGGTGTTCACGTAGGAGACCACGACGGCTCCGGGATGCTCGGCCTTCCACGCCCGCAGTTCGTCGGCGGTGATGGAGTCGGCGAGAGAGCAGCCGGCCCGCTGGTCCGGGATCAACACGGTTTTGTCCGGGGACAGGATCTTGGCCGTCTCGGCCATGAAGTGCACGCCGCAGAACACGATGGTGTCCTCGGGCACGTCGGCCGCGATTCGCGACAGCGCCAGCGAGTCACCGACGTGATCGGCGACGTCCTGGATTGCCGGCAACTGGTAGTTGTGCGCCAACAGCGTCGCGCCACGCAGGTCGGCGAGGCGGCGCACCTCGGCGGCCCACTCCTCATCGCCGTCGACGCCGGAAAAGCCGGTCGGACCATCGACGATCCGGCTCGACAGATGGTCTGCGGGCATCCGGTCGAGAACCGTCATGGCCGCCTCCTTCGTCAGAATCGAGTTTTCGACTTACAATCGAAAACATGGATCATATTAGCACCGCGCATGAGGTGCTCGCCGCCGTGTTCCAGGTTCGGGACGCCGCCAACGGCAAACCCGCACTTCACGTGCTGTTGTGGCAGCGGGCACTCGACCCGCAGCGCGGGCGGTGGTCGCTGCCCGGCGGACGACTCGGCGCCGACGAGGATCTGACCAGCTCCGTGCGCCGACAGCTGGCCGAGAAGGTGGACCTTCGTGAGCTTGCTCACCTCGAACAGCTCGCGATCTTCTCCGATCCGAAGCGGGTCCCCGGGGTTCGGACGATCGCGTCGACGTTTCTGGGACTGGTGCCCTCCCCCGCGACCCCGGAGCTGCCGCCGGACACCCGTTGGCATCCGGTGAGCGACCTGCCGCCGATGGCGTTCGACCACGGCACCATGGTCGAGCACGCCCGCACCAGGCTTGTCGCCAAGCTCTCTTACACCAATATCGGATTTGCGTTGGCGCCAACGGAATTCGCGCTGTCGGCATTGAGAGACATCTACAGTGCCGCGCTCGGCCACCACGTCGACGCGACAAACCTGCAACGCGTGCTCGAACGCCGAAACGTCATCACTCGCACGGGCACCACCGCGCGGTCCGGCCGCAGCGGGGGCCGCCCGGCGGCGTTGTACCGGTTCACCGAGGCGCGCTACCGGGTGACCGACGAATTCGCCGCACTGCGTCCGCCCGGGTGAGTCGACTGGATTCTTAACGCTCTCTTAAGCAAGAATGGCCGAATGTCTCTGGGCAATGCCGCGCCGGCATCGGGTGCCGAGTGGATCGGGTACGTACCCCACGAGGACCTGTCCCGCGGCGCGCGCCCGCAGCTGCCCGCCGACGACCCGTTCTACGAACCACCCAGCGGTTTCCAGCACGCCGAACCGGGCACCATCCTGCGCAGCCGTGACGTCGAGCTGGCCTTTCTCGGGCTCGTCCCGCAGAAGTTCACCGCCACGCAGCTGCTCTACCGCACTACCGACATGAACGGAGCCCCGGAAGCCACCGTCACCACGGTGATCGTGCCGACCGAGCGCACCAACCGCGACGTGGTCCCGGTCATCTCCTACCAGTGCGCGATCGACGCGGTGACCTCGCGCTGCTTCCCGTCCTACGCGCTTCGCCGCAAGGCGGTCGCCCCCGGTGCGCTCGCACAGTTCGAGTTCCTCCTGATCGCCGCTGCGCTCGCCGAGGGCTGGGCGGTCTCGGTGCCCGACCACGAGGGGCCGCTCGGTTCGTGGGGCACCCCGTGCGAGCCCGGCTACCGCATCCTCGACGGCCTGCGCGCGGCCGTCAGCTGCGAGCGCCTCGGACTGGACGAATCCGCACCGATCGGGCTCTGGGGGTATTCCGGCGGCGGTCTGGCCTCGGCTTGGGCCGCCGAGATGCACAACCAGTACGCGCCCGAACTCAACATCGTCGGGGCGGTGCTCGGCTCCCCCGTCGCCGACCTCGGCAGTGCCTACCGCCGGCTCAACGGCAGTTTGTACTCGGGGCTGCCCGCCATGGTGGTTGCGGCCTTGACCCACGTCTATCCCGAACTGGACCGCGTGATCCAGGAACACGCGACCGAAGCGGGCAAGGCCATGCTGCTGCGGATCGAGAACATGACGACCGCGCATGCGGTGTTCCGGTTCGCCGGGATGGACATGGGCAAGCTCGTCGACCGGCCGCTCAACGAGATCCTCGATATGCCCGAGGTCAAACACATCTTCGACAGCATCAAGCTGGGCACCGCGGTGCCGACCCCGCCCGTGCTGATGGTGCAAGCCGTCCACGACAAGATCGTCTCCGTCGACGACATCGACGAGCTCAGCGAGATCTACCGCTCCGGCGGCGCGTCGGTCACCTACCACCGCGACCTGTTCAGCGAACACATACTGCTGCATCCGATGTCGGCGCCGATGGCGCTGCGCTGGCTGATCGACCGGTTCGACGGCAAGCCGGTGTCCGAGCATCTGGTCCGCACGACCTGGCCGACGCTGCTGAACCCGATGACCTACGTCGGAATGACGCGGCTGGTCAAGATAGCGGTCAAGGTGATGACGGGCCGGAAGGTGGAGCGCTCTCCGCTGTGACCGGCGGGACGAACGCCGGCACCTCGACCGGCGGCCAGGCGCCCAGATCGTCGCGCGCCGTGGAGACCGCGGTCAACGCGTAGACGAGTGCGGCGGCCGCGGCGGGGAACAGGATCGTCAACGCCGCCTGTATCGGGGTGTGCCCGAAGAACACCGGCGGCGCCTCGACGACGTAGTGCACGCGGTGTTCGGGTGTCACCGGCGCGGCGGCCACGTCGATCGTCCCGTATCGCAGGTGCACCAGCAGCGCGCCCAGGCCGGCGGCCGTTCCCGCGGCCAGCATGCAGCCGGTCGCCAGGGCCGCCAGCGTCACCGGCCCGCGGTGCGCCCGCCACTGCCACACCAGCACCGCGGCGACGACGGCCACGACGCAGAGCATGCCGACGAGCAGGAATGCCGCGACGAAAAAGTGGTCAGCCTCGTTGCCCAGGTAGGCGCGGATGCGATCGCCGCCGCGCGTCAGCGCCACCACGCCGTGGATCGGCGGCGCCAGCCACGACCACAGCGCCCCGATCAGTGCGCCGGCCACCGCCAGCGCCGCCATTACGGTCAGTGCCGCGCGGACGCGCGAAATACGCGGGGCGGCAACATCGTTCATCGTTGTTCCAGATCCTTCGAGTCGGTAAGGCCGTGGCGGGAGCAGTTGGCGGACCAGCCGTCGGGCCGCACCTGGACGATCATCCGCCGACCGCACTCGGCGCAGAACCGGGGCGGTTCCAGGCCCATGCTGGCGGCGGTGGGCACAGCGGTGCCGTCCGGTTCGCCGGTGTAGACGTTGAACGGCATGGGTTTACAGACTGGCTCAGAGAGTGGCGTTGAGCGCCTTGATCGGCATCTGCAGATCGTCGAGCAGTTCGAGGTCCGCCTCGGCCGGTCGCCCGAGCGTGGTCAGGTAGTTGCCGACGATCACCGCGTTGATCCCGCCGAGGATGCCCTTCTTGGCGCCGAGGTCGCCCAGGGTGATCTCCCGCCCGCCCGCGAAGCGCAGCATCGTGCGCGGCAGCGCCAGCCGGAACGCGGCCACGGCCCTGAGCGCATCGGCCGCGGGCAGGACCTCCAGGTCGCCGAACGGGGTGCCGGGCCGCGGATTGAGGAAGTTCAGCGGCACCTCGTGCGGGTCGAGTTCGGCGAGGTTGGCGGCGAACTCCGCGCGTTGCTCCAGCGTCTCGCCCATGCCGAGGATGCCGCCGCAGCACACCTCCATACCGGCCTCGCGGACCATCCGCAGGGTGTCCCAGCGCTCCTCCCACGTGTGGGTGGTGACGACGTTGGTGAAGAACGACCGTGCGGTCTCGAGGTTGTGGTTGTAGCGGTGCACGCCCATGTTCGAGAGTCGCTCGACCTGTTCTTGGGTCAGCATGCCGAGCGAGCAGGCGATCTGGATGTCGACCTCGTTGCGGATCGCCTCGATCCCGGCGGCCACCTGGGACAGCAGTCGCTCGTCGGGTCCGCGTACGGCGGCGACGATGCAGAACTCGGTGGCGCCGGTCTTCGCGGTCTGCTTGGCGGCCTCCACCAGGCTCGGCACGTCCAGCCAGGCGCTGCGCACCGGAGACGTGAAAAGCCCTGACTGTGAACAGAAGTGACAGTCCTCGGGGCAGCCGCCGGTCTTGAGGCTGATGATGCCCTCGACCTCGACGTCGGGTCCACACCACTTCATCCGGACGTCGTGTGCGAGTTCCAGCAGGTCGTCGAGGCGGTCATCCGGCAACTGCAGCACCTGCAGCGTCTGATCCTGGTCGAGACCTTCGCCGCGTTCGAGCACCTGCTCGCGGGCCACCGCCAGAATGTCGCTCACCTAGTCGTCCTCTCGCCTTGAACACGTCGGCGGTGCCGACAATTGAACACGTCGGCGGTGCCGACAATTGAACGGTGTTCAGGTTAGGGTATCGGCGTGCAGCTTCACAAACGCGACGTGGTGGACGCGGCGACCGCTCTGCTGGACAGTTACGGGCTCGCCGATCTGACCATGCGACGGCTGGCGCGCGAGCTCGACGTCTCTCCCGGCGCGCTGTACTGGCATTTCGCCAACAAGCAGGAATTGCTGGGAGCGGTCGCCGACCGCATCTTGGACGGTGTGCCGTCCGCGACGGGAATCGTCGACGTGTGCAATCGGCTCAGGGATGCGCTGTTGTCGCACACCGACGGCGCCGAGTTGGTGTCGGCCAGCTTCGCCGCCGGACAGTCCGCGGCGATGGCGCGCGTCGTGGCACGTCTGACCGAGGCAGCGGTCGACGCCGGCGTCGATCGGGAGCACGCCGAGTTGGCCGCCCGCACCGTCGTCTACTACGTGTTGGGGTTCACCGTCGACGAGCAGTCCCGCCTGCAGTGGGACGCCGCAGGGGCCGAGTTGCCCGACGCGCAGTCGGCGCTGACCGACGACGCGACCGCCCGGTTCGGCTTCGGTGTCGCGTTACTCCTCAACGGCATTCGCGTCGCCGAGGTTGTCCCGAGTGGGACGCTTGCGCGCCTCGATGAGCGTCCGTGAGGAGTGCGCGACAAAGGGACCGTCGTGCTCGATCTGCCGATGGAGTTCGCGGAGCCGGTCGCGGTACCGCTCGACGGTGAAGTCCGGCACCATCCAGATCACCTTGCGCAGGAAGTACACGACCGCCCCGATATCGAAGAACTCCATCCGGAGCCGCTCCGTCCGGAGGTCGACAACCTGCAGACCCGCGGCCGCCGCTTCGGCGGCTTCGACATCGGGATGACGTTTCTTCGCCGCGTCCGGTTGGGGGCCGAGGAAGTACTCGATGAGTTCGAACGCGCTCGCGGGACCGACGTGCTGCGCGAAATAGGTGCCTGCGGGCACCAGCACACGAGCGATCTCCGTCCACCACACGGTGGCTGGATGTCGACTCGTCACCAGATCGAACGAGTCGGAGGCGAACGGCAGCGGCGGCTCGTCGCGCGTCGCCACGACCACCACGCCATGCGGATGAAGCAGCCTGGTCGCTCTGGCGACATTCGGCGGCCATGACTCGGTGGCGGCCATGGTCCGCGGCAGGACGGCCGCCTCGGCGATCAGCTCGCCGCCGCCGGTCTGGATGTCGAGCGCAGCGTTCGACTTGGCCAGCCGACGACTCATCAGGCGCTGATATCCCCACGACGGCCGTTGTTCGGTCGCCCGTCCGTCGAGCCAGGAGAAATCCCAGCCGGACACCGGCGCCGCCGCGGCTTCGGCGACAAGCTCCTCGAACGTCACGCGATCGCATGCTCCTGCTTCGTATCGCCGTCCCAGCGGCGCAACCCGACGATGGAGCCCTTGATCTCGGCGGGCTTTCCCGCGATCCGCACCGCCCGGCCCATCTGCGCCGGCGCCACCCGGCGCGCCAAGGTCATGTGTGGCGTCCAGCCGTCCGGCGCAGCGTTGGCCATCGGTTCGGGATGCATGTGCGGCAGACAGAGTTTGTGCACCTCCGCATGAACCTCCAGCAGCGCAACCGTCGGTACCACGAGGCGCGCGAGCACGGCCTTGGCGCGGCCGAAGAACAGCGGTGCGCCGATCCGGCACGGCATCGGGAACCGATCCGTCACCGATGAAAGCAATCCGTCCACCTCGGCGCCGATCCGCTGCGCAACGGTCAACGTGACGTGCGGGCGACTCGCCGGCGCCTGACTCGGAATACCGTTCTCCCGCAGCTCGTCCCAGATGCGACGGATCGCCGCCTCGGTGTCCGGATCGAAGATCAGCTCCACGGAATGCACCATTGGCTACACCAGGCTTGCGATCCAGTCGGGGTCGAACGCCGACGCGCTCATCGCCGCGAACTCCGCGGCCGTCATAGTCCCCGCACCTGCGGGCAACACGGCGCGCACCGGCGCCAATCCGGCCAACGCGTCGCGGTTGCCTTGCTCGGCCACACCCGGATCCGACGGCCATGAACCGATCACCAGGCCGGCGCACGAAAGCCCCTGCGCGTCAAGCGCTTCCAGCGTCAAGGCGGTGTGGTTGAGCGTGCCCAGGCCCGCATGGACGACGACCAGCACCGGCGCGGCCAGCTCGACGGCTAGGTCGCGCAGCGTCACTTCCTCGCCGATCTCGACGAGCAGCCCGCCGGCACCCTCGACCAACGTCAGCGGCGCGTTCACCGACCGCACCGACGCCACCAGTTCGGCGCGCGCGGGTAACGCGAGTCCCGCGCGATCGGCGGCGGCTCGCGGCGCCAGCGGTTCCGGATAGCGCCACCCACCGCGCAGGTCTGAGACACCCGACAACCGGCCGACGTCGGCGAGATCGTCATCGCGCGGACTTCCCGTTTGCACCGGCTTGCACACCGTGACGTCGATGCCGGCCAGCCGCGCACAGCAGGCCAGCGCAGCGGTGGCGATCGTTTTACCGACGCCGGTGTCGGTGCCGGTGACGACGAGCACGCTCACCGGCGCGCGGTCGTCAGCACGTTGCCGAGAACCTCACTCGCCACGCACATTTCGTCGTCGGTCAGCGATGCCCGAGCGGTCAGCCGCAGCCTCGACGTGCCCGGTGGCACGGTCGGCGGCCGGAAGCACCCGACCCGTACACCACGCTCCAGGCAGGCGACCGCCGCGCCGAACGCCACCTCCGGCTCACCGAGGATCACCGAGACGACGGCCGACTCCGGCCGCTCGGGCACCGAGCAGATCGAGGCCAGCTCGGCGGCATGGTCCAACACGGCCTGTGCGCGCCATGGCTCGGCGATCAGCACGTCCAACGCCGCCCACGCCGCTCCGACCGCGGCGGGCGCCAGGCCGGTGTCGAAGATGAACGGCCGTGCCGCGTCGATCAAATGGTCGCGCACGGCGCCCGGACCCAGCACCACGCCGCCCTGGCTGCCCAGCGCCTTGGACAGGGTCGTGGTCATCACGATGTCGGGCGCGCCGGCCAGACCCAGTTCGTGCAGCAGGCCGCGGCCGCCGGTGCCCCGCACGCCGAGACCGTGCGCCTCGTCGACGAGCAGCAGCGCGCCGTGCCGTCGGCAAACGTCGTGCAGCGCGCGCAGCGGGGCCATGTCGCCGTCGGCGGAGAACACCGAATCCGTCAGCACGACGGCGCGCTCCTCATCCCGGCCGGCCAGCGCCGCCTCCACCGCCGCGACGTCGCGGTGCGGGGTGACCGCGACGCGGCTCCGCGACAGCCGGCACGCGTCGACCAGTGAGGCGTGGGTGAGCGCGTCCGACACCAGCAGCGAGCCGGGGCCCGACAGCGCCACCACCGCGCCCAGGTTCGCGGTGTAGCCCGACGAGAACACCAGCGCCGACTCGGCGCCGACGAAGTCCGCCAACGCCAGCTCGAACCCCTCGTGAAGTTCGGTGTTGCCGGTGACCAGCCGACTTCCCGTCGACCCTGCACCCCAGGTGCGCAGTGCGTCGACACCGCCGGAAATGACTGCGGGGTGTTGCGACAGGCCCAGGTAGTCGTTGGACGCTAGGTCGAGTTCTGCGCCGACGGGTGGGCGGGCACGCAGGAACCGGCGCAGACCCGCCGTACGCCGCTGCTGTTCGACGTCGTCGAGCCACGCCAACGGCGAAAGACCTGCGCGCGTCACACCCGCCCTCCTCTTGACTTGAACGGTGTTCAGGTTAAGGGACCGACGCGTGACGGCACAATTTCGCGGCTCGTCTGTGCGTCATAGACCCGCGAGCGCTCAATCTCGTACGGTTTTCGGCCCAGAATCCGTACCAGAATGAGCCCTCGCGCACGTCCGCCATGCGATCAACCCGTCAAGGCCCGAGCGACCGCGACCATGCCTGAGCTGATCTGGCCGATCTCGTCGGGTGTGCAGATATACGGCGGCATCGCGTAGACGAGATTGCGGAACGGCCGCAGCCAGATGCCGTGCTCGAGCGCCGCGGGCGTGGCCACCGCCAGGTCCACCGGCCGCTCCATCTCGATCACCCCGATCGCGCCGAGCACCCGCACGTCGGCCACACCCGGCAGCGTCGCGGCGGCCGACAGCCCATCATGCAGACCTTGCGAGATGCCCCGCACCGACGACCGCCAGTCCTGCCCGAGCAGCACCTCGACCGAGGCCACACCGACCGCGCACGCCAGCGCGTTGGCCATGAACGTCGGCCCGTGCATCAGCGCGCCGGGCTCGTGGGTGCTGATGGTGTTCGCGATCTCGCGCGAGCACAGGGTCGCGGCCAGCGTGATATAGCCGCCGGTGAGCGCCTTGCCGACACACATGATGTCCGGGCTGACGGCTGCGTGGTCGGCGGCGAAGAGTTCGCCCGTGCGGCCGAAACCGGTCGCGATCTCGTCGAAGATCAGCAGCACCTCGTGGCGGGAGCAGATGTCCCGCAGATCGGCGAGATACCGCGGGTCGTGGAACCGCATCCCGCCCGCGCCCTGCACCACCGGCTCGACGATCACCGCGGCCAGTTCGTCGGCGTGATCGGCCAGCTGGCTCTCGAACACCGAAACGTAGGCGGCGTCGTAGTCGCGCGGCACCGGCGGCGCGAACACCTGGCGGGCCAGCACTGAGTTTTCGCCGGCCCACAGCTCGTGCATCCCGCCGTCCGGGTCGCACACGCTCATCGGGGTGAACGTGTCGCCGTGGTAGCCGCCGCGCCACGTCATCAGCCGGTGCTTGGCGCCCCGGCCCAGGCTGCGCCAGTACTGCAGCGCCATCTTGACGGCCACTTCCACCGAGACCGAGCCCGAATCGCTGAAGAACACGGTGTCCAGCCCCTCGGGGGTGATCTCGACGAGCAACTGCGCGAGCCGCGCGGCCGGTTCGTGCGTCAACCCGCCGAACATGACGTGATTCATGGTTTCGACTTGACTCGTGATCGCCGCGTCGAGCACCGGATGACCGTGCCCGTGTATAGCGGTCCACCACGACGCCATCGCGTCGAGAACCTGCAGCTCGCGACCGTCGTGGTGCAGTGTCAGCCATGCCCCGCGAGCACCCACCGCGACCACCGGAGCCAGCGCTCCGGCGCCGATCGTGCTGTAGGGATGCCAGACGTGGGCGGCGTCGACCGCGCTGATCTCGGCGGGCGTCATGGCTGGCACCTTCGGTAGATTATCCGTCGACCATGATGACCCTCGCCCCTCCCCGGCCGGCGCCCGTCGCTTACCCGGGCCCCTCGTCGCGTGCCGGGAAAACTTCGAGCGGTGCCCGCGCATCGTCGTCATACCGGCACGATCTCGACGGGCTGCGCGGCATCGCGATCGCGCTCGTCGCGGTCTTCCATGTGTGGTTCGGTCGCGTTTCCGGCGGGGTCGATGTGTTCCTTGCGCTGTCGGGCTTCTTCTTCGGGGGGCGACTGCTGCGCACCGCGATGACGCCGGGCGCCTCGCTGTGGCCCGTTCCGGAGGTGACCCGGCTGGTCCGCCGGCTGTTGCCCGCGCTGGTGGTGGTGCTGGCGGCTTCGGCGGTGCTGACCATCCTGATCCAGCCGCAGACCCGCTGGGAGACGTTCGCAGATCAGAGCCTGGCCAGCCTCGGCTACTTCCAGAACTGGGAGCTGGCGAACTCCGCATCGAATTACCTGCGAGCAGGTGAGGCGGTCAGCCCGCTGCAACACATCTGGTCGATGTCGGTGCAGGGCCAGTTCTACATCGCATTCCTCGCGGTGATCTTCTTGTCCGCCTTGCTGTTTCGGCGGGTCTTTCGTCGGCACATGCGGCCGGCATTCCTGACGTTGCTCGGCGTGCTGACCGTGGCGTCGTTCGTCTACGCGATCTTCGCGCACAACGCCGACCAGGCCACCGCGTACTACAACAGCTTCGCCAGAGCCTGGGAGCTACTGCTCGGCGCCCTGGTCGGCGCGCTCGTATCGCACCTGCGCTGGCCGATGTGGCTACGGACGACGGCCGCGGTCATCGCGCTGGCGGCGATCCTGGCGTGCGGCGCATTGATCGACGGCGTCAAGGAGTTCCCCGGCCCGTGGACGCTGGTTCCGGTCGGCGCCACCATGCTGTTCATCCTGTCCGCAGCGAACCGGGTGGCCGACCCGCACACCGCGGGGCGGATGCCGCTGCCCAACCGCCTGCTGGCGACGGCGCCGTTCGTGTCGCTGGGCGCGATGGCGTACTCGCTATACCTCTGGCACTGGCCGCTGCTGATCTTCTGGCTGTCCTACAGCGGACACAGCCGCGCGACCTTCGTCGAGGGCGCGGTGGTGCTGCTGGTTTCCGGAGCGTTGGCGTGGCTCACCACCAAGTACGTCGAGAACCCGCTGCGATACCGGTCCACGGGGGCTTCATCCGCTGTCGCGCAATCGAGGAGTCGGCGCCGCAGGCCGACGGTGGTGCTGGGCTCCGTGGTCGCGTTGTTGGGTGTGGCGCTGACCGTGACGTCGTTCGGCTGGCGCGAGCATGTACTCATCCAGCGCACGAATGGCGAAGAGCTCCTTGGCCTTTCATCGCAGGATTATCCGGGCGCCGCGGCGTTACTGGCGAAGGCGAAGGTGCCGAAACTGCCGATGCGCCCGACGGTGCTCGAGGCCAAGAACGACCTGCCGCAGACTACCGAAGACGGGTGCATCAGCGACTTCGACAACGTCGACGTGATCAACTGCGCATACGGCGATAAGAACGCCAGGCGCACCATCGCACTGGCGGGCGGTTCGCACGCCGAGCACTGGATCACCGCGCTGGACCTCCTGGGCAAGAGACACCACTTCAAGGTGGTCACCTACCTGAAGATGGGGTGCCCGCTGACGACGGAGAAGGTTCCGCTGGTGATGGGCGACAACCGCCCGTACCCGAAGTGCCATGAGTGGAACGAGCGCGTGATGGCCAAGCTGGTCGCCGACCGGCCGGACTACGTCTTCACCACCTCGACACGGCCGTGGAACATCAGAGCCGGCGATGTGATGCCCGGCACGTATATCGGCATCTGGCAGGAGTTGTCCGACAACAACATTCCGATCCTCGCCATGCGCGACACGCCATGGCTGGTTCGCAACGGGGAGCCGTTCTTCGCCGCCGACTGTCTTGCCGACGGCGGCGACGCCATCTCCTGCGGAACGAAACGTTCCGACGTACTGTCGGAATACAATCCCACACTCGATTTCGTCGAACGGTTCCCGTTGCTCAAGCCACTCGACATGAGTAACGCGGTGTGCCGCAAGGACATCTGCCGGGCGGTGGAGGGAAACGTGTTGCTATACCACGACGCTCACCACATCTCGAAGACGTATATGCGCACGATGGCCCCGGAGCTGGGCCGCCAGATCGCCGCCATCACCGGTTGGTGGGCCGGCTGATGACCTCCGGCGAGCCGGCGTCGCGCCGGCGAGGAAGACGAGGGGGCTCGGTGCCTACCGTCTGGCCGGGAACCTCCTATCCCCTCGGCGCCACCTACGACGGCGCGGGCACCAATTTCTCGCTGTTCTCCGAGGTCGCCGACCGGGTGGAGCTGTGCCTCATCGGTAAGGACGGCCGTGAGGAGCGGGTCAACCTCGAGGAGGTCGACGGCTACGTCTGGCACTGCTATCTGCCGACGGTCACGCCGGGCCAGCGCTACGGCTTTCGCGTGCACGGCCCGTGGCACCCGGCGGCCGGACACCGGTGCGATTCGAGCAAGCTGCTGCTCGACCCGTACGGCAAGTCATTCCACGGCGACTTCGATTTCTCCCAGGCGTTGTTCTCCTACGACCTGACCGCCGACGATCTCGCCACGGGCGGCACGCCGCCACGCATCGATTCGCTGGGCCACACCATGACCAGCGTCGTCATCAATCCGTACTTCGACTGGGCGTCCGACCGCCCGCCGCGTACGCCGTACCACGAGACGGTCATCTACGAGGCCCACGTCAAGGGAATGACACAGCGGCACCCGGGCATTCCCGAGGAGCTGCGGGGCACCTACGCGGGGCTCGGTCACCCGGCGATCATCGACCACCTCAAGTCGTTGAACGTGACGGCGATCGAGTTGATGCCCGTGCACCAGTTTCTGCACGATCACCGGCTGGTCGACCTCGGACTGCGAAACTACTGGGGCTACAACACTTTCGGCTTCTTCGCGCCGCACTACGAATACGCGGCCACCAAGAACGCGGGCGGCGCGGTCGCCGAGTTCAAGACCATGGTCAGGTCATTCCACGAGGCCGGCATCGAGGTCATCCTCGACGTGGTCTACAACCACACCGCCGAGGGCAACCACCTCGGCCCGACGCTGAATTTCCGCGGCATCGACAACGCCGCCTACTACCGACTGCTGGACGGCGACCTTCGCCTGTACAAGGACTTCACCGGCACCGGCAACAGCCTCAACGCCCGCCACCCGCACACCCTGCAACTCATCATGGACTCGCTGCGCTACTGGGTGACCGAGATGCACGTCGACGGGTTCCGCTTCGACCTGGCCGCCACGCTGGCCCGCGAGTTCTACGACGTCGACCGCTTGAGCGCGTTCTTCGACCTGGTGCAACAGGATCCGGTCGTCAGCCAGGTGAAGCTGATCGCCGAACCGTGGGACGTCGGCGAAGGCGGTTACCAGGTCGGCAACTTCCCAGGTTTGTGGACGGAGTGGAACGGGAAGTACCGCGACACTGTGCGTGACTACTGGCGGGGAGAGCCCGCAACCCTGGGCGAGTTCGCATCGCGGCTGACCGGTTCCTCCGACCTCTACGAAGCGACGGGTCGCCGGCCATCGGCGAGCATCAACTTCGTCACCTGCCACGACGGCTTCACGTTGAACGACCTGGTGTCCTACAACGAGAAGCACAACGAGGCCAACGGCGAGGACAACCGCGACGGCGAGAGCCACAACCGGTCGTGGAACTGCGGTGTCGAAGGGCCCACCGACGATCCGGACATCCTGGCGCTGCGCGGCAAGCAGATGCGCAACATCATGGGCACCCTGATGGTGTCGCAAGGCACGCCGATGATCTCGCACGGCGACGAGATCGGCCGCACCCAGCGGGGGAACAACAACGTCTACTGCCAGGACTCCGAGATCTCCTGGGTGGACTGGTCGTTGTGTGAGACGAACGCCGACCTGCTCGAGTTCACCCGCAAGGTCACCAAGCTGCGCAGGGAACATCCGGTGTTCCGCAGGCGACGGTTCTTCGAGGGCAAACCGATCCGCAGCGGCGACCAGGTCCGCGACATTGCCTGGCTGACACCGGCCGGCGAGGAGATGACGCTCGAGGACTGGGGCACCGGTCTGGGCAAGTGCGTGGCGGTGTTCTTGAACGGCGACGCCATCTCGGCCCCGAACGAACGCGGTGAACGGGTCGTCGACGACTCGTTCCTGTTGTGCTTCAACGCCCACGACCAGCCGCAGGACTTCGTCACCCCGACGAGCAGCTACGCCAACGAGTGGACCGCGGCGCTGGACACCGCCGACGCCACCGGATTCACCGACTTGGTCGCGAAGGCCGGCGAGAAGATCGCGCTGCCTGCGCGCTCGCTGCTGGTGATGCGTAAGACGGCTTGAGTTTCTCGATCATGCCGGTTACGTCGACATACCGCCTCCAGATGCGCGGTGACGCCTTCACTTTCGCCGACGCCGAGAACTTGCTCGATTACTTTTCGGCGCTGGGAGTGTCGCACCTGTATCTATCGCCGATCCTCACCGCCGCGACCGGCTCCACGCACGGCTACGACGTCACCGACCCCACCACGGTGTCGGCCGAACTCGGGGGCGCCGAGGGGTTTTCGCGGTTGTCGCGAGCGGCTCGCAAACGGAACATTGGCTTGATTGTTGACATCGTGCCCAACCACGTGGGGGTGGAGAAACCGCGACAGAACCCGTGGTGGTGGGACGTGCTCAAGCACGGCCGGGATTCGTCGTTCTCCTCCTTTTTTGATATCGACTGGGATCTCGACGGTGGGCGCGTCGTGCTGCCGGTGCTGGGCTCCGACGACGACGCAAGCGATCTCGTGGTCGACGACAGCGGGGACGAACCGGTGCTGCGCCTCGGTGAACTCGTCTACCCGATCGCCCCGGGCACCGGTGACGGCACCGGCCCGCAGGTGCACGACCGCCAGCACTACCACCTGATCGGCTGGCGCGCCGGTGCGAGCGAAGCGACGGGGAGATTATCCGGGATCTGCGGCTACCGCCGGTTCTTCTCGATCACATCGCTGGCCGGCCTGCGCCAGGAGGACCGTGCCGTCTTCGACGCCACCCACGCCGAGGTGAAGCGCTGGTTCGACGAGGGGCTGGTCGACGGGATCCGCATCGACCACCCCGACGGGCTGTCGAACCCGGCCGGCTATCTCACGTGGCTGCGGGAGCTCACCGGGCCGGAAGCCTGGATCGTCATCGAGAAGATCCTCGCCGCCGACGAGCCGCTGGAACCGACCCTCCCCGTCGACGGCACCACCGGGTATGACGCGATGCGAGAGATCGGCGGGGTGTTTCTCGATTCCACGGGCGAGCAAGCCCTGACCGACCTGTTCGACTCCACCGGCGAGTCCTACGACGACATGCCCGCACTGGCGCGAAAGCTGAAGGCCCACGCGGTGACCGACACCCTACGCAGCGAACTGGCCCGGCTGCGCCGCACGATCGTCGCCGCCACCGGCACCGACCACGACGATCTGCCCGCCGCGATCGCGGCACTGCTCAGCCGCATCGCGGTCTACCGATCCGACTACCGGTCGCTGTCCGGTGTGCTGCCCAGTGCACTCGCCGAAACAGCCTCGGCCGAACCAGATCTGGCACGGCCGCTGTCGGTGATCGCGGCGGCACTGGCGGTGAGCACGGAAACCGAGGTGCGCTTGCAGCAGCTGTGCGGCGCGGCGACCGCGAAATCGATGGAGGACTGCCTGTTCTACCGTGACGCGCGGCTCGTCTCGCTCAACGAAGTCGGTGCCGAACCACACCACTTCGGCGTCAGCGTCGCGGAGTTCCACCAGCGAGCCGCGGTGCGCGACCAAATGTGGCCGACCGCCATGGTCGCGCTGACCACCCACGACACCAAGCGCGGTGAAGACGTGCGCGCGCGCATCGGGCTCCTTTCGCAGGTGCCGTCGCTGTGGGCGGAGCTCATCGGCAAGTGGACGTTGACCGCCCCGCCGCCGGATGCGGGCACCGGACTTTTCCTCTGGCAGAACCTTTTCGGCGTGTGGCCCGTCGACGGCGAGATCACCGACGAACTACGCCGGCGGATACATGCCTACGCCGAGAAGGCGATCCGCGAAGCCGCGGTGCACACCACCTGGAACGACCCGGACGACGACTTCGAGACAGCGGTGCATACATGGCTCGACGCCGTGCTCGACGGTCCCGTCGCCGCCGAGATGACGTCGCTGGTGGACCGGCTGGACCTGCATGCCCGCAGCGACGCGCTCGGCCAGAAGCTGCTGGCACTCACCGTGCCCGGCGTTCCCGACATCTACCAGGGCACCGAACTATGGGAGGACAGCCTCGTCGATCCGGACAACCGCAGGCCCGTCGACTACGCGGCGCGCCGTGATGCGCTGAGCGCGACGCGCCATCCGAAGCTGCGGGTCGTCGCGGCGGCGCTGGCGGTGCGACGGGACCGGCCGACCACCTTCTGCGGTGGCGGCTACACCCCGATGCTGGCCGACGGCGCCGCGGCCGAGCACCTCTTGGCCTTCCGGCGTGGCGACGAGGTGCTGACCGCGGTCACCCGGCATTCGGTTCGACTGTCCGAAACGGGTTGGGGCGACACCTCGTTGGCCTTGCCGCCGGGCGAGTGGACCGACCGGATCAGCGGCCGCCGGCACAGCGGCCGAGTGCAGGCCGCGGAGTTGTTCACTGAGCTGCCGGTCGCACTGCTGGAGCGCGCCGATGGCTGAGACCGGATCGTCGGCTCGGCCGACGGCGTTCAGTGTGTGGGCGCCGCTGCCGCAGCAGGTACGGCTGGACGTCGACGGCACACTGCACGACATGACCCGTTCCGGCGACGGGTGGTGGCGCGCAGCGGTCGAGGCCAGGCCCGACGCGCGCTACGGCTTCGTGCTCGACCAGCTTGATGTCCAGGACCCGACCGTGCTTCCCGATCCGCGCTCGCCGCGCCAGCCCGACGGCGTGCACGCCCGATCACAACTGTGGCAGCCGGCGCCCGACGCGTGGACCGACGAGGAGTGGCCGGGCCGCTCGATCGAGGGCCAGGTGATCTATGAACTGCACGTCGGTACCTTCACGCGCGAGGGGACGTTCGACTCCGCGATCGAAAAGCTGGACTACCTGGTGGATCTCGGCGTCGACTTCGTCGAGTTGATGCCGGTGAACGCGTTCGGCGGCACCCACGGCTGGGGCTATGACGGTGTGCTCTGGTACGCGGTGCACGAACCCTACGGCGGGCCGGACGCCCTGGTACGGCTGGTCAACGCCTGCCATCGGCGCGGGCTTGGCGTGCTGATCGACGCGGTGTTCAACCACCTGGGCCCATCGGGTAACTATCTGCCGCGGTTCGGGCCGTACCTGTCCTCGGGCAGCAATCCGTGGGGCGAGTCGATCAACATCGCCGACGCCGGCGCCGACGAGGTGCGTCGTTACATCATCGACTGCGCGTTACGTTGGATGCGCGACTTCCACGCAGACGGCCTGCGCTTGGATGCGGTGCACGCGCTGGTGGACACGACGGCGATCCACATCCTCGAAGAGCTGTCGGCCGAAACCGATGCTCTCGCAGGAAGGTTGGGTCGGCCACTGTCGCTGATCGCCGAGAGCGACCTCAATGATCCGCGGCTCATCACGCCGCGCGATCGAGGGGGCCTCGGGATGACCGCGCAGTGGGACGACGACATCCACCACGCGATCCATTCCGCGGTGTCGGGTGAACGGCAGGGCTACTACCACGATTTCGGTACGCTGGAGGCGCTGGCCACCACGCTGAAACACGGCTACTACCACGCGGGCACGTACTCCTCGTTCCGCCACCGCAGGCACGGCCGGCCGTTGGACACCGCCACGATTCCGGCCACCCGCCTGCTGGCTTACACCCTCACCCACGACCAGGTGGGCAACCGCGCGACGGGCGACCGCCCGTCACAGAACCTGACGTCCGGCCAATTGGCCGTCAAGGCGGCGTTGGCCGTCGGATCTCCCTATACAGCAATGCTTTTCATGGGTGAGGAGTGGGGCTCGTCGTCGCCGTTCCAGTTCTTCAGCTCGCATCCGGAGCCGGAACTGGCGCGGGCCACCGCCGAAGGACGCAAGCGCGAGTTCGCCGAGCACGGCTGGGATGCCGACGAGATCCCCGACCCCCAAGACCCCGAAACCTTTCTTCGCTCAAAGCTGAACTGGGATGAGATCGACGACGATGATCACGCTCGACTGCTGCGGGTGTACCGCGGGCTGATCGCGTTGCGGCACAGAGAAGTTGATTTCGCCGATCCGTGGTTGGCGAACCTGCGGATCGACTACGACGAAGGCGCACGCTGGATCGTGATGCACCGCGGCGCATATGCCATTGCCTGCAACCTGGGTGGCGATTCCGTCGAGGTGCCGGTCACCGGCGAGGTGGTTTTGGCCTGGGGCGATCCCGCGGTCGAGGCCGAAAGCACACGGCTCGAGGGGCATTCGTTCGCCGTCGTCAAGTCCTCGCCCACTCAGAGCAGGTAGCGGTAGGCCGGCGAGTCCGGCTCCAGCGCCTCGACGTGGATCTCCGAGGCGTGCATCCGCTCGAGCAGACCTTCGAGGTCCGCTGCCGACCCGAGCTCGATACCGACCAGCGCCTCTCCGGTCTCGCGGTTGTTTCGCTTGACGTACTCGAACAACGTGATGTCGTCGTTCGGGCCGAGAACCTGATCCAGGAAGCGGCGCAGCGCCCCGGGCTCCTGCGGGAAGTCCACGAGGAAGTAGTGCTTGAGCCCGAGGTGCACCAGCGCGCGCTCGAGCACCTCGCCGTACCGCGAAACGTCGTTGTTGCCGCCCGAGATCACGCACACCACAGTCGAATCCGGCTCGATGTCGGTCTCCATCAATGCGGCCACCGACAACGCGCCCGCGGGCTCGGCGATGATGCCCTCGTTCTGGTACAGGTCGAGCATTGCGGTGCACACCGCGCCCTCGTCAACCGTGGTCATCGAGACCATGTCGCCCGCCGCCGCCAGCACCGCGTACGGCAACGCTCCGGCGCGGTTCACCGCCGCCCCGTCGACGAACTGGTCGACATGGTCCAAGGTGACCGGTTCGCCGGCGGCCAGCGCCGCGATCATCGCCGCCGCGCCCGCCGGTTCCACGCCGAGCACGGAGGTGCGACTCGTCCGCTCGCCCAGGTACGTGGTGATACCCGAGATGCATCCGCCGCCGCCGACCGGAACGACCACCAGATCCGGTTCCTCGTCGAGTTGGTCGAGGATCTCGGCGGCGATCGTGCCCTGGCCGGCCATCGTGCGCAGGTCGTCGTAGGGCGGCACCAGCGTCGCACCGGTGCGGGCGACATCCGCCAACGCGGCGGCCGCGGCCTCGTCGTACGTCCTGCCGACGACGATCAACTCGATGAACTCGCGGCCGTGGAACCGAATGCGGTCGAGCTTCTGCTTGGGCGTCTTGCGGGGCACGTACACGCGGCCGCGGACCGCCATGGACCGGCAGGCCATCGCGAAGCCCTGCGCGTGGTTGCCTGCCGACGAGCACACCACACCGGCGGCCAGTTCATCGGCGGACAACTGCATCAGCAGGTTGTGCGCGCCGCGCAACTTGTACGACCGCACCGGCTGCAGGTCCTCGCGCTTGAGATACACGGTCGCGCCGGTGGCGTCCGAGAGCCGGTCGCTGGTCTGCAGTGGGCTGCGCAGCACCACGCCCGAAATTCGCTGAGCAGCCTCATCGACGTCGGCCGCGGTCAGCGGCGACATTCTCCGGCTCTGGCTCAGTTCAGCGGACACCGGTCAATGGTGCCACCAACCTGCGGTTTTCAGTTAATCGGGGTCAGCACGAACAACGGGATCTGGCGTTCGGTCTTCTGCTGATACTCGGCGTAGTCGGGCCAGGCGTCGACGGCACGCTTCCACCAGAGGGCCTTCTCGTCACCGGTGACCTCGCGCGCTTCGTATTCCCTGGTCACCGCGCCGTCCTGCAACTCCACCCGAGGATGAGCCTTGATGTTGTGGTACCAGACGGGGTTCTTCGGAGCACCACCCAGCGACGCCACCACCGCGTACTGGCCGTCGTGCTCGACACGCATCAACGGCGTCTTGCGGATCTTGCCCGTTTTAGCCCCGATCGTGGTCAGCAGGATGATGGGTTTGCCCTTCATCTCTACGCCGTCGGTGCTGCCGGACTCCATGATCGTGTCGGCGTGGTCGCGCACCCAATCCCACGGGCTCGGTTCATAATCTCCGGAAAGTGGCATCTCACCAGCTTAGACCGGCCGAAAATCCGGTGACCTGATCCGGTGTTTCGGCTGGCCGAAACATTGATTACGAGCTATCGTGGTTCTATGACAACTGCCGGTGACTTCCGCTCCACGGCCGCCCGCGCCGCGTGCGAGGTGAACGTTGCCGGAGTGCCGTGGCCGGCATACAAGCTCATCGCCCTCGCGCTGGGCGCGGTGGTGGCGCTGGTGGTCGGCGTGGCGACCGCTACCGCGGCCACCGCAGTGCTCGCCGGTGCGGCGGTCGGCACGGTCACCTGGATGGTGTTCAGCGCGCTCTGCTCCACACGCCTCTAGTCTTCGATCAACTTCCTCAGCGTCGCCAGATCGGCGGCTACCGCCGAGACGTCGGCGTCGAATTCCTCGTCGGTCATGCCCGGCCGGCGGCGCACGGTGAACACCACCTCGCAGCGGGATTCGTCAGAGTCCGTCGGGACACCGCCGGGTTGCACACGCATCGGGTTGTAGACCGCTTCCCCGGTCGGCAGGCGAACGACGTGGTCGAGCACGCCGAACTCATTCGGCGGGGCGAACTCCACGGTCACCTCACCCATCGGTGAGTCGGCCACCCAGCCCTCCGCCGTCTGGCGAAGGCCACCCGCTGCGAGTCCCGCAGCCCACCGCGGCCACGTCCGGGGGTCAGCGGCGAACTCGTAGACCGCTTCCGGCGTGCCGTTGATCCAAATGCTTACGTGTCGCGACTCCATATGTTCACGGTCAATTATGCGCCGAGTGTTGGATCAATGCACGCTTTTCTTCTTTAGGCGTGAAATAAGCTCACACTCGACGGCAAAAAAGAATGCGGTCAGCTGCACTTGACCCCGACATGCACAGTGGGCGGGTGCTGTTGAAAGGGGTTGCCGATCTGGGGGTTGCCCCCCATTGTCCTGCCGCGGGGCGCCGGTGGCGCAGGGGTGCGCACCGTCTGGACAGAGGTGACGGAGCAATCTTGCCCGGCGCCAACCTTGTTGACGACGACCCTGTTGCCCTCGGCTTGCAGCCTGGCGATGGTTTCATTCGCCGACGGTCCGGTTGGCGCGGCGACGGCCGGCCCGCTCCCGACGGTCAGTGCCGCTGCCATCGCGGCGGCCGTGACAGCCGACGCAATCGCTACCCGCTTGATGTTCACTTCAGCCCTCCGACTTAATCAAGAATTCACCGATAATTAAAGTCTAGGGGCGGTATGCAAGAATGGCCATGGATTCATTTGTCGCACATATATGAGCGCACATATATGAATTCTCATATATGTGCGCTCATATTATTGGCAGGAAAAGCGGCGGCAGGCCGCTCGGGCTCAGGCGCTTGGCTCGAAAGCCAACGTCTCGACCTCGGTGGCCGAGACCCTCAGTACGGTTGCGGATGCGATGTCATAGAACAGGCCGAAGACCTGCAAGCCGGCTTCGCGGCAAGCCTTCTCGACAATCGGATGCTGGCGCAGCGTCTCGACTTGGACCGCCACGTTGACCATGCTCAGTTGATCGACTGCGGAGAACCCGGCAGCAGCCGCTGACCAAGCAACCGGGTGGTCGCCGCCGCGGAACGCGTTGACGGTGTGTCGACCGTGTCTCAGCCACGAACTCAGTGGATCGTCGCCGCCCTTGTGCACCGATCCGTTCGTGGGTGCCGACAACAACGCCGTCATCGCTCCACAGCTGGAGTGCCCACACACCACGATCGACGAGACGGCGAGGTGCTCGACTGCGAACGTGATCGCCGCCTCTGCCGAGGCGTCGCTGCGATCCGCGGGCACCAGGTTGCCGACGTTTCGGAAGGTGAACAGATCGCCCGGGCCACTCGACGTGATCACGTTCGGTACCACGCGCGAGTCGGCGCAGGTGATGAAGAGTGTCTCGGGTCGCTGAGCGTGGGCCAGCTCTCGTAGGTGCGGCCGAATCACCGGCGCGGTGCGCCGCTGGTATTCGGCCAGCCCGTCGAGAATCAACGGCGGCGCTCCGTCGGTTCCGTGGCCGTTGACGGTGCCTCCCCTGGCCCTGGACCCGTTCGCTGCGTCACCGTTGACGTTCGCAGCGCCGTCTCGCTGCCATGAACTCCACGGCAGCACGCCGGCCAGGTGGTCGGACGGCGACCTGAGTGCACGTTCCGGGGGACCGTGCAGGGCGCTGTTCATGTCCACGGGTCCTAGCTCGTGGATGTGCACGGTGCCTCCCCCGGCCTCGTGTTGGCGCTGCCAGTGGGCAATCGACTCCTGGCACGGATGGTCGAGGAAGTCCACGAACAGCTCGAGAGTCACCGTGGCACTCGAGGGGATGGCCGCCAGCTTCCGCGTCAGTTGCGGCAGGGAAAGGAACGTAAGCGAGCCCGTGACGACGACGCGCCAGTGGTCGTCACCCGTGTGGTCGACGCGGATCCGCGTTCGCACCACCCGCCACAGCACCAGCAAGACAGCCAGGGCGAGCCCGATCAGCACGCCGGCGAGCAGGTTGACGAACACCACAGTCAAGATGGTGACCAGGTAGATCGCCAAGTCGCCGGTGCGGTGGGCCGTCTTGATCTCCGGCCACTTGACGAGTTTGAGGCCGATCACGATCAGCAGGCCAGCCAGTGCCGCGGACGGTATCTGCTGAACGAGGCCGGCGAAGGGCAGCGCGAACAACAGCAACCACACACCGTGCAAGATCGCCGACGCTCGGGTGCGGGCACCGGCGGCGACATTGGTCGAACTACGCACGATCACGCCCGTGACCGGCAGTCCGCCGATCGCGCCCGACGCGATGTTGGCGCTGCCTTGGCCGAGCATTTCCCGGTCGAAGTTCGTTCGCGTCCCGCCATGCAGTCGGTCCACCGACACCGCCGACAGCAGACTCTCCACGCTGGCGATCAGTGCCACGGTGAGCACGCCGACGGCGAAGGCGCCCCAGTTTCCGTCGGGCAGGTCAGGCAATTGCAGCGCGTCCAGGAGCGAGCCGTCGATCGCGATCCGCGGGGCGTCGAGCGGAAGTACCACCGAAGCCAGGGTCACGCTGACTATCGCGACCAGCGGTCCAGGCACCTTGCCGACGGGCCCGGGAACGCGCGGCCACAACACGAGCACGGCGATGACAGCGAGGCCAAGAGCCAGACCCGCACCTTCGACGTTCAACAACTGCGCTGGAAGCTCGGTGATGCTGGTCAGCGCCGAACTCTTCGATTCGCCGCCGAGCAGCACGTGTACCTGCTGCAAGGCGATGGTGACGCCGATCCCGGCCAGCATCGCGTAGACCACAACCGGTGAGATGGCCAGCGCCGCGCGCGCCACGCGGCTCAGCCCGAACAGCACCTGGAGCACGCCGGCGCAGACCGTGATCGCGCATGTCACTGCCCATCCGAATTGCCCGATCAGCCCGGCGACGATAACCGTCAGCCCCGCGGCAGGCCCGCTGACCTGCAGCGGCGATCCGCCGAGGGCCCCGGCCACGATTCCGCCGACGATCGCAGCGATCAACCCGGCGAGCACCGGCGCATCCGAGGCCACCGCGATACCGAGCGACAACGGCAGAGCGACCAGGAACACCACCAGCGACGCCGGCACGTCGTAGCGCAACACGGACCGCCAGCGGTTCGCCTCCGGCGGCGCGGGCGCATCGCCGACCGGTCGGTCCACGACATCCACCTGCTGGCCATTACTCATCGGCAATCCCCGTCCATTTCCAAAGTCGTTTCAGTGAGCGCCCCATCAGCCAGCCGCGGCGAAACGAATCTCCATGGGCCAAAGGCGATATGCGAAGTTCAAATGGGTAGACGCCGTCGTCCACCAAGAGCCACGCTAGAAACGTGCCCGGTGCACGGCAAGCAGATCGTCGTCCTTCATACCGAACGCATATATGTTGGGGGCTAAACCAACTCGGCGTTGCGATGCGATGAATTTCCGTTTATATGCGCGGGATATGAATTTGTTGCCACCCTCGTATGCCGTCTGTATCAAGGGAAGTATCACCATGACATCGCAACCGACCCGGCCGCCTCCACACCGCCAAGCGATCTTGGGGAAACTGCCGCGGATCTATCGCGCCGATGGTTCGGTCATCCGAGTGCTCCTGGTCGACGATGAACTGGCGCTGACGAACCTGGTCAAGATGGCCCTGCATTACGAGGGCTGGCAGGTCGACATCGCCCACAACGGCGAAGATGCCGTTGCCAAGTTCAACGCGTCCGCGCCGGATGTGCTGATCTTGGACATCATGCTGCCCGACCTCGACGGTATGCAGATTCTGCAGCGGGTGCGTGAATCGGAGTCTTACACCCCGATACTGTTTCTCACCGCCCGTGATTCGGTGGCCGATCGGGTCGCGGGGTTGACGGCGGGCGCAGACGACTACATGACCAAGCCGTTCAGCCTCGAGGAGCTTGTGGCGCGCATCCGCGGTCTGCTGCGGCGTGCCCAGTACACCGCCACTGCCCCGCAGGACGAGATCACGGTCGGCGAGCTGACGCTCGACGGCGCCAGCCGCACCGTCACCCGCGACGGAACCGCAATCGATTTGACCGCAACAGAATTCGAACTGCTGCGCTACCTGATGCGCAATCCAGGTCGTGCCATCGGCCGCACGGAGATCCTCGACCAGGTGTGGAACTACGGCTTCGACGGCAGAACCAGCATTGTCGATCTCTACATCTCGTATCTACGCAAGAAGATCGACAGCGGCCGGGAGCCGATGATTCACACCGTGCGCGGCATCGGGTACATGCTCCGACCTCCGTCGTGACACCGACCAGGCGAGCGCGATGGTGGATCCCGCGGACCCTGCGGCGGCGGCTTGTTCTCGGCCTGTCCAGCGTCGTCGGCGTCGTCATGGTGGTCATGGGTGTGCTGCACCTGATCAGTCTGCGCGATTACGCCTACGACCTCACTGACGAGCGTCTGGCCAATTCGCTGGCGGCACTGAGGCATTCGTACACCAAGCTGTCCTACACCGAGACGCATCCGCAATTGTTCGGCGTGGAAGGCCCCCATGCGCTGATCCGCTTCACCGGTCAACCGGTGGGTTCGTTGATTGCGGTCGTTCGAAACGGAAAGGTCGCCGGCTCCGCGATCTTCACCGACGACGAGCCAGAACCTGCACCGCCCGACGCGATCTCTGCCATCGAAAGCATCGACTGGTACCACGACGGCTCGCCGTTCGACGCGCAGCTCGGCGAACTCGGCCGCTACCGGCTGCAGGGCATGGCCATCGACAGCACCGATTGGTTGGTGGCTGCGGTGAGCTTGCGTCCCACCGACCAGGCGGTCGCTCGGGGAATCGTCAGCACTGTCCTCCTGGTCCTCGCCGCGCTGCTGGTCATCGCGGTAGGCACCCTGCTGACCGTCCGCTACGCCCTGGGTCCGTTGCGCCGGGTCGCGGCGACCGCGGCGAGCGTGGCGAAGTTGCCGCTGGCGAGTCCGGAGAACCGCATCGACATCCGGGTCGACGACGCCTACACCGACCCGGACAGCGAAGTCGGCATAGTCGGCCGCGCCCTGAACCGGTTGCTGGCCAATGTCGACTCCGCGCTGGCCAAACGCGCCGAGTCCGACCGGAACATGCGCCGGTTCCTCGCCGACGTCAGCCACGAGTTGCGTACCCCGCTGTCCGCAATCCGCGGTTATGCCGAGCTGACTCGGCAGGACAGCGCCCAGCTGCCCGAGACCACGGAGTATGCGCTCGCGCGAATCGAAGCCGAGTCCAACCGGATGTCCGCGCTGGTCGCCGACCTACTGCTGTTATCCCGCCTCGATGAACGGCAGGATCTACTGACCGAGGACGTCGACCTCAGTGACCTGGCCACCAACGCCGTCAGCGACATCACGGTCTCGTCACCCGATCACAACTGGCATCTGGTGCTGCCCGACGATCCGATCTGGGTTCTCGCCGACCGCGCGAGGCTGCACCAGCTGCTCAGCAACTTATTGACCAATGCGGTCGACCACACCCCGGCCGGCACCACGGTGACGACGACCGTCGCACGTCGTGTCGATGACACCGGCTCGGCCCGGGTGGAGCTGGTGGTGCACGACGACGGTCCCGGCATTCCCAGTGAACTGCTGCCGCACCTGTTCGACCGATTCGTCCGCGCCGACAAGTCCCGCTCCCGCGAGTTCGGCAACCTTGGCCTGGGCCTTGCCATCGTCGCGTCAATCGCCCAGGCGCACAACGGCTCCGTATCGGTACAGTCCGCGCCCGGCTCGACCACATTCACCGTAGTGCTGCCCGGTGTCGTTGCGCCTCGCGCGACCGACCCGGAGCGTGTCGCGACTCCGTAGTTTCATGGCGGCGCACCACAATTGTGTGGTGAACTCGCCACCGGAACAGCACCGCTTGCCTGCGTGGCTGCGGCGCGGCGATCCGGAAAGCACCATGCCCGTGGTGCTCGCCGTGGTGGCCGCCATGGCGCTGCAGGTCGCCATCCCGAAGAGCTATACCCTCGTCCCCCGCTGGCCCTTGCTGACCTTGGAGGCGCTGCTGCTGCTCGCGCTGCTGGCGATCAACCCTCTGCTGATGTCGCGCCGAACGCGGTTCGGCAGGTATGCGACCTGGGCACTGCTGGCGGCGATCACCGTCGACAACACCGTCTCGGCGGTCCTGCTCGACATCAGCATCCTGACCGGAGCCGTCCGAAACGATGCGGCCGTACTGCTCGGCAGCGGCGCGGCGATCTTCATCACGAACGTCATCGTGTTCGGTATCTGGTACTGGGAACTGGACCGGGGCGGGCCGTTCGCGCGGCACGCCGGCGAGTGCCCGTATCCCGACTTCCTCTTTCCGCAGATGACCAATCCCGAAGTGACGAGGCCGGATTGGCGTCCGACGTTCCTGGACTACCTCTACGTCAGCGTGACCAACGTGATGGCGTTCTCCCCGACCGACACAATGCCGCTGGCGCGGTGGGCGAAGATGATGATGACGGTGCAAGCCATGGTGGCGCTGTCGACGGCTGGACTGGTGATCGCCAGGGCGGTGAACGTTTTGGGGTGACTGTCAGCCGCCGAGGCAGCCGGGCCCGAGCAGCGCCTTGAGGTCGCCCATCAACGCCGACGACGGCGTCACGCGCAGCGACACATCCAATTCCAGCGTGGTGATCCGCTCACCGCTGATCAACCGCAGGTGCACCTGGGACGTGCCGGGATGGCGGGCCAGCACCTGTTTGAGCGCGGTGACCTTGTCCACGGTGCACTGCCGCGTCGGCAGGCTGACCGCCAGCGGACGGTTCAGCTGGGCGCTGGAGAAGTCCGGCGCCACAAGGTCGTTGGCGATCAATGAGATCCGGTCGTCGCGGATCGCCACCTTCGCGCCGATCAGCACCACCGCATCGTCGGCGATCTCACCGCCGAACGTCGAGTATGTCTGCGGGAAGAACAACACTTCGATGCCGCCGGTCAGGTCCTCCAATTGCGCTGAGGCCCAAGGCAACCCGTTCTTGTTGACCCGTCGGTTCACCGAGGCCAGGATTCCGCCGACCCGCACCTGCGTGTCGTTGGGAATGTCGCCGTCGAGAATGGCCGGAATCGCGGTGTCGACTTGGGTGGCGAGCAGGTGGGCGATGCCGTTGAGCGGATGGCCGGACACGTAGAGGCCGAGCATCTCGCGTTCGAGCGCGAGTTTGTGCTTGTCCTCCCATTCCTCGTCGGGCACCTTGATGGTGAACACCGCGTCGGTGGCGGTGTCGGCGCCGCCGAACAGGTCGAACTGCCCCATCGCCTCGGCCTTCTTGGTGCCGAGCACGGAATCGACGGCGTCGGTGTGGATCAGGAACAGGCCCTTGCGCGGGTGTCCCAACGAGTCGAACGCGCCCGCCTTGATCAGCGACTCGGTGACCTTCTTGTTGCAGGCACCGATCTCGATCTTGTTCAGGTAGTCGGAGAAGTCGATGTACTTCCCCTTCTCGGTACGTGTGTTGATAAGCGAGGCAACGACATTGGCGCCGACATTGCGAACCGCCCCGAGGCCGTAGCGGATGTCCTCGCCCACCGAGGCGAAGTTCAGCCCCGACTCGTTGACGTCCGGCGGTAGCACCGTGATGCCCAGCTTGCGGCAGTCGGCCAGGTACACCGCGGCCTTGTCCTTGTCGTCACCGACCGAGGTGAGCAACCCGGCCATGTATTCGGCGGGGAAGTTCGCCTTCAGATACGCGGTCCAGTACGACACCAGGCCGTACCCCGCGGCGTGCGACTTGTTGAACGCATAGTCGGCGAACGGCAGCACCGTGTCCCACAGCGCCTTGATGGCACCGGAGGAGAAGCCGTTGGATTTCATTCCGTCGGAGAAACCCTCGAACTCCTTCTCCAGGACTTCACGTTTCTTCTTGCCCATGGCCTTACGCAGAATGTCTGCTCGGGCCAGCGAGTAGCCGGCGACCTTCTGCGCAATCCGCATGATCTGCTCTTGGTAGACGATCAGCCCGTAGGTCTCTGCGAGGATCTCGCGAAGCGGCTCCTCGAGTTCGGGGTGGATCGGCTTGATCGCCTGCCGGTTGTTCTTGCGGTCGGCGTAGTCGTTGTGGGCGTTCATCCCCATCGGGCCGGGGCGGTACAGCGCGATCACCGCGACGACGTCCTCGAACCCGGTCGGCTGCATGCGCCGCAGCAGGTCGCGCATCGGCCCGCCGTCGAGCTGGAACACCCCGAGCGTGTCGCCACGGCCCAGCAGATCGTAGGTGGCCTTGTCGTCCAGCGGAACCGACTCGAGATCGAGCTCGATGCCCCGGTTCGCTTTGATGTTCTCCAGCGCATCGCCGATGATCGTCAGGTTGCGCAGGCCGAGGAAGTCCATCTTCAGCAGGCCGATGGCCTCGCACGACGGATAGTCCCATCCGGTGATCACCGCGCCGTCCTGCGGGCGCCTCCACAGTGGAATCGCGTCGATCAGCGGCTCGGAGCTCATGATCACCGCGCAGGCGTGCACACCCGCGTTGCGCACCAGGCCCTCCAGCCCGCGCGCGGTCTCGTAGATGGTGCGAACGTCGGGGTCCGTATCGATCAGCCCGCGGACCTCGGCGGCTTCCTTGTACCGCTCGTGATCCGGGTCGGTGATGCCCGAGAGCGGGATGTCCTTGGCCATGATCGGCGGCGGCAGCGCCTTGGTGATCCGGTCGGCGATCGCGAAGCCAGGTTGGCCGTAGTGCACGCGAGCCGAATCCTTCAGCGCCGCCTTTGTTTTGATGGTGCCGAACGTGATGACCTGAGCGACCCGGTCGCTACCCCACTTGTTGGCGGCGTAACGCAGCATCTCGCCGCGGCGGCGGTCGTCGAAGTCGATGTCGATGTCGGGCATCGACACCCGCTCGGGGTTGAGGAACCGCTCGAACAGCAGCCCGTACGGGATCGGGTCGATGTTGGTGATGCCGAGCGCGTAGGCGACCAGCGACCCCGCCGCCGACCCGCGCCCCGGCCCGACCCGGATGTCCACCGAGCGCGCGTAGTTGATGAGGTCGGCGACGATGAGGAAGTAGGACGGATACCCCTTGTCGCAGATGACCTTGATCTCGTAGTCGGCGCGGTCGGTGTACTCCTGCGGTACCTGCGATGACGGAAACCGGCCGGCCAACCCGGCGGCGACCTCGTGGCGCAGCCAGGACTCCTGGGTGTGGCCCTCGGGCACCGGGAACACCGGCATCCGGTCACGCGTCGTCCACACGTCCTCGTAGGACGACACCCGCTCGGCGATCAACAGCGTGGAATCGCAGGCGCCGGGCACCTGGTCGTCCCACAGCGCGCGCATCTCCGCGGCCGTTTTGACGAAATAGCCGTCGCCGTCGAACTTGAACCTGTTCGGGTCTGAGAGCGTCTTGCCGGTCTGCACGCACAGCAGCGCCTCGTGATTGCGCGCGGCGTCGCGCGTGACGTAGTGGCAGTCGTTGGTGGCCAGCGGCGGAATGTCGAGCTTGCGCCCGATCTCGAGCAGCCCCTCACGGACCCGGCGCTCGATGTCGAGCCCGTGGTCCATCAGCTCGAGGAAGAAGTTCTGCGGCCCGAATATCTCGCGCCACTTCGCGGCGGCTTCGAGCGCCTCGCGGTCGTGGCCGAGCCGCAGCCGGGTCTGAACCTCCCCGGACGGGCAACCGGTGGTGGCGATGATGCCCGCGGCGTGCTCGGCGATCAGCTCGGCGTCCATGCGCGACCACTTGCCCAGCTGACCCTCGAACGATGCCAGCGACGACAGCTTGAACAGGTTGCGCAGTCCGGTCGCGTTCTCGGCGACCATCGTCATGTGGGTGTAGGCGCCGCTGCCGGAGACGTCGTCGCCCTTCTGGCCCGGGTCACCCCACAGGATGCGCTTGGTATCGAATCGAGAACCGGGCGCGATATAGGCCTCCACGCCGATGATGGGCTTGATCCCCACCTCGGTGGCGGCGTTGTAGAACTCGCTGGCGCCGAACATGTTTCCGTGGTCGGTCATGCCGATCGCGGGCATCTCCAGGCGCTGAGCCTCGGCGAGCAACGGCTTGACCTTCGCGGCACCGTCCAGCATCGAGTACTCGGTGTGGTTATGCAGGTGCACGAACGACCGCGAATCCGAAGGGCTCATAGGGAGGCCAGTCTATGACCGCGCCCCGACAGTCCTCGGCGTGTCGGGATGCGTGTCTTCACCGGTGCTGCGCGGCTACAAGGGCTTCGGCAGGTCGGGTGCCTCGACCACTCTTCGCGTGGCGACCCGCCCACCGAACGGACGGGCGTTTTCGATGCGTGACCGCACGCGCTCCAGGCCTCGCCTGGCTTCCGCAGTCGTCGGCAGCTGCCAGCCAAGTTGGGTGAGGACGCCCGCCGTGACGAGGCCCGCAACCATGACCGCGAACCAAAAGCCATCCATGCCTCGAACGTTATTGCCCGGACGCCCGGGAGGAATCGGGTGTTTCCCTATATCGCGAGGCCGTTCGCCGACACGCCGACCGGCGCCGGCGACTGCTTGAGCAAACCTTGGCTCAACAGCCTGTTCAGTTGCTTGGCAATGCCCGACACGCCGTCGGAACCGCCCAGGAAGCCGCCGAAAAGTTCCACACCCCAGAACAATGCCGACAGCATGTTGGCCACCGCCGGGCCGTCCACGTCCTCACCGATCTCGCCCCGGCGGATGGCATCGTCGACCATCCACACGAAGAACCCCGTCACCGCCTCGGCGACCGTCGCTCCGCTGCGCCGTAGCCCGGGGTGGCGGTGCTGTTCCAACAGCGAGGTGATGAGGAACTGCATCGTCGAGCCGTATGGGCAATCCAGTTCGCGCGCAGCGGCTGTGAAGGCCGCCAGCTGTTTCATCAGCGTTTCCTCGAGCCTCGCGGCCGCGATGGCTCCCGAGACGACCGAGTACGCCTCGCGGTGGAGGCGGTCATAGATCTCTTCCTTGGTCGCGAAGTAGTAGTGCATGGTCGGCCGGCTGATCCCGGCGCGCATCGCGATCGCCTGAAACGTCGCCGCTTCGTAACCACGTTCGTTGATCACCGCGCGGGCCGCCCGCAGGATGGCCGCCCGGGTCACCGCCGAGTCGGCGCCCACCGGGCGTCCCCGACCTCGTCCGCCCCGAGGTGACTGCGTGATGCCTACCACGAGCAAACGTTAAGTCATTGCTAACAGGTGGTCAACCATCGGTTTTGCTTCACTCCGCAAAGGTTCTGTCACAGATGGGACGGCTCGGTCGGCCGCCGATCGGCCCGGGCCCGTCGCGTCGCGTCGACACTGAAGACCAGCAGCGCGAGCCAGATCAGCGCGAACCCGAGCCAGCGGGCGGGGGGCATCGGCTCACGGCCGACGAGCACACCCCAGGTCAGCTGCATGACCGGCGTCAGATAGAACAGCAGGCCCAACGTCACCAACGGCAGCCGCTGCGCGGCGGCGGCGAACAACAGCAGCGGCACCGCCGTCAGCACACCGGACAGGATCATCAAGATGACATGGCCGCCGCCGTGCCCGGTGAACGTGCCGTGTCCGGTGATCTGCAGCACGACGATGTAGGCCGCCGCGAACGGGGTGGCCAACCCGGCTTCCACGCCGACGCTGACCCGCGGATCGGTCGTCGTCACCACCTTCTTGACCGCGCCGTAGAGGCCGAACGAACACGCCAACCCGAGCCCGATGTAGGGCGGCGCGCCGACATCGACCGTCAACACCACCACCCCGAGCACCGCGGTGGCCAGCGCGCAGAACTGCGCGCGGTTCAGCCGCTCCCCGAAGACGACGAGCCCCAACGCGACCGTCACCAGCGGGTTGATGAAATACCCGAGGGCGGCGTCCACCACGTGCCCGTTGTTGACGGCGTAGACGTAGATGCCCCAGTTGATCGAGATCAGCGCCGAAGCAGCGGTCAGCAACACCCACGTGCGGCCGGTGATTTCCTTGAGGTCCCCGATTCTGCGGACGACCGCGACGACGATGACCATCAGCAGGAAGTTCCACACGATCCGGTGTGCCAGCACCTCCACGGCGGACGCGGGCTTCAGCAGCGGGAAGAACGCGGGGAACGTGCCCCAACACACGTAGGCGCCGACACCGAGCAGCAATCCGGGGCTGCGGGCGCCGCTCACAGTTCGTGGTTGCGCAGGGCGTCGAGGGCGTGTTGCAGATCGGCCGGATAGGGGCTGGTGATCTCCACGCGTCGCCCGTCGGCGGGGTGCACGAAGGCCAGTGACCGCGCGTGCAGCCATTGCCGCTCCAGCCCGAGCCGCTTCGCCAGCGTCGGGTCGGCCCCGTAGGTGAGATCACCGACGCAGGGATGGTGCAGGGCGGCGAAATGCACCCGAATCTGATGCGTGCGACCGGTTTCCAGCTCGATATCGAGCAGGCTGGCGGCCCGGTGCGCCTCGAGGGTGTCGTAGTGGGTGATGCTGTGCCTGCCGTTCTCGGTGACCGCGAATTTCCAGTCGTGCCCACGGTGACGTCCGATGGGTGCGTCGATCGTCCCGCTCGACGGATCCGGATGTCCTTGCACCAACGCGTGATAGCGCTTGTCGACGGTGCGCTGCTTGAACGCCCTCTTGAGCACCGTGTACGCGCGCTCGGACAATGCCACCACCATGACACCCGACGTGCCGACGTCGAGGCGGTGCACGATGCCCTGGCGCTCGTGAATACCCGAGGTGCTGATCCGAAAGCCCGCCGCGGCCAGGCCGCCCAACACCGTCGGGCCGTGCCAGCCGACCGTGGCATGCGCGGCGACGCCGGGCGGCTTGTCGACGGCGACGATGTCGTCGTCGGAGTACAGGATCGCCATGCCCTCGATCGCGACCGGCGTATTCTCCACGGGCGCAGGCGCTTCCGGCAACCGCACCTCCAGCCACGCGCCCGCGGTGAGCTTGTCGGACTTGCCCGCAGGCGCCCCGTCGATGTCGACCCCACCCTCTTCGGCCAGCGCGGCGGCCGCGGTGCGCGACAGCCCGAGCAGCCGCGCGATGCCCGCGTCGACCCGCATCCCCGCCAGCCCCTCCGGGACCGCAAGCGACCGATCGGCCATCTACTCGTCCCCGTCGCCCTGCTGGCGCCGTCCGACGGTGTCTGAATCGTCGCCCGGCCGGCGCCGTCCGACGGTGTCGAAGTCGAAGCCGAACAGCGACAGCGCGACCAGCAGGATCGCCCCGCCCACCACACACGGATCGGCCACGTTGAACACCGGCCACCAGCCGATCGACAGGAAGTCGACGACATGGCCCTGCAGCGGACCCGGTGACCGGAAGAACCGGTCGACGAGGTTCCCGAGGGCGCCGCCGAGGATCATGCCGAGCCCGACCGCCCACCACGGCGACACCAGGCGACGGCCCATCCAGAAGATCCCGATCACCACGCCGGTGGCGATCAGCGTGAGCACCCAGGTGTAGCCGGTGGCCATCGAGAACGCGGCACCGGAGTTGCGCACGAGGGTCCAGGTCACCGTGTCGCCGATGATCGACACCGGCTGGCCGGGGGTGAGGAGCTTGACCGCGAGGACCTTGGTGACGATGTCGGTAACCAGCACCACCCCCGCGATGACGAGCAGCAGCCGTAGCCGGCGCCTCGGCGGCACGGTCTGCTCGGTCCTCTGTTCGGCCACTCCCGGGTCGTCAGTCACTTCCCCATCATCCCAAAACGGGAATGCGGGAGAATTCCCGCCATGGGTCGCCTCGTCGTCGTCGCCACCGGCGGCACGATCGCCACGAGCACCGACGACGACGGTGTCAAGCGTCCGGCGCACACCGGCGCCGACCTGACGTCAGGACTGCCGGTCGACGTCGTCGACCTCATGGCCGTCGACAGCTCGCAACTGACCCCCGCCGACTGGGACCGCATCGGCGCAGAGATCTCGCAGACCGCCGCGACGAACGCGCTCGGCATCGTCGTCACGCACGGCACCGACACCATGGAGGAGACGGCGCTCTGGCTGGACCTCACCTACCGCGGCACCACCCCGGTGGTGTTGACCGGAGCCCAGCGCAGCGCCGACGCCCCCGACGCCGACGGCCCGGCGAATCTTCGTGACGCACTGACGGTCGCTGCCAGTCCGGCCGCACGAGACCTCGGGGTGGTGGTCAGCTTCGCCGGGGTGGTCTGGCAGCCGCTGGGCCTGCAGAAGGTCGCGACGGCCGACCTGCGCGGGTTCGACGGAACGGCGATCGGCGCCGTATCGGACGCCGGGTTCGTCGCGCACGCGGCGAAGGACCGGCCGTACTTCGGCGCGCTGTCTGCGATCGAGGCGCCCCGGGTCGACATCGTCGCCGCCTATCCGGGCGCCGACGCCGCGGCGATGGACGCCTGTGTGGCCGCGGGCGCGCGCGGCATCGTGTTGGAGGCGATGGGCGCCGGCAACGCCGGGACGGCGGTGATCGACGGGGTGCAGCGACTCTGCAGCGCAGGGATAACGGTCGCGGTGTCCACCCGGGTGACCGGGGGCCGTGTCAGCCCCGCATACGGGCCCGGCCACGACATGGTCGCCGCCGGCGCGGTGCCGGTGCCGCGGTTGCGGCCAGCCCAGGCCCGTGTGCTGCTGATGGCGACGTTGGCGAGCCGATCATCTGTCGCCGACGTGATGGCCCGCTGGGGTTGACGGGCGTGACAGCGTGGACGTGTGCAGTTCGGGAACGTGATCCGACTCGGCGCCACGACGATCGCGGCGTTCTCGCTGGTCCTCGCCACGGGGGCGGTGGCCCATGCCGAACCGCCGCCCGGCTCGGATGCGATCGACGCCTACCCGATCGCCGTTGGCGAGTACCGACCCGGCCCACCACCCAACTACCACGTGTTCTTCCGCACCCCGGACGGATTGTTCTGTGGCATCGGGCCCAACGGCGGTCCGATCGGTTGTGACGGGGTGCCCCTGGACGCCCCGCCGGGAACCAACCAGACGTTTCTGACCAGCGGCGCACCCGCCGAGTACCGTCATTCCGCGGCACCGTCGTTCACGCGTGAGGGCGTCGACGTCCTGCCCGCCGGCTACCGGCTGGAGAACTGGGGCGCGAGTTGCGGTGTCGGACATCAGGGCACGGTGACCTGCAAGACGTACGGCGGTCACGGATTCACGATCTCCAGCGTCTACGGGGTGCTCTGGTAGCGCGCCAACTCGGCGACGTACTCCGGCCAGTCGAGGGAGTCGACGGGGTTCGCGCGGTCGATGCCGGGCGTGTCATCGGGAAAGGTCCGCGCCTGACCCGGTCCGGTGGCGCGGGTCTCGAACCGGACGGTCATCACCCCGTGCCCGGCCCCCTGAATCCAACCGTGCCCGAAGTCCGGATGGGTGACGTCGTCGCCGATGCGCCAGGCGGGTGCGGTCGCGGTCAGGTCCGTGACGGTCGGCGGCAGCCCGGTGTGCGCGACGTCCTCGGAGGCCATCAGCTCCAGATCCGGGAACAACGACTCCTGGCGGACGTCGGAGAGCCCCGAAAAGCCAACGCCCAGAAGGCGAATCGGCCCCACTTCGACGGGGTCGAGAAGCAGCCGGCGCGCGGTGGCGATCAGGGTGCCCGCGTCGGTGGTGGCGTACGGCAGCGTCGCCGACCGAGTGAGGATGTTCATATCGGACTTCTTCATCTTCACGGTGACGGTGCGGGCGCCGCGGCCGTCTTTCTCGAGACGCCGGTGGGCGTGCTCGCCGATCGGTCCCATCGCTTCACGCAGCTGGTCGAGGGTGGTCAGGTCCTCGGGAAACGTGGACTCCGCGCTGATCTGTTTGGCGGGTGCGTTCTCGGCGACCGGCCGGTCGTCGATGCCGCGAGCCAGCCGGTGCAGTGCCGGGCCGACGCTGCCGCCGAGGATGTCGGCGGCCTCGGCTTCGCTCAGCGCGGCGAAGGCGCCGATGGTCTCGATGCCGAGCCGGTGCAGCTTCTCCCCGGCGACGGGCCCGATACCCCACAGCCGCCGCACTGGCAGGCCGTCGAGCAACGTGCGTTCCTCATCGCGGTCCACGACCCGCATGCCGTCGGGCTTCGCCAGCCCCGAAGCGATCTTGGCGAGCTGTTTCCCCGACCCCGCTCCGATGGACGCGACCAGCCCGGTCTGCTCGAGGACGCGCGACCGCAGTATTCGGCAGAAGTCCTCGACATCGGCAGCCGACGCGCCCGCCAGTTCGGGGGGCTCGCCGAAGGCCTCATCGTAGGAAAGCTGCTCGAGGACCGGGACCATCTGGCGGACGGTTTCGAACACGCGGCGGCTGGCGACGCCGTAGACGACTCCCCGCGGCGGAAGCACCACCGCTGCGGCGCCGACCAACCGGCGGGCCTGGTGCATCGGCATCGCCGACTTGGCGCCGTACACCCGGGACTCGTAGCTGGCGCCCGCGACCACGCCGCGGCCGCCGAGCCCGCCGACCAGCACCGGGCGGCCGCGCAGCGTCGGACGGGTGAGCTGCTCGACCGACGCGAAGAATGCGTCCATGTCGAGGTGCAGCACCCAACGAGCGTTCACAGCTGCCGATGCTAGGACGCTAGCCTGACCTGCATGGCAGACCCGAGCGCCGGACCTCTCGACGTCCCGATCCGGGATGCCTCGATCCGGCTCGGTCAGTTCCTCAAGTTGGCCGGCCTCATCGATTCCGGTGCCGACGCCAAGGCGGTGATCGCCGACGGGTTGGTCACCGTCAACGGCGAGGTCGAACGCCGACGAGGCAGGCAGCTACGCCCCGCCGATGTCGTGGTGTTCGCCGGCCGTGGGGCGCGGGTCGTCACCTGACTCGCCGCAGCGCCGTGTCGAGTGCGGGGCTCGTCACACCTTCGCGATCGCCACCCGCACACCGTCACCGATCTCCGTGCCGTCGACAGGCTCACCGAATTCGAAACTCGTGGCGAGGATCTCGCGGGCGATCAGCTCGCGGTGCGTGCGGGCCCACACCTCCCGCACCCGTGGTACCGAGATCACCACCGAGATCCGATCGGACACGTCGAGACCCGTGGACTTGCGCAGATCCTGAAGCTCTCGAATCAGATCGCGCGCCCAGCCCTCGGCTTCCAGCTCCTCGGTCACCGTGCCGTCGAGCACCACGAGGCCGGCCCCGTCGGGCAGCGCCGCCGTCCACTCGGGATCGGCGGCCACCAGCCGCGAGCTGTACTCCTCGGGTTGCAGAACCGCGGGGCCCGCGGTCAATGTGCCGTCGGCGTTGACGACGGCCTCCCCCGATTTGACGGCCTTGATCGCGGCCTGCACGTCCTTGCCGAGCCGCGGGCCCGCCACCTTGGCGTTGACGGTCAGCTCGAAGCGGCCGTAGGCGGCGATATCGTCGGTAAGCTCGACCGCCCTGACGTTGAGCTCGTCGGCGATCAGGTCGCGGTACGGATCGAGCCGCAGTGGACTGTCCACGGCCACAGTCAGTTTCGGCAGCGGCAGCCGCACCCGCAGCTTCTTGGCCTTGCGCAGCGACGAGCCCGTCGACGCGACCTCGCGCACCAGGTCCATGTCGGCCACTAACTCGGCGTCCTTCGGCAGCAGGTCGGCTTCGGGCCAGTCCGTCAGATGCACCGACCGCTCCCCCGTCACGCCGCGCCAGATCACCTCGGTGATCAACGGCAACAGCGGTGCGGCCAGCCTGCCCGTCACCTCCAGCACCGTGTGCAAGGTGTCGATCGCGTCGGGATCCTCCTCCCAGAACCGCGAACGGGACCGTCGCACATACCAATTGGTCAACGCCTCGGTGAACTGCCGCAGCTGGTCGCATGCGCCGGCGATGTCGCACACGTCGAGCGACGCGGTCAGGTCGTCGCGCAGCGCGGCCAGCTTCGCCAAGATGTAGCGGTCCAGCACATGCGTCGAATCCGTGCGCCAGGTGCCCTTCTTCGGCGCGTAGAGCGCCAGGAAGGTGTAGGCGTTCCAGAGCGGCAGCAGCACCTGCCGCACCCCTTCGCGGATGCCCTGCTCGGTGACGATCAGGTTGCCGCCGCGCAAGATCGGCGAGGCCATCAGAAACCAGCGCATCGCATCCGAGCCGTCGCGGTCGAACACCTCGGTGACGTCCGGATAGTTTCGAAGCGACTTGCTCATCTTCTGACCGTCGTTGCCGAGCACGATTCCATGCGCCACACAGGTTTTGAACGCCGGCTTGTCGAACAGCGCGGTGGCCAGGATGTGCAGCGTGTAGAACCAGCCGCGGGTCTGACCGATGTATTCCACGATGAAGTCGCCGGGGAAGTGCGCCTCTTCGCCGGTCTCGCTTCCACTGCCGCTCACCCCGTCGAACCACTTCTGGTTCTCAAACGGGTAGTGCACCTGCGCGTACGGCATGGAACCGGAGTCGAACCACACGTCGAGCACGTCCTCGATGCGCCGCATCGTCGACTTTCCGGTTGGGTCGTCGGGGTTGGGCCGGGTCAGCTCGTCGATGTAGGGCCGGTGCAGATTCGTCGGCCGAACCCCGAAGTCGCGTTCCAGCTCGTCGAGGCTGCCGTACACGTCGATGCGGGGATACGCCGGGTCGTCGGACTTCCATACCGGAATCGGGGTGCCCCAGTATCGGTTTCGGGAGATCGACCAGTCCCGGGCGCCGGCCAGCCACTTGCCGAACTGGCCGTCCTTCACGTGCTCCGGGTACCAGGTGATCTGCTGGTTGAGCTCGACCATGCGGTCGCGGAACTCGGTCACCTTGATGAACCACGACGACACCGCCCGATAGATCAGCGGATTGCGGCACCGCCAGCAGTGCGGATACGAGTGCTCGTAAGTCTCGTGGCGGAGCAGCACCGCGCCGTTGAGGGCCGCGGGGCCGGCGCCGTTCTTGAGGTCGCGGATGATCTGCGGATTGGCGTCGAAGACGTGATGTCCCGCGTAGTCGGGCACCGTCGCGTCGAACCGGCCCTTCGAGTCGACCGGCGTGACGGCCTCGATGCCCGCGGCCTGAGCGGTGAGCATGTCGTCCTCGCCGTACGCGGGCGACATGTGCACGATGCCGGTGCCGTCCTCGGTGCTGACGAAGTCGGCGGGGAGCACGCGAAATGAGTTGGGAGCGTCCATGAAATACGGGAACGGCGGAAGATACCGCGTCTCGAGCAGGTCGCGTCCCGAGTAGGTGCCGAGCACCTCCGGCTCCTCGCCGAGCTCGCGCGCGTAGGCGGGCACCCGCGCCTCGGCGAGCACATAGCGCCGCCCGTCAGGCGCCCGCACCTGGACATAGGTGACGTCGGGATTGACCGCGACCGCCTGGTTCGACGGCAACGTCCACGGCGTCGTGGTCCAGATGAGCAGGTGCGCGCCGTCGAGCGCACCGCCGGCGACCGTGAAGCCCACGGTGATCGCGGGGTCCTGCCGGCTCTGGTAGACGTCGTCGTCCATCCGCAACTCATGGCTGGACAGCGGCGTCTCGTCGTTCCAGCAGTACGGCAACACCCGGTTGCCCTCGTAGGCCAGCCCCTTGTCCCAGAGCTGCTTGAACGCCCAGATCACCGACTCCATGTAGCCGAGATCCAATGTCTTGTAGTCGTTTTCGAAGTCGACCCAGCGGGCTTGGCGGGTCACATAGGCCTGCCACTCGTTGGTGTACCTGAGCACCGAGGCGCGGCAGGCATCGTTGAACTTCTCGATGCCCATCTCCTCGATCTGCGCCTTGTCGGTGATGCCGAGCTGGCGCTGCACCTCGAGTTCGGCGGGCAGGCCGTGGGTGTCCCAGCCGAACCGGCGCTCCACCTTGTAGCCGCGCATGGTGCGGTACCGCGGCACGATGTCCTTGACGTAGCCGGTGAGCAGATGCCCGTAGTGCGGCAGGCCGTTGGCGAACGGCGGCCCGTCGTAGAACACGTACTCCGGGGCATCGTCGCGGCGCGCGATGCTGGCGTGGAAGGTGTCATCGGCGTCCCAGTACTGCAAGACCTCGAGCTCGAGTGCGGGGAACTTGGGTGCGCCGGCCGCCGGTCTGGGATAAGCGGTCACTGATGGTCTCCCTGTGCCAAATTGAGGCCTCCGGCCTCGGAAGCCAATCCTCACGGCACGGGGACGACGTCGCGCTGCTGCGCGGGCGCCGCGGTACCACCCCGCTTGCGCACGCCATCACGGGGAGGACATGCGCCGCTCTACTTCGGGCGATGACGGGCCCACCCGTTCGGGTCTACTGAGCATCGACGGGTCAGGTCGAGCGGTTCTTCCGAAGGCTCCCCGGTGATTGCCGGATCGGTGCCGTTGAGATCGATCGTACCGAGGGCCGCAAACGAGGGCGCCGACGGCGGGTTGCTTACTGCGGCGGGAGTGCGTCCGAGGTCATCTCGATGAGCGCGAGGCGGAACTGCTCGCTGAGCTCCTCGACCGTGTAGGCCTCGAAGCGGGTCGTGTCGTACCACCAGTCGATGTGCACGTCACCGTCGGCCCGGTACACCCGCACCTCGAGCGCATGGCCGAGAGCGGGCGGGGTTTCTTGAACCGGGGCCTGCTCGGACGCCTGGCCGATGTAGTTGAAGTACACGTCGGACGGCTCGGCGGTGACATGCTCCGAGGCGGCGGCCAGCGTGCGGTGCACGGTTGCGAGCATCTCGTTGGCGCTGGCCTGCTGCGGAGTCGCGCACACCATGGGCACCGCGTCGAGCAGGGCGCCGCGCTCGCTGGCGATGTCGACGGGCACCACGCCATCGCCGAGTGTGCGCGCCACCGTCCTGGTCAGGGCCGCCAGCAGGATCTCGTCGGCCGGCAGGTCGAGCCATTCGCCGGCGCCGTCGAGTTCCGCGGTCAACTCAGCACTGGGCGGAGTCGACAGTTTCGCCATGGTCGCCGATCGGGTCGTATCGGCGAGGTGGTCCGTCACGCGAACCGGTGCATGAGCAAATACGCCGAACGGGTGCAGAACCTCAGATGTCGGCGCAGCCGGATAGGGGGCAACCATGAAACCCAAGATAGCTCAGCTGTCCCAAATTTGGGAGACACATCCCAAAACCGTGACGCCAGTGTCAATAAAGGCACCCCTGGCCGATTTGCGGGTGCCATCGCTCATTTCGGGAACTTACGTTAGAGTAAGTGGATGCCACGGACCGACGAGAACGGCAGGCAGCTGAAAGCACTGCTGGACTATCTCCTCGACGGCGATGTCGAGGCGAAGGACATCTACGACGCTCTCGGCACGTCGAGCAGCACCTACTACCGTCGGATCAAAGAAGCCGACTACCCCGATGCAGAGGAATTGCGCCGGGTGGCCGATCGGTTCGGCCTCAGCTATCCCGACCTCCAGGTCCGGTTCGGGCTGATGACGAGGCAGGAAGTCATGCGCTACGTCGAATCCCTGTCGGCGTCGGGCAGTTCGCCGACCGCGCTGCGGGAGGCGATCCGGACGCGCACCCGCGCACCGAAGCTCTCGGAGCTGCGGCCGCGCAGTGACGCTCCGCCCCTATAGCCGTACAATTTGCCGAGTACCACAGCGGCCCGAAGGCAACCTCCATGGCTTTGGCGACACTCATCGCGATAACGCTTTGCTGTATCGCGTGGAGTCTGTGGATCCGCCGTGTCACCTGGTCATCTCGCTGGGAGGTCGCGGCTACCCTCAACATCGCTTTGCAAGGCATGGCGGTGCTGCTCATGTCTCCCTGGGCGTCGGAGACGCTCGGTGTCGCCCTGCACGCGCTGACGGGGAAATGGAACGTCGAAGACTTCATCGGGCACGACTGCTACATCGTCGCCGCGTCCGCCGTCGTCTACAACGCGCTGGGTCGGCTGCAGGACGACCATTTGTTGCAGCGGTCGTTCCGACAGTACGTCGAGTTGCCAGCCACACTCTGCATCCCGGTGCTGCTGGCGACCTTCTCCCTCGGTAACGGCGCGCGGATCTACAAGCCGGACTTCTTCCAGGTGCCCACCGACTTCTGGCTCAACATGTACTGGTTGGTCCTGTGCGGCATCCTCATCTATCTCCTGGGTTACGGCAGCCGGGCCCTGCTGGTGCTGCGCAGGGACCCGCGGTCGCGCAAGATCGCCAACGTCTATCTGATCTCGTCGGCCGCGGGCATCGCCGCCTGCGTCGTCCGGTTGCTCACCGCCTACATTCCCGCACTGCAGCAACTCGACGGAGGAACGACCCTGGTGTGGGTGTTCGCGTGCATGTGCGGCGCCGGCTTCGCGCTGACCTCGGCGGAGTCCTGGCGCCAGAAGACCAGGTGGTTCAGTAGCGCTCCGCTGACCGACCGCTAACCGGCGACCGAGCGCGACACCCCGCAGAACGGCGCCCCCAGGTCGGGCACCGTCTGGTAGCCGCGCCTGCGCGCCCGTGCCGCATCGCGCCGGATCAACGCCTGCAAGCCGGCGAACGACGCCTGGTCGAGCACCATTCGTGTCAGCAGCCGGTTGTGGACGAAACCGAACGACAACCCGCTCGTGGGATCGGCCCAGCCGACCGACCCGGCCAAGCCGGCATGGCCGAAGCCGGGCATGAATCCCGGCGGGACCGGCAGCGAATGGTAGCCGAGATGAAAACTCAACGGCACGAAGATGTTTCGGTCCGGCCAATAGCTCGGCCTGCCGGTGAGCGCCGCAACGCGCTCTTCGGACAGGAACTGCTTGCCCTCGATCCGGCCGCCATTGGCGATTGCGCCGTACATCTTGGCCAGGCTGCGTGCGGTCGCGACCCCGTTGGCCGCCGGAATCTCGGCATCCAGGAACGGGGTGTCGCCCTGGACGACGGCCTTCATCCCGGGAAAGTACATCGACCCGAACATCCCGGAAACGCCGAGCGCTGCCACCCGCGGGGCGATGAAGTTGAAAACCGGATTGGCCAACGTGCCCTGCGGCGCGAGGATCTGCGCCGCGCGGGTCGGCGCGTCGACGGGTGGGCGGCCGAGGTGCAGTCCGTCGGTGTCGAGCGGTTCGGCGAGTTCCTCGCGGATCAGGTCGCGCATGCCTTTGCCGGTCACCGCGCGGCCGAGGCCGGACATCAGCCAGCCGTAGGTGAGCGCGTGGTAGGCCTGATGGCCGAACAGGAGTTTGTTGACCGGCGCGGACGCCACTCGGTGCTCCATCACGCGGTGGTCGAGCAACTCGGCCTTCGTGCAACCGTTGAGATGAGACAGCCCGGCCCGGTGCTGCATCATGTCTCGCACCGTGATCCGGCTCTTGCCCTTGACGCCGAACTCGGGCCAGTACTCGGCGACCGGGGTGTCGTAGTCGATCAGGCCGCGGTCGGCCAGGCGGTGTATGACGGTCGACGCCAGGCCCTTGGTGACCGAGAAAACCATCGCGCCGGTGTCGGCGTTCCAGTACTGGGTCCCGCGGCGATCCGAGTAGCCGGTCCACACGTCGACGACGGGTTCCCCGTGCAGGTATATCGACAGCGCGCCGCCGCCGTAGCGGCGGCCGGGAAACAGCCGGGCGAAGCCCCGCACGGTGCACCCGAAGTTCGAATCGGCTGCGCCCTGGACACCGTGCGGAAGCGCTGCGCTGAGCTCCCTGCTCTTGACACCCGTCACAATGTATTGAATTTACTCGTAACCCCGGCTAATAAACCTTGTGTTACCTATTCGTTAGGTTCGCCCATGTCAGAGGCGTCGAGCAGGTGTTGTGCAGCAAGCGCGGGGGTCAGTTCGCCGTCGCGGACCTGCCGTTCGATCTCGGCGCGGACCTCCTTGACCTTCGGGTTGGACAGCACCCGGTCGAGGACCGCGTCGCGCACCATCGACCATGTCCACTCGACCTGCTGGGTACGGCGGCGACTTTCGAACTCCCCTGCCTCGGTCAGCACATCGCGATGCTTGAGCACGGTCGCCCACAACTCCTCCAGGCCTGCCCCTTCCAACGCGCTCATCGTGAGAACCGGTGGGCGCCATAGGGTTTCGCGGGGATAGATGAGACGGATGGCGCCGGCGAGCTCGCGGGCGGCCCTCTTGGCCTCCATCGCGTGCTCACCGTCGGCTTTGTTGACCACCACGATGTCGGCGAGTTCGAGCACGCCCTTCTTGATTCCCTGCAACTGGTCGCCGGTGCGCGCCAGCGTGAGGAACACGAAGGTGTCGACCATGTTGGCCACCGTGACCTCGGATTGTCCGACGCCGACGGTTTCGACCAGAACCACGTCGAAACCCGCGGCTTCGAGCAGCACGATCGTCTCCCGGGTGGCCTTGGCGACGCCGCCCAACGTGCCCGAGGTCGGTGACGGTCGGATGTAGGCGTCGGGATGCACCGCCAGTCGGGCCATCCGGGTCTTGTCACCGAGGATCGAGCCGCGGGTGCGGGTCGAGGACGGATCGACCGCCAGCACCGCGACCCGGTGCCCCTGTTCGATCAGGTACATGCCCAGCGCCTCGATCGTCGTCGACTTTCCCACGCCCGGCACCCCGGTGATCCCGACGTGCATCGCCTTGCCCGCATGGGCGGTCAGTTTCAGCAGCAGTTCCTGTGCCTGCTCGCGGTGGTCGACGCGGGTCGACTCGACCAGCGTGATGGCCCTCGCCAGGGCGGCGCGGTCACCGTCCGCCACGGCGGTCGCGAGATCGGCGATCGGCTCAGCCATCTATTCGAGGCGGTAACCGAGTCGCTCGGCCAGCTTGTGCAGCAGGCCGATTGCGGCTTCGGCGATCACCGTGCCGGGCGGGAAGATCGCGGTCGCGCCCGCCGCGTAGAGCTCGTCGAAGTCACCCGGCGGGATGACGCCGCCGACCACGATCATGACGTCGGGTCTGCCGACCTCGGCGAGCGCGTCGCGCAGCGCGGGCACCAGGGTCAGGTGCCCGGCCGCAAGCGACGAGACACCGACGACATGGACGTCGTTGTCGGCCGCCTGCCGCGCGACCTCATCCGGCGTGGAGAACAGCGAGCCGACGTCGACGTCGAAGCCGATATCGGCGAACGCGGTCGCGATCACCTTCTGCCCGCGGTCGTGACCGTCCTGGCCCATCTTCGCGATGAGGATCCGGGGCTGGCGGCCGTCGGCCTCGGCGAACTTCTGCACGAGGTCGGTCGCTTGAGTGATGTTGCTGACCCCTCTGCCCCCCATCTCGTCGCGGTAGACGCCGGCGATCGTACGGATCTCCGCGACGTGGCGCCCGTAAACCCGCTCCAGCGCATCGGAGATCTCGCCGACGGTGGCCTTGGCCCGCGCGGCATTGATGGCCAGCGCCAGCAGGTTGTTGCCGAGCCCGTCCGGACCGGCGGGCTCGCGGGTGCCCGCGGCCCGGCTCAGGTCGGCGAGCGCCGCGTCGACAGCGGCCTGATCGCGGTCGGCGCGCAGCTGTTCGAGTTTGGCGAGCTGTTCGGCGCGCACCCGGCTGTTCTCGACCTTGAGCACCTCGATCTCGTGGTCCTCGTCCACCTGGTACTTGTTGACGCCGATCACCGTCTGTTGCCCCGAGTCGATACGGGCCTGCGTGCGCGCCGCCGCCTCCTCGATGCGCAGCTTCGGGATGCCGTCGGAAATCGCCTGGGCCATACCGCCGTGCTCGACGACCTCGCCGATGTGCATGCGCGCCGCGGTCGCCAGTTGGTGGGTCAGCCATTCGACGTAGTACGAGCCACCCCACGGGTCGATCGGCCGCGTGGTGCCCGACTCCTGCTGCAGCACCAACTGGGTGTTGCGCGCGATCCGCGCCGAGAAGTCGGTCGGCAGCGCCAGCGCCTCGTCGAGCGCGTTGGTGTGCAGTGACTGCGTGTGCCCCTGCGTCGCGGCCATCGCCTCGATGCAGGTGCGCGCGACGTTGTTGAACGGGTCCTGCGCAGTCAGCGACCAACCCGACGTCTGCGAATGGGTGCGCAACGACAGGGATTTGGAGCCCTTCGGATTGAATTCGGCGACCAACTCGCTCCACAGCAGCCGGCCGGCGCGCAACTTGGCGACCTCCATGAAGAAATTCATGCCGATGCCCCAGAAGAACGACAGCCGCGGCGCGAACTTGTCGACGTCGAGCCCGGCGTCCAGGCCTGCCTTGATGTACTCGACACCGTCGGCGAGCGTGTAGGCCAGCTCGAGATCGGCTGTGGCACCGGCTTCCTGGATGTGGTAGCCGGAGATCGAAATGGAGTTGAACTTCGGCATCTTTGCGCTGGTGTAGCCGAAGATGTCGGAGATGACCCGCATCGACGCCTGCGGCGGGTAGATGTAGGTGTTGCGGACCATGAACTCTTTGAGGATGTCGTTCTGGATGGTTCCGGCCAGCTTCTCCGGCGGCACCCCCTGCTCCTCGGCCGCGACCACATACAGTGCCAGGATCGGCAGCACCGCACCGTTCATCGTCATCGAAACCGACACCGTCGACAGGTCTATCCCGTCGAACAGCTGACGCATGTCGAGGATGGAATCGATTGCCACCCCGGCCATTCCGACGTCACCCTGGACCCGCGGGTGGTCGGAGTCGTAGCCGCGGTGGGTGGCCAGGTCGAACGCCACCGAGAGGCCCTTCTGGCCGGCGGCGAGGTTGCGCCGGTAAAAGGCGTTGGACTCGGCGGCGGTGGAGAAGCCCGCGTACTGCCGGATGGTCCACGGTTGGTTGACGTACATCGTCGGGTACGGCCCCCGCACGAACGGCGGTTCGCCCGGGAACGTGTCGAGCGGGTAGCCGGCCGCGACCGCCGCGTCCCGGTCGGCGCCGATGTAGACCGGCTTGACGTCGATGCCCTCCGGCGTCACCCAGTCCACCTGGTCGACGCTGTATCCGTGTGCGGCGGCCGCCGCTTCGACATGAGCGGCGACGGCGGTCTCGGTCGGCGCCCCGACGGTGCGCTCTCCGTTCAACGGGACGTCGGCGAAGCTGCCGATGTCCTTTCCGATCCCCGCGGTGGCGGTCACCTCAGGCCCCCAATCTGGTGAGCAGGTCCGACAATGTTCCGACCGCATCGATTTTTGCGGTCAGATAGCCGTCCGGTTTCGAATCCGCTTGTGCTACAGCCTTTTCCGGCCCGGCAAGCAGAACATGCGAGGCGCCGGCCGCACGGGCGGAGTCGACGGCCGCGGAGGCCTCCGTCGCGTAGCGCGCGTCAGTGCCGCAGATCACCGCGATCGCGGGCATGCCGTTGGTCGTCTCGGTCACCGCCTCGATGCCTCCCGACGCGAGCAGGTTCGTCGCGAACGTGGTGCGGATGTTGTGCTCGGCGAGCGGACCGAGCGGCAGCAGCAGCACCTTCGGCCTCGCGCCCGTCTTTTCGAGGAAGGCGTCCGACCGGTCCCGCAGCGCCTCGAAACCGGCCGCATAGCGCTGCACCCCCGACAGCGAATCACCTTGCGGAAGCGCAGGTTCGGCGATATCGGGGAACTCGTTCACGCCCGTGAGCGAGGTGCGCCGGTGGGCGATGTCGTCGGCTCTGCTGGCCGCGACGTCGGCGATCTGGCCGGCGACGTAGTCGGCGGCGTCACCGAAACCGCCGCGGGACTCGATGTCCTGGAAGTGCTTCCAGGCCTGCGCGGCGAGCTGCTCGGTGAGGTCTTCGACATACCAGGAACCCGCCGCGGGGTCGAGTACGCGGCCCAGATGTGACTCCTCGAGCAGCAGCAGCTGGGTGTTGCGGGCGATCCGACGGGCGAAGCTCGGGGCGGTTCCGGGGAAGCCACCGGCGATCGCGACGTCGAACGGGTGCACCTGGACGGTGTCCGCGCCGCCGATGCCCGCCGAGAAGGCGGCCAGCGTGGTGCGCAGCATGTTCACCCAGGGATCGCGCTTGGTCATCATCGGCAGCGAGGTCACTGCGTGCAGGGTGGCGGCCCCCTGCTCCGGCGCCCCGACCACCTCGGCCACGCGGGCCCACAGCCGGCGCGCGGCGCGCAGCTTCGCGATCGTCATGAACTGGTCGTCATCAGCGGCGACGCGGAAGCTGAGCTGGCGCAGGGCATCCGGAACCGCCATACCGCTTTGGCCCAGCAGCCGCAGGTAGCTCACCCCGGCGGCGACCATGCCCGCCAGCTCCCAGGACGCGTTGGCGCCGAGATTGTGGAATGCGGGACCGTCGACGGTGATGGCGCGAACGTGCCCGCCGTAGGCGTCCAGCTTTGCCGCGGTTGCCACCACGTCGCCGACGTCCGTCGCCTGCCGCCCGCTCAACGGGGCGGTCAGCGGGTCGGCACCGAAGTCGACCGAAAGCCGGGACCGCTGGTCGGCGTCGAGGTCGCTCAGCAAGCCGAGCACCGCATCGGCCGCGGAAACGTAATCCGGCCCGGCGATCTCGAAGAGAACCGGAACGAGATCGAGGTAGACGCCGTCGAACAGCCGGTCCAGTTCGGTCGCCGGCACACCCGCGGGAGCGCCGACGCGGATGACGAGCGCGCTGACGCCTTCGGTCAGACCGAGCAATATGGCGCCGTTGTGTTCGGTCAGGCTGCCGGAACCGTTCGCCGGGAACGCCTCTGCCACCTTCCACCCCGTTTTGACGTCACGCAGCGCGTCACCGCCGCGCACGAACGGCCACTGGCCGGGCAGCGGCGGTTCGGGCAGCGCGTCCAGGCTGGTGTAGAGGGGCCGGATCGCGAAGCCGTCGTAGGTCGGCGAATCCAGTAGGCGTTCGGGTTCGGCGGGCAGATCGGCGGGATCGCGTCGGGTGCTTTTTGCCAGCACCCCGGCAACCGCTGAGCGCCAACGCTCTCGATCGGCCTCGACCGCAGTGGGTTTCTGCACGATCATCAGGCTAAATGATCGCCATCACACCGGCGTTGGCCGGGCAGCCGACTCAGGCGCTCGCCGACAGGTGTCTGTGGCCGTCGTTCCGTAGTCTTAGTAGGCGTGAACACCGTCGTCAGCACCCTGCGCGCGGTCCGCGGCGCGGTGGTCGCGACGCTTTCGGGCGTCTCGCGCGTGCGTCTGGCAGGCTCTCTGGCGGGCATTGTGATTCTCGTCGCAGTTGCGTTGCTGGTTCCGCTGCCGACCGCCGTGGAGCTCCGCGACTGGGCGACGTCGGTCGGGCCGTGGTTCCCGTTGGCGTTCCTGGCCGCCCACATCGTGGTGACGGTGTTCCCGTTCCCGCGCACCGCCTTCACGCTCGCCGCGGGCCTGTTGTTCGGACCGGTGCTCGGCATCCCGCTCGCCGTGACGTCCGCGACGGTCAGCGCGGTGCTGGCCTTGCTGCTGGTGCGCGCCGTCGGCCTGCACCTGAACCGGTTGGTGCGCCACCCGCGGGTCCAGTCGCTGGACGCGCGGCTGCGTGAACGCGGCTGGCCGACCGTGCTTTCGATGCGGCTGATTCCCGCCGTGCCGTTCTCCGTGCTCAACTACGCGGCGGGCGCGTCGTCGGTGCGTGTGCTGCCGTACTCGCTGGCCACCCTCGCGGGGCTGCTGCCCGGCACCGCGGCGGTCGTCATCCTCGGCGACGCGCTCACCGGCAACGTCAGCCCGCTGCTGGTGCTGATTTCGCTGTGCACCGCCAGTCTGGGCGTCGCGGGCCTGGTCTACGAAATCCGCGTGCACCGGCGTCATCACCGCGACCGGATCGCGGAAGCCGATCAGCCCGTGCGGGTGACGAGGTAGCCCGGCGTCGCGACTGCGTTGCCCTCTTGCGTCGACTAAACATTTGTTTACAATAGTAAACATGCATTCACCTCCTTCCGATGATCGGACCGCGCGGGCGCGAATCCGTGACGAGGCGCTGCGGCTGTTCAGCCAGCGCGGTCCAGACGCGGTCACGATGCGTGACATCGCCACGGCGGCGGATGTGTCCCCGGCGCTGTTGGTACGCCACTACGGATCCAAGGACGGCCTGATCGATGCCGTCGACGACCACGTGGTCGGCACCCTCGAGGCGCTGCTCACCGCGGTCACGGCGAGAACCGCCGAAGTGGGCATGGGCCCGGCCGCAGTGCCGACGATGCTCGACGGACTCGCGACCCACCTGCCGCCCGACTCCCCGATCCCCGGGTATCTGAGCCGCCTGCTCCTCGACGGCGGACCGGTTGGGGCTGCGCTCTTCGAGCGACTGCACCAGATCAGCATCGGCGTGCTCGATTCGATGGTGGCCGCTGGCACCGCAAGCCCTGGCGAGGATCCCGCTGTGCGGGCTGCGTTCTTGCTGGCCAACGATCTGGCGGTGCTGACGCTTCGCAACCGGCTCACCGAGGCGCTCGGCGTGGACCCGCTCTCCGACGCCGGCATGAAGCGTTGGGCCGCCGAAGTTTTCACGATCTACCGGGGCGGGCTGGGCGGACAAGCCGAGCGCCTCGGGTGAGGAATCAGGAGAGGAAACGATGTCAGCATCCAACGTGTTCGCCAATGCAGGCGCCAGCATCCTGCGCAACCGTCGCCTCATGCGCGCCCCGATCTGGCTCTACAAGGCCCGCCTCGGGGCGATGTTCGGTCAGCGGATGCTGATGCTCGAACACATCGGCCGCAAATCCGGACAGCGCCGCGACGTCGTGCTCGAGGTCGTCGACCATCCCACGCCCGAAACATTCGTCGTCGCTTCGGGGTTCGGCACGCGGGCCCAGTGGTTCCGCAACATCGAGGCCAACCCTGCCGTGCGCGTGTACGTCGGCAGCCGTCCGCCCGCGCCGGCCACCGCCCGAATCCTCGACCAACGCGAACGCGACCGGGTGATGGCCGCTTACCGCAGCGAGCGACCGAAGGCATGGGCACAGTTCAAGCCGGTTCTGGAACAGACGCTCGGCGAACCGATCACCGACACGAACACCCCGCTGCCATTGGTTGAACTTCGGTTGGACACGGCGCGCGCATGAGCGTGTTCGACCGGGTCGTCGCCCCGGGCGCGACCCGAGACGAGATCGCGCTCAGTGTGGCCGGCGCCGCGGCCGGCGCGATCCTGGCCGCGGCGTTGGCGTGGCATGCCGGATGGTCGCCGCTCGCCGTGGTGGTGGTCATGGTCGTCGCCGCCGACGGCTTCGGTGGCGTCGTCGTCAACGCGACCGCCTCCAACACACGCTGGTTTCACAGGCCGAAACGCACTCGGGCACTCCGGATCTCCTACGTTGCCGCGCACGTGCATCCCTTCGTGCTGGCGTTGTTCGTGCCCGGCTTCAGCTGGACAGCGGCGTTCGTCATCTACGCAGTCGTGCTGACCGCCGCCCTGGCGATCACTGTGTCACCACCGACACAACGCCCACCCGTGGCCTTCCTGTGCGCTGCGCTGTGCCTGGCGACCGCGAGCGTGCTCACGATCCCGACCGCCGTGTCGTGGTTTGCCCCCGTCCTGATAGTCCAGCTGCTGTTGTCCCACCAGCTTTCCTTCGCCGCGCCGAGCCGGTCCACGACATGAGAATCCTCATCAGCGGCGGCGGCATCGCCGGTATGACGTTGGCGTATTGGCTGCACCAGAACGGACACTGTCCGATCGTGGTCGAGCGTGGCTCGTCGGCCCGCTCCGGTGGATACGGCATCGACTTCGGCGGCACGGGATATGACGTCGCGGCCCGGATGGGAATCGCAGCGAGCCTGGCATCACGCCAGCTACCGGTCAGCGCGGCCGAGTTCACCGACGCGGACGGCCATGTGTTCGCCTCGCTGAGCCGGGCCTTGGTGGACCGGATCTCGCGGAGTCCACACCTGGGCGTGATGCACGGGACGCTGGAGGAGGCCCTGGCCGAGGCGATGGCACCCAACGTCGAGATCCGTTATGGCCACTGGATTGTCGCGATAGATCAGCGACCCGCCGGCGTGGACGTCACCTTCGCCGACGGACAGCGCGACACATTCGATCTGGTAGTGGGCGCAGACGGTGTCCATTCCCGTACCCGGGAACTCGTCTTCGGATACGAGCCTGCGTTCCTACGCCATCTGGGCTACCTGGTTGCCATCCACCCGATCGCTGATCGCTTCGGGCTGGGTGACGTTCGCACGCACTACACCGAACCCGGACGACAACTGGTGCTCTACCCCACCGGCGCGCCCGGCGAACTGATCGCGTTGTACCTGTTCCGCTCGGACATCACCACGCGTGTCGATCCCCGACACCGTGCGCAACTGCTGCGCGACGTCTACGGCGGAATGCGTTGGCACACCGCGTCAGTGCTCGATCAGCTACCCGACTCCATCTTCATGGACACGCTCACTCAGATCACCATTCCCCGCTGGTATGACGGCCGCGTGGTCCTGGTCGGCGACGCCTGCGGCGCAACCACGCCGGCCTCGGCACAGGGCGCGTCCATGGCCATGGCCGGCGGGTATCTGCTTGCCGACGCTCTACGGGCGCATCCGAACGACCACGAGGCCGCCTTCGCCGAGTACCAGCGAAGACTGCGGCCCGAGGTCCGTCATCGACAGCGCACCGCCCGACGGTTCGCCCGTGGCCTGGTGCCGGCGACGAAGCCGGGTCTGGCGGCGCAGCGGGTCGTCATGCGCTGTGTCATGCGCGACGCCTTCGCCGGTCTTTTGCGCCGGCAGTTCGGTGCCGACACCATCCTGTCGAGCTGATCGCCCTACAGCGAGTGCGCGCCACCTTCGGTCCGGGCCGATCCCAGCGACTGAGGGGGCGGCGCCGGGTTCAGGCCCGGCCCGGTCACCGGAGTCCGTGCGTCGGCCTCCGCCTTCGCGACCGCCTGGGCGATCGCCGGATCCGTCTCGGTGCTGAACCAGTCGGCGACCTCGTCCTCGTCGTCGGTCTTCGGCGGCGTGTCGTCTACCGGCGACGGTGTATAGCGGAACACCCCGTCCTCGCCGGGCGCGCCGAGCAGCTTGGTGAATCCCTGCAGCGCAGAACCGAAGTCGCTGGGCACCAGCCACACCTTGTTCGCCTCGCCCTTGGCCATCTGCGGCAAGGTCTGCAGGTACTGGTAGGCCAGCATCTCCGGGGTCGGCCTGCCGGCCTTGATCGCCGCGAACGTCTTCTCGATGGCCTTGGCCTGCCCCTGCGCCTGCAGGTAGGCGGCGGCGCGTTCGCCTTGCGCACGCAGCATGCGCGACTGCCGGTCGGCCTCAGCGGCCAGGATCGCCGCCTGCTTGGCGCCCTCGGCGGCCAGGATCTGCGCCTGCTTCTGGCCTTCGGCCTGTTTGATCGCCGCTTCGCGCGAGCCCTCGGCGGTGAGGATCATCGCGCGCTTCTCGCGGTCGGCGCGCATCTGCTTTTCCATCGAGTCCTGGATCGACGGCGGCGGGTCGATGCTGCGCAGTTCAACGCGCGCCACGCGCAGACCCCACCGGCCGGTGGCCTCGTCGAGCACGCCGCGCAGCTGGCCGTTGATCTGGTCGCGTGACGTCAGCGTCTGCTCCAACGTCATACCGCCGACGACGTTGCGCAGCGTGGTCGTGGCCAGCTGTTCGACGCCGACGATGTAGTTGCTGATCTGATAGACAGCCGCTTGCGGATTGGTGACCTGGAAGTAGACGACGGTGTCGATGTTGACGGTCAGGTTGTCCTCGGTGATCACCGGCTGCGGCGGGAACGACACCACCCGCTCCCGCAGGTCGACGCGCGCGCGGATCCTGTCGACGAACGGCAGCAGCAGCGTCAGCTGACCCGACACGGTCTTGCTGTAGCGGCCGAGCCGCTCGATGACCGCCGCCTCTGCCTGGGGTATCAGCGCTATCGACTTCGCGACGATGATGGCGGCGAACACCACCAGCACGCCGACGAGGACCAGACCTGCGACGGCACCTTCCATGACGGGTTCCTTCCCTTCGTCCGGGTTGCCCAGCGAATCCTCTAGACGACTTTCTGCACGACGGCGGTGGCGCCGTCGATGTGGACGACGGTCACGTGGTCGCCGGGTTCGTAGACATCGTTCTCGTTGTAGGGCCGCGCGGTCCAGATCTCGCCGTCGAGCTTGACCTGTCCTTCGTGGCGGGCGACCCGATCGAGCACCAGCGCGCTCTTGCCCTCCAGCGCCTTCGCCGGATCGGGCAGGCCGGTGCCGGCCTGGAAGTGCCTGCGCAGCGCTGGGCGCACCAGCACCAGCAGCAGGACGGACACCACCGCGAAGACGGCGCCGTGGACCCACAGGTCGTCGAAGATCAGGCTCGATCCGGCCGCTGCCAGCGCCCCGCCGCCGAGCATGAGCAGAAACAGGTCGCCGGTCAGGGCTTCGGCCCCGGCGAGCGCCAGCGCGGCAATCAACCAGATCAGCGCAGCAGGCATGACGTCACCCTATCGCGTGAGCGGCCTGATACGGGCCTAACAACTACACTGCGAACATCATGTGGTGTCCCAGTGTTTCGTTGTCGGTGTGGGCCAATGCCTGGCTTGCGGGCGCGGCCGCTCCCGACGATGTCCTCGACGCGCTATCGCTATGGGCGCCAAAGCATTCGGTCACGGCGTACGACTCCGTCGCCGCCGGCGCGACCGGGCTGCCGTGGCCCGATCTGCTCGACGCAGGTGCGATGTCGCTCCTGCAGACGCTGCGCACCGCAGCGGGTCCCGGCGCGACGGCGCCGGCCGTCAGGTTGGCGCTGCCGGTTCCCGGCGACGTGCGCGGCCTGCCTGCGGGGACCCAGTTCCAGCGCGATGCGGTGACGGCTGGTGAGGCAATCCTCGTCTCGGGCGCGGGGTCGATCGGGCTGGTACCGGATTTCGAGTACGACGAACTCGACGTCGACGACGAATTCGACCGCGAGCCGTGTGGACTGTCGTGGACCGTGTACTCGGTACCGGCCGACGCGGCCACGGCGCCGGAGTATTTGGACCTCGGCGAGGCGGAGTACGCCCTGCGTTCGGCGGTTCGGTCGGCGGCCGAGGCGCTGGGGACGTTGCGGGCGGGCGCGGCGGACATCGACGTCGAGGATCCGCGCGGGCTCGTCGAGCAGGTGCTGGAATCCACGCGGGTGCACCGGTTTCCCGACCATGCGCCGAGCCGGGCCCTGCGGGTGCTGGAGAACGCCGCGCACGTCGATGCGATCATCTCGGTCAGCTCCGGGTTGATCCCGATCGGGCTGCACAGCTCCGCCGAGGTGCAGATCGCCAGCGACGCGCTGCGGCCGCTGTCGACGGTGGTGCGCTCCGCGCGGATCGCCGCCGTCGACGCCATCCTGCGCTCGCCCTGGCGAAGCTAGCCGGTGCAGGCCGGCGTGCACACCACCCCGTCCACCGAGTAACCCTGCAGGGGTGGCGGATCGGCGCCCGGCACTCTTGCCGGGGCTCGGCCGTCCCGTAACTCGGCGAGCAGATCGGCGGCCACCACCGCGAGGTCGGCGTTGGGTGTCGCGGCCCGGGCGAACGCGACGCCGGCTTGCTGGGCCTGCAGGCGCAGTTCATGATCGAGGTCCCAGACCACCTCGATGTGGTCTGCGACGAACCCGATCGGGCAGATGACGACGGCCGTGGTCCCGCCCGCGGCGAGCGCCGACAGATGGTCGGCCACATCGGGTTCCAGCCACGGGACCTGCGGCGGACCCGAACGTGACTGCCACACCTGGTCGTATTCCCGGTAGCCGGCCGCAGCGGCGACGCACTTCGACGCGTATGCCACCTGTCGCTCGTAAAGGTCTGTGCCACAACGGGACCGGGCCGCGAGCGGAATCGAGTGGGCGGTGAACACCAGGCGGGCGCCGTCGGGCACCGTCTGCGCGGCCGCGGTGACCGCATCGGCGAACATCTGTACGAACAGCGGATGGTCGAAGTACTGACGCAGTTTGATCAGCTCGGGCGCCGAGTCACCCGCCGCCCGGCGTCCCCTCGCGATGTCCTCGACGTACTGTGTGCAGCTCGAGTAGCCGCCCCACGCCGAGGTGGCGAATACCGCCGCGCGGCGCACCCCGTCGTCGCGCATGGCGATGACGGCGTCCTCGACGTAAGGCGCCCAGTTGCGGTTACCGAAGTACACCGGCACGTCGGTGTAGGCGCGCAACCGCTCGATCACCGCCCGGTTGATGCCGTTGATCGGCGACACGCCGCCGAAGTGCAGGTAGTGCTCGGCCACGGCGGCCAACCGCTCCCGCGGGATCCCCCGCCCGCGGGTGACGTTCTCCAGGAACGGGATCACGTCCTCGGGACGCTCCGGACCGCCGAACGACAGCAGCAGCACGGCATCGAAAGCCGAGTCGCCCGGGCCGGCGGAACGCTCCATTCCCTATAACAGCTGCGTGCTGGCGCCGCCGTCGGCGTAGACGACGGTGCCGGTGGTGGCCGGCAGCCATTCCGAGATCAGCGCCAGCACGGTCTTGGCCACCGGCGTCGGGTCCTTCATGTTCCAGCCCAGCGGTGCGCGCTGATCCCAGCCCTCCTCGAGCAGCTTGATCTGATCGCCGGCGTCGTCGCCGAGCGCCCCGCCCACGATCGCGCTCATCGCGAGTGTCCGAATCGGTCCTGCGGCAACCAGATTCGAGCGCACCCCGTACGGGCCGGCCTCCCTGGCAACGAACCGGTTGACCGACTCCAGCGCGCTCTTGGCGACGGTCATCCAGTTGTAGGCCGGCATCGCCCTGGTCGGGTCGAAGTCCATGCCGACGATCCCGCCGCCGCGATTCATGATCGGCAGCAGCGCCTTGGCCAGCGAAGCGTACGAGTAGGCCGAGATGTGAATGCCCTTCGACACATCCTCGTAGGGCGCGTCGAAGAACGGGTTGATGCCCATCCCCGACTGCGGCATGTAACCGATCGAGTGCACCACGCCGTCGAGCTTGTTGCCCTCGCCGATGACCTCGGTCACCCGGTCGGCCAGCGTGTCGAGGTGCTCGGGGTTCTGCACGTCGAGTTCCAGCAGTGGAGCCGGGTTCGGGAGCCGGTCGGCGATCCGCTGGATCAGCTTCAGCCGGTCGAACCCCGTCAGCACCAGCTCGGCGCCCTCCTCCTGCGCCACCCGCGCGATGTGGAACGCGATCGAGGAGTCGGTGATGATCCCCGTGACGAGGATGCGCTTGCCTTCCAGAAAGCCTGCCATGTCTTTGTCTGTCTCCTCTAGCCGTGTCTTCTAATGGCCCATGCCCATGCCGCCGTCGACCGGGATGACGGCACCGGCGATGTAGTTCGCGTCCTCGGACGCCAGGAAGCTCACCGCCCCGGCGACATCCTCGGCGGTGCCGACCCGCTTCGCGGGGATGAACTCCAACGCCCCCTGCTGAATCCGCTCATCGAGCGCCCGGGTCATCTCGGTGTCGATGTAGCCGGGAGCCACCACGTTGGCGGTGACGTTGGCCTTGGACAGCTCCCGGGAGATCGAGCGGGCCATGCCGATCAAGCCCGCCTTGGCGGCCGCATAGTTGGCCTGGTTGCCGATCCCCCACATACCCGACACGGAGCCGATGAAGATGATCCGGCCGAAGCGCTTGCGCTGCATGCTGCGCGAGGCCCGCTGGGCCACCCGGAACGCTCCGGTGAGGTTGGCGTTGATGACCTCGGTGAACCGCTCCTCGGTCATCCGCATGAGAAACGCATCCTTGGAGATCCCGGCATTGGACACCAGCACCTCGACGGCGCCCTGATGCTCTTCGACCTCTTTGAACGCGCGGTCGACGGCGTCGTTGTCGGTGACGTCGCACACCACCCCGAACAGGCCCTCCGGGGCTCCGGAACCGCGGTGGGTGACGGCGACCTTGTGGCCGTCGGCGGCGAGCCGCTGAGCAATGGCCAGACCGATGCCTCGGTTGCCACCGGTCACCAGCACCGAGCGCGAGACGAAAGGCGGACGGCCACCAGCCGTTTGGCCGGCGGTGTCGGCCGAATCATCGGTCACTGTCATGCCCGCCAACCTATCGTCTGGACGTCATTTCTAAGAAATCGCCTTAGTTCGACGTCTTCAGAGCGGCAACCGACGGTTGATCAGCAGGCTCGCCACCGCCGCGGCCGCAGCGACCAGAGCGCCGAGCCGCAGCCAGCCGCTGGTGGCCTCGCCGCGCACGGTCTCGTAGCCGATCTGGTCCTGGAGGGTTTCGTACACCTTGTTCAGCTCGTCGAGGTTGGAGGCGGTGTAGGCGTCGCCACCGGAAAGCTCGGCGATCTTCTTCATGCCCTCGTCGTCGACCGGCACCGGGACCCGCTCGTTGTTGACCTCGACCGACCCGTTGGGAGTGCCGAAGGAGATCGTGGAGATCGGCACACCCTGGTCCTTGGCGGCCCGCGCCGCGGTGAAGGCGCCCTTCGGATTGTCCGGATTCGACGGGACGGTCTCCTTGCCGTCGGAGAACAGCACGATGCGCGCGGGCGGCGGTTCGTCGCCGCCACCGATCACCGCCCCGACGGTGGAGATCGACGAGAGCGCGGTGAAGATGGCCTCACCGGTGGCGGTGCGGTCGGCCACCTGCAGATTGTCGATGGCGCGCCGGCTCGCGTCGCGGTTGGTGGTCGGCGACACCAACACCGTGGCGGTGCCGGCATAGGCGATCACTCCCAGGTTGATGCCCGGGGTGAGCTCGTCGACGAACTTCTTCGACGCCTCCTGCGCGGCGGCCAGCCGGCTGGGCTCGACGTCGGTGGCGCGCATGGATTGCGACACGTCGATCGCCAGCATCACCACCGCACGGTTGCGCGGCAGCCGTTGGTCGTGGGTGGGCCCGGCCAACGCAATCGTGCACAGCAGCAACGCGATTGCCAGCAGCGCCGCGGGAACGTGCCGCCACGGGCTGGGGCGCTTCGGCGCCACACTGTCCAGCGACTCGGTGTTGGCGAACTGCTGCAGTCGCCGGCGCCGAGCGAATTGGGCCGCGACGTACAACCCGACCAGCGCCAGCAGGATGACCAGGAACAGCAGAAACCACCAGATGTGCTGAAATCCCGTCAGCGATACCGGCCCGAGCAGCGGAAGCGTCATGTCAGCTGGTCATCCCTTGCGAGTCAGTTCGGCAGCCGGCGGTTGATGAACAGCGCCGCCAGCGTCGCCAGCGCGAGCGCCAACGCTCCGAGCCGCAGCCAGCCGACACTCGCGTCGCCCCTGATCGTCTCGTAGCCGATCTGCTGCTGCAGGTTGGCGTAGACCTCCCGCAGCTGTTCGAGGCTGGACGCGGTGTACGCCTCACCGCCGGACAGATCGGCGATCTTCTTGAGCATTTCGTCGTCGACGGGCACCGGCTGCCGTTGGTCGTTGATCTCCACGTAGCCGTAGGGGGTGCCGAACGAGATCGTCGAGATCGGCACGCCCTGATCCTTCGCGGTGCGGGCGGCGGTGTAGGCGCCCTTGGGGTTGTCGGGGTTCGACGGCACGGTCTCCTTGCCGTCGGAGAACAACACGATGCGTGCCGGCGGCGGTTCGTCGCCGCCGCCGATCACCGCACCGACCGTGGCGATCGCCTGCAGCGCAGTGAAAATGCCCTCACCGGTGGCCGTGCGGTCGGCGAACTGCAGTTTGTCGATCGCGGCCTTGGTGGCCTCACGTCCGGTGGTCGGCGACACCAGCACGGTCGCCGTGCCGGCGTACGAGATCAGCCCGAGGTTGATACCCGGGGTGAGCTCGTCGGCGAACTGTTTGGACGCCTCCTGGGCCGCGGCCATGCGGTTCGGTGCGACGTCGGTGGCCCGCATCGACTGCGACACGTCCATGACGAGCATCACCACCGCGCGGTTACGCGGTATGCGCACGTCGTGCGTCGGACCGGCCATCGCCACCGTGAGGAACACCAGAGCGATCACGAGCAGGATCGCGGGCACATGCCGCCAGCGCGTAGCGCGTTTGGGCGCAACGCTTTCCAGCAATGCCATGTTGGCGAACCGCAACATCCGCCGGTGCCGGGCCAGCTGGACGACGATGTAGAGCCCGACGATCCCGAGTACCGCGAGCAGGAACAGGAAGAACCAGGCGTTTTCGAAGCCCGACAGCGTCATCGGTCCGAGCAACGGCAAAGTCATGTGCGCCTAATCATTTCGCGACGATCCGATCTAGACACGGCCTGCCAGGGCGCCACGCCTGCGGTTGGCGACGAACCGGACGACGTCGGCGATCCAGTCACGGTCGGTGCGCAACGTCAACAGCGGGGCGTCGCATCGCCGCAGCGTCCTCGCCACCTCTGCGCGGTGGGCGGCCGCGGCCCGTTCGAAGTCGTCGCGCAACTGTTCGTCGATGGTGAACTCGCGGGTGGCGCCGGTCTCGGCGTCCTGCAGGACGACGTCGCCGACCGGTGGCAGCTCGACGTCGCGCGGATCGAGGATCTCGATGCCGAGCACCTCGTGGCGACCGGCGATCGCCCGCAGCGGCCGCATCCAGTTGATCGGGCCGAGGAAGTCGCTGATGATCACCGCCATGCCGCGACGACGCTCAGGCCGGCGCAGGGCGTCGATCGCGGCGGCCAGGTCGCCGCGAACGCCCGTCGGCGCCTTGGGCATCGTCGCGATCGCGCGCAGCATCTCCTGCTCGTGCATCCGGCCCGACAATGCCGGCACCCGCCGCACGGTGTCGCCGTTGGCGATGATCGCGCCGATCCGGTTGCCTCCGCCGCTGTTGAGGAACGTGATCGCCGCCGCGGCGGCCACCGCGAGGTCACGCTTCTCGCAACCGGTCGTGCCGAAATCGAGGCTGGCCGACATGTCGACCACCAACCATGTTTCGAGCTCGCGGTCGGCGATCATCTGTCGCACATGCGGATGGGTGGTGCGGGCCGTGACCGACCAGTCCATCCTGCGCACGTCGTCACCGGGCTGATAGAGCCGCGACTCCCCCGGCTCCGAACCGGGACCCGGAAGCAGGCCGAGGTGGTCGCCGTGCAGGACGCCGTCGAGCTTGCGCCGCACCGTCAACTCGAGCTTGCGAAGCGCCGCCGTCAGCGCAGGGTCACGGATCTCCCCCCGCTTGAGCGACGGCAGATCGACGTTGCGGCCGGAAGTGGTCACCGATTGCTGGCCGCACCTGCGGCGGCGGGCACGACGGGCGGCACCGAATGACCTTGCTGCGGAATCGCATTCACCTGCGGCAGGGCCACGGTCTGCAGGATCCGGGTGATCACCGTCTCGGCGGAGATCTCGTCGGCCAACGCGTCGTAGGTCAGCACCAGCCGATGCCGCAGCACGTCGGGGATGACCTCGACGACGTCCTGCGGGATCACGTAGTCACGCCCGCGCACCAGCGCCAGCGCCCGGGCCGCCGCGATGATGCCGAGCGATGCGCGCGGTGACGCGCCGTAGGCGATCCAGGCCTTGGCGTCGGGCATTCCGAACTTCTCCGGCTGCCGGGTCGCGGTCACCACCCGGACGACGTAATCGACGAGAGCATGGTGCACGAAGTTGTTGGCCGCCACCTCCTGCAGTCTCAGCAGGTCACCCGGCGCCAGAATCTGCTTGGGCTCCGGCGGCTTGACCCCCATCCGGTAGATGATCTCGCGCTCTTCCTCGGGCGAGGGGTAGTCGATGTTGAGTTTGAACAGGAAGCGGTCGCGCTGAGCTTCGGGCAGTGCGTACACGCCCTCCTGCTCGATCGGGTTCTGGGTGGCCATCACCAGGAACGGCTGGGGCAGCGGGAAGGTCTTGCCGCCGATCGAGATCTTGCGCTCGGCCATGACCTCCAGCAGCGCCGACTGCACCTTCGCCGGGGCGCGGTTGATCTCGTCGGCGAGCAGGAAGTTGACCACCACGGGGCCGAGCTCGATGTCGAACTCCTCCTTGCCCACCCGGTAGATACGGGTACCGATGATGTCGGTGGGTACCAGGTCGGGCGTGAACTGGATGCGCGCGAACGTGCCACCCACCACCTTGGCGAAGGTCTCGACGGCCAGCGTCTTGGCGACGCCGGGCACACCCTCGAGAAGCACATGGCCCTTGGCGAGCAGGCCGACCAGCATGCGCTCGACCAGTTGGTCCTGACCGACGATGATCCGCTTGACCTCGAAGACGGCCCGCTCCAGCGTGTGGACCTCCTGCTGCAGACCGCCGTTATTGGAGGCCGGGTTGGTCGCCGGCGCGGCATGCGAGCCCTGGTATCCCTGCGCCGGTGCCTGGCCGGGATAACCTGCAGCGCCCTGCGGCGGCCCACTCGGTGACGTCATCAACGTTCCTTCCACATAACTCGCTGGTCATAGCGGCGCTGGCCGGTCCGGGCCGCACGCTCGCCGTCAACTATTCCAGGCACCGCGAAATCCGTCGACGTTGCCCGACGATGAGCGCGTGCGCGAAAAGAATTCAACAAGCGCCCTCAGGTTCGGCTAAGGCTCCGCTCAGGTTCGGGCTCAGGACTCGATGATGCGCGCCACGTACGGCTGCAGGCCCGAGTGGCGCACCGGGCTCACCGTGACCTTCCCGGAGTTGCTCGAGGCCTCCAGCATCTGGCCACCGCCGAGGTAGAGGGCGACGTGCTGGCTGCCGCCGGGCCCCCAGAACAGCAGGTCCCCGCGCTTGGCCTGCGACGTCGGCACCTTGCGGCCGGTGTCGTACTGGTCGCCTGAGTACTTGGGGATCAGCACGCCCACACCCGCGAACGAGAACTGGGTGAAGCCCGAGCAGTCGAATCCGACGGTGTTGGCGCCCGAGTCGATACCGCGGCTGGGTCCGTTCGGCTTGCCACCGCCCCACGAGTACGGCACGCCCATCTGCGAGGCGCCCCGGCGGATCACATACTCGATGGCCTGCGGCCCGCGGACCCGTCCCGGCGCGACGCCGGCCGTCGCCGCCTCCGGGGGCGCGAGGCCCAGCGTGGACAGGAACTTGCGGCCCAGGTTCATCGTGACTTCGGTGGCCTGCGCGGTCGCGGCGAGCGATGCATTGGCGATCGCGAGCGGATCGCCCGGCGCGCCGGCGCTGAGCAGCTTGGGCAACGTGGGGTCCCACTGACCGTCGCCGGGCGCCGAGGCGGCGGGCGTGGCCAGTCCGACAGTCAGCGCAACCGCGGCGAGCAGGAGCGCGCAACCGCCGAGGAAGCGAGTCAGCTTGGAGCGCAAGGTATTCCTAATCTCTTTATCTCTTTCAAATCTCTTTCGAATCTCCTTGAGCCGTCACCATTCGATGAGACGAGTCGCGTACGGGGTCATGCCGCTGGTGCGCACCGGTGACACCTTCACCACCGATCCGGTGTAGGGCGCTTCGAGCATCTGTCCGTCGCCGAGATAGAGGGCCACATGCTGGCTGGCGTTGGGGCCCCAGAACAGCATGTCGCCACGCCGCATCTGCGACGACGGGACCTTACGTCCGGCGTTGTACTGCGAACCGGAGTAGTGGTCGAGCTTGATGCCGACACCGGCGAACGCGTAGAGCATCAGGCCCGAGCAGTCGAATCCGACTGTGCCCGCGCCGGAGTCGATGCCCCGGCTCGGGCCGGCGGCGTTGCCGCCGCCCCACGAGTACGGCACGCCGAGCTGCGACATGGCCCGCTTGATCACGTACTCGGTGGCCTGCCTGCCGTAGACCCGGGGAATCGCGCCGGGAGCGTTGGTGTAGCCGGTCGGAGTGGGCAGCAGTCCCAGCGACTGCAGGAACTTGCGGCCCATGTCCTGGGTCACCTGCGCCGACGTCGACGCGATTCCGAGCACCGCGTTGATGATCGCGATCGGATCACCGCTGACGAAGGCGCTGGGAATCGCGGGCAGCGTCGGGTCCCACGGCCCGGCCCAGTTGCCGGTGCCCGGATCCCGGCCCTGCGGTGCGCGGTCCCAGTTGTCGTTCGCCGGGGCCGCGGCCGCCGCCGGTGCCGCGGGGGCGTCCGCCGCCGGCGCGGACGCGGTGCGCGCCTGCGCGAGCTTCGCCTGCGCGGCGGCGCGCTCGGCGGTCAGCTTGTCGAGTTGGGCCTGTTGAGAGCGGAACGTCTCCTGCGCGTCGGTGAGTGCCGACACCGCCGAGCGCTGGCTGGCTTCGGCGTCGGCGACGGCCTTGTCGGCGTTCTGCTTGGCCAGTCGCACCGCGGAGTCGCGGTTGACCTGCTCGGTGCGGGCCCGCTGCAGATCGGCGATGACCTTCTGCGAGCTGAGCGTCAACGTCTGCCCGACCGCGGCGGTCTTGACGATCTCCGCGGGATCACTCGCGGTCAGGTACGAGTCGGAAGGGCCGTTGACGTATGTCGCGGCCGCGAACGAGTCGAACCGCTTCTGCGCCTGCTCGATTGCGATGTTGGCGTCTTGGACACGCTGTCTGCTCGCGTCGACCTCGCGCTGTGCGGCATCGGCGTTCTCCCGGGCGTTCTGCACGTCGAGGATCGCCTTGTTGACGCTCTCCTGCTGTTGCTGAATCGCGGCGCCGAGGTCCTGCAACTTCTGATCCGCTTCGGCGACGGCGGCGACGAGTGCGGCAAGGCTGTCGGGGCTGCTGGGTTGCGCCACGGCCAGGCCGGGGGTGGCTAGCAGCACGACCGCCGCGAGCAGAGCCGCGCAGAACCGTTCACACGGCCAAGTGGCCAATGCGCGAGTGATGGGTCTCATCCGACTCAGTTCTCCTATGGCTCTCAGGCGAACGTGCGGACACATTCGTCGGGTCACTGTGCGCATTAGTCACAAAATGCACATCTACAACACAGTTACCGATTGCACCGTACGTCACATCTGACGCCAAAGAAACTCAAGTCACAAATTACAAGTTTGTAATTGAATGTAGTGTTATCGAGCCGTGACTTCACTACCTACGGGGTCGCCGCGCTCCGGCGCCAAAACCGCTGTTGCGCTGCGTATTCAGGACTGCGCGCGGGTCTCGGTGCGCCTGCTGCGAATTTGCAAAAGTCGCGTACCGATAACGGCCGCAATGACTCCCAGAACCACCACAATGGTCAACGCCGTCCACGGAAAGTCCGGTGTCGTCAACTCGCTGAGAAAATTCTTCGAACCCTGAACCGCGCCACGGCCTTCGGCGACATCCTGACCGGCTTCCAGCGTGACCCGGTCGAAAGTGGTGCTGAACGAACCCGACTCGCTGGGGCTGAGCACCAGCACGGTCGACCCGGGAAACGCCTGTCCCACCTCGGTCGCGATATCGCGCAGTGGCGTGTCGACCGGCGGGTTCTGGTCGACGACGACGATCTTGAGGTCGATGCCCTGCTGCGCAGCCTCGTCGACCACCCCGGGCAGGCCTTCGTTCTCCGGCGTGGGCGAGGCGCTCACGCCGTCGTCGCGGACGTCATCGATGACGAGGTTCATGCACGTGTCGACGGGCGTGGTCGCGGGGTCTCGGCCGACCGGCCCACAGACGTCGGGCGGTATGTATGCCGGCAGAGACGGAAGCACATGCGGTCCGGTCACGAGAGAACCGTACGTGATGGGTACCCAGCGGGGTGACAGCACGCGCAGGCGAGGACAAGACTGAAGACCGACCCTGATTGTTTTGCAGGACAAGCGTACTGTTAGAGTTGGAACGCGGCCGACACAGCCCGTCGGCTGCGAGAACTAGCCGGGAGTTGATGTGAGCAAAGGTAATAACGCCCAATCGTCCTTGAACTCTTTTGATGCCCGCGACACCCTGAAGGTCGGCGACAAGAGCTACGAGATCTACCGCCTCGATGCGGTTAAGGGCACCGAGAAGCTGCCCTACAGCCTGAAAGTTCTGGCCGAGAACCTGCTGCGCACCGAGGACGGCAAGAACATCACGAAAGACCACATCGAGGCGCTCGCCAAGTGGGATCCCGAAGCAGAGCCCAGCGTGGAGATCCAGTTCACCCCGGCCCGGGTGGTGATGCAGGACTTCACCGGTGTGCCGTGCATCGTCGATCTCGCCACCATGCGGGAAGCGATCGGCGACCTGGGCGGAGACCCCGACAAGGTCAATCCGCTCGCCCCCGCCGACCTGGTGATCGACCACTCCGTGATCGCCGACCTGTTCGGCCGCGAAGACGCGTTCGAACGCAACGTCGAGATCGAGTACGAGCGCAACGGCGAGCGCTATCAGTTCCTGCGCTGGGGACAGGGCGCCTTCGACGACTTCAAGGTGGTCCCGCCGGGGACCGGGATCGTGCACCAGGTCAACATCGAGTACCTGGCGCGGGTGGTGTGGTCCCGCGAGGACGCGCACGGGACAGTGACTGCCTACCCCGACACCTGCGTCGGCACCGACAGCCACACCACGATGGTCAACGGCCTGGGCGTGCTGGGGTGGGGCGTCGGCGGCATCGAGGCCGAGGCCGCGATGCTGGGCCAACCGGTGTCGATGCTCATCCCCCGGGTGGTCGGGTTCAAGCTGACCGGTGAGCGCCAACCCGGGGTGACCGCCACCGACGTGGTGCTCACCGTTACCGAGATGCTCCGCAAGCACGGCGTGGTCGGCAAGTTCGTCGAGTTCTACGGCGACGGCGTGGCCGAGGTGCCGCTGGCCAACCGCGCCACCCTGGGGAACATGAGCCCCGAATTCGGTTCGACCGCAGCCATTTTCCCGATCGACGCGGTCACCATCGACTATCTGCGGATGACCGGGCGCAGCGACGAGCAGCTCGCTCTGGTCGAGGCCTATGCCAAGGAACAGGGCATGTGGCACGACCCGAAGCGGGAGCCCAAGTTCTCCGAGTACATCGAGCTCGACCTCTCCGACGTGGTGCCCTCGATCGCGGGGCCGAAGCGCCCGCAGGACCGCATCGCGCTGAACGAGGCGAAGGACGCCTTCCGCAAGGCCATTCACAACTATGTCGAGGATGGCAACTCTCCCGCGCACACCAAACTCGACGAGGCCGTCGAGGAAACGTTCCCGGCCAGTGACCCGGCGTCCAGCCTGGCGTTCGCCGACGACGACGCCGTGGTGCCGTCGGCGGCCGTGGGATCCAACGGCCGACCCACGAACCCCGTGGAGGTCAAGTCCGACGAGCGCGGCGAGTTCATCCTCGACCACGGTGCCGTGGTCATCGCGGCTATCACCTCGTGCACCAACACGTCCAACCCCGAGGTCATGCTCGGCGCGGCGCTGCTCGCCAAGAACGCCGTGGAGAAGGGACTGACCACAAAACCGTGGGTGAAGACGACGATGGCGCCCGGTTCGCAGGTCGTCACCGACTACTACGAGAAGGCCGATCTGTGGCCGTATCTGGAGAAGCTCGGCTTCTATCTGGTGGGCTACGGCTGCACTACCTGCATCGGCAACAGCGGGCCACTGCCCGAGGAAATCTCGCAGGTGGTCAACGACGCCGATCTGTCGGTGGCCGCGGTGTTGTCGGGTAACCGCAACTTCGAAGGCCGCATCAATCCCGACGTGAAGATGAACTACCTGGCGTCGCCGCCGCTGGTCATCGCCTACGCGCTGGCGGGAACGATGGACTTCGACTTCGACAACGAACCGCTGGGCAAGGACTCGGATGACAACGAGGTGTTCCTCAAAGACATCTGGCCCTCGCAGAAGGACATCGACGACACCATCGCCTCGGCCATCAACACCGAGATGTTCACCAAGAACTACGCCGACGTGTTCAAGGGTGACGAGCGCTGGCGTAACCTGCCGACCCCGAGCGGCAACACCTTCGAGTGGGCCGACGACTCGACCTATGTGCGCAAGCCGCCGTACTTCGACGGGATGCCGGCCGAGCCGGAGCCGGTGACCGACATCAAGGGCGCCAAAGTGCTGGCGTTGCTGGGTGATTCGGTCACCACCGACCACATCTCCCCCGCGGGAAGTATCAAGCCCGGCACCCCCGCCGCGCAGTACCTCGAGGAGAACGGCGTCGAGAAGAAGGATTACAACTCTTACGGCTCCCGGCGCGGCAACCACGAGGTGATGATCCGCGGCACGTTCGCCAACATCCGGCTGCGCAACGAGCTGCTAGACGACGTGTCCGGCGGCTATACCCGCGACTTCACCAACGGCGGCGAGCAGGCGTTCATTTACGACGCCGCGCAAAACTATGCGGCGCAGGATATTCCGCTGGTCGTCCTGGGTGGCAAGGAGTACGGCTCGGGCTCGTCGCGGGACTGGGCTGCCAAGGGCACCCGGCTGCTGGGCGTGCGCGCGGTGATCTGTGAGTCGTTCGAGCGGATCCACCGGTCGAACCTGATCGGCATGGGCGTGATTCCGCTGCAGTTCCCCGAGGGCGAGTCGGCGTCGTCGTTGAAGCTCGACGGTACCGAGACCTTCGACATCACCGGCATCGAGGACCTCAACGAGGGTAAGACGCCCAAGACGGTGAAAGTCACTGCCACGAAGGAAGATGGTGACACCGTCGAGTTCGACGCGGTGGTGCGCATCGACACCCCCGGCGAGGCGGACTACTACCGCAACGGCGGCATCCTGCAGTACGTGCTGCGCAACATGCTGAAGTCATAGCGGGGACTCACGCGTGCCCCGGGTCACCGACGACCACCTGGCGGCGCGTCGTCGGCAGATCCTCGACGGCGCCCGCCGGTGCTTCGCGGAGTACGGCTACGACAAGGCGACCGTGCGGCGGCTCGAGCAGACGATCGGGCTGTCGCGCGGCGCCATCTTCCACCACTTCCGGGACAAGGACACGCTGTTCTTCGAACTGGCCCGCGAGGATGCCGAGCGGATGGCCGACGTCGCCGCGAGGGAGGGGCTCGTCCAAGTGATGCGGGACATGCTCGCTGCGCCCGATCAGTTCGACTGGCTGGCCACGCGGCTGGAGATCGCGCGAAAGCTCCGCAACGACCCCGAGTTCCACCGTGGGTGGTCCGAGCGGTCCGCCGAACTCTCGGCGGCCACCCATCAGCGGTTACGTATGCAGAAACAGGCGGGCCGTCTGCGCGACGACGTCCCCAGCGCCGTGCTGCAGACCTATCTCGACCTCGTCCTCGACGGTTTGGTTGCGCGGTTGGCTTCGGGAGACGATCCCGAAAAGCTCAGTGCCGTACTGGACCTCGTCGAGGCATCGGTGCGGCAGCGACCGGACTAGCTGGCGCGCCTGCTGCGGTGGTTGGGACCGCCGCGGCTGCGCATCGTGGTGCCCGACTCGCGCAGCATGCTGTGGATCGAACCGTACGATCGGCCGGTGGACGCCACCAGCGTGCGGATACTCGCGCCACCCTCGTAAGCACTCCGCAACTCGTTGAGCAACTGGTCTCTCGACTTGTCCAGCTTCTTCATCAGCACCTCCCCGCTTGATGCCCCGACGCATACCCAGCGTATGAACCGGTTACACACGGCGGATGAAAATGACGAAACGGTCTCCAGAGCCGGATCAGGCCAACTCGATGAGGTCGCGGTATTCCTCGGACCAGTAATCCTCGGTGCCGTCGGGAAGCAGTACCACGCGCTGCGGGTCCAACGCTTCGGCGGCGCCGGGATCGTGGGTCACCAGCACGACTGCGCCGACGTAGCTGCGCAGTGCGTCGAGCACCTGCTCGCGTGACGCGGGATCGAGGTTGTTCGTCGGCTCGTCGAGCAACAGCACGTTCGCGGTCGACGCGACGAGCCCGGCGAGCGCCAGTCGTGTCTTCTCGCCGCCGGACAGCGTGCCCGCCGGCTGCTCCAGCTGCGGTCCGCTGAACATGAAGGCGCCCAACAGACCCCGAAGGTCCTGCTCGCCGGTGTCGGGCGCCGCGTGCCGGATGTTCTCCCACACCGTCGCGGTGTCGTCGAGGGTGTCGTGTTCCTGGGCGAAATAGCCGAGCTTGAGGCCGTGGCCGGGTTCCAACGCACCGGCATCCGGCGTTTCGGCGCCGGCCAGCAGGCGCAGCAGCGTGGTCTTGCCCGCGCCGTTGAGGCCGAGCACCACCACCCGTGAGCCGCGGTCGATCGCCAGGTCGACACCGGTGAAGACCTCGAGCGACCCGTAGTTCTTCGTCAGGCCCTTGGCGACGAGCGGGGTTCGTCCGCACGGCGCGGGCGTCGGGAACTTGATGCGGGCCACCTTGTCGGCGACGCGTTCCTCGTCGAGGGCGGCCATCATTCGATCGGCACGTCGCAACATGTTCTGCGCGGCAACGGCTTTGGTGGCCTTGGCGCCCATCTTGGCGGCCTGGGAGCGCAACGCGGACGCCTTGCGTTCGGCGTTGGCGCGTTCGCGGCGGCGCCGCTGTTCGTCGGTGGCGCGCGCGTCGAGGTACTTCTGCCAACCCATGTTGTAGACGTCGACCTCGCCGCGCACCGCGTCGAGGAACCACACCCGGTTCACCACATCGGCGAGCAGATCGACGTTGTGGCTGATGACGATCAGACCGCCGGTGTGCTGCTGTAAGAAGTCACGCAGCCAGCCGATGGAATCGGCATCGAGGTGGTTGGTGGGTTCGTCGAGCAGCAGCGTTGTCGAAGATCCAGCACCGCTCTCGGATGCGGAGAACAGGATCCGGGCGAGTTCTACGCGGCGGCGCTGACCGCCGGACAGCGTGCGCAGCGGTTGGGTCAGGACGCGTTCGGGCAGTCCGAGGCTCGCGCAGATCCGGCTCGCCTCGCTCTCGGCGGCATAGCCGCCCAGCGCCGCGAACCGTTCCTCGAGCTGACCGTACCGGCGGACGGCCTTGTCCCGGGCGGCGTCGTCGGCGACCTCGGCCATCAGCACCTGCTGCTTCTCCAGGTCGGCCAGCAAGGTGTCGAGCCCGCGTGCCGACAGGACCCGGTCACGAGCGAGCACGTCGAGGTCGCCTTCTCTGGGATCCTGTGGCAGATAACCGATTTCGCCGTTGCGCGCGATATCTCCCGCGTATGGCTCGCTTTCGCCTGCGAGGATGCGCAGCGTGGTGGTCTTGCCTGCGCCGTTGCGGCCGACCAAGCCGATCCGATCGCCGGGCTGCACCCGAAGCGCGGTTCCGTCGGTGGACAGCAACGTGCGTGCCCCGGCGCGGACCTCGAGGTCCGTTGCGGTGATCACGCTGTGCTGTCCTTACTTTGTCGTCACTTGTCGTCGGTGAAGACCGGGGCCCGTTTCTCGGCGCGCGCTGCCACCGCTTCTTCGAAGTTGGCGGTGAGCAACCGGACGAAGAGTTGTCCGAGGCCCTCGGCTTGCATATGCCCTTCCAGGCTACCGGCGTCCAGTCCACTCCAAAGTGTGCGTTTGGTCAACTCGATTCCCGGCCGGGAGAACGTCGCGATGCGCTCACCGAGTTGATAGCAAACCTCGAGCAGGTCGTCGTCGGGCACCGCGCGGGACACCAGCCCGATGCGTTCGGCCTCGGCGGCGTCGACGTCGCGGCCGGTCAGCATCAGCTCGAAGGCCCGCGAGGTGCCGATGGCGCGCGGTAGCAGATAGGACAATCCCAGTTCACTGGCGGTCAGACCGTTGTTGATACCCGCCGCGCGAAAGTAGGCGCCGTCGGCGGCGACGCGGATGTCGCAGGCCAGCGCCAGGCACAGGCCGCCGCCGATGGCGGCGCCGTTGACCGCGGCGATCACCGGCTGGTGCATCTTGCGCAGGGCCAGGATGACGTCGTCGAGCACCTCCATGGACCGCAGCGCGAACGTCGGCCGGGTCAGCCCGTCGATGTGCGGTACGGAGCCGGCTGACTTGTGGTCGGCGCCGGAGGAAAAGCCGCGTCCGGCGCCGGTCAGCACCACCGCCCGCACGGAGTTGTCGCAGGTCAGCTCCTCGATCACCTTCTTGAGCGGCACCATGACGTCGAAGGCCATGGAGTTCATCCGTTCCGGCCGGTTCAGGGTCACCAGCGCGACGCCGGGCCGCGGCCGGTCGACCAGGACGAAGTTGCTCTGTTCGGTGTCTGCGCGCTCGTTCACGCAGTGCACGCTATCGCGTGCGCGGCTTCACTCCGGCTGGCCGTTGTCCTGCGCTGCGATCGCGGCGTCGATGTCGAACTCCTTGACCCGCTGAACGAGCTCCTCGAGGGCCGCGGGCGGCAAGGCGCCGGCCTGGTTGAACACCAGTTTGCCCTTCTTGAACGCCATCAACGTCGGAATGGACCGGATGTCGGCGGCCGCCGCCAGCGCCTGTTCGGCCTCGGTGTCGACCTTGGCGTACACCACGTCCGGATGCTCCTCGGAGGACGCCGCGAACGTGGGGGCGAATGCCTTGCACGGGCCACACCACGACGCCCAGAAGTCCACCAGCACGATCTCGTTGTCGTTGATGGTGTCGTTGAATTGTTCGGCGGTGATGTCTTGGGTAGCCACGTAGTGTCCTAACGCTGGTGTTCAGCCGGGTGTTCCCCAGCCTACGGACGACGAAACGGTGCAGCGCCCGATCGCCGTCGTCAGACCGTGAAGCCGAGCGCCCGAAGCTGTTCGCGGCCGTCCTCGGTGATCTTGTCCGGTCCCCACGGCGGGTTCCACACCCAGTTGATCCTCAGCTCGTCGACCAGGCCTGCACCCACCAGCGCGGTGCGCGACTGATCCTCGATGACATCGGTCAGCGGGCACGCGGCCGACGTCAGGGTCATGTCGATCAACGCGACGTTGCCCTGCTCCCCCTGCTCGACGTTGATTCCGTAGACCAGGCCTAAGTCGACGACGTTGATCCCGAGTTCCGGGTCGACCACGTCGCGCATCGCCTCCTCGAGATCGAACAACAGTTCCTCGTTAGGCACTGCGGTGTCGCTCATTTGGCGTCTCCTCTGTCCCGAATTCAGCGCCGGCTTGAGCCAGCGCGTCCTTGAAAGCCATCCAACCCAGCAGCGCGCACTTGACCCGCGCCGGATACTTCGCGACACCGGCGAACGCGATGCCGTCTCCGATCACATCTTCGTCGCCGTCGACCGTCCCGCGCGATGAAATCATCTCGCTGAACGCCGCGACCGTTTTCAACGCGTCTCCGACGCTTTGCCCGATCACCTGATCGGTCAGCACGGACGTCGAGGCCTGGCTGATCGAACAGCCCTGGCCGTCATAGGAGATGTCGTTCACCTGCTCGCCGTCGCCGGACAACGTCACCCGCAGCGTCACCTCGTCCCCGCAGGTGGGATTGACGTGGTGCACCTGCGCGTCGAACGGCTCGCGCAGCCCGCGGTTGTGCGGGTGCTTGTAGTGATCGAGGATCACTTCCTGATAGATCTGCTCCAGCCGCACGTCAGTCACTGCCGAAGAATTCCACGGCCCGACGGACACCCGCCACCAGCCGATCGACCTCTTCGACGGTGTTGTACACCGCAAACGATGCCCGCGCGGTGGCCGCGATGCCGAACCGGCGGTGCAGCGGCCACGCGCAGTGGTGGCCGACGCGCACCGCCACGCCCTCGTCGTCGAGCACCTGCCCCACATCGTGGGCGTGCACGCCGTCGACGACGAAGCTGACCGGCGACCCGCGGTTCTCCAACGACATCGGCCCGATGATCTGCACGCCGTCGATCGCGGTCAGCCCTTCGAGCGCCGCGGCAACCAGCTCGGCCTCGTGCGCTTCGACGGCGTCCATCCCGACCTCGCGCAGATACCGCGCGGCAGCGGCCAGCCCGACCACTTGCGACGTCATCGGCGTACCCGCCTCGAAGCGCTGTGGCGCCGGCGCGTACGTCGTCTCCTCCATCGTGACGGTCTCGATCATCGACCCGCCGGTGAGGAACGGGGGCAACGCGTTCAGCAGCTCGCCGCGACCGTACAACACACCGATTCCGGTCGGCCCCAACATCTTGTGCCCGGAGAATGCCGCGAAGTCGACGTCGAGTGCATGGAAGTCGACCGGCTGGTGCGGCACCGACTGGCAGGCGTCGAGCACGGTCAGCGCACCGACCGCCTTGGCGCGCGAAACCAGTTCGGCAACCGGGGCCAGCGCGCCGGTCACGTTCGAATGATGGCTGAACGCAACGACTTTGACGCGCTCGTCGAGTTGGAGTGAGTCGAGATCGATGCGGCCGTCAGGAGTGACCCCGTACCATCTCAGCGTCGCGCCGGTGCGACGCGCCAACTCCTGCCATGGCACCAGATTGGCGTGATGCTCGAGTTCGGTCGTGACGATCACATCACCCGGGCCGACGGCGCCTGCGAAGCGAGGGTCACCCAGCGCATAGGACACCAGGTTGAGCGCCTCGGTCGCGTTCTTGGTGAACACCAACTCATCGGGGTCGGCGCCGACGAACGCCGCGATGTCCGCGCGGCCCTCCTCGTAGGCGTCGGTGGCCTCCTCCATCAACTGGTGAGCGCCGCGGTGCACGGCGCCGTACGAGGTGACCAGGAATTCGCGCTCGGCGTCGAGGACCTGCAGCGGCCGTTGCGACGTCGCACCGGAATCCAGGTACGCCAACACGTTTCCGCCGCGCATCTGCTTCTTCAGAATCGGGAAGTCCGCGCGGATGGCGGCCAGATCCAATGGGCGAACGGAGGCGGTCACGGGTTACGCCTCCGCGGCCGCCGTCTGGGTGAACCGGACGTAGCCGTTCTCCTCGAGTTCGTCGGCGAGTTCCGGGCCACCGGAGGTGACGATGCGGCCGTCGACGAACACGTGCACGAACTGCGGCCGGATGTACCGCAGGATCCGGGTGTAGTGCGTGATCAGCAGCACGCCGCCGTGCTCGGTCTCGGCGTAACGGTTGACGCCCTCGCTGACCACCCGCAGCGCATCGACGTCCAGACCCGAGTCGGTCTCGTCGAGGATCGCGATCTTCGGCTTCAGCAGAGCCAGTTGCAGGATCTCGTGGCGCTTCTTCTCACCGCCCGAGAACCCTTCGTTGACACTGCGTTCGGAGAACGCCGCGTCGATCCCGAGGTCGCTCATCGCGCCCTTGACCTCTTTGACCCAGTGGCGCAGCTTCGGCGCCTCGCCCCGCACGGCGGTCGCGGCGGTGCGCAGGAAGTTCGACATCGAGACCCCCGGCACCTCGACGGGGTACTGCATCGCGAGGAACAGGCCGGCGCGGGCGCGCTCGTCGATGCTCATCTCCAGCACATCCTGGCCGTCCAGCGTGATCGAACCGGATGTCACCGTGTACCTGGGGTGGCCGGCGATGGCGTACGACAGGGTCGATTTGCCGGAACCGTTGGGGCCCATCACCGCATGGGTCTCCCCCGACTTCACGGTCAGGTCGACACCCTTGAGGATCGGTATCTCGGTCTGCTCGGGCGTGAGGACAGAGACGTGCAGGTCTTTGACTTCCAGTGTGGTCATGATTGGGCTGTTCTCGATTCCGTGATCGCTAGTTCTCGTTCAATTGCTTCGGTGAGGCGCTCGCGCACCGCGGGCACGGCGATTTTGGCGATGATCTCGTTGAAGAAGCCGCGCACCACCAAGCGACGTGCCTGATCCTCGGGGATGCCCCGGGCCCGCAGATAGAACAACTGTTCATCGTCGAAACGCCCGGTGGCACTGGCGTGTCCGGCACCGACGATCTCGCCCGTCTCGATCTCGAGGTTGGGCACCGAATCGGCGCGCGCGCCGTCGGTGAGCAGCAGATTGCGGTTCACCTCGAAGGTGTCGGTGCCCGTGGCTTCCGCGCGGATCAACACGTCGCCGACCCACACGGTGTGCGCATCGGGCCGGTTGGATGCCGGATCGCCTTGCAGCGCACCCTTGTACAGCACATCGGACTTGCAGTTCGGATGGGCGTGGTCGACCAGCAGCCGCGACTCGAAGTGCTGACCGTCGTCGGCGAAGTAGGTGCCGAGCAACTTGGCGTCGCCGCCGGTTCCGGTGAAGCGGACCGTCGCCGTGGTCCGGACGACGTCGCCGCCGAGCGTGACGTTGACGTGCCCGAGCACGGCATCCTTACCCAGGCGCGCGTGATGCGCGCTGACGTGCACCATGTCGTCGGCCCAGTCGGCGATCCAGATCACCCCGAGGCCGGCCGAGTCGCCGACGATGATCTCGACGTTGTCGGCGTAGGTTCCGCTACCCCGCAGGTCCACGACGACGATCGCCCGCGACAGTTCCTCGACGCGGATCTGCAGATGCCCGTAAGCCACCGCGCCCTCGCCCGGGCCGCTGATGTCGACCTCGATCGGCTCGGCGACCTCGGTGTCGCGGGCCACGGTGACGATCGTCGCGGTGTCGAACGACGAAAATGCTTGGGCGGCAATCCGGTCGGCAGGCACGCCGCCCTCGCCGAGCCGCTCGTCGCCGCGGTGCACCGTCTCCACGGTGACGCCGGGCAGTTCGGACACCCGAATCTGGGCGCTACCCGTCGCGGTCGCGGAGCCGTCGTGCAGACCGCGGAGACGTTTGAGCGGTGTGAACCGCCAGATCTCGTCGCGGCCACCGGGCACCTCGAAGGCGTTCACGTCGAACGAGGTGAAGATCTCGCCCTTGTTGAGTGCGGATCCGGCCGGCGTCCCCTCGACGGCGGTGGTCAGCTCGGAAACCACTCAGCCCACCGCGCCTTCCATTTGCAGCTCGATCAGCCGGTTGAGCTCCAGCGCGTACTCCATCGGGAGTTCCTTGGCGATCGGCTCGACGAAGCCGCGCACCACCATCGCCATTGCCTCGTCCTCGGTGAGGCCGCGGCTCATCAGGTAGAACAGCTGGTTCTCGCTGACCTTCGACACGGTGGCCTCGTGACCCATGGTCACGTCGTCCTCGCGAATGTCGACGTAGGGATAGGTGTCGCTGCGGCTGACGGTATCGACAAGCAGCGCATCGCATTTCACACTGGAGCGCGATCCGTGTGCGCCCTTGTTGACCTGGACCAGGCCGCGGTAGGACGCGCGGCCGCCGCCGCGGGCCACCGACTTCGACACGATGTTGCTCGACGTGTTCGGCGCCAGGTGCAGCATCTTGGCGCCGGTGTCCTGGTGCTGCCCCTCGCCGGCGAACGCCACCGACAGCACCTCGCCACGGGCGTGCTCACCGGTCATCCACACGGCCGGGTACTTCATGGTGACCTTCGAGCCGATGTTGCCGTCGACCCATTCCATCGTCGCTCCGGCCTCGGCGCGGGCCCGCTTGGTGACCAGGTTGTAGACGTTGTTCGACCAGTTCTGAATCGTCGTGTAGCGGCAGCGGCCGCCCGGCTTGACGATGATCTCCACGACCGCGGAGTGCAGCGAGTCGCTCTTGTAGATCGGCGCGGTGCAGCCCTCGACGTAGTGCACGTAGGCGCCCTCGTCGACGATGATCAGCGTGCGCTCGAACTGGCCCATGTTCTCGGTGTTGATCCGGAAGTAGGCCTGCAGCGGGATGTCGACGTGCACGCCGGGCGGGACATAGATGAACGATCCGCCCGACCACACCGCGGTGTTGAGCGCGGAGAACTTGTTGTCGCCGGCCGGGATCACGGTGCCGAAGTACTGCTTGAAGATGTCCGGATGCTCGCGCAGCGCGGTGTCGGTGTCGAGGAAGACGACGCCCTGGGCCTCGAGGTCCTCGCGGATCTGGTGGTAGACCACCTCTGACTCGTACTGGGCCGCCACGCCGGAGACCAGACGCTGCTTCTCCGCCTCCGGGATGCCGAGCTTGTCGTAGGTGTTGCGGATGTCCTCGGGCAGGTCGTCCCAGGTGGCGGCCTGCTTCTCGGTGGACCGCACGAAGTACTTGATGTTGTCGAAGTCGATGCCCTCGAGGTTGGAACCCCACGTCGGCATCGGCTTCTTGGTGAAGGTGCGCAGCGCCTTCAACCGGGTCTCGAGCATCCACTCGGGCTCGTTCTTCTTCGCCGAGATGTCACGAACCACCGCCTCGGACAATCCGCGCTGCGCGCTGGCGCCCGCGACGTCGGAGTCCACCCAGCCGTAGCCGTACCGGCTCAGCGAGGCGATGGCCTCGTCCTGGCTGAGCGGTTCGCCTATCTTGTGGACCTCGGGTGTCGTCGTCATCTCGACGCTCCTTGCTTGCTAGTTGGGGCTGTGGCTGTGATCTTGTCGACCTTGTCGACCAGCGGTACGTGCGTGGTGCAGGCGCAGTCGCCGTTGACGATCGTGGCGAGCCTCTGCACGTGGGTCCCCAGAACCTCGGCGAAGGCCTCCCGCTCCGTCTCGCACAGTTCCGGGAACTCCTCCGCGACGTGAGACACCGGACAGTGATGCTGACACAACTGGATTCCGTGGATCGGTCCAGGCGCCGGCGTCACCGATGTCACAGTCGTCGCGTAGCCGGCCTCGGTCAGCGCGGCCGCCACCCGGTCGGCCTTTGATTCAACGTCATCAGGGCCCTCGGTTACTCCCGCGAGAATCCCGTCGATACGACGACGCGCGAACGCCCGCACGGCGTCGTCGCCGCCGATCTCGCGCAACTGCCGGATCGCCGCGGCGGCGAGGTCGTCGTAGGCGTGGCTCAGCTTGGCGCGACCCGCCGGGGTGAGCCGGTACCGCTTGGCGGGCCTACCGCGTCCGGTGTGCTGCCAGGCGGCCGCGGCGCTGGCCTGCGCGTCGCCCGCGTCCATCAGCGCGTCGAGGTGGCGACGCACCCCGGCCGCGGAGATTCCGAGCCGCTCACCGATCTCGCCCGCCGTGATCGGTCCGGATTCCAGCAGCAGCTGCACGATCGCACCACGCGTGTGGCGATCGGCTCCTGCGGCGGTGCTGGGTGTCGCCGCCGTAGCGGCGCCAGCGTCCGGACTGAATTTCACAACACTATTGTGACGGAATTCCGAAAGCCGTGTAAAGCAAGGGCACCCTTAGCCCGACCTCGGCCCGTCCGGGGCCGCCCACATCGGCGGTTACGCTGCTGAGGTGGCAGCCCGCCTCCCGTCGTTCAGCTCGTCGATCGCCCGTTGGCACGCCGACGAACCCCCGGTGGGCTCACCCCTCAACGACGCCGAGGTCATCGCGCTGCGCCGGACCCGGCTGTTCGGTGCGGCCGGCACGGTGCTGATGGCGATCGGCGCGCTCGGCGTCGGGGCCAGACCGGTGGTGCAGGATCCGACGTTCGGCGTGCGACTGCTCAACCTGCCGTCCCGCATCCAGACGGTGTCGCTGACCATGACCACCACCGGTGCGGTGATGATGGCGTTGGCCTGGCTCATGCTCGGCCGGTTCGCGCTGGGAGACCGGCGCATGTCGCGCAGTCAACTGGACCGTCTGCTGTGGCTGTGGGTGCTTCCGCTGCTGATCGCCCCGCCGATGTACAGCCGCGACGTCTACTCCTACCTGGCACAGAGTGAGATCGGTATCAGCGGCCTGGACCCCTACCGGGTGGGTCCGGCGACCGGTCTCGGCCTGGACCACGTGTTCACGCTGTCCGTTCCGAACATGTGGCGCGAGACGCCGGCCCCGTACGGTCCGCTGTTCCTGTGGATCGGCCAGGGCATCTCGGCGTTGACCGGCGAGAACATCGTGGCCGCGGTGCTGTGTCACCGGCTGGTCGTGCTGTTCGGCGTCGGCCTGATCGTCTGGGCGACGCCTCGCCTGGCCCGTCGCTGCGGTGTTGCGGAGGTGAGCGCGCTGTGGCTCGGCGCCGCGAATCCGCTGTTGATCATGCATCTGGTGGCGGGCATCCACAACGAGGCGTTGATGCTGGGGCTGATGCTCGCCGGCACCGAGTTCGCCCTGCGCGGGGTCAGCAGCATCGGCGCCGCCATGCCCCTGGTTCCCAGGCCGCTGACGTGGCCGCAAGGCCGCGCGCAGTGGGCGCAGTGGTGGCCGCTGGCGATGCTGTTGCTGGGTGTCGTGCTGATCACGCTGTCGTCGCAGGTGAAGCTGCCGTCGTTGCTGGCGCTGGGCTTCGTGGCGATGGCGCTGGCCTGCCGGTGGGGCGGCACGGTCAAGGCGTTTTTCCTGGCCGGGGGGTCACTGACGGCCGTGTCGGTCGCGGTGATGGCGATCATCGGGTGGGCCAGCGGCCTGGGATTCGGCTGGCTCTTCACGTTGGGCACCGCGAACGTCGTGCGCAGTTGGATGTCGCTGCCCACCTTGCTCGCCCTGGGCACCGGACAGGTCGGCATCCTGCTGGGTCTCGGCGACCACACCACCGCGGTGCTGGGCCTGACCCGTGCGATCGGCGTGTTCATCATCGCGATCCTGGTGACCTGGCTGCTGCTGGCGGTGCTGCGGGGCCGCCTGCACCCGGTGGGCGGGCTCGGCGTCGCGCTCGGCGTGACCGTGCTGCTGTTTCCGGTGGTCCAGCCCTGGTATGTGTTGTGGGCCGTGCTGCCCCTCGCGGCGTGGGCCACGCGGCCGGCGTTCCGCAGCACGACGATCGTGGTGACGCTGGCGGTCGGCATTTTCGGCCCCACCGCAAACGGCGACCGGTTCACGCTGTTTCAGATCCTGCTCGCCGTGGCGGCCAGCACCGTGATCGTGGCGGCGTTGATCCTGCTCACTTACAACCGGCTGCCCTGGCGGAGCGTGACGACGCGGCCGTCCGAGCAGCCGTCGCCACCGGAACCACAGCCGGTGAGACCCGACGCCTACGCTGAGTCCCCGTGACCCACCCAGGACCGGGGACCTCCCCCGCCCCCGTGCGCCTGAGCGGGGTCAGCAAGCGCTACGGGTCGACGATCGCGGTCTCAGACCTCGACCTGGAGGTCCAGACCGCCGAGGTGTTCGCCCTGCTCGGGCCGAACGGGGCGGGCAAGACCACCACCGTGGAGATGTGCGAAGGCTTCATCAAGCCCGACGCCGGCACCATCGAGATCCTCGGCCTGGACCCGGTCGGCGACAACGCCCGGGTGCGCGAGCGCATCGGCGTGATGTTGCAGGGCGGCGGCGCATATCCGGCCGCCCGCGCCGGTGAGATGCTCGACCTCGTCGCGTCCTACGCGGCCAACCCGCTCGACCCCGCGTGGCTGATGGACATCCTCGGGCTGACCGAGGCGGCGCGAACCACCTACCGGCGGCTCTCCGGCGGTCAGCAGCAGCGGCTGGCGCTCGCTTGCGCCGTGGTCGGCCGTCCCGAGCTGGTCTTCCTCGACGAACCGACCGCCGGCATGGACGCCCATGCCCGAATCGTGGTGTGGGAGTTGATCGACGGGCTGCGCCGCGACGGCGTCACGGTGGTGCTGACGACCCATCAACTGACCGAGGCCGAGGAGCTCGCCGACCGCATCATGATCATCGACCACGGTGTCGCGGTGGCCACCGGGACACCGGAGGAGTTGATGCGCAGCGGCGCCGAGAACCAGTTGCGGTTCCGCGCACCGCGCATGCTCGATCTGTCGCTGCTGGTCTCGGCACTGCCGGAGAGCTACCGCGCGAGCGAGACGGCGCCGGGCGAGTACCTGGTGGAGGGCGCGATCAACCCGCAGGTGCTGGCCACGGTGACGGCGTGGTGCGCGCGGCTCGACGTGCTGGCCACCGATATGCGCGTCGAACAGCGGAGCCTCGAGGACGTCTTCCTCGACTTGACCGGACGGGAGCTGCGCCCGTGAATCGTTTTGCGCCGGGCACCTTCTCGCCCGACCCCGGGCCGGCCACCGTGGCGAAGATGCTCGCCGCGCAGTTCGGCCTCGAACTGCGGTTGTTGCTGCGCAACGGCGAACAGCTGTTGTTGACGATGTTCATTCCGATCACGCTGTTGATCGGGTTGACGGTGTTGCCGCTCGGTTCGTTCGGACCGAACCGGGCTGCGACCTTCGTGCCGGCGATCATGGCGCTGGCGGTGATCTCCACCGCGTTCACCGGCCAGGCGATCGCCGTGGCGTTCGACCGCCGCTACGGAGCGCTGAAGCGGTTGGGCGCCACGGCGCTTCCGGTCTGGGGCATCATCGCGGGCAAGTCGCTGGCCGTCGTCGCGGTGGTGTTTCTGCAGTCGATTGTGTTGGGCACGATCGGTTTTGCGCTGGGCTGGCGACCGCACATGGCCGGGTTGGCACTCGGCGCCGCGATCATCGCGCTGGGCACCGCGGGGTTCGCCGCACTGGGCCTGCTGCTGGGGGGCACGCTTCGCGCCGAGATCGTGCTGGCGCTGGCGAACCTACTGTGGTTCGTCTTCGCCGGACTCGGCGCGCTGACCTTGGAGGGCGGCATGGTGCCCTCCGCGGCGCAGTGGGTAGCCCGGTTGACTCCGTCGGGAGCGCTCACCGAGGCGCTGTCGCGGGCGATGACGCTGTCGGTCGACTGGTTCGGCCTGCTGGTGCTCGCGGTGTGGGGTGTCGTCGCCGCACTGTGTGCGCTGCGCTGGTTCCGCTTCACCTGAGGCCGCCGCGCGCAGCACCCGCTACTACGGCCTGTAGTTGCGCTGCTCTACCATCGAACCCGTGCGACGCGCCTTCCTGCGGCTGGTCGATCTGCTGCCGCTGCCCAGCCTGCGGGCCCAGCGCGTCATCGCGTTCCTCGTCATCCTGACCCAGGGCGGCATCGCCGTGACCGGCGCGATCGTCCGCGTCACCGCGTCCGGCCTGGGGTGTCCGACCTGGCCGCAGTGCTTCCCGGGCAGCTTCACCCCGATGCCGCACCCCGAGGTGGCCGTCATCCACCAAGCCGTCGAGTTCGGCAACCGCATGGTCACGTTCCTGGTGGTGCTCACCGCCGCGGCCGCGGTCCTGGCGGTGACACGCGCACGCCGACGCCGCGAGGTGCTGATCTATGCCTGGCTGATGCCGGCTTCGACGGTCGTGCAGGCGGTGATCGGAGGGATCACCGTGCTCACGGGCCTGCTGTGGTGGACGGTGGCCATCCACCTGCTGGCGTCGATGACGATGGTCTGGTTGGCGGTGCTGCTGTTCGTCAAGATCGGCGAGCCCGACGATGGCGTGCTCACCCGGCGCGCACCAAAGCCGTTGCGCCAGTTGGCTTTCCTCGGTGGCGTCGCGCTGGCAGCTGTCCTGGTGACCGGTACGTTGGTGACCGGGGCCGGACCGCACGCGGGAGACAAGAGCCTCGACCGCACGATCCCACGCCTCGAGGTCCCCATCCCCACGCTGGTGCACGTGCATTCGTCGCTGCTGGTGGCCTACTTGTCGCTGGTGATCGGCCTGGGCTTCGGCCTGCTGGCGGTCCGCGCAGCCCGGCCGGTGATGGTGCGCCTGGGTGTGCTGCTCGCCTTGGTGGTGGCGCAGGGACTGGTCGGGGTCGTGCAGTTCTACACCGGCGTGCCCGCGGCGCTGGTGGCCGTCCATGTGGCCGGCGCCGCGGCCTGCACGGCAGCCACCGCGGCGCTATGGGCGTCGATGCGAGAGCGGGCCGAGCCCGAACCTCTCGAGCGCTGACTCGACGCCCAGGACGAACGCCCGCTGTTGCCGCTCGCGGGTCGGTGGGTCGAGTTGCATCCAGCCCAGCGACGGTTCGACCAGTTCGACCTCCAGCACCCGCGGCTCGAAGCGTCCGCCGACGACGTCCACCCGCGCGTAGAGCAACTCCTCGGGCGCCAGGTCCAGGTGGGCGGCCGCCGCCGCCAGCGCCGCATGACCGACGTCCCACACCTCGAAGTCGGGCTCGGCCGGGGTGAGCGTCTCGCGCGCGTAGGTGCCCGACTCGTCGAACGGCGGCACCTGGCCGGCGCGCCGCAGTATCGGGCCCTTGGTGAACGCATGCGATTGCGAACCGCCGAGAAACACCAGCGCGGTCTCCCCGTCCTCGATGCGTGCGTCGTAGGGCTGGATCAGCACGGTCCGGCCGGTGGCCAGCAGACGGGCGGCGTGCCGTCGAGCGTCATCGCGATCCGAAAAACGCACCGTATCCACCGATCCCACACCGACAGCGGGTTTGACCACGACCTCGGCGCTGTTCGGCAGCCGCACCGTGGCGCCCGGACCGAAGAACCGGCTCGGCACGATCGGCACCCCCGCGTCGGCAAGGTCGAGGAGATAGCGCTTGTCGGTGTTCCACGGCACCACTCTCGCGGGGTTGAGCAGGTTGCGGACCCGCCCCGCCCAGCCGAGGAACTCGTCGAGCCGATCGATGTAATCCCACGTCGCCCGCAGGATCACCAGGTCCGCCTCCAGCGTCGCCGGGTCGTCCCAGGACAGCCAGCGGGCGTGCAAGCCATGCTTACCCAGCGCGGCGAGCAGGCCGGCGTCGTCCCCGTCTCCCTCCGGCAGTGCAGGGCAGCCGGCCAGCACGATGCGCGGGTGGAAAAGGTCGGGCCGCGCGAGCTTCACAACTGCAAGGATATTGGGAGGATGTGAGCATGCACGCCATCGAAGTCGCCGAGACCGGCGGACCCGAAGTCCTCACCTACGTCGAGAAGCCGCAGCCGACGCCGGGCCCCGGCGAGGTGCTGATCAAGGCCGAGGCGATCGGAGTCAACTTCCTCGACACCTACTTCCGGTCCGGACAGTATCCGCGGGAGACGCCGTTCATCGTCGGCAACGAGGTGTGCGGCACCGTCGAAGCGGTCGGCGACGGCGTCGCCGCGCTGAAGGTCGGCGACCGCGTCGTCACCGCGCAGGCCAACGGCGCCTATGCCGAATACAGTGTCGCCCCAGCAGATTTCGTCGCTTACGTACCCGACGGCGTGAGTCCCGAGGCGGCCGCCGCCGCACTGCTCAAGGGAATGACCGCGCACTACCTGATCAAGTCGCTGTACCCGGTGCAGCAGGGCGACTCGGTGCTCGTGCACGCGGGAGCGGGCGGCGTGGGCCTCATCCTCACCCAGTGGGCGACCAGCATGGCGGTGCGGGTCATCACCACGGTCTCGACGCCGGAGAAGGCCGAGTTGTCGCGCCAGGCCGGCGCGGTGGAAGTGCTCGACTATCCGGACGACCCGGCGGAGTTCGGCGCCACGATCAAGGAGATGACCGACGGCGGCGTCGCCGCGGTGTACGACGGCGTCGGGGCGGCCACGTTCGAAGCCAGCCTCGCCAGCCTGGCGGTGCGGGGCACGCTGGCGCTGTTCGGTGCCTCCAGCGGGCCGGTCCCGCCATTCGATCCGCAACTCCTCAACGCGGCGGGTTCGCTGTTCTTGACCCGGCCCACGCTCGTGCACTACACCCGCACCGCAGACGAGTTCGCTTGGCGGGCAGGCGAACTCCTCGACGCGATCGCATCGGGCACCTTGACCATCACGGTCAGCGAGCGCTACCGGCTCCCCGACGCCGAGCAGGCGCACCGCGACCTGCAGGGCCGCCGGACCGTCGGATCGGTGGTGTTGGTGCCCTAGCGGTCAGAACAGAGTCGGCAGCGCCAGCGCGGAGTCGATCGCCAGTGCGCAGAAGACGACGGCGAGGTAGTTGTTGGACTGAAGGAACAGCCGCAACGGTTTGACGGGTTCGCCGCGACGCACGCCGTTGTAGAGCTGGTGCGCCATCACCAGGAACCATGTCCCGGCCAGCAGCGCGACGGCCGCGTACAACCAGCCGGTCGCGGGCGTCAGCGCCAGCGTGGCGGCCACCGTCAGCCAGGTGTAGATCACGATCTGCTTGGTGACCTGGCGCTCAGTCGCCACCGCGGGCAGCATCGGAACACCGGCCGCGCGGTAGTCCTCCTTGTAGCGCATGGCCAGCGCCCAGGTGTGCGGGGGCGTCCAGAAGAAGATGATCGCGAACATCACCAAGGCCGGCCAGGCGATCGTCCCGGTGACCGCCGACCACCCGATCATCACCGGCATGCAGCCCGCGGCGCCGCCCCACACCACGTTCTGCGAGGTGCGGCGCTTGAGCAGCAGCGTGTAGACGAGAACGTAGAACGCGATCGTCGCGCCCGCTAGGTGGGCCGACAGCATGTTCGTCGTCCACCACAGCCAGAAGAAGGATGCGACGGACAGCGCGAGCCCGAACACCAGCGCGTGGCTGCGCGGAACCGTGGCGCGGGCCAGCGGTCTGCGCTCGGTGCGCTTCATGACCTTGTCGATGTCGGCGTCGGCCACGCAGTTCAGCGCGTTGGCGCCTGCCGCCGCCAGCAGCCCACCGACCAGCGTGTTCAGGATCAGCAGCGGGTCGACGTCGCCGCGGTGGGCCAGCAGCATCGCGGGGATCGTGGTGACCAGGAGCAGTTCGATGACCCGCGGCTTCGTCAGCGAGACGTAGCCCAGGATTTTCTGGCGGATTCGCGTCCGGAGCCGCTCCGGCGGCGACATTCGATCCGGCGCCCCGTCGACGAGGTGGCCTTCGCGAACGCTCACGCAGCTACTCCTGTCGAAATGCGGGGGCTTCTACTACAGACGATGGTAGACCGCGCCGCAACGGCGGCCTAATCGTCCCCCAGCAGCCTGCATCGGATGACCATCCGGCACTAGGGTGTTTAAGCGAGCAGCTGAAAAGCTCAACGCCGACCAGGAGTGCGCCTGTGACCACGCTCGAAGAAATTTCCGCGCTGACCCGTCCGAACCACCCAGACGACTGGACAGAGGTCGACACGCTGGCGGTCGACACCATCCGGGTGCTGGCGGCGGATGCGGTACAGAAGGTGGGCAACGGCCATCCCGGCACCGCGATGAGCCTGGCGCCCCTGGCCTACACGCTCTTCCAGCGCCAGATGCGCCACGACCCCAGCGACGTGCACTGGCTGGGCCGGGACCGCTTCGTGCTGTCCGCCGGGCACTCCAGCCTGACGCTCTACATCCAGCTGTACCTCGGGGGCTTTGGCCTCGAGCTCTCCGACATCGAGTCGCTGCGGACCTGGAAGTCGAAGACGCCGGGACATCCGGAGTTCCGCCACACCAAGGGCGTGGAGATCACCACCGGCCCGCTGGGTCAGGGGCTGGCCTCGGCGGTCGGGATGGCGATGGCATCGCGCTACGAGCGCGGCCTGTTCGACCCCGACACCCCGTGGGGGGAGAGCCCGTTCGACCACTACATCTACGTGATCGCCTCCGACGGCGACATCGAAGAGGGCATCACCAGTGAGGCGTCCTCGCTGGCGGGCACCCAGCAGTTGGCCAACCTGATCGTCTTCTACGACCAGAACCAGATCTCGATCGAACACGACACCAACATCGCGCTGTCCGAAGACGTCGCAGCTCGCTACCGCGCCTACGGCTGGCACGTGCAGGAGGTCGAGGGCGGCGAAAACGTAGTCGGCATAGAAGAAGCCATCGAGGCCGCACGCAAAGTCACCGACAAGCCGTCGTTCATCGCGGTGCGGACGATCATCGGCTATCCGGCGCCCAACAAGATGAACACCGGCAGTGCGCACGGGTCGGCGCTCGGCGAAGACGAGGTCGCCGCGACCAAGAAGATCCTCGGCTTCGACCCGGACAAGACGTTCGAGGTGCGGCCCGAGGTCATCGAGCACACCCGCAAGTTGGTGGAACGCGGGAAGGAAGCACATGCCAAGTGGCAGACCGGTTTCGATGCCTGGGCGGAGCGCGAACCCGACCGTAAGGCGCTGCTGGACCGGCTGCTGGCCCAGGAATTGCCCGACGGTTGGGACTCCGACCTGACCCACTGGGAGCCCGGCTCCAAGCCGTTGGCCACCCGCGCCGCATTCGGTCAGGTGCTCAACGACGTCGCACCGAAGCTGCCCGAGCTGTGGGGCGGTTCGGCGGACCTCGCCGGCAGCAACAACACGACGATCAAGAGCGTGAAATCCTTTGGTCCCCCGTCGATTTCGACTGACGACTTCACGGCGGACTGGTACGGCCGGGTGCTGCATTTCGGTGTCCGCGAGCATGCAATGGGCGCGATCCTGTCCGGCATCGTGCTGCATGGTCCGACGCGTGCGTTCGGCGGCACCTTCCTGCAGTTCTCCGACTACATGCGCCCGGCGGTGCGGCTGGCCTCGCTGATGGACATCGACACCATATACATCTGGACGCATGATTCGATCGGCCTCGGCGAGGACGGACCGACCCACCAGCCGATCGAACACCTCGCGGCGCTGCGGGCGATCCCGAACCTGTCGGTGGTCCGCCCCGGTGACCCCAATGAAACCGCCTACGCGTGGCGCAGCATCCTCGCCCGCGGCAACGGAAGCGGTCCCGTCGGTTTCATCCTCACGCGGCAGGGCATCCCCGTGCTGGAGGGTACGGACGCCGACGGTGTGGCCCGCGGCGGGTACGTGCTCGGCGGCGGAAAACCGGCCGACGACGCCGACGTGATCATCATCGCGACCGGTTCGGAACTGCAGCTGGCGGTGGAAGCCCGCAAGCTGTTGGCGGAGAAGGACATCTCCGCCTACGTGGTGTCGATGCCATGCGTGGAGTGGTTCGAATCGCAGCCGCAGGAGTACCGCGATTCGGTGCTGCCACCAACCGTTTCGGCGCGTGTCGCCGTCGAGGCGGCCGTCGCACAGAGTTGGTACAAGCTCGTCGGTGACACAGGAGAAATCGTCTCCATCGAGCACTACGGCGAGTCCGCCGACGACAAGACGTTGTTCCGCGAGTTCGGGTTCACCCCCGAGGCCGTGGTGGCAGCCGCGGAGCGCTCCATAGACAACTAGTGATCGAAAGGCACAGCAATGGCTCAGAATCCGAATCTCGCAGCCTTGTCCAACGCCGGCGTGTCGGTGTGGCTCGATGACCTGTCGCGCGACCGACTACAGACGGGCAACCTGCAGGAGCTCATCGACACCAGAAGCGTCGTCGGGGTGACGACGAACCCGTCGATCTTCCAGGCCGCCCTGTCGAAGGGGCACGCCTACGACGATCAAGTCAATGAACTGGCCGCGCGCGGCGCCGACGTGGACGCGACGATCCGCACCGTCACCACCGACGACGTGCGCAATGCCTGCGACGTGCTGGCCAAGCAGAACGAACTGTCCGACGGCGTCGACGGCCGGGTGTCGATCGAAGTGGACCCCCGCGTCGCGCACGACACCGACAAGACCATCCTCCAGGCGATCGATCTGTGGAAGACCGTCGACCGGCCCAACCTGCTGATCAAGATCCCCGCCACGATGGCCGGCCTGCCCGCGATCACCGCCGTGATCGCCGAAGGAATCTCGGTCAACGTGACGCTCATCTTCTCCGTCGAGCGCCATCGGCTCGTGATGGATGCCTATCTCGCGGGTTTGGAGAAGGCCAAGGAGGCCGGCCACGACCTGTCCAAGATTCATTCCGTCGCTTCGTTCTTCGTGTCCCGGGTGGACACCGAGATCGACAAGCGGCTGGAGAAGATCGGCTCTGAGGAAGCACTGAGACTGCGTGGCAAGGCCGGGGTGGCCAACGCTCGGCTCGCCTATGCGGCCTACGAAGAAGTGTTCGTCGGCGGCTCGCGCTACGAGGCGTTGAAGGCCGACGGCGCCCGTGTCCAGCGTCCGCTGTGGGCGTCGACCGGCGTGAAGAACCCGGACTACTCCGACACGTTGTATGTCACCGAGTTGGTCGCCCCGAACACGGTGAACACCATGCCGGAGAAGACCATTGACGCGGTCGCCGACCACGGCGTGATCACCGGCGACACGGTGACCGGTACGGCCGACGAATCGCAGGCACTGTTCGACGAGCTCTCATCGGTCGGAATCGATCTGCCCGACGTGTTCCGGCTGCTCGAGGACGAGGGTGTGGAGAAATTCGAGAAGTCGTGGCTCGAGTTGCTCGAGGCGACGCAGGAACAGCTCGACGCCAGCAAGAAATGACGGATTGGGTCAATCCGCTGCGCGACAAGCGCGACAAGCGGATGCCGCGGATCGCGGGGCCGTGCGGAATCGTGATCTTCGGTGTCACCGGCGATCTCTCGCGGAAGAAGTTGATGCCCGCGATCTACGACCTCGCGAACCGCGGCCTGCTGCCTGCGTCGTTCTCGCTCGTCGGATTCGCCCGACGGGACTGGGCGGACGAGGATTTCGGACAGGTCGTCTACGAGGCGGTCAAGAAGCACGCGCGCACGCCGTTCCGCCAGGAGGTGTGGGACCGGCTCGCCGAGGGTTTCCGGTTCGTCCAGGGCACATTCGACGACGACGCGGCGTTCGCCCGACTCGCCGAGACGCTCGAGAAACTCGATGCCGAGCGCGGGACGGGCGGTAATCACGCTTTCTACCTTTCCATTCCACCCAAGGCGTTCCAGCAGGTGTGCGAGCAACTGCAGAAGTCCGGGTTGGCCCGGCCGCAGGAGGGCCGCTGGAGCCGGGTGGTGATCGAGAAGCCGTTCGGCCACGATCTGCAGAGCGCGCGCGAACTCAATGCGGTGGTCAACAGCGTGTTCCCGGAGGAGTCGGTGTTCCGCATCGACCACTACCTCGGCAAGGAGACCGTCCAGAACATCCTCGCGCTGCGCTTTGCCAACGAGTTCTACGAACCCATCTGGAACAACAACTACGTCGACAGCGTGCAGATCACGATGGCCGAGGACATCGGGCTCGGCGGTCGCGCAGGCTATTACGACGGTGTCGGGGCGGCGCGTGACGTCATCCAGAACCATCTGCTGCAGCTGCTGGCGCTGACCGCGATGGAGGAGCCGGTCAACTTCGGACCGCACGAACTGCAGGCCGAAAAGATCAAGGTGCTTTCGGCCACGCAACCCGTTCAGCCGCTCGACCAGACCACGGCGCGCGGACAGTACGCGGCGGGTTGGCAGGGCAGCGAGAAGGTGGTCGGCCTGCTTCAGGAGGAGGGCTTCTCCAAAGATTCGACGACCGAGACCTACGCGGCCATCACGCTGGAGGTCGACACCCGGCGGTGGGCCGGCGTGCCGTTCTTCCTGCGCACCGGAAAGCGGTTGGGCCGCAGGGTGACCGAGATCGCGTTGATCTTCAAGCGGGCGCCGCATCTGCCGTTCGACAAGACCATGACCGAGGAGCTGGGCCAGAACGCGTTGGTGATCCGGGTGCAGCCTGACGAGGGCATCACCACCCGATTCGGCTCGAAGGTGCCGGGCAGTGCCATGGAGGTCCGAGACGTCAACATGGACTTCTCCTACGGTTCGGCGTTCGCCGAGGACTCCCCCGAGGCCTACGAGAGACTCATCCTCGACGTGCTGTTCGGCGAACCGTCGCTGTTCCCGGTGAACAGGGAGGTCGAATTGTCCTGGGAGATCCTCGATCCCGTTCTGGATTACTGGGCGTCACACGGCAAGCCCGAGGCGTACGAGGCGGGCACCTGGGGGCCGGCGTCCGCCGACGAGATGTTGCATCGGGTCGGCCGGGAGTGGAGGCGGCCGTGATCCGCGAAGGCGCAAGGAGGCGGCGGTGATTGTCGATCTGCCGGATACCACGACCAACGACATCAACAAGAAGATCACCGGTCTGCGCGAAGAGGGCGGGGCGATCACGTTGAGCCGCGTCCTCACCCTCGTGATCTCGCTGGATTCCGATGATCTGCTGGAAGATTCGATCGAGGCGGCCAACTTCGCCAGCCGTGAGCATCCCTGCCGGGTGATCGTCGTCGTGCCCGGTGACCGCGGTGCCGCCGATTCCCGGCTCGATGCACAGCTGCGCGTCGGCGGAGACGCCGGCGCTGGCGAAGTCGTCGCGCTGCGCTTGCACGGCGAGCTCGCCGACCACGCGTCCAGTGTGGTGTTGCCGTTCCTGCTTCCCGACACCCCGGTGGTGGCCTGGTGGCCGGCGGGGGGCCCGGATGTTCCCGCGAGGGACCCGTTGGGGCGGTTGGCGATTCGAAGGATCACCAACGCGACGCAGTGCGGAGATCCGATGGCCGCGATCAAGGGCCGCCTGGAGGGCTACACCGCGGGCGACACCGACCTTGCTTGGGCGCGCATCACGTACTGGCGTGCGCTGCTGGCGGCTGCGGTCGATCAGGAACCGCATGAGCCGATCACGTCTGCGTTGGTATCAGGCCTGCGAGAAGAACCGTCGCTCGATGTCCTGGCGGGCTGGCTGGCCGCCAGAATCGACGCTCCGGTGCAGCGAGAGGTCGGCGAGCTGAAAGTGGAGCTGGTGCGCGGCGGCGAGACGATCACGCTGCGACGGCCCCAGACGGGTGTCACCGCGACGCTGAGCCGCACCAGCCGACCCGAAGCGCGAATTCCGTTGGCGCGCCGCGAGACCAAGGAATGCCTGGCCGAGGACTTGCGCAGGCTCGACGCCGACGAGATTTATCACGAGGCTCTGCAGGGCATCGAGAAGGTGCAGTACGCGTGAGTCCGATCATCGAACGGTATCCAGACTCGGCAGCGCTGGTGGCGGCGGCCGGCGACCGGCTTGTCGCCGCGATCGTCGACGCGATCGACAAGCGCGGCGCGGCGCATATCGTGTTGACCGGTGGCGGCACCGGCATCAACATGCTGAAGCGCGTTGCCGAGCACAGTGACGGGATCGACTGGAGCAAGGTCCATCTCTACTGGGGCGACGACCGGTTCGTGCCCGAGGACGACGACGAGCGCAACTACAAGCAGACGCGCGAGGCACTGCTGGACCGGGTGGACATCCCGGTCGACAACGTGCACCCGATGGCCGCCAGTGGAGCGCAGTTCGGCGACGACCTCGATGCGGCCGCGGCCGACTATGAGCGCGTGCTCGCCGCCAACGCCCACGACGGCGAGCCAACGCCCGACTTCGACGTGCACCTACTGGGCATGGGCGGTGAGGGACATGTTAATTCGCTGTTCCCCCATACCCCGGCGGTCCGTGAACGCGATCGACTCGTCGTCGGCGTCGTCGACTCGCCCAAGCCGCCGCCGCGCCGAATCACGTTGACCTTGCCTGCGGTTCGACGGTCACGAGAGGTGTGGCTGGTCGTCTCCGGCGAAGGGAAGGCCGATGCCGTGGCCGCTGCGATCGGCGGTGCCGATCCGGATGACGTACCCGCCGCGGGTGCCGTCGGCCGCGAGGCGACCGTCTGGCTGCTCGACGAGGCGGCGGCGAACAAGCTCTGACCCCTGCGAAAAGATCGCCGCCTGTCAGTGGATCCGGGTAGTATCGAACACATGTTCGACACGCTCTGTGACGCGGCCGTGGCCGAGGCTATCGCCACGGCTTCACGCGAACAGAACGCCGCCTGTGGCCTGGAGATGCAGGCTATTGGGGAGTTGTACGCCCGACGGGCGCCGGCGGATGAGGACGAGCGGGACAACTGGGCCATCGACGGACACGCGAACGTGGTCGCCGAGATCTCTGCGGCATTGAACATCAGCCGCGGTCGAGCGGCAGGGCGGCTCAACTACGCGATCGACCTGCGGGAGCGCCTGCCCGGTGTGGCCGCGGTGTTCGCTGCCGGCGACATCGATTTCCGGATGATGACCGCGCTGGTCAGCCGTAGTCAGAACGTCGAGGACCCCGGTCGACTGGCCCGACTCGATGAGGCTTTTGCGCAATGGGCACCGAAGTGGATGAAATTGTCGGGACCCAAACTGACCGAGCGCATCGACATGTGGGTGGAGAAGTTCGATCCGGCTGGGGTTCGCGAACCCCAGCCGCCCACTGACGACCGCTACGTCGACGTCGGACCGATCAGCCCGGGCATGGTCGGGGTCTGGGCCAAACTCGCCTTCGTCGATGGTGTCGCCTTCGACACCCGCCTCGACGAAATGGCCGCCACGGTCTGCGATGACGACCCGCGCACCAAACGGCAACGCCGGGCCGATGCGCTGATGGCGTTGGCGGCCGGGCAGAGCGCGCTCGAGTGTGGCTGTGGCGCAGAGGATTGCGCCAGCGCCTGCAGGCAGCGTGAACAACCGCCCCTGAGCCAGCTCGTCATCAATGTGATCGCCGATCAGGCGACAATCGACGGTCGATCCGAGTCACCGGGATACCTTCCGGGGTTCGGTGCCGTGCCCTCGACGATGTTGCGCGATCTGGCCGCCGCCGCCCGGTTGCAACCGGTACGGCTACCGGAGCCGTGCGCCGAGCAGGGTTACCGGCCCTCGGCCGCGCTGGCGCGGTTCGTGCGTTGCCGTGACCTGACATGCCGATTCCCAGGCTGCGACGAGCCGGCCGCGGCGTGTCAGATCGACCACACGGTCCCCCTACCCCGGCGGGCCGACACATCCGTCGAATCTCAAACTGCTGTGCGTGTTTCACCATCTGCTGAAGACGTTTTGGTGCGGAGCCGACGGGTGGTCCGACCGTCAAGCCGCAGACGGCACGGTCGTGTGGACGGCGCCCAATGGGCAGACCTACACCACCACTCCAGGTGGTGCGGAGTTCTTCGAACAGCTCGGACAACCCACCGGCGAGGTCGTGCCGGCCCCGCCGACGCGTGGACCGGTCGACAGTCATCGCGGGGCGATGATGCCGATGCGTCGACGCACCCGCGCCGAGGACAAGGCCTACCGCATCGCTCTGGAGCGACAACACAACGCCGCGCGCATCCGTCGCATCCAACTCCTGCTCGCCGAGAGGCTCTCCCGGGACGACGAACCACCGCCGTTCTGACGTGCCGTCACTCGTGAGGGTCCGTCCGAATGTCGCGGCAACCGTCACGGAATCCAGCGTCGTAGTCAACGCTTCCGGTCATCGGTTTCGACAGCAGCGTGAGGTTGCGCAGATCTGCCGTGCATTGCCGGGCCGAGGTTTCTCGTTGGCTCACACCTATTCAGACGACGGGTTCTGCTCAGCGGTTCCACGGCTGCGGTGATAATGAGCGACATGGCAGACAAAGGTGGTAGGCCGGTGCGCACGGGGCCGGAACGGATCAGGAAGCTCGCGCAGGCGGCACTCAACGCCGACGTCACAGTCGAACAGGTCGACACCATCCTCGTGGGGCTCAGCGAAACCCTCGAGGACCTGAACAGTTCCACCGCCAACCTCGATGCCACGCTCGAGCGGTTCAACGAGACGATCAACCAGATCAACCAGCTCGCCCCGCGGCTCAACGCGGTGGTGGACCGCATGGAGGGCATCGTCGACCGGGTGGAGCGGATCGTCGGCCTCGGTGAATCGGTGATCTCGCCGCTGGCCGCCACCGAGCAGGCGGTGCGAGGAGCTGTGAACAAAGTGCGCAAGACCGCCGGATTGTGACGGCGGCTATCCGCTGTTGCGCAATGCGGTCGCCAACCCGCTCATCGTGAGCAGGATTCCCCGCTGGACGAGTTCGTCGTCGTCGCCGGAACGGTAGCGGCGCAACAGCTCGACCTGAAGGTGGTTCAGCGGTTCCAGGTACGGGAAGCGGTTGAACACCGAACGCGCCAGCGCCGGATTGTCGGCCAGCAGGTCGTCCTGGCCGGTGATGAGCTTGTGCATGCGGATCGTGCGGTCGTGCTCGGCGACGATCTTGTCGAAAACCCGGCGCCGCAATTCTTCGTCCTCGACGAGTTCGGAATAGCGGGCGGCCAATCCCAGGTCCGACTTCGCCAACACCTGTGCCATGTTCGACAGCACAGTGCGGAAGAACGGCCACCGCCGGTACAGGTCCTGCAGCACCTCGACCCGAGCTTCCTTCTCCGGGCCCTCACCCACATACTCCTCGAACGCCGAACCGGTGCCGTACCAACCGGGCAGCATGACCCGCGATTGGCTCCATGCCAACACCCATGGAATCGCCCGCAGATCGGCGATCGAGGTCGTGGGCTTGCGCGACGACGGCCTGCTGCCGATGTTGAGTGCGCCGATCTCGCTCACCGGTGTCGATGCCTTGAAGTAGTCGACGAAACCCGGTGTCTCGTGGACCAATTCGGCGTATGCCCGCTGGGCGCGTGCTGCCAGGTCGTCGAGCACCTCGTAGGCGGGGCCGGCGGCGTCGCCGAGGCCTTCCACGTCGAGCAGCGTGGCCTCCAGGGTGGCGGCCACCAATGTCTCGAGGTTGCGGTGCGCGATCTGCGGCTCGGCGTACTTGGCGGCGATCACCTCACCCTGTTCGGTGATCCGTAGCGATCCGTTCACCGCTCCCGGCGGCTGCGCCAAGATGGCGTCGTAGCTCGGGCCGCCACCGCGGCCGACCGTGCCGCCGCGACCGTGGAAGAGGCGCAACCGGATTCCGGTCTTGCGCGCCGACTCCACCAGATCGAGTTCGGCGCGGTACAGCGCCCAGTTCGCCGCCAGATAGCCGCCGTCCTTGTTGGAGTCGGAGTAACCGAGCATCACTTCCTGGCTGTCGTCACGCGCGGACACGATCGATCGGTACACCGGGAGATCCAGCACCGCTTCGAGGATCGACGATCCCCGTTGCAGATCGTCGATCGTCTCGAACAACGGCACGATGCCCACCGGGGCGTACGGCTGCTCAGCCGACACGTCGAGCAGGCCGGCCTCCTTGAGGAGAATGGCGGCCTCCAGCATGTCCGAAACGGACTCGCACATCGAGATGATGTAGTTCGGCACCGCCTGCGGCCCGAAGACCCGCACTGCCCGCGCGGCCGCGTCCACGATGTCGAGTTCCTTGCGGGCCAGTTCGGACAGGGCCGCACCCTCCTTGACCAGCGGCCGCCGAGTCGCCAGCTCCCCGGCCAGCAGTCGGATCCGTTCCTCCTCGGCCAGCGATCGGTAGTCCGGGTGCACACCGGCCCAGGCGAGAAGCTCCGCGATGACCTCCTCGTGCACTTCGGAGTTCTGCCGCATGTCCAGACCGCAGAGGTGGAAACCGAACGTGTGCACGGCTTCTCGCAGCCGTGCCAGCCGGTCGTCGGCCAGCACCGCGCTGCCGTTTGCGCACAGCGACTCGTCGACCACGTTCAGGTCGGCCAGCAGTTCGGCGGACGTCTGATAGCGCTCGAGACCCAGGTCGAGTTCGTGTTCCGGCTGCTGGTCCAGGATCTCCTGCGCCGTCGACGTGAGGCGGGCGTGGATCACGCGCAGCGCTCGCCGGTAGGGTTCGTCGGCGCGCGCGGGCTCGTCGCACCGGGCGGCCAGCGCGGCGAGGTCGTCGCTGATCCGGACCAGCCGCGCCGACATCGACAGCTCCTCTTCCAGCGCGGTGATCTCGGCGAAATAGTGGTCCAGCGCCGTGTACGCGGCGTTGGAGGTGGCAAGGCGCACCACCTCTGCGGTGACATTCGGATTACCGTCGCGATCGCCGCCGATCCACGACCCGGGCCGCACGATCGGCTCGTCGAGTAGCCCAGCATCGGGCCAGCGATCCTGTAGTTCCGCGCGCACGTCGGCGTTCACCTGTGGGATGACTTCGAAGAACGCGGCCGGGTAATAGCGCAGACCGGTCTCGATCTCGTCTTGAATCTTCAACCGGGACAACCGAACCAGCGCGGTCTGCCACAGCGTGAGGATGTGGCGACGCAGTTCGTGCTCGATGTCGCGACCGTCGTCGGTGGCAGCGTGGCCGTGCAGCCGCAGCCGCATCAGTTCGGTGATGCGGTGTTGTGTGTCGAAGATCGTGCGACGCCTGGTCTCGGTCGGGTGAGCCGTGATCACCGGCGACACCAACGCCCCCGCAAGCGCCTCGGCGACGGCGCCAGGCTCCAAATCGACCGAGTCGAGCTTGGCGTAAGTGGCGGCCAGGCTGCTGTCCTGCGGGGGCTCGCCGGCCGCCACGTGCACGGCGCGGCGACGTTCCCGATGAATGTCCTCGGCGACGTTGGCCAGCAGCGCGAAGTGGGTGAACGCGCGGATGATGGGGATCGCCTGGCGGATCTCGATGCCGTCGAACATGCGCGCCAGCGCCCCGCGGTCGATCTCCGAGCGGCGCACCCGAAACGACTCCACGCGGGCGCGCTCGACGAGGTCGAACACCTCCTCGCCGCTCTGCTCGCGCACGGTGTCACCGAGTATCGCGCCGAGCAGCCGGATGTCCTCGCGCATCGGCTCGGTGGCGTCGCGGCCCACCCGGGTGCGCCTGACCGCGCCTATCGGTTCCAGTCCGGCGACGTCAGCCATGACTCAAGTATCGGCGCCGCGGCAGCGGGCCGCAGATCGGGGGAAATTCAGTCCGGATTTGCTCAAACGCCCACCGCCGGCCCGGTTGGGTGCACGCTTTATAGATCACCATCAAGGAGGGCCGACCAATGACATACCACCTCCTGCCGGGCGCCCTCTGCGCTACGGCCATCGCGTTCGTGCTGCCCGGCATCGCCAGCGCCGCCCCGATCGACAACACCTGGGATATCGAGGAGTACGACAATTGCATCCAGAACACGACCAAGCCGCAATGGCAGTGCTGCATCGACTCCGGCGGGGTACCGACGTTGCCGTCAGACCCGAACGGCTGCACCGCGCCGCCCGCCGAGGGCCAGGGTTCGCAGCAGGGGCCGCGCGGCTTGCCGTCGGGGCCGGTCACCGGCGACCTGCCCGAGGTGCAGGGTGACCCCGGCCAGCCGCCGCGCACGCCCCTGCCCACGCCGATAGTGCCGATAGGTCCGGCGATCGGCTGACGCGGAGCCGGATCAGCTGTATTTGATCAGCAGCGCGACGCCGACGATCGAGACCAGCCAGATGCCGGTGACGAACAGCGTCAACCGGTCCAGGTTCTTCTCCACCACCGTCGACCCCGACAGGCTGGACTGGACGCCACCGCCGAACAGCGTGGACAGGCCGCCGCCCTTGGCGCGGTGAAGCAGCACCAGCAGCACGACCAGGACGCTGGTCACCACCAGGGTGATCTGCAGGGCCAATTCCATGGCCGCAAGACTACCTAATCGGCCGGTATGACTACGGCAGGGGCCCACCGGCCGCGATGGCCGACAACGTGGCGAACTGCTCACCGTCCAGCGACGCCCCGCCGACGAGCGCCCCGTCGACGTCCTCCTGCGCGACGATCTCGCCGACGTTCTTCGCGTTCACCGAGCCGCCGTACAGCACGCGAACACCCGCCGCCAGCTGCGGCGTGGCCAGCTTGCCCAGCTCGTCGCGGATCGCCTTGCACACCTCCTGCGCGTCGGCGGCGCTGGCGACCCGGCCGGTTCCGATCGCCCACACCGGCTCGTAGGCGATCACCGCCTGACCGATCTGCTCGGCCGACAGGCCGGCCAGCGAGCCGCGCAGCGACTCGACGTTGTGTTCGACGTGGTTGCCGGCCTCGCGGACCTCGAGCTGCTCACCGATGCAGACGATCGGCACCAGCCCGTGACGGAAGGCGGCCGCCGCCTTGGCCGCCACGATCGCGTCGTCCTCGTGGTGATAGGTGCGCCGCTCGGAGTGGCCGACGACCACGTACGTGCAGCCGAGCTTGGCCAGGAACGCACCGCTGATGTCGCCGGTGTAGGCGCCCGAGTCGTGCTCGGAGAGATCCTGCGCGCCGTAGGTCAGCAGCAGCTTGTCGCCGTCGACGAGGGTTTGCACACTGCGCAGATCGGTGAACGGCGGAATCACGGTGACGTCGACTTTGTCGAAGTACTTCGCCGGCAACGCGAACGCGATCTTCTGCACCAGCGCGATCGCCTCGAAGTGGTTGAGGTTCATCTTCCAGTTGCCGGCGATCAGCGGTTTGCGGCTCACGACTCGAGCACCTCTCACTCTTCTAAGACAGCGATGCCGGGCAGTTTCTTGCCCTCAAGGTATTCCAGCGACGCCCCGCCGCCGGTGGAAATGTGGGAGAAACCGTCCTCGTCGAGGCCGAGCTGCCGCACCGCGGCCGCCGAATCGCCGCCGCCGACGACGCTGAACGCGCCCTTGGCGGTCGCGGAGATGATCGCCTCGGCGACGCCCTTGGTGCCCGCCGCGAACGCCGGGAACTCGAAAACCCCCATCGGACCGTTCCAGAAGACGGTCTTGGCGTTGGACAGCAGCGTGGTGAACCGCTCGATCGAGCCGGGACCGATGTCAAGGCCCATCTTGTCTTCCGGAATCCGGTCGGCCGCGACGATCTCGGCCGTCGCGTCGGCGGCGAACTTGTCGGCCACCACGATGTCGACCGGCACATGGATCACGTCGGCGTAGGTGTCCAACAACTTGCGGCACGTGTCGATCATGCCCTCTTCCAACAGCGAGGTACCCACCGAAACACCTTGGGACGCAAGGAAGGTAAAGCACATCCCGCCGCCGATGAGCAGACTGTCGGCCTTCTCGGCGAGCGATTCGATGACCGCGAGCTTGTCGGACACCTTGGATCCGCCCAGCACGACGGCGTACGGCCGGTCCGTCGAGCTGGTCAGCTGCTCGAGCACCTTCACCTCGGCGGCCACCAGCGTGCCCGCATAGTGCGGCAGCAACTTCGCGACGTCGTACACCGACGCCTGCTTGCGGTGCACCACGCCGAAACCGTCGGAGACGAAAGCGCCGTCATCGCCGACGAGTTCGACCAATGCCTTCGCCAGCGCCAGCCGCTCGGCGTCGTCCTTGCTGGTCTCGCGGGCGTCGAAGCGGATGTTCTCCAGCAGCAGGATGTCGCCCTCGGTCAGGCCTTCGGCGCGGGCCAAAGCGTCGGTTCCGACGACATCACCGGCGAGCTGCACGTGCCGACCGAGCTGCTCGCCCAATGCCTTCGCGACGGGAGCCAACGAGTACTTCGGGTCCGGGCCCCCTTTGGGACGGCCGAGGTGCGCGGTGACGACTACCTTGGCCCCCGCATCGGAGAGCGCCTTCAGTGTCGGCACCGAAGCGGTGATCCGTCCGGGGTCGGTGATGTCGCCGTCATCATCGAGAGGGACGTTGAGGTCCGACCGGACCAGCACGCCCCGTCCCGAAACACCTTCTGCCAGAAGGTCTTCGAGCGTCCTGATCGCCACGGCGTTACAGCGACTTGCCGACCAGCGCGACGAGGTCCACGAGGCGGTTCGAGTAACCCCACTCGTTGTCGTACCACGACACGACCTTGGCCTGGTTGTCGATGACCTTGGTCAGCCCCGCGTCGAAGAGCGAGCTGTGCGGGTCGGTCACGATGTCGCTGGACACGATCGGCGCGTCGTAGTACTTGAGGATGCCCTTGAGCGGACCTTCGGCCGCGGCCTTGAACGCGGCGTTGATCTCGTCGACGCTGGCCGTCTTGGACAGCTCGGCCGTCAGGTCGGTCACCGACCCGGTGGGGATCGGCACCCGCAGCGCGTAGCCGTCGAGCTTGCCCTTCAGTTCGGGCAGCACCAGTCCGATGGCCTTGGCGGCGCCGGTCGAGGTGGGCACGATGTTGATGGCGGCCGCGCGCGCCCGGCGCAGGTCCTTGTGCGGGCCGTCCTGCAGGTTCTGGTCCTGGGTGTAGGCGTGGATGGTGGTCATCAGCCCCTTGACGATGCCGAACTCGTCGTTGAGGACCTTGGCCAGCGGGCCAAGGCAGTTCGTGGTGCACGACGCGTTGGAGATGATCTTCTGGCTGCCGTCGTACTTGTCGTCGTTGACGCCCAGCACGATCGTGATGTCCTCGTCGCTGGCCGGCGCGGAGATGATGACCTTCTTGGCACCCGCGTCCAGGTGGCCCTGCGCCTTGTCGCGCTTGGTGAAGATGCCCGTTGATTCAACTACGACATCGACGCCCAAATCCCCCCACGGCAGCGCCGCCGGGCCCTCCTTGACCGACAGCGCCTTGATCTTGTTATCGCCGACGACGATGGTGTCCTCGCCCTCGAGGCTGATCTCCTTGGGGAACCGGCCCAGGATCGAGTCGAAGCGCAGGAGGTGCGCCAGCGAGGCGTTGTCGGTGAGGTCGTTGACGGCGACCACCTCGATGTCGGTGCTCTTGCCTTCGGCCTTCTGCGCCTCGAGCGCCCGGTAGAAGTTGCGCCCGATGCGGCCGAAGCCGTTAACGCCTACCCGGATGGTCACTGGTCTCTCCCTCAGTCGCCTCAACGTGTGGTGCTCAGAGGCCAGCCTAGTGGTGTGATAGCGGCCACGTGCGACCTGGTCAGTGCACAGTCAAGCTCTGGTCCGTGTACGGGTTGCCGAGCCATTCGCGGCGAATTCGTTGCAGCGTGCCGTCGGCTTCCAACTCGGCCTGCGCCACGGTCAGCCGCCCGAGTAACGCCTGGTCGCCCGGGGCGACGGCAATCGCGATGTCCTCTGTGGAGAGGCCGCGCTGAACCACGTCCACGCCGGGTATCGGCCTGACCAGTTCGGTGAGGACGGGCGCGAGCGCGATGACCGCGTCGCACGCGCCGGTGCCGAGGTCGGTCAGCGCCGAAACGATGGAGTCGTAGCTGCGGACGGCGCCGGCCTTGCCGTCGGCGGCCAATCGGTCGGCGATCGACTGGCCGGTGTCGCCGCGCCGCACGCCGATGGTCAGCCCGACGAGGTCGTCGACGGATCGCACCCGGGGCGAGCGCCGGGCGTCGACGGCCAGCGCCTGGCCGCTGATCACGTACGGCGGAAGCATGTCGGCCTCCGAGGTCACCGTGGTGCCGGTGACGCAGTCGTAGGCTGACCCTGGATCCACGAATTCGGCTGTGGCGCCGAGGTGTTCGCCCAGCGCGTGCATCAGGTCGACGTCGAGGCCGCCCTCGTCGCTGATAAAAGGCGGATACGGGATGGCCGTCGCGACCCTCAGCGTCTCCATGAATCCACCGTATTTGAGGTGGCTACGCATCGGGTGGAAACTTCCGGGTATGGAAGAACCATCAACCTGTGGCCAAGGGTTGGCGGCGCGGGCCGTCATCCCCGGCAAGCTCAGCGAAGCGCTGCACGCGCAAGCACGCGTTCTCGAGGCGCACATGAGGGCGCTCGACCCCGCCGACGCGGATGCGAGAAGGGAACTCGACGCGTACGCGGCGTTGGTGACCGCGCACCGCGACGTCGCCGACCGGTTGTCCGGTATTGCCGTCGAGATGGCCGACTACCGGAGCCTGCCCATGGCGGCACACGACGAAGCCGCGATGTCGGACACGGCGGCGCTTCGCGCATTCGAGACATTCGTCCGCGCCGAGAGCGAACTCGCGAACCTGTTGCAGGAGTTGTCGCAGCAGGATCAGGCGATGCTGAAAACGATGCGCTCGGCGGAAACCTAAGCGTCTTCGAGCAGGTCCGGCGTGACGGCCGACTCGGTGTCGGGGATGCCATCCTGTTTGGCCTTGCGGTCGGCCATCGACAGCAATCGCCGGATGCGACCGGCCACAGCGTCTTTCGTCATCTGTGGATCGGCCAGCCGGCCCAGCTCCTCCAGCGACGCCTGCCGGTGCTCGACGCGCAGCTTGCCCGCCGCGGCCAGATGGTCGGGCACCGTGTCGCCGAGGATCTCCAGCGCCCGCTCCACCCGTGCCGCGGCCGCGACGGCCGCCCGAGCCGAGCGACGCAGGTTCGCGTCGTCGAAGTTGGCCAACCGGTTCGCCGTCGCGCGCACCTCGCGGCGCATCCGGCGCTCCTCCCACGTCAGCCTGGTGTCTTGCGCGCCCATCCGGGTCAGCAACGCGCCGATCGCCTCGCCGTCGCGCACCACGACGCGGTCGGTGCCGCGCACCTCGCGGGCCTTCGCGCTGACCCCCAACCGGCGGGCCGCACCGACCAGCGCCAGCGCCGCCTCCGGGCCCGGGCAACTGACCTCCAGCGCCGACGACCGGCCCGGCTCGGTGAGTGACCCGTGCGCCAAAAACGCTCCCCGCCAGGCGGCTTCGGCGTCGGCCACGCTGCCGCCGACGACCTGGGCGGGTAACCCGCGCACGGGTCGGCCGCGCAGGTCGAGCAAGCCCGTCTGGCGGGCCAGCGCCTCACCGTCGTTCGCCACCCGAACCACATACCGCGTGCTCTTGCGGATGCCGCTGGCCGACAGAACGTGCACCGCCGCGTTGTAGCCGTACAGGTCGTAGATGTCCTTGCGCAGCCGCCTGGCGATGATGCCCAGGTCGACCTCCGCCTCGACGATCACCCGCCCCGAGACGATGTGCAGCCCGCCGGCGAAGCGCAGTAGGGAGGCCACCTCGGCGCGGCGGGCGGTGACCGCATTGACGACCAGCCGGCTCAACTCGTCTTTGACCTCGGCTGTCATCGCCACGGGTCGTCACCTCTCGGTCCGTTCATCGTCGGCGTCGGCACGGTCGGCTCCGGTGGTGCTGCGCCGCGAAGGCGAACCCCGTCCAGAGCCGCGGCCAACCGCGCCGGGTCATGTAAAGGTGTACCAGGTCTGGAGACGTCAGCGAACTCAACTCGGGCATCGAGAATGGTCGCGGTGCGCCGCAATTGCTCGCGTTCGCGTTCACTGGGCACCCGGCTCGCATCGACGATGATGTCGTGCACGGTGAAGGTCGGCGCGTGCTGCGACAGCACGTGGATGTGCCGCTCGACGGAGAAGCCGGCCGTCTCCCCCGGCTCGGCCACCAGGTTGAGCACCAGTGCTCGGCGCGCGGTTGTCGCCTGCAACGCCGCCAGCATGTCGGGCACCAGCACATGCGGGATGACGCTGGTGAACCACGAACCCGGACCGAGGACCACCAGGTCGGCGGCCATGATGGCGTCGATTGCCTGCCGGGTGGCCGGCGGGTCGCCCGGCAGCAGCCGCACCCGACGCACCTTTCCGACGGTCGTGGCGATTGCCACCTGACCGCTGATCACCCGGCTCATCCGCGGATCCGCCTCGAGACCGGCGACGTCGGCCTCGATCCCGAGCCCAACGGGGCACATCGGCAACACCCGGCCTTTGACACCCAGGATGCGGCCCAGCTCGTCGAGCGCGGCGACCGGATCGGCGAGCACTTCGCTGAGCCCGGCCAGTAGGAGGTTGCCGATCGGATGGCCGGCGAGCGCACCGCTGCCGCCGAAGCGATGCTGGATGATCGTGGCCCACAGCCGACCGTGCGGACTGTCGGAAGCCAACGCCGCCAACGCCATTCGTAGGTCACCGGGTGGCACCACGTCGAGTTCGTTGCGCAGCCGTCCCGACGAGCCGCCGTCGTCGGCGACGGTGACGACCGCGGTGACGTGCGGGGTGAGCCGGCGAGCGGCCGACAGCGTGGCGTACAGCCCGTGTCCTCCGCCGAGTGCCACGATGCGGGAACTCATTCGCGGCCCAGATCCCGGTGCAGTACCCGTACCGTCAGGTCCTCACCCGCCTGCAGCCGCGCCGCCAGCGCCTCGGCGATCGCCACGCTTCGATGTTTGCCGCCGGTGCATCCGATGGCGACGGTCATATATCGCTTCCCCTCGCGACGGTATCCGTCAATGACTACGTCGAGCAGCCGATGATAGGTGTCCAGGAACTCCCCCGCACCCGGCTGCCCGAGAACGTAGTCGCGGACCGCGGCATGCTGCCCGGTATGCGGACGCAGGTCGTCGACCCAGTGCGGGTTCGGCAGGAATCGGACGTCCATCACGGTGTCGGCGTCCATCGGCAGCCCGTACTTGTAGCCGAAAGATTCCACCGTGACGTTGGTGTGCGCGACGGTCTCACCGCCGAAGGCGCGTTCGATGCTCTCGCGCAACGCGGGCACCGACAGTGTTGAGGTGTCGATCACCAGATCGGCGGATGCGCGCACCGGGGCCAGCAGCGCCCGCTCAGCCGCAATACCTTCTGCCAGCGTCTGATTGCCCTGCAGCGGATGGCTGCGGCGGTTCTGCTCGTAGCGGCGCACCAGGATGTCGTCGGAGGCCTCCAGGAACACCACCCGCGGCGTGATGTTCCGGGCGGCCAGCTGGTTGCGCACCCAGTCGAGATCGCCGGTGAACCCCCGCGACCGCACGTCCATCACCACGGCCAGTTGGGTGATCCGCGAACCCGCCGCGAGCCCCAACTCGACCATCTGCGCGATCAGCTCCGGCGGAAGGTTGTCCGCGACGTACCAACCGAGATCCTCGAGCACCTTGGCCGCGGTGCCCCTTCCCGCGCCGGACAATCCGGTGACGAGGACCACGTCGATATCCGAGTCGGCGTTCGCCTCGTCGCGGAGGTCCTCGTGCATCCCTTGGTCCGTCATCCCGATACCCTGCTCCGATCATGGCCGATCGCCGCCTCGGGCGCGTCGCTTTCGGGCGGGACGCCGAGTGCGTCCAGTACGGCCCTGGCGGTGGCGACGCCGATACCCGGTACCGCGGTGATCTCCTCGATGGACGCCTCTTTGAGTCGGGCCACCGAGCCGAAATGGGTGACCAGTGCCTTGCGGCGATGCTCGCCGAGACCGCGCACCGAGTCCAGCGCTGAGGCGGTCATCCGCTTGGACCGCTTGCTGCGGTGATAGGCGATCGCGAACCGGTGCGCCTCGTCCCGCACGCGCTGCAGGAGGTAGAGCCCTTCACTGTTGCGCGGCATGATCAGCGGGTCGGGTTCGGACGGAACCCACACCTCCTCCAGCCGCTTGGCCAGTCCGATCACCGCGACATCGGTGATGCCGAGTTCGTCGAGCACCGACTGTGCGGCGTTGACCTGGGGTGCACCCCCGTCGACGACGAACAGGTTGGGTGGATAGGCGAACTTGCGCGATTTTCCTTCCGGCGCAAGCTCGGTCGGGTGCTGGGTATCGTGCAGGTGACGGTAGAACCGCCGCCTCGTCACCTCGGCGATCGACGCCACATCGTCGGAACGGCCCTCGCCCGCGGCTTCCCGGATGGCGTAGTGCCGGTAATCGGACTTACGTGGAAGACCGTCTTCGAACACCACCAGCGAGGCCACCACATCGGTGCCCTGTACATGGCTGATGTCGACGCATTCGATGCGCAGCGGTGCGTCGGCGAGCCCGAGCGCGTCCTGAATACTCTGCAGCGCAGCGGTTCTCGCGGTGAAGTCACCGGCCCGCTTGAGCTTGTGCTGCGTGAGCGCGTCCATGGCGTTGCGGCGGACCGTCTCGGCGAGCGCGCGCTTGTCGCCGCGCTGTGGCACGCGCAGCATCACCCGCGACCCCCGCAACTGCGTGAGCCAGGCCGCCAGCTCGTCGGCGTTGCCCGGCAGGCACGGGACCAGCACTTGGCGCGGCACGGGATTCGTCGACTCGTCGGCGGCGCCGTCCAATTCGGCCTGCTCGCCGTAGAACTGGGTCAAGAACTGTTCCACCAAGTGTTCCTGACTCGTTTCGCCCGGCTCACCCGATTTCTCGACGATCCAGCCGCGCTGGCCGCGCACCCGGCCACCGCGGACGTGGAAGACCTGCACGGCGGCTTCCAGATCGTCGTCGGCGAAGGCCACCACGTCGGCGTCAGTGCCGTCGCCGAACACCACCGCCTGCTTCTCCAGCGCCCGCTTGAGCGCACCGATGTTGTCGCGCAGGCGCGCGGCTCTCTCGAAATCCAATTCCTCGGCGGCCTCGGTCATCTGCTGTTCCATGTCGCGGACCAGCCGGTCGGTCTTGCCCGCCAGGAAGTCGCAGAAATCGAGGACGATCTGGCGATGTTCGTCGGCACCGACCCGGCCGATGCACGGAGCCGAGCACTTGTCGATGTAGCCCAGCAGGCACGGCCGGTCGATTTGCCTGTGCCGCTTGAACACTCCCGCCGAGCAGGTACGAGCTGGAAACACGCGGGTGAGGAGGTCGAGGGTTTCGCGGATCGCCCAGGCGTGCGAGTACGGACCGAAGTAGCGGACACCCTTGCGCCGCGCCCCGCGGTACACCATCAGCCGCGGGTACTCCTCGTTGAGCGTGACCGCGAGCACCGGGTATGACTTGTCGTCCCGGTACCGGATGTTGAATCGCGGATCGAACTCTTTGATCCAGTTGTACTCGAGCTGCAGCGCCTCGACTTCGGTGTTGACCACCGTCCAGTCGACGCTGCCCGCCGACATCACCATCTGCCGTGTGCGGGGGGCCAGGTTCACCAGATCGGCGAAGTAGGAGTTCAGCCGACTGCGCAGACTCTTCGCCTTGCCGACGTAGATGACCCGGCCGTGCGGGTCGCGGAACCGGTAGACGCCCGGCTCGACGGGGATCGACCCGGGGGCGGGTCGGTACGTCGCTGGATCGGGCACGGATTCCAGGTTACTGCCGCGTCACGACGTCCCCGATCCACTACCGTCGAGTGATGCGGATCTCCTCACTGATGAAGGTGATGGCGCCGCTGACGGGGATGAGCATGGTGCTGGCCGGGTGCGCCGCGGAGGACGCCAGGGAACCCGCCGCGGGACCGTGCGAGATCGTCACGAACGGCACGCCGGAGGGGGCCACCGGTTACCGCACCGACATGACGCCGGTACGCACGGCAACGTATTCGGTCGTCACCGCGAACCCACTGGCCACCCAGGCCGCATGCGAGGTGCTACGCGACGGCGGCACCGCAGCGGACGCGCTGGTCACCGCGCAGGCCGTCCTTGGTCTGGTGGAGCCGCAGTCCTCGGGCATCGGCGGCGGTGGTTTCCTGCTGTACCTCGATGCCGCCTCGGGGGCTGTGCAGGCCTACGACGGCCGCGAGACCGCGCCGGCCGCTGCCACGGAGAACTACCTGCGCTGGATCTCCGACGCCGACCGCACCGAACCGAAACCCGACGCCCGGGCCTCCGGCCGCTCCATCGGCGTGCCGGGCATCGTCCGAATGCTCGCCGAGGTCCACGCCGAACACGGCAGAACGGCCTGGCGCGACCTGTTCGGTCCCGCGGTCGCGCTGGCCGACGACGGCTTCGACATCAGCCCACGATTGGCCGCGGCCATCGCCGACGCGGCGCCACGGCTGCAGGTCGATCCGCAGGCCGCCGAGTATTTCCTCAACCCCGACGGCACCCCGAAGGCTGCGGGCACCCGGCTGACGAACCCGGCCTATTCGAAGACGTTGGGCGCCATCGCCGTTGACCCGCAGGCGTTTTACACCGGCACCCTCGCCCGGGACATCGTGGCGGCGGCGGCCGACACCTCCGGTGGTCGGACGCCCAGCGCGATGACGGTCGAGGACCTGGCCGGGTACACCGTCAAGAAGCGGCAGCCGTTGTGCACCCCGTACCGCGGACGCGAGATCTGCGGGATGCCGCCGCCGTCGTCCGGCGGCATCGCCGTTGTCGCCACGCTCGGGATTCTCGAACACTTCCCGATGGCCGATCACAAGCCGACCGACATCGATCTCAACGGCGGCCGACCCTCGGTCATGGGCGTACACCTGGTCGCCGAGGCGGAACGACTGGCCTACGCCGATCGCGACAAGTACGTCGCCGACACCGATTTCGTTCCGTTGCCGGGCAACTCACCCGAAACACTGCTCGGCAGCGACTATCTCGCCGGTCGCGCCGCCTTGATCTCCGAGCAGCACAGCATGGGCACCGCGAAGCCCGGCGAGTTCGGCCCACCGACGGCCCCGGCGCCGCCGACTCCGGAACACGGCACCAGCCATCTCAGCATCGTCGACAAGCAGGGCAACGCCGCGTCGCTGACCACCACGGTGGAATCGGCCTTCGGCTCCTTTCACATGGTCGACGGGTTCATCCTCAACAACCAGCTGACCGACTTCTCGGCCGACCCCACCGGCCCCGACGCAACACCCATCGCCAACCGGGTCCAGCCCGGCAAGAGACCACGCAGCACGATGGCCCCGACGCTGATCTTCGACCATGCGCCGGACCGGCCGGGAGAGCGCGGTCGACTGTACGCGGTCCTCGGTTCGCCCGGCGGTTCGGTGATCATCCAGTTCGTGACGAAAACCATTGTGGGCCTGCTCGACTGGGGTCTCGATCCGCAGCAGGCGGTGTCGATGGTCGACTTCGGTGCGGCGAACACACCGACCACCAACGTCGGCGGCGAGCATCCGGCCATCGACACCTCCGATAACGGGGACCACGACCCCCTGGTGCAGGGACTGCGTGAACTCGGCCATGAGGTCGACCTGGCCGACCAGTCGAGCGGCCTGTCGGCCATCGCCCGGGACGGCACCGGCCTCATCGGCGGCGCGGACCCTCGCCGGGAAGGGTTGGTCATGGGTGACTCCCGATGACGGTGTGCGTCGCCCAACTCGACGAGTCCGATTGGCGGGTGTTCGCCGGCATGCGGCTACGGGCGCTGGCCGACGCGCTGGGTGAAAACGATCCGAGTTACCGGGACGAAGCGGCTTTCACCGCCGCGCAGTGGCGGCGCCGGTTGCGCGAGCATGCGCAGTTCGCCGCGGTGGTCGGCGACCGGCCGGTCGGCCTGATCGCAGCGCAACGGGAGAACCCCGAGACGGTGTATCTCTACTCGCTGTGGCTCGATCCGGCAGCCCGCGGCCGCGGCCTGGCCCGACGTCTGGTCGCGACCGCCGTGGACTGGGCACGCGCCAGCCACGTCCACACGGTCAGGTTGCGCGTGGCCACCGACAATGCCGCGGCACGCGGGGTTTACGAGAGCCTCGGCTTCACCGTCGCCGATGATCAAACAGCTTCCAAGCGCGAGGAACTCGCGATGTCACTCAGCGTGAGTTGACGTCCTTGTAGCGGTCGTGCAGGGCGCGGACGCGGTCCATCGCGTCGACGGCGCGGTCCTTGTCGACGGCCTGAATCGCCATGACCGGAATGTATTCGTCGTCGGGCAGATCGACGCGGGCCCACCGCGCGCCTCGAGGGAACGAGATGTCGACGACGTCCGACCATGGAACCACTTTGTCGCCGAGCAGATTCCGCACCGCTACCCCCGGCGCTCCTACGCGCAGCCGGGGCCGGGCGAACAGCAGCACCACACCGGCGATGACGACGCCCAGCAGTGCGATCGCCACCTGGTCGGCGGTCCGGAAGATCACCCCGGTGGAGCCGATCTTCAACAGTGCACCGACGGTGACGTGTGCGGCGAGGATCAGCGCCGCGGCGGCGTAAGCGAAATACACTGCCAGGCGGGGGCGTATCTCGACGTCCCAGTCATTCATGGGCGCGAAGGCCTCGCAGGGTCAGCGCCGTGGTCAGCGCCGCAGCGGCCGCCTGGGCTCCCTTGTCTTCGGACGAGGAGGGCAGCCCGGCACGGTCCAGGGCCTGCTGCTCGCTGTTGGTCGTCAGCACACCGTTGGCGACTGGTGTCGACGCGTCCAGCGACACCCGGGTCAGGCCCTGGGTGACCGCATCGCAGACGTAGTCGAAATGCGGTGTCTCGCCGCGGATCACCACACCCAACGCCACCACGGCATCGTGTGTGGCCGCCAATGCCTGTGCTACGACCGGGATTTCGATGGCGCCCAGCACCCGCACCACGGTGGGGTCGTCGATGCCGGCGCCCGAGGCGACTTTGCGGGCGCCGCCGAGCAGCGCGTCACAGATGGTCTCGTGCCATGTGCTGGCCACGATGGCCAGCTTCAGCCCCGATCCGTCGATGTTGGGAAGATCGGGTACACCAGTACCACTCACAGGGCTCCACCGAGATCGGTCGGGCGCCGGTCACCAAGCAGGTAGACGCCTTCGTCGTAGTCGGCCATGGTGGTCGCTTCGTGGTAGTCGTCGAGGCCACTCAGGTCGTGACCCATCCGGTCGCGCTTGGTCATCAGGTAGCGGATGTTCTCCTTGTTGGCCCGCACCGGAAGCGGCACGCGTTCGATGATGTGCAGGCCGTAGCCGTCCAGGCCGACCCGCTTGGCGGGGTTGTTGGTGAGCAGCCGCATCGAACGCACCCCGAGATCGACGAGGATCTGTGCGCCGATGCCGTAGTCGCGGGCATCGGCGGGCAGGCCGAGCTTGAGGTTGGCGTCGACGGTGTCGTCGCCGGCGTCCTGCAATTGGTACGCCTGCAGCTTGTGCATGAGCCCGATACCGCGACCTTCGTGCCCGCGCATGTACAGCACGACGCCGCGGCCCTCGCGGGCGACCATCGCCATCGCGGCGTCGAGTTGCGGGCCGCAGTCGCAGCGCTGGGACCCGAACACGTCGCCGGTGAGGCATTCGGAGTGCACCCGCACCAGCACGTCGTGACCGTCGCTGGTCGGCCCGGCAATATCGCCCCTTACCAGGGCGACGTGCTCGACGTCGTCGTAGATGCTGGTGTAGCCGACGGCGCGGAACTCGCCGTGGCGGGTGGGGATGCGCGCCTCGGCGATGCGCTCGATGTGCTTTTCGTGCTTGCGCCGCCACTCGATCAGATCGGCGATCGAGATCAGCGCGAGATCGTGCTCGTCGGCGAAGATGCGCAGCTCGTCGGTCTGCGCCATCGCGCCCTCGTCCTTCTGGCTGACGATTTCGCAGATCGCACCGGCGGGTTGTAGTCCGGCGAGGCGGGCCAGGTCGACGGCCGCCTCGGTGTGACCGGGGCGACGCAACACCCCGCCGTCCTTCGCGCGCAGCGGCACGACGTGTCCCGGCTTGGTGAAGTCGTCGGCGAGACTGGCGGGGTCGGCCAGCAGCCGCATCGTCGTCGCCCGGTCCGAGGCCGAAATTCCCGTTCCCACACCGTTCTTCGCGTCGACGGTGACGGTGTACGCGGTGCCGTGCTTGTCCTGGTTGACCGCGTACATCGGCAGCAGACCGAGCTTGTCGCAGATCGCGCCGTCCAGCGGCACACACAGATAACCCGAGGTGTAGCGGACCATGAACGCGACGAGTTCAGGAGTGGCCTTCTCGGCGGCGAAGATGAGGTCACCTTCGTTCTCGCGGTCCTCATCGTCGATCACGACGACGGCCTTACCCGCGGCGATGTCGGCAACCGCTCGCTCAACAGAGTCCAGCCTCGTCACCACATCAGTATGAACCACCACGGTTCAGAAGTTATTGCCGCTCCCCTGACCTGGGAAGACGGGCTCCCGGCCAGCGGTCATCGGCGGCCCGCGAAAGGGGCAGTAAGCCGTCTGGTCAGCAGCCGAGATGGACTACGGCAGCTCTGACGATGTCACCTGCCGCGGTCAGAGACACCCCAAGATCTCTGTAGACCATCTTGACGGCTTCCGGGGAGTTGGTACCGCTGCGCTCGGCTTGGCACACCCGGTACCCCTCAGCGAGCAATTGCGCAGCAGTGAGATGGGTGTAGCTGGGCAACAACTCTTTCAGATAGGTTGCTTCGTCCGCCTGCGCGGGCGCTGCGCTGATCACCGCGAACGTCGACAAGGCCGCCACTGGAACGATCAGACCGCGATATGTCGTGACCATGACCAGAGCCTACGGGCGCAACCCCACTCTCAGCCGGTGAACGGATTTTCCGGAGCCAGCAACCGCTCGACATACTTCGCGATCACATCCACCTCGAGGTTGACGTGGGTACCGACCTCGGCGCGACCGAGCGTCGTCAGGTCGAGCGTGGTCGGGATCAACGACACCTCGAACCAGTCATGCCCGAGGCCGGACACCGTCAGGGACACCCCGTCGACGGTGATGGAGCCCTTCTCCACCACGTAGCGCGACAGCGCGGTCGGCAGCGCGATACGCACCACCACCCAACGTTCCGACGGTGTGCGCGCGACGACGTGTCCGGTTCCGTCGACGTGTCCCTGGACGATGTGGCCGCCGAGCCGGCTGTTGACCGCCGCCGCACGCTCCAGGTTGACCCGGCTGCCTGTTCCGACGCGGCCGAGGCTGGACCGGTTCAACGTCTCACCGATCACGTCGGTGGTGAACACGCCGTCGGGCCGCACCTCGACGACGGTCAGGCAGACGCCGTTGACCGCGATCGAGTCGCCGTGGCGGGCATCCGATGTCACGAGGGGTCCGCGGATCGCGAGCCGGGCGAAATCGCCGAGCTCCTCCTTGTCGACGACCTCGCCCACCTCTTCGACGATTCCGGTGAACACGCCGCCAGACTATCCAGTCACCACGCCCCGTCGACCGCTTCCACATCGCCGGACCCTCTACGATGCACTCATGCCCAAGCGCCTCATGCTGATCGTCGCAACCCTGGCCGCCGCCGTCGCCTTCCTCGCGGGGTGCTCCAAGTCGGAGGAATCCGCCAAAGACCTTCCGGATGCCGCGACTCTCCTGCAGCAATCCAGCCAAACCACAAAGAACCAGACCAGCGCGCACATGAAGCTGACGATGGAGGGCCCGTCCGAAAAGCTGCCGATCGAGATGCTCGAAGGCGACCTGAGCAACGCTCCGGTTTTCTCCGCCGAAGGCAAGGTCAATCTCCTGATGATGGGCCAGCGCCTCGAAGGCGTGGAGTTCAAGGTCGTTGACGGCGACCTCTACGCCTCGCTGACTCCGGGCGCCGGCTTGTCGAATTTCGGCCCGGCCGCCGAAATCTACGACGCCTCGCTCATCCTCAATCCCGAGACGGGCGTGGCCAACGTGCTCGCCAACTTCTCCGACGCGAAGGCCGAGGGCCGCGAGACGATCAACGGTGTGGAGACCGTCCGCATCACCGGAAACGTCAGCGCCGACGCGGTCAACAAGATCGCGCCGCAGATCGGGGCGACCGGTCCGGTGCCCGGAACCGCGTGGATCGCTGAGGACGGCGACCACAAGCTGGCCCAGGTCAAGCTGCAGACCGCCCCAGACACCAGCATCACCATGACGCTGTCGGAGTGGGGCAAGCCGGTGACCGTCACCAAGCCGCCGGCGGCCTGATGTCGGTTTCAGTAGGAGCCGCTAACGCCGAGACGACGCCAACGACGAGGTCGAATCGCCGGATCGCGATCAGTGCGGGCGGCCTCGCGGTGCTGCTCGGCGCGCTGGACACTTACGTCGTCGTCGCCATCATCAGGGACATCATCGTCGACCTCAGCATCCCGGTGAACCAGCTGCAACGGGTGACTCCGATCATCACCTGTTATCTGCTGGGCTACATCGCGGCCATGCCGCTGCTGGGCCGCGCCTCGGACCGGTTCGGCCGCAAGTTCATCCTGCAGCTGAGCCTGGCAGGGTTCGCGGTCGGTTCCGTCGTCACCGCGATGTCGAACGACCTGGTTCCGATGGTGGTCGGCCGCACGATTCAAGGCGTCGCGAGCGGCGCGCTGCTGCCAGTCACGCTGGCGCTGGCCGCAGACCTGTGGGCCACCCGTAATCGGGCGTCGGTACTGGGCGGGATCGGCGCCGCGCAGGAATTGGGCAGTGTGTTGGGCCCGCTTTACGGCATCGGCGTGGTCGCACTCCTGAACACGTGGCGAGACGTGTTCTGGATCAATGTGCCGCTGGCGCTCGTGGCGATGGTGCTGATTCATTTCAGCCTGCCCGCCCGCCTCAAGTCCGAAGACCCGGAACGGGTGGACGTGGTCGGCGGAGTACTGCTCGCCGTCGCGCTCGGCCTGACGGTGATCGGGCTGTACAACCCCGCTCCCGACGGCAAGAAGATCCTGCCGAGCTACGGGCTGCCGGTGCTCCTGGCCGCGGCGCTCGCCCTGGTGTTGTTCTTCGTTTGGGAGCGGTTCGCCCGCACCCGGCTGATCGATCCGGCCGGCGTCCACTTCCGGCCATTCCTCGCCGCGCTGGGGGCGTCGCTGTGCGCGGGCGCCGCGCTGATGGTGACGCTCGTCAACGTCGAACTGTTCGGGCAGGGCGTGCTCGGTGAGGACCAGAACGGAGCGGTTCTTCTGCTGCTGCGCTTCCTGATCGCGCTGCCGATCGGTGCGGTCATCGGCGGCTGGATCGCCACCCGGATCGGCGATCGCATCGTCGCCTTCGCGGGCCTCATGATCGCCGCGGGCGGGTACTGGCTGATCTCGAACTGGGGGGTCGATGTGCTGACCACCCACCACGACCTCGGCTTTGTCGCCCTACCGGTGCTCGACACCGACCTTGCGATCGCGGGCTTCGGACTGGGCCTGGTGATCGGGCCGCTGACCTCGGCGACACTACGAGTGGTGCCGGCGGCTCAGCACGGCATCGCCTCGGCCGCCGTCGTGGTGGCACGCATGATCGGCATGCTGATCGGCCTGGCCGCGCTGACGGCATGGGGCTTGTACAAGTTCAATCAGTTCCTGGAGGAGCGCCTCGACGCCCTACCGGCCCCAACGGCAGATACCCCCGGCGGGTTGATGGCCGCTCAAGCCGCGCGACTTTCACGGGCGACCGTGGAGGCCTACACCATGCAGTATGGGGTTATTTTTCTGGCAACAGCGGTGGTCTGCGTCGCCGGCGCCTTGCTCGGACTGCTGATCAGCGGCAGGAACGAGCATGCCGACGAACCGGCGGCCGTAGGCGAGAAAGCCGACGCAGACTCGGTCAGCGGCCTCTAGCAGCGCTCGAGGCCGGGGCGCAACAGCGCGGGCTCGGCTGGCCGGGCGGCCTTCTCCTCGGCGGCATCACCCCGCAAGGTGTCGCAGATCAAGGCCGCGAGGCTTCGGGGGTCCATTGGGCGAATGCTGAGCCAGTCCTGCAGTGCAGTCATGGGTCGTCCTTTGTTCGTGCTCACCTGCGCGCAAATCGTCGGTGAAGGCGCGATTACAGCAGGGGCGCTGCGGCCCACTCTGGTACGAGTGTACCGACGAAACGTGCTGATTGGCTCCTTGCCGCGCCGGGTATGCGTGCGGTCACACCCACGTCAACGGAGAAAGCTGATGGCAAGTTCACTGACTGGCAAGAAGATTGCGTTCCTGGTCGCACCCGAAGGCGTCGAGCAGGTGGAGTTGACCGAACCGTGGGAGGCCGTCGAACAGGCCGGCGGCACCCCGGAGCTGGTGTCGACGGAGGTCGGCAAGATTCAGGCGTTCAATCATCTCACCCCGGCCGACACGTTCGAGGCCGAGAAATCCGCCGATTCGGTGTCGGCGTCCGACTACGCGGGCCTGGTGCTGCCGGGAGGCGTCGCCAACCCCGACAACCTCCGCATGAACGCCGCCGCGGTCGCGTTCACGAAAAGTTTCTTCGATGCGGCCAAGCCGGTGGCGGTGATCTGCCACGGACCCTGGACGCTGATCGAGGCGGACGTGGTGCGTGGACGCACCATGACATCGTGGCCGAGCGTGAAGACCGACCTCGTCAACGCGGGAGCCAACTGGGTCGACGACGAAGTGGTCGAATGCTCGCGCGGGCCAAACACTTTGGTGTCCAGCCGCAAACCGGATGATCTGCCTGCGTTCTGCAACACGCTGGTGAGCGCTTTCGCCAAGTAGCCGAAACCCGGCCCACCGACCGACGCCCCTGGGTAACGTCGCGAACATGCTCCTCGCCGCGCTTCGCGACATGCAGTGGAGAAGGCGGCGTTTCGCGATCGCGGTGCTGTCCACCGCGATCATCTTCGGGATGACGCTCGTTCTGACCGGATTGGCCAACGGTTTCCAGACCGAGGCCGAGCGTACGGTCGACTCGCTCGGGGTCGACCAGTTCATCGTCAAAGCCGGCGCATCGGGTCCCTTCGTGGGCGCGACACCGTTCGCGCCCACCGAATTGCGGCGCATCGCCGCGGCACCCGGCGTCGACGCGGCCGCTCCCCTGGCCTATGCCGGTGGCACCGCGACTCTGGACGGTGAGACGCGCAATGTCGACATCTTCGGTGCGCCGGAACGCGGTCCGGGCATGCCGGCCGTGGCGGAAGGGCGCGTGCCCACGGATCCCGACGAAGTGGCGGTGTCGACCACGCTGGGCCGCGGTGTCGGCGATGAAGTCGAGATCGCTTCCCGGACGTTGCGTATCGTCGGCCTCGTTGAGAACTCGACCGCGCTGGCGAACCTGCCCAACGTGTTCCTCACCACACAGGGAGCGCAGCGGCTGATCTACGGCGGTGAGCCGCTGGTCGCGTCCATCGGGGTTCGCGGGTCACTCGAGCGGGTGCCGGACGGCTATCGCGCGGTCGACCGCGCGGGCGCGATCGAGGATCTGCTTCGGCCGCTGAAGGTCGCGGTCAACTCGATCACCATCGTCGCGATCCTGCTGTGGATCGTCGCGGCGTTGATCGTGGGTTCGGTCATCTACCTGTCTGCGCTCGAACGGCTACGAGATTTTGCCGTGTTCAAAGCGATTGGCGTACCGACGCGTTCGGTGATGGCCGGGCTGGCGCTACAAGCGGTGATCGTGGCGTTGCTGGCCGCTTTGGTCGGGGCGGGGCTGTCGCTGTTGCTCGGGCCCCTGTTTCCCATGCAGGTCATCATCCCGACGCAGGCGTTCGTCGCGTTGCCGGTGATCGCGGTCGTGATCGGCCTGATCGCCAGCGCGGCCGGACTGCACCGCGCGGTGTCCGTTGATCCGGCGATGGCATTCGGAGGACCCTGACGCATGGGTGATCTGTCGATTCAGAACCTCGTGGTCGAGTACTCCAGCGGCGGGCACAAGGTGCGGCCGATCGACGGCCTGAACCTCGATGTCGCGGCGGGCTCGCTGGTGATTCTGATGGGACCGAGCGGATGCGGGAAGACGACGCTGTTGTCCTGCCTCGGCGGGATCCTGCAACCCACCGATGGCGCAATCAAGTTCGGCGACGTCGACGTGACATCGTTGAGCGCCAAGGACCTTGGTACATACCGGCGCGAGACTGTGGGGTTCGTCTTTCAGGCGTTCAACCTCGTGCCGAGCCTCACCGCGGTCGAGAACGTGATGGTGCCGCTGCGCGCTTCGGGCATGTCGCGTCGTGCCTCGCGCAAGCGCGCCGAACAGTTGCTGGGCAGGGTTGGTCTGGAGGACCGGCTCAACCACCGGCCCGGCGATCTCAGCGGCGGGCAGCAACAGCGGGTGGCGGTGGCCCGCGCGATCGCATTGGACCCGCCGCTGATCCTGGCCGACGAGCCCACCGCGCACCTGGATTTCATTCAGGTCGAGGAGGTGCTGAAGCTGATCCGCGAGTTGGCCTCCGGCTCCCGGATGGTGGTCGTCGCGACACACGACAGCCGGATCCTGCCGTTGGCCGATCGCGTTGTCGAGATGGTGCCCGACTTCGCGTCGGTGGATCGCCCGCCAGAGAGCGTCGAGTTGGAGGCGGGTCAGGTGCTCTTCGAGCAGGGCACGATGGGCGACCTCATCTACGTCGTGACCGAGGGTGAGATCGAGATCGTGCGTGCGCTTCCCGGCGGCAGCGAGGAGATGCTGAAGCTGGCGACCAAGGGCGACTACTTCGGCGAGATCGGCCCACTGTTCCACCTGCCGCGGTCGGCGACCGCGCAGGCGCGCACCGACGCGACGGTCGTGGGATACACGGTGCAGGCATTCCGAGAACAGCTGGGGGCGGCCGGGGTACGCGAGCTCATCGAGCACCGCCCGCTGGCCGCCGAGGAAGCAGCTACCCCGGAACGAGGCTGAGGAGCACGTCGGGACCGATCGGTTCGATCCCGTCGAACCGCCACCGCTGGGCGTGCGCGATGCTCAGCACCCCGACGTCGTCGACGGCGGTTATCGGGCCGCCCAACAGGATTGGCGCCACGTAGGCCAGGATGCGGTCGATGACCCCCGCGCGCAAGAAGGCTCCCGCCAATGTGGGGCCACCCTCGAGCAGCACGTCGGTGCGGTCGGAAAGCGCCTTGATGACCTCATGCGGGTCGTGGGTGCGGATCACCATCGTGCGCGAATCGTCGTTGAGAACCCTTGCTTCCGAGGAGATTTCACGTTCGCCCACAACGACCCGCAATGGCTGACGGTCGGCCAGCGTACCGTCCGGCAACCGCGCGGTGAGCACCGGGTCGTCGACGAACACCGTGCCGGTGCCCACCACGATCGCATCGGCCACCCGACGCCTGCGGTGTACGTCGGCGCGCGCGGCTTCGCTCGTGATCCACTGGCTGCTGCCGTCCGCCGCCGCGCTGCGACCGTCGACGCTTGTCGCGAACTTCCACGTCACATGCGGTGCAGCGGTGCGTTGCTTGTGCAACCACTCGCGTAACGGACCACCCGCCACGGCGTCGGCGAGCACACCCGCGGCCACTGTCAGCCCCGTGTCGGCAAGTCGTGCCGCTCCCCCGGCGGCGACCGGATTCGGATCGGCCACCGCGTAGACAACTGTCGAAATACCCGCTGCGACAAGGGCGTCGACACACGGCGGGGTCCGGCCGTGGTGATTGCACGGCTCGAGTGTCACGACGGCGGTGCCGCCGACGGCGCGCTCACCCGCCCGGCGCAGCGCGAGCACCTCGGCGTGCGGACCGCCGGGCGGTTCGGTCGCGCCGACCCCTGCCACCTCGTTGTCGCGATCCAGAATGACCGCTCCCACAGGCGGATTGGGGTAGGTGGCGCCCTTGGCCTTGTCGGCCTGTTGGATCGCCAGCCGCATCGCGGCCTCGAGGTTCATAGGCGCAGGTGGTTGGACGCGGCGGCGGCTTGACGGCGCAACGATTCCACCGCCGCCGCGGGGTCCTCTGCGCTGTAGACGGCCGACCCCGCGACGAAGCAGTCCACTCCCGCCTCGGCGGCCTGCTCGATGGTGTCCGCGTTGATGCCGCCGTCGATCTCGACGACGATCGTCAGCTCGCCTGCGTCCACGAGACGCCGGGCCGTGCCGACCTTGACCAGCACCTCGGGGATGAACTTCTGGCCGCCGAAGCCCGGCTCCACCGACATGATCAGCAGGGTGTCGAACTCCGGCAAGATCTCCAGATACGGCTCCAGCGGAGTTCCGGGCTTGACCGAGAGTCCCGCCTTGGCGCCCGCCGCCCGGATGTCGCGGGCGACGCCGACGGGGTTGTCGGTGGCCTCGGCGTGGAAGGTCACGTTGTACGCGCCCGCTTCGGCGTACGGCGGTGCCCACCGATCGGGGTTGTCGATCATCAGATGGCAGTCCATCGGAATGTCGGTCACCTTCAGCAGCGCCTCGACGACCGGCTGACCGATGGTCAGGTTCGGCACGAAGTGGTTGTCCATCACGTCGACGTGCAGCCAGTCGGCACCCGGCACCGCCGCGGCCTCGTCGGCGAGCCGGGCGAAGTCGGCGGCCAGAATCGACGGCGCAATAAGCGGTCCTCGCATGCGCCTACCCTACTTTGAGCGCGGCCGCGAACATGGCGTCGGTGCCGTGCCGGTGCGGCCACAACTGCACATACGGCCCGGCGCCGAGGTTGTCGGCGGCGTCGCCCGCCGGGAAGAACAAGGGCCGGGCGTCCAGGGCGGTCACCGGGTGTCGGCGCAGCGCGTCGGCGACCACACCGACGGTCTCGGGCAGATGCGGTGAACAGGTCGCATACAGCACCACGCCACCCGGGCGCGTCAGGCGAATCGCCGAGGCCAGCAGTTCGCGCTGCAGTTTGGCCAGCGGCGGCACGTCGCCGGGCTGACGCCGCCATCGGGCCTCCGGTCTGCGCCGCAGCGCGCCCAGTCCCGTGCAGGGCGCGTCCACCAGCACCCGGTCGAAGCCGGGTTCGACACCGGGGTCACGGCCGTCGACGCGCAGCACCTCGACCGGGAGGCCGCGGGTGTTCTGCTCGACGAGGTCGGCCCGTGCGGGCGCGGGCTCGACCGCGGTGACGCGTCCGTCGCCGGCCAGCGCGGCGAGCAAGGCGGTCTTACCGCCAGGGCCCGAGCACAGGTCGAGCCAGCGGCCGCCGTCGTCGCCGTCGAGTTCGGCCAGCGTGAGCGCGCGGGCCACGAGCTGGCTGCCCTCGTCTTGCACCAGCGCCGTGCCGTCACGCACGGCCTGAAGCCGGCCCGGGTCGCCACCGGTCAGATACACGGCGTACGGCGAATAGCGGCCGACCGTGCCGCCCACCTGGGCGGCCAGATCCGCGGCGGTCAACGCGCCGGGCCGGGCCGCGAGGTGAACCGCCGGTCGGGCGTTGTCGCTGGCGAGCAGCGCGTCGAGGTCGCCGGCGTCGGCGCCGAGCGCATCGGTGAAGGCCTGGGCGATCCAGCGTGGATGCGCGTGGACGAACGCCGCATGTCCGATCGGATCGGTGGTCGCGTCGGGCGCCAGCTCCTCGACCCAGGACTGCTCGTCCCGCGACGCGATCGTGCGCAGCACGCCGTTGACGAAACCGGCTCGCGCCGAATCGAACTCGATTCCGGCTTGCTCCACGGTGGTCGACACCGCGGCGTGCTGCTCGACCCGGGTGCGCAGCAACTGATAGGTGCCGAGTCGAAGCAGGTCGAGCAGGACAGGATCGATTCTGTCCGGCGGACGGTCGGCGGCGCGGCCGATGACGGCGTCCAGCAGGCCTTTCGTCCGGCAGGCCCCGTAGGCGAGTTCGGTGGCGAAAGCGGCGTCGCGGCCGCCGATCCCGCGATCCTGCAGGATGGCCGGCAGTGCGAGGTTGGCGTAGGCGTCCTTCTCCGAAACCGCCCGCAGGACGTCGAATGCAGCGCGGCGCGCCGGGTCGAGCGGTTGGCGCCGCTGACGTGGCCGCTTGCGGGGCGGGGTCATTCGGCTCGCGCCGTTTCGTCGAGGCGGGCGCCGCGGGCCCAGTCGGCCGCGTTCATCGGCTTCTTACCGGGTGGCTGAACCGTGCCGAGCAGCACGGGGGCGGACGCGGTGCCGATGCGCACGCCGGTGCGATCGGCCCGAATTATGCCGGGCGGCAGGCTTACTGACTGGTCGTCGACGCTGACGGGACCGAGTTTGAACCGTAGGTCGCCGAACATCGTCCAGGCACCGGGGTTCGGTGTGACGGCGCGGATGCGTCGCTCGACGACGTGTGCGGGCAGATCCCATCGCACCCGGGCTTCGTCGACGGTGATCTTCGGCGCGATCGTCACGCCGTCCGAGGGCTGTGGCACCGCGGCGAGCGATCCGTCGGCGATCCCGTCGAGCGTCGTCTCCAGCAACGCCGCACCCGAAATCGACAGCCGCTCAAGCAGTTCACCCGCGGTGTCGGTGGGGCGGATGGTTTCGGTGACCACGCCGTAGACCGGCCCGGAGTCGAGGGCCGGCTCGATCTGGAACGTCGTCGCGCCGGTCACGGTGTCGCCGGCGGCGATCGCGGCCTGCACCGGCGCTGCCCCGCGCCAGGCGGGCAACAGCGAGAAGTGCAGGTTGACCCAGCCGTGGGCGGGCACTGTGAGCAACGTGTCTTTCAGCAGGGCCCCGTAGGCCACGACGGCGCAGCACTCCGGGGCGAGCGCGGCCAGTTCGGCGACGAACTCATCGGAGTTGGGCTTGAGCGGCCGCAGCACGGGGATGTCGTGCTCGAGTGCGAACCGGGCCACCGGCGACGGCGACGGTTTTCCGCGCCGGCCCGAGGCGGCGTCTGGGCGGGTCAGCACCGCGACGACGTCATGACGTGGCGATTCGACGAGCCGACGCAGCGACGGCACGGCGGGCTCGGGCGTCCCGGCGAAGACGATGCGCACCGCGCCAGTGTAGAGAGGGCATTCGGCGCGGATACCGATGCGTGTTCAGCGCGGCGTCTGGTAGTACTCCCGCTCCGCGACACCGGTCAGCGGTGCGACGAACATCCACGGGATCGTGGTGATCAAGCGGTTCAGCGTGGCGACGGAATCGTTGTAGTACTGGCGCGCGAACGCGAGCTTGTTCTCGCTGTCGGTGAGGTTCTCCTGCAAGTTGAGGAAGTTGTTCGACGAGTTCAGTTGCGGATAGTCCTGTCCGAGAGCCAGCAGCGGGGCCAGCGCGGCGTCGAGGTCCTTCTCGGCGGCGCTGCGCTGGGCCACCGACTTACCCGCCGTCGCGGAGGTCAACGCCGCCCGGGCGTTGGTGACGTGGTCGAGGATGCCCTTCTCGTGTGCGGCGAAGGTCTGCACGGTGTGCACGAGGCTTGGGATCAGCGATGCGCGGCGCGTGAGTTCGACGTCGATACCGCTGAGCGCCTCGGCAACTCGCACATCGGCGGCACGCAGCTTGTTGTAGCCGACTACGAACACGACGAACGCCAGTACCGCCAACACCAGCGCACACACCAACAGCAACGTCACCATGATCCGCCGCCGCTGCCGCTGCTGGACGACTGTGACGCGGTGTAGGCGCCGATCGACGACGACAACGCCGACTCGAAGCTGTCGAAGCTCGCCCCTCGGGAGCCACCGACGAAGCCCACGCCGCTGGTCGACGACGAGTTGTACCAATCAGGTTGCGGTGCAGGTGCGCCCGTGGCCGCCTCGTACTTCTTGGCCCACAGGGCCGCGGCGCCCGCGGCGACCGCGAACGGGACATAGGCCGAGTAGAGATCCTTGCGCGCCCCGAAATCGAACCGCGCCTCAGCCGAATCCGTGGTCAGCAACCGGTGGAAACCGCCTGCGCGCGACCATAGTTCGCGGCCCGTCTCCGTTCGGCGGGTCCCCACGCCCGCGGACCACGATCGGACCGACAGCAGGAAGAAGGCCGCGAACGGCAGCGCCCACATCGTGGTCGGGAAGACCCATCGGAAGACGCCGAACAGCATGAACAGGAACGCGATCGCGTTCGCGGTCCGCACCCACAGCTCCTTCTTGCGCTTGGCGAGCAGCTTGTTATCGAAGGCCCACTTCTCGACGGCTTTGGCCATGTCGGTCTTGGCCTTGGTGAGTTTCTGCCCCGATTTGACGGTCTTCTTGGCTTCGAACTCGGTGCCCGGGCCCATCACTTTCAACGCCGACCCGACGGCCACGCCGACCGGGTCGACGTCGAGCCACGCGCTGCGCTCGGCGATCCCCCGGACACGCCAATGCTGGTCGCTCATCTGACGCAGCTCGATCAGCCCGCGCTCGGCGAGGTAGAACAGCGTGGCGGTGAGGCCGTTCTTGGGAACCGCTTCGGTGCGGATGTACTCGGTCTGGACCGGGCCGAGACCGGGCGGCGGCGCGTACTGCAGCGGAAAGCCCGGCGACGGTTCCACCGTGGTGCGATACCACAGCAGCGCGGCCGCGCCGGCTGCCACGGTCAGGGCCGCGACCCACAGCACTCCGGTCAGCGACGAGCCGAGCACCCGGTCCCATTTGTTGGTCCACGGCAGTTCGGCGCGCGACGGGGTGGGGACGTCGACACCCGCGCGCACCGTCACGGGTGTGCGCGGCGCGAGGTACTGCGCGGAGAGCTCGACTTGGTTTCCCGTGACTGTCAGGTCCCGGCACGGCGCGCCGGTGCCGTAGCCGACCGAGCACTGGACTTGGGCGACGTTGCCGGGCAGCCGGATCGAGACATCCGCCCGCTGGATGCGGTTGTTCCAGGCCGGTGCGATCACATTCCAGAAGAACACCGAGTCCGAGGCCGCGGGTTCGCCGGTCGATGAGGCGAATCTTCGGTCGGCGCCGACGTTTCCGGGATCGAGAACGCCTTCGATGGAGTAACGGATCTCGAACACGTGCTCGCCGTATCTGAGGTATTCGTCGGGATCGCCGATTTTGGCGACCCGGAACCGCTCCCCGTCCTCCCACAGCATCTGATACGACACCGACTCGCCGTCGAGCAGGATCGATTTGATTTTCGGCGTCTGCCGGACGTGAGGGCTGTTGGGATTGGTCACATCCCAGTACCGGAAGATCCCGTGCCTGCCGCCGGGGAAGTCCGCCGTGATGGTTTCCACCGCGTCGAGACGTCCGTTGCCGTCGACGACGATGTCCATGTTGTAGTCGGTGATGACGACCGGGTCGTCGACGGGGGCCGCGTCCGAGCCGCCGCCGGTGAAGATGACCGGCCACAGCAGCCCGAAGGCGAGCAGCAGCACCGTGATCGACCACGCGAACAAGCGGCGCATGCGGACCTCCTGTCCTGCCCGTTGCCGGGTGTCCGACTCACCCTATGTGCAGCGGGTCGATCTGGATGCGAACCGGCTGCTGATCGTGACGTGCGCTGAGCACCGCAGCCGCCCGTCGCAGGGCAGAGGACAGCGCCAGTCCGGTGTCGCGGGGCACCCGGACGAGCATCCGGATCACCGTGCCGTCGGCAGGGATTCCGGGCGGCCGGCGCGCACCGGCCGGGAGATCGACCGGCCCCAACCGCTCGGCGCCGTCGGGCAGTGGTGCGGTGTCGAGCAGCGCGTGCACCGCCTCGGGCAGGCCGTCGATCGCGGCCATGTGCACGGCCGGGGGCAGGCCGACGTCGGTACGGGAGTTCAGCTCAATGTCCGCGTGGCCGACCGGATCCCAGCGGATCAGCGCCTGCACGGTGGGTATCGCGGACTCGGCGACCACCGCGACCACCCCACCGTCCGCCCGATTGCGGACCCGAGCGCCTGCGGCCATCCAACGGCGCAGGGCATCCTCCGCGGCACGCAAGTCCTGGCGGCCGAGAAGCGCCCAGCTGTCCAGCAGCAGCGCGGCGCCGTAGCCGCCCGAAACGGCGGGCTCCGCACCGGGTGTAGCGACCACGACCGCCGGATGTGGCGGCACTTCGGCCACCATCGCGTCACCGCCGGAGGTGATGACCGTCGTCCCGGGGAAGGCCCGGCCGAGCTCCTCGGCGGTGCGACGGGCCCCGACGACGACCGCGCGCACCGCGTCCGAGCCGCATCGGACGCAGCGCAAAGCGGTATGGGTTCGACCACACCATCGGCACACCGCGCCTGCGGCATCCCGGTCGGGCAGCGACAGCGGGCCGGTGCAGTGCCTGCACCGGGCGATGGTCCGACACCGCGCACACGCCAACGCCGGCACATATCCGCGGCGTGGTACCTGAACCAGCACCGGCGCGCCGGCCTGCAACGCCTTGCGCGCCGCCTGCAGTGCCATCGACGGTAGCCGGGCGGTCCGGGCGGCCGGATCGCGTTCCTGCTCGAAACCACTGTCGTCGAGGGCGATCACGCGCGGGGAGGCCGCGCGCACCACCGGTCGAAGCGCGACCAGATCATGCGCCCAGCCGCTGCGCACGAGCGCCTGCGCCTCGGCGGTCCTGGCGTAGCCGCCGATCAGTGCGGCGCACCGGAGTTGGTGGGCGCGCAGCATCGCGCCCTCCCGCGCATGCGGGTACGGCGCCCGCGGCTCGGCGAGCGTGTCGTCGCCGTCGTCCCACACCATCACCAGGCCGAGGTCGGTGACGGGCGCGAAAACCGCGCTGCGGGTGCCGATGACGAGCCGGGCAGCGCCGCGCAATACCGACAACCACCGTCGGTAACGTTGCGCGGGGCCAAGTCCGGCCGACAGCGCCACCACGCGCGTGTCGTCGACGAGGCGCACGGCTGCGGCGTGCAGCGCGTCGATGTCACGCTGATCCGGGACGATCACCAACACACCGCGACCGGAGTTCACCGCGACCGCCGCCGCTTCGGCCAGTCGGTCCGGCCACGCGTCCCCGGGCAGCGCCTGCCAGACCGCGCGCGCCGCGCGACCGTCGGCCAGCGCCGCGAGGAACTGTGCACCGCGGCCATAGGCGGACCACGCGGCGGTGTTGACCGAGCCGGCGGTGAACGTCACCGACTCCGGCGGGTCCTGCTTCTCGACCCGGGCGTGGCGCGGTGGGATCGCCAGCCGCAGCACGTCCGCGCGGGTGCCCGCATAGCGCGCCGCGACGGCGTCGGCCAGCCTGCGGATCTCCGGTGTCAGCACCGGCTCCGGCGACACCACCCGGTCCAACCAGCCGAGCTTGCCGACATGGTCTGTGTCGGAACGTCTTTCGAGGATGAAAGCGTCGACCAGCCGGCCGTGGAACCGCACCCGCACCCGGACGCCGGGCTGCGCGTCGTCGGACTGCTCGGCCGACACCAGATAGTCGAATTCGCGGTCGAGATGAGGCACGGTCAGCATGGGCAGCACGCGCGCGATCGGCTCGTGCTCAGCCTGCTGCCGTGGGCTTTTCACCTACGAAGTGGTAGCAGACCGCGCGGACACCACTGTCCGGCCGAAGAAGAACCCCGCCGTGATCAGCAGCAGTGACGCCGCATACACCGACCAGATCGGAATCGCCAGCGCCTCTGCGTCCGTTGGCGCCAGGACGAACTTGCCGATGCCGATCATCGCGTCGGACACCGCGAAGCACACCGCGCCGATGGCGGTCCACGGCGTCGGCAGGCGCGCCAGCAGTGCGGCGCACACCATCGCGCCGAGCACCGCGATGTACAACGTGACCGGTAGCGCCATCCCCTCCTCGATCAGCCGCGGCCAGAACCACACCAGCAAGGCCAGACAGGCGGCGACGATGATCGCCGCAGCGGCCAGCCGCGGCGTCGACCGGGCGGCCAGCGGCCACAGCGCCGCCAAGAAGCACAGGTGCGCGACGAGAAAGGCGCCCAGCCCCAGCACGAATGACGGCTCCCACCACGGCAGTGCCAACAGGAAGTCGCCCGCCGCCGAGAACAGCAGGGCGGCCACCAGCCAGCGTCGTTCGCGGCGGACCGGGTGGGTCAGCGCGGCCGCCGCGAGAAGCACCGCCGCGGCCGCCTTGACCGCGGGCTGCAGCGCGAACTGGCCGGTGAGTGCTGCGCCCTCGGGGAGCCGCTGCGCGGTCACGCTCAGAAATACGGTGTAGCAGGCGCCGACTACCGCCGCCGCCACCCACAGAAGCCTGGTCCGCCGGTGAACGTACGGTGTCCCCATGTCAGTCTCAGAAGTAGGGCCGGCCAGCCCGGAGCCCATAGACGCCATCCTGCTGAAGGTACTAGAGAAGGTCCCGTTCCAATTGACAACCGACGGTGGGGCGCAGGCGGCGCGGCAGCGGTTCAACGCGCTGCCCCGCGTCGAGACGAATCCCGAGATTCGGGCGGAGAACCTCGAGGTCGACGGGCCCGGCGGTCCCATCCCGGTGCGGGTGTACCGCCCGGCGACCGGAAGCGACACCTCGCCGCCCGTCGTGCTGTTCGTCCACGGCGGCGGCTGGTCGGTCGGCGACCTCGACAGCTACGACAGCACCGCACGTCGGCATGCGGCCTCCGCCGACGCCGTGGTGGTCTCCGTCGACTACCGGCTCGCGCCCGAGCACCCCTACCCCGCCGCCGTCGACGACGTGTGGGCGGTGACGCAGTGGGTCGGCACACACGCCGACGAGTTGCAGGTCGACGCGGATCGATTCGCAGTGGCCGGTGATTCGGCGGGCGGCAATCTCGCCGCGGTGGTTTCTCAGCTGGCGCGCGACGCGGGCGGACCGCCGATCCGCTTCCAGCTGCTGTGGTATCCGGCGACGACGTGGGACGTGTCGCTGCCGTCGTTCAAGGAGAACGCCGACGCGCCGATCCTCAACTTTGCTGCGGTGACCGGCTTTTCACGGTGGTACGTGGCGGACATGGATCTGTCGGACATGCCCGCGACGCTGGCGCCCGCCCGCGCAAAGGACCTCACCGGTCTGCCGCCCGCCTACATCGCCGTCGCGGGTCACGATCCGCTGCGCGACGACGGTGCCCGCTACGCCGAGTTGCTGGCCGCCGCGGGCGTCCCCGTCGAACTGCACAACGCCGAAACGCTGATCCATGGCTATCTCGGTTATGCGGGTGTGGTGCCCGCCGCGACCGAGGCCACCGAGCGGGGATTGTCGGCGTTGCGTCGCGCACTGCACGGGTGATGCGGTCGAGTGTGGCCTGATGTCTTCATGACGCAGCGCTGGGCCGGTACCGTGGGCGCAACGTCTTCGCATCGACGGGAGGCCCTATGACAGCGCCAGATCACGACACCGTCATCGTCGGCGCCGGATTTTCCGGCATCGGTACTGCGATCAAGCTCGACAAGGCGGGGATGGGTGACTACCTGGTCGTCGAGGCCGGGGAGGGACCGGGCGGCACGTGGTACTGGAACACCTATCCCGGTATCGCCGTTGATATTCCGTCGTTCTCCTATCAGTTCTCCTTCGAGAAGAGCCCGAACTGGACGCGGAGTTACGCGCCCGGCAAGGAACTGAAGGCCTACGCCGAGCACTGCGTCGACAAGTACGGTCTGCGGCCGAAGATCCGGTTCAACACCAAGGTGACCGGCGCGACGTTCGACGACGAGGACAACTCGTGGCGCGTCGAACTCGATACCGGCGAACAGGTCACGTCCCGGTTCCTGGTGAACGCCAGCGGGGTGCTGATCACTCCGAACCTGCCCGATATCGACGGCGTCGATTCGTTCGCCGGCGTCACCATGCACACCGCGCGCTGGGACCACGGACAAGACCTGACCGGCAAGCGGGTCGCGATCATCGGGACGGGCGCCTCAGCAGTGCAGGTCATTCCGGAGATCGCGCCAATCGTCAAGCAGCTCACTGTTTTTCAGCGCACTCCGATCTGGTGCTTCCCCAAGCCCGACGTGCCGCTCTCGCCGATGATGCGGCGGTTGATGCGGCTCCCGGGCGGGCACACGGTGCAGCGGCTGCTCAGCCAGGCATACGTCGAGCTGACGTTCACGCTGCCCGCGCAGTACTTCACCCTCAACCCGATGGCCAAGAACATGTCCAAGGTCGGTGAGGCGTATCTGCGCAAGCAGGTACAGGACCCGCAGGTGCGCGACAAGCTCACGCCGCGCTACGCCGTCGGCTGCAAGCGACCCGGCTTCCACAACACGTATCTGTCGACGTACAACCGCGACAATGTCGAGTTGGTCACCGAACCGATCGACAAGATCACCGGATCCGGGGTCGCGACTGTCGACGGGGTGACGCGCGACGTGGACGTGCTGATCCTGGCGACCGGGTTCAAGGTGATGGACGTCGACGAGATGCCGACCTATCCACTGACCGGGTCGGGCGGGCTGACGTGGAGCCAGCTCTGGAACGAGCAGCGGCTGCAGGCCTACGAGGGCGTCAGCGTGCCGGGGTTTCCGAACTTTTTCTCGGTGTTCGGCCCGTACGGCTACGTCGGGAATTCCTACTTCACGCTCATCGAGACACAGACGCACCACATCGTGCGCTGCCTGAAGCAGGCCCGGCGCAAGCACGCGAAGCGCGTCGAGGTGAAGCAGGAGGCCAACGACCGCTATTTCGCCGAGATGATGCGCAAGCGGCACCGCCAGATCTTCTGGCAGGACAGCTGCCAACTCGCTCGCAGCTACTACTTCGACAAGAACGGCGACGTTCCGCTGCGGCCGGCCAGCACACCCGAGACCTACTGGCGCAGCCGCCGCTTCCCGCTTTCGGACTACGCGTTCACTTCCTGAGCGATTTGTGGAGTGTTAGCGGCGCTCACCGCCGCTGCGGCTCCACAAAACGCCAGAGGAACTCAGACGGCGGCCTTCAGCTCCTCGACCTTGTTGAGCTGTTCCCACGGCAGGTCGACGTCGGTGCGGCCGAAGTGGCCGTAGGCGGCGGTCTGCGCGTAGATCGGGCGCAGCAGGTCCAGGTCGCGAACGATCGCGCCGGGCCGCAGGTCGAACACCGACGTGATGGCCTTCTCGATGCGGGCCGGGTCGACGGTCTCGCTGCCGAAGGTCTCGACGAACAGCCCGACCGGGGCCGCCTTGCCGATCGCATAAGCGACCTGCACCTCGACGCGTTCGGCCAGTCCGGCTGCGACCACGTTCTTGGCCACCCAGCGCATCGCGTACGCCGCGGACCGGTCCACCTTGGACGGATCCTTGCCCGAGAACGCGCCACCGCCGTGGCGGGCCCAGCCGCCGTAGGTGTCGACGATGATCTTTCGACCCGTCAGGCCGGCGTCGCCCATCGGGCCGCCGAGCACGAATTTGCCGGTCGGGTTGACCAGCAGCCGGAAGTCGGAGGTGTCCATCGTGTCGTGGTTCAGGTCGGCCAGCACCGTGTTGACGACCTTCTCGCGGATGTCCGGCGTCAGCGTCGCCTCCAGGTCGATACCCGCGGCGTGCTGCGTCGAGAGCACCACGGTGTCCAGGCGCACCGGGGTGGTGCCGTCGTACTGCACGGTGACCTGGGTCTTACCGTCGGGCCGCAGGTAGCCGAGCACGCCGTTCTTGCGCACCTCGGTCAGCCGGCGCGACAGCCGGTGTGCGATTGCGATCGGCAGCGGCATCAGCTCCGGGGTGTCCTTGATGGCATAGCCGAACATCAGGCCCTGGTCGCCGGCGCCCTGCAGGTCCAGCGGGTCGCCCGCACCTTCGACCCGGGTCTCGTGGGCGGTGTCGACGCCCATCGCGATGTCGGGTGACTGCTTACCGATGCCGATGTTGACGCCGCAGGTCTCGCCGTCAAAACCCTTCTCCGACGAGTCGTAGCCGATCGAGAGGATGCGCGCCCGCACGGTGTTTGTGATATCGGCGAACGCCTCCTTGGCTGCCGTCGTCACCTCGCCGACGACGTGCACCTGCCCGGTGGTGACCAGCGTCTCCACCGCAACGCGCGACTTGGGATCGCCCGCGAGCAACGCGTCGAGCACCGAATCGCTGATGGCGTCGCAGATCTTGTCGGGGTGCCCCTCGGTTACCGACTCACTGGTGAACAGCCGAGCTTCACTCACGGTGTGATCCTCCAAAACTTAGTTCATCGAATTATATCTGTGCCCTGTTGCACATAAGCGTGTGCGCCGGTTGCGTGCAAGCCTTACACGCAGCCAGATGCGTGATTCCAGCTACCCGCCGCCCTGCAGGAACGCCACGATCGCGTCCACGATACGGCTGGACATCAGAGTTTTCGAACCATGTTCCAGCGCGGACTCCGTGCCGTCGGCCGCCAGCAGCCAGCCGTCGTTGTTGTCCACTTCGAACGCTCGATTCTCGCCCACGGCATTGACGACGAGCAAATCGCACCCCTTGCGCCGCAACTTCGCGCGGGCGTGGTGAAGCACGTCACCGTTCGCATCACCGGTCTCCGCAGCGAATCCCACGATCGCGCGCATGTTGGGTAGCTGGCCCTCGGCGCGCGCCCGCACGGCGCCCGCCAGCACGTCCTCGGTGCGGGTCAACTCGATGACCGGGGCCGCCGCGTTCGAGTCGGCCGATTTCTTGATCTTGCTGGTCTGCATCTGCGTCGGCCGGAAATCGGCGACCGCGGCCGCCATCACCAGCACGTGGGCGTCCGGTGCGTGTTTGGACACCGCGTCCTTCAACTGGGCCGCCGACCCGATGTGGACGACGTCGACGCCTGCCGGGTCGATCAAGCCGGCGGTGTTGCCCGCGATCAGCGTGACCTCGGCGCCCCGTTGGGCCATCACGCGCGCCATGGCGTATCCCTGCTTGCCCGAACTGCGGTTGCCGATGAACCGCACCGGATCGATCGGCTCACGCGTGCCGCCCGCCGAAACCAGCACCTTGACGCCGGCCAGGTCGTACGGCAGCGCATCCGGCCGGGTCAGCAGGAGTTGGGCCAGCGTGGTGATCTCCTCGGCTTCGGGCAGCCGGCCGGCGCCGCTGTCGGAACCGGTCAGCCGGCCGGACGCCGGTTCGAGCACGATGGCGCCGCGGCGCCGCAGCGTGGCGACGTTCTCGACGGTCGCGGGGTGAAACCACATCTCGGTGTGCATCGCCGGCGCGAACAGCACCGGACATCGGGCGGTCAGCAGCGTGGCGGTCAGCAGGTCGTCCGCCCGTCCCGCCACAGCGCGTGCCAGCAGATCGGCAGTGGCGGGTGCGACGACGACGAGGTCGGCTTCCTGGCCGAAGCGGACGTGCGGCACCTCATGGACGTCATCCCAGACGCCGGTGTGGACCGGGTTACCGGAGAGGGCTTCGAAGGTGGCGGCGCCGATGAACCGCAGGGCTGACTCGGTGGGGACGACGCGGACACTGTGGCCGGCTTCGGTGAGCTGCCTGACCACGGTCGCTGCCTTGTAGGCGGCGATACCACCGGCGACGCCGACGATGATCCGCTTGGGCTCCATGCGGCGGCTCCCCTACGACTCGCTGTGCTGCTACTCGCCTTCGGTGTGCTCGAGCAGGTCCGCGTGGATCTCGCGCAGCGCGATCGACAGCGGCTTCTCCTGCAGCCCGGGCTCGACCAGCGGGCCGACGTATTCGAGGATGCCGTCGCCGAGCTGGTTGTAGTAGTCGTTGATCTGGCGTGCGCGCTTGGCGGCATAGATCACCAGCGCATACTTGCTCGACGCGCGGTCCAGCAACTCGTCGATGGGCGGATTGGTGATGCCCAGCGGCGTGTCGTAGGCGCCGGCGCCGGACGTGTCGATGTCGTCCACTGCGGCCAGCTGCGCGTCGGCGTGCGGGGTGCTCACGTAGAAAATCTCCTGAAGTTCAGATGCTTTGGGCCGGTCCGCGCGTGTCGTGCGCCTTAACTAAGTCCGGTTCACCAGCAAGGATACCAATTCGGCGCAGGCAGACTCCAATTGGCTGTTCACGACGACCGTGTCGAAGTCGTTCTGGGCGGCCAGCTCGGCCCGCGCGGTCGCCAGGCGGCGTTCCATCGCCTCTGGGGACTCGGTGCCGCGCCCGGTCAGCCGACTCTCGAGTTCTTCCCAGCTGGGCGGGGCGAGGAACACGGTGAGCACTTCGGGCATGGCCTTCTTGACCGCCCGCGCCCCGGCGAGGTCCACCTCGATCAGAACGGGCCGCCCGGCGGCAATGGCCTCCCGGATGGGCTGGGCGGGAGTGCCAGAGAGGTGCAGTCCGCCGTGGATCTGCGCCCATTCGAGCAGGGCGCCCTCGGCGATCAGCTCACGAAATCGGTCAGCTGTGACAAAGGTGTAGTCGACGCCGTCGACCTCACCGGGGCGTGGGGCCCTGGTGGTCACGGACACGCTGAAGTGCAGGTCGGGAATGCGTTCGCGCAGACAGCGGACGACGGTCGACTTCCCGACGGCTGAGGGGCCGGACAGCACAACTACCCGGCCGGCCCCTCGGCCGGCGCTCAACTTCTGCGCCTAGGACTGGTCGAACTTTTCCAGCAGCGCCTTGCGCTGACGATCGCCGAGGCCGCGCAACCGGCGGGTCGGCGCGATCTCGAGTTCGGTCATGATTTCCTGCGCCTTGACCTTGCCCACCTTCGGCAACGCCTCCAGCAGCGCGGAAACCTTCATCTTGCCCAAGACCTCATCGGTCTCGGCGTCCTTGAGCACCTGCTTGAGGTTGGTGCCGCCGCGCTTGAGCCGATCCTTCAACTCGGCTCGGGCTCGACGTGCGGCGGCAGCCTTCTCCAACGCGGCCGCGCGCTGTTCGTCGGTCAACTGGGGAAGGGCCACGGGTTCCTCCGTCTCATCGCCATCGATTGTTAATGCCTCGGCTGATAGGGAAAATCCAGAACAGCCAGCGACGACGACCGTACCCACGCGGGCTGACGAAAGCGAACGCCACCCCCTGGTTACGGCGTCAAAAGCCCAGCGTGTAGGGCGGTCGCGCGCACCACACGGGACGCGCGTTACGACGCCGGGAGCGCCGATATCCCGCTTCCGGCCGCCGGAATCTCCTGCAATTCAAGGCAATTCGCGTCCCAGAACCGGCGATTTCGCCCACTCGGCACGTGACCTGCGCCACAACGGCGGACCGTCGGAGGGCCAAAAAAGAAAATTCTCGCTGGTCATGCGGTTTGGGCGTGTCGCGAAGAGGCGAATCAACGGTGCTCTGTGGCCGGTGTTGCAGATGTTACTGAAGTTGCATATGTGGTGGTCGCGCCCGGTAAGGCTCAGGCGAGGTAGGCGACCGCGTCGCGCATCGCCTCCGCGGCGGACCGCAGCGCGACGACGCCCGGACCGGCACGGAGCACCTCTCGGGAGACGGCAGGAAGCAACTGGCCGGGCTTGGCCCCGCCGAGGCCGCCGAGCGCCTCCGGACGTCCGCCCTGCGCTCCGACCCCGGGGACGAGGACAGGTCCGCCGAGCGCGCTGACGTCGGGCGGGTCGGCCAGGGTGGCCCCGACGACCACGCCGATCGGGCCGGGGTCTTGGGACACCGCCCGGTTGACCTCCGCGGCGGCGTCCACGATCGACTGCGCGACGGTCCGGCCGCCGGCGTCGGCGCGTTGTACGGCCGCGCCTTCGGGGTTCGAGGTGGCCGCGAGCACGAACAGCCCGCGGCCGTTGGCCACAGCGGTGTCGATCATCGGCTGCAGGCTCCCGAAGCCCAGATACGGCGATGCGGTCACGGCGTCGGCCGCCAACGGCGAATCGCCGGCCCATGCGGCGGCGTAGGCGGCCATCGTGGACCCGATGTCCCCTCGTTTGGCGTCGGCGAGCACCAGCACTCCAGCGTCGCGCAGCGCGGCGATGGTGTGTTCGAGCACCGCGAAGCCGGCGGCACCGTGCGCCTCGAAGAACGCGACCTGCGGTTTGACGATCGCAAAGCCGGCGAAAGCCGCCACGCACGCGTCACAGAACCGGCGCAAACCGTCGGCGTCCGCGGACAATTCCCACGCGCGCATCAACTCCGGATGGGGATCGATTCCCAGGCACAGCGGCCCGCGGCGGGCCACCGCGTCGGCCAACCGCGGCCCGAAACCGGTCACTGGCCCAGGACGCTGTGCAGTTCCTGCAGCGACATCACGCCGATGTCGCCGCGGATCCCTGCCTCGATGCCCTGCACCGCCGCGGACGCGCCCTGCACGGTCGTCACGCACGGAATGCTGTGGGCCACCGCCGCGGATCGGATCTCGTATCCGTCGACGCGGGGACCGGAGTTGCCGTACGGGGTGTTGATCACCATATCGACCTCCCCGCTCTTGATGAGGTCGACGGCCGAGGCCGCGGGTCTGCCCTCGCTCGGTTCCTGGAAGTGCTTGCGCACCTCTTCACACGGAATTCCGTTGCGCCGCAGCATCTCTGCGGTGCCCTCGGTGGCCAGCACACGGAAGCCGAGGTCGGCGAGCCGCTTGACGGGGAAGACCAGCGAACGCTTGTCGCGGTTGGCCACCGACACGAAAACCGTGCCCTGTGCGGGCAGCGATCCGTAGGCGGCGGTCTGGCTCTTGGCGAACGCGCTACCGAAGTCGTGGTCGATGCCCATCACCTCGCCCGTCGACTTCATCTCCGGTCCCAGCAGCGAGTCGATCTGCGAGCCATCGTGTTTGCGGAACCGGTTGAACGGCAACACCGCCTCCTTGACGGCCACCGGCGCGTTGCGGGCGGTCGTCGCACCGTCGCCGGTGGGGGCCAGTACGCCCTCTTCACGCAGCTGGGCGATGGTCGCCCCCAGCATGATTCGAGCGCACGCCTTGGCCAGGGGCACCGCGGTGGCTTTCGAGACGAATGGCACGGTGCGACTGGCGCGCGGATTGGCCTCCAGCACGTAGAGCACGTCGTCCTTGAGCGCGTACTGCACGTTGAGCAGGCCGACGACGCCGATGCCATGGGCGATCGCCTCGGTGGCGCGCCGCACCGCGTCGATGTCGCTGCGCCCCAACGTCACCGGAGGGAGAGCGCACGCCGAGTCGCCAGAGTGGATACCGGCCTCCTCGATGTGCTCCATCACGCCGCCGATGTAGACTTCGGTGCCGTCGCACAGCGCGTCGACGTCGATCTCGATGGCGTCCTCGAGGAAGCGGTCGACCAGTACCGGGTGCTCGGGCGACAGCTCGGTCGCGCGGGTGATGTAGCCGTCCAGCGTCTCGTCGTCGTAGACGATCTCCATGCCGCGCCCCCCCAACACGTACGACGGCCGCACCAGTACGGGATAGCCGATGTCGGCGGCGATGCGCCGCGCCTGGTCGATGCTGGTGGCCATGCCGAACTTCGGCGCGGGGAGTCCCGCGTTGGTCAGCACCTCGCCGAATGCGCCGCGGTCCTCCGCCAGGTCGATCGCCTTGGGACTGGTGCCGACGATCGGCACTCCGGCCTTCTCCAGCCGTTCGGCCAGCCCGAGCGGCGTCTGGCCGCCGAGTTGGACGATCACCCCGACGACGCCGGGTCCGCCTGCGCCAGAGGCTTGTTCGGCGTAGTACACCTCGAGTACGTCCTCGAAGGTGAGCGGCTCGAAGTACAGTCGGTCGGCGGTGTCGTAGTCGGTGGACACCGTCTCGGGGTTGCAGTTGACCATCACGGTCTCGAACCCCGCCTGGCTCAGCGTCGTCGCGGCGTGCACGCAGCTGTAGTCGAATTCGATGCCCTGCCCGATCCGGTTCGGGCCCGAGCCGAGGATGAGCACCTTGGGCTTCTCGGTCTGCGGCGCCACCTCGGTTTCGGCGGCCGGATCCAACTCGTAGCTGCTGTAGTGATACGGCGTCTTGGCCTCGAACTCGGCCGCGCAGGTGTCGACGGTCTTGTACACCGGATGGATGCCGAGGCGCTGGCGCAGCGCCCGCACGCCCACCTCGCCGGCGAGTTCGGGTCGCAGCGCGGCGATCTGGCGGTCCGACAGCCCGTGGTACTTGGCGCGACGCAGCAGACCGGCGTCCATCACCGGCGCGTCGACGATCTCGGCGCGCAGCGTGACCAGTCCGGCGATCTGCTCGACGAACCAGGGATCGACCCCGGAGGCCCGCGCCACTTCTTCGACCGTGGCGCCCTTGCGCAGCGCCAGTTCCAGGTCGTACAGACGGCCGTCGGACGGTGTTGCGAGCCTGGCCAACAACTCGTCGACCGTGATGGTGTCTTCATCGGGATCGGGTTTGGTCCAGAACCCGGCGCGGCCTGCCTCCAGCGAGCGCATCACCTTGCCCAGCGCTTCGATGAAGTTGCGGCCCAACGACATCGCCTCGCCGACCGACTTCATCGTGGTGGTCAGCGTGCCGTCGGCCCCGGGGAACTTCTCGAACGCGAAGCGGGGCGCCTTGACGACGACGTAGTCCAGCGTCGGCTCGAAACAGGCCGGCGTCTCCTTGGTGATGTCGTTGACGATCTCGTCGAGCGTGTAGCCGATGGCCAGCTTGGCCGCGATCTTGGCGATCGGGAACCCGGTTGCCTTGGACGCCAACGCGCTCGAGCGTGACACCCGCGGATTCATCTCGATCACGATCAGGCGCCCGTCGACCGGGTTGACGGCGAACTGGATGTTGCAGCCGCCGGTGTCGACGCCGACCTCGCGCAGGATCGCGATGCCCAGGTCGCGCATCGTCTGGTACTCGCGGTCGGTGAGCGTCATCGCCGGTGCGACGGTGACGGAGTCACCGGTGTGCACGCCCATCGGGTCGAAGTTCTCGATCGAGCACACCACGACCACGTTGTCGCGGCCGTCGCGCATCAACTCGAGTTCGTACTCCTTCCAGCCGAAGATCGACTCCTCGATGAGCACGTTCGCGCTCGGCGACGCCGCGAGCCCGTCGCCGGCCATCCGATCGACGTCCTCGGCGGAGTACGCCATGCCCGAACCCAGTCCGCCCATGGTGAAGGAGGGGCGCACTACCACCGGCAGGCCGAGGTCCTCGACGGTTTCGCGGACCTCGTCCATCGTGAAACAGACACGGGAGCGGGCTGATTCGCCACCGACCTTGGCGACGATGTCCTTGAACCGCTGCCGATCCTCACCGCGCTGGATGGCCTCGAAGTCCGCGCCGATCAACTCGACGTCATACTTCTCCAGCACACCGTTCTCCGACAGCGCGACCGCGGTGTTCAGTGCGGTCTGGCCGCCCAGCGTCGCCAGCACGCCGTCGATCTTGTTGCCGCGCTCGGCCTGTTGGGCGATGACCCGTTCGACGAACGCGGGTGTGATCGGCTCGACGTAGGTATGGTCGGCGTATTCCGGGTCGGTCATGATGGTCGCCGGGTTGGAGTTGATCAGGCTGACCTGAAGCCCCTCGGCGCGCAGCACACGGCACGCTTGAGTGCCGGAGTAGTCGAACTCGGCGGCCTGGCCGATCACGATGGGCCCCGAGCCGATCACCAGGACATGGTTGAGATCAGTGCGCCGCGGCATCAGCCCTCCCCTCTCCCGCGAGCGACCGTGTCTGCACACGACACGCCGCGACTTTGCGTACAAAAGTGGTCGCTCACCGAGGAGAACCTCACTTCTCCCCTGCCATCAGGTCGACGAACTGGTCGAAGAGATAGTTCGCGTCGTGGGGGCCGGCCGCGGCCTCGGGGTGGTACTGCACCGAAAATGCGCGCCCATTCACGAGTTTGATGCCTTCGACCACGCCGTCGTTGGCGCAGGTATGGCTGACGACGGCCTCACCGAACGGCGTGTCGAAACGCTCCCCCGCCTCGCCTTCCAACGCAAACCCGTGGTTCTGTGCGGTGATCGCGACGCTGCCGGTCTGGTGATCGATCACCGGCACGTTGATCCCCCGGTGGCCGAACACCATCTTGTACGTCGAGCGCCCGAGCGCGCGCCCGAGTATCTGGTTGCCGAAACAGATGCCGAACAGCGGTATTCCCGCGCCGAGCACTTCCTGGGTAACCGCCACGATGTGATCGGCGGTCGCGGGATCGCCGGGCCCGTTGGACAGGAACACCCCGTCGGGTTTCAGGTCGGCGATCTGCTCGTACGTCGCCGACGCAGGCAGCACGTGGCTGCGGATGCCGCGCAGCGCGAAATTGCGGGGCGTGTTCGTCTTGATCCCGAGGTCGATCGCGGCCACGGTGAGCCGTTGCGGCCCTTCGGGTTCCACCACATATGTGGCGTCGGTGCTGACCTCGCCGGCCAGGTTCGCGCCGAGCATCGCCGGCTGTTGGCGCACCCGCTCCAGCAGTTCGTCCGGGTCGGCCAGCGCCGGACCGGAGAACACGCCCGCCTTCATCGAGCCCCGGCTGCGCAGGTGGCGCACCACTGCCCGGGTGTCGATACCGGCGATCCCGACGATGCCCTGGCGTTCGAGTTCCTCCTCCAGCGTGCCGCTGGCGCGCCAGTTCGACGCGCGGGGCGACGGATCGCGCACCGCATAGCCGGCCACCCAGATCTTGTCGCCGCGACTCTCGGCATCCTCGTGATTCCAGCCGGTGTTGCCGATCTGCGGTGCGGTCGCGATCACGATCTGCCCGTGATAGCTCGGGTCGGTGAGCGTCTCCTGGTAACCGGACATTCCGGTGGAGAACACCGCCTCGCCGAGCGTCTGCCCGACCGCGCCGAACGTCGTGCCGGTGAACACCCGGCCGTCCTCCAGCACCAGCAGCGCCCTGTCGGTTCCGGTCACGCTGCCTCCTTCTCCACCCAGTTCGAGTACTCCCGACGGTCATTGGCGCGGAACCCGGTGTCGATCTCGGTGCCCGACGGCAATCGCCACCGGATCGCGAGGATGCCCTCGTGCGTCATCGCCTTCCCGGCGTGTCCTCGCTCGGTGCGGATCGCGGTGATCGACGCGTCGGGGATCCAGATCGGCACTGCGCCGCTGCGCTGCAACATGATTCCTTCGGGATAGCGGGTCAGCACGGCCTTGGCGCGGAAGCCCAGATCGCCGACCGCAATACGGTCGTTCCAGTGCGGAGCCAGCGTGCTGCCGACATACAAGCCCTTTGTCGGGGGCACGATCGCCGGCCCGACGGTGTCCGGCAGGGCGGGCAACGTGCCGACGAGCTCGGCCTGGCGTTCGGCGCGACGGCGCCATCCGCGCATCATCGCCTGAATCAGCACGGCGATGAGAACCACCAGAATCGCCGCCAGGATCAGCGACCCGACCAGGGTGCCCGTGTTCATGCCGGGCACTTCCCGTCGCGCGCAGTCACCTTGCCGCGCAGCATCGTCAAGGTCACCGCCGCGGGCAGCTCGAGCGCCTCGAACGGCGTGTTGTCCGACCTACTGGCCAGCGCGGAACCCTCGACCGTCCAGGTCGCATCCGGATCGACGACGGTCAGGTTGGCCGGCTCGCCGATCTCCAGCGGCCTGCCCTGATCGGGTAGCCCGACGATCTCGGCGGGCTTCTCGCTCATCACCCGCGCGACGTCCCGCCAGCTCAGCAGCCCCGGCCGCACCATCGTCTCGACCACCACCGACAGGGCGGTCTGCAGTCCGAGCATGCCGGGGCGGGCGACGGAGAACTCGCAGCACTTCTCGTGTTCGGCGTGCGGGGCGTGATCGGTGGCCACACAGTCGATGATCCCCTCGGCCAACGCTTGTCGCAGCGCCTCGGCGTCGGATGCCTCGCGCAGCGGCGGGTTCACCCGGTAGCGCCCGTCGTAGGTGGCCAGGCGTTCGTCATCGAGCAGCAGGTGGTGCGGGGTCACCTCCGCGGAGATCGAGATGCCCTGCGCCTTGGCCCATCGCACGATCTCGACGGTGCCCGCGGTGGAGGCGTGGCAGATGTGCACCCGCGCGCCGGCGTCGCGTGCCAGCAGCGCGTCGCGCGCGACGATCGACTCCTCGGCGGCGCGCGGCCATCCGGCCAGGCCGAGCCGGGCCGCGTTGGGGCCTTCGTGGGCGACCGCGCCGACCGTGAGCCGCGGCTCCTCGGCATGCTGGGCGATCAGCACCCCGAGCCCGGTCGCGTATTCGAGCGCCCGGCGCATGATCAACGGGTCATGCACGCAGATGCCGTCGTCGGAGAACATCCGCACCTGTGCGGCTCCGGCGGACATCAGGCCCATCTCGGTGAGTTGGGTGCCTGCCAACCCGACGGTGACGGCGCCGACGGGGTGCACGTCGACCAGGCCGACCTGCTGTCCGCGCTGCCAGACGTGGTCGGTGACGACCGGGCTGTCGGCGACCGGGTTGGTGTTGGCCATCGCGAACACCGCCGTGTACCCGCCCAAAGCCGCTGCGGCCGAGCCTGTTTCGATGTCCTCGGCGTACTCCCTGCCGGGCTCGCGCAGGTGGGTGTGCAGGTCGACGAAGCCCGGGAGCATGATCTGACCGGTCGCGTCGACGACATCGGCATCGTCGGGGATCGGAAGCTCAGCGCCGACATCGGCGATCTGTCCGTCGGACACCAGCACGTCGACGCGGTCACCGTCGCCGTAGAGCCGCACTCCCCTTATCAGCACGCTGCTCATGCGCTGATCGCCTCCTCCTCGGCGCCGACGAGCAAGTGGAACAGCACCGCCATCCGGATGTGCACGCCGTTGGAAACCTGTTGCAGCACCGCTGATTGCGACGAGTCGGCGACGGAGAACGCGATCTCCATACCGCGGACCATCGGGCCCGGGTGCAGCACCACCGCAGTGGCGGGGAGCAACGCCTGCCGCTTTTCGGACAGCCCGTAGAGCACCGAGTACTCCCTGGCCGACGGGAAGAAGCCGCCGTTCATCCGCTCGGCCTGCACCCGCAGCATCAGTACCGCATCGGCGATCGGCAGTTCGGCGTCGAGGTTGTGCGACACCGTGACCGGCCAGCCGTCCACCCCGATCGGCAGCAGCGTCGGCGGCGCGACCAGGACCACTTCGGCGCCGAGGGTGTGCAGCAGCAGCACGTTGGAGCGTGCCACCCGGCTGTGCAGGACGTCGCCGACGATCACCACCCGCTTGCCGTCGATGTCGCCGAGCCGCTGGCGGATGGTGAGCGCGTCGAGCAGCGCCTGGGTGGGGTGCTCGTGCGTGCCGTCACCGGCGTTGATGACCGCCGGGCCGTGCCCGTCCTCAGTGGCCGTCCACTCGGCGAGTTGCTGCGGCGCTCCCGAGGCGGGGTGCCGCAGGATCAGTGCGTCGGCGCCGGCGGCGCGCAGGGTCAGCGCGGTGTCGCGCAACGACTCCCCTTTGGACACCGACGATCCCGACGCGCTGACGTTGATCACGTCCGCGCTCATCCACTTGCCCGCGACCTCGAACGAGACCCGGGTGCGGGTGGAGTTCTCGTAGAACATCGTGATGATGGTGCGCCCGCGAAGGGTCGGCAGTTTCTTGACTTCGCGGCCGAGCAGCGCCTGGCTGAAGCGGTCGGCGTTGTCGAGGATCGCCAACGCGTCGTCGCGCGACAGATCAGCGGCCGAGAGCAGATGTTTCACCGGATCGGACCTCCGTGAGGCGCGATGGACACGCCGTCATGGCCGTCATCTTCGGCCAGCCGGACCTTGACGTTCTCAGTGCGGGACGTGGGCACGTTCTTGCCCACGTAGTCGGCGCGCAGCGGCAGCTCCCGGTGGCCGCGGTCGACCAGCACGGCCAGCTGCACGGCCTTCGGCCTGCCGATGTCGCGCAGCGCATCCAGCGCCGAACGAACCGAGCGGCCGGTGTAGAGCACGTCGTCGACGAGGATTACCAGGGCCTGGTCGATGCCGCCTTCGGGAATCGAGGTCTCCTCCAGCGCGCGGGGTGGCTTGAAGTCGAGATCGTCGCGGTAGAGCGTGTTGTCCAGGGCGCCGTGCGGCACCGCCACCCCGGAGAACTCCTTGATCTTCTCGGCCAGCCGAGTGGCCAGGGTGACGCCCCGGGTGGGGATGCCGAGCAGGATCACATTCGGAGGACCGGCAGGGTCATCCAATGCGGTCTTCTCGATGATTTGATGGGCGATGCGGGAGATGGTCCGACCGACGTCCGCTGCGGACATCAACTCCCGGTCGGTGCCTGAGGACTCGGAATGCGCGCCCAAGCGACTCTGACCTCCTTCTCCGCCTCTCTGGACGGCTCCTTAAAGGACGTCGAAACTGCGGCGAGCTTAGCACCCGGTGCGCGGGAGTCTGAACGGCGCCACGACCGCGCTGAATCCGCCCGCCACGTCAGTAGGCTTGGCCGCGATGAAACTCGACGGCAACCAAGCGTCCATCCGCGAGGCGATCGACGCCGGACTCCTCGCCGGCGCCGTGACCCTGGTGTGGCACGCAGGTGAGATACGTCAGGTCAACGAGTTGGGCCATCGCGACGTCGACGCCCGGCTGCTGATGCAGCGCGACACCATCTTCCGCATCGCCTCGATGACCAAACCGGTCACCGTTGCGGCGGCGATGAGCCTCGTCGACGAGGGCAGGCTCGCCCTCACCGATCCCGTCGACCGGTGGCTGCCCGAACTCGGCGACATGCGGGTGCTGCTCGATCCGCGGGGTGAGCTCGACAAGACGACCCCGGCCCGCCGGCCCATCACGGTCGACGATCTCATGACCCACCGCAGCGGCCTGGCGTATCCGTTCTCGGTACTCGGCCCGTTGAGCCGGGCCTACGGCAGGATGTCGTTCCGCCAGGACCAGGACCGCTGGCTGGCCGAACTGGCACAGCTTCCGCTGGTGCATCAGCCCGGCGAGCGGCTCACCTACAGCCACGCCACCGACGTGTTGGGTATCGCGTTGTCGCGGATCGAGGGCAAACCGCTGGCAGACGTACTGCGCGAGCGGATCTTCGAGCCGCTGCGGATGACGGACACCGGATTCTCGGTGGGCACGGAGGGACGGCGCCGCGCCGCGACGATGTACAAGCTCGACCACAACAACGCGCTGCAGCATGACGTGATGGGCCCTGCGCCGATCACCGATCCGCCGTTCTGTACCGGCGGCGCGGGTCTGTGGTCGACGGTCGACGACTACTTGCGCTTCGCGCGCATGCTGTTGGCCGGCGGCGCGCTGGACGGCGTTCGCGTGCTCTCGGAGGAGTCGGTGCGGGTGATGCGCACCGACCGGCTCACCGACGAGCAGAAGCACCAGAACTTTCTCGGGGCGCCGTTCTGGGTGGGTCGCGGCTTCGGGCTGAACCTGTCGGTGGTCACCGATCCCGCGAAGTCACGTCAGCTGTTCGGGCCGGGCGGGCTGGGCACGTTCAGCTGGCCGGGCGCCTACGGCACGTGGTGGCAGGCCGATCCGTCGGCGGACCTGATCCTGATCTATCTGGTCCAGAACCTTCCCGAGGTCAGCGTCGACGCGGCCGCGATCGCCGGCAACACGTCGCTGGCCAAACTTCAGAGCGCTCAGCCGAAGTTCGTCCGCCGGACCTACCAGGCGCTCGACATCTAAAGCGTGCCCCCGTCGCCGGCCCCGCGCACCGCCTGCGCGGCGGCCCGGATCTGCGGCGTCACGAGCATCACCTGGCCCAGTACGCCGTTGACGAAACCCGGTGAGTCATCGGTCGACAACTGTTTGGCCAGTTCGACCGCTTCGTCGACGGCGACCGGCTCGGGCACATCGTCGGCGTGCAGCAGTTCCCACACCGCCACCCGCAGAATCGCGCGATCGACGGCAGGCAACCGCTCCAGAGTCCAGCCTTGAAGGTGCGCGGCGATCAGATCGTCGATGTGCGCGGAATGCTCGGTGACCCCCCGAGCCACCGTCACGGTGTACGGGTTCAGTGGCGCCACGTCGGACTCGTTCTCCGCCAAGGCATTGCGTGCCTCTGCCACCTCCGCCGAGGTGAGCCCGCGGGCCTCGGCCTCGAAGAGCAGGTCGACGGCGCGCTTGCGGGCCTGATGGCGGCCCCGGTCGGCGGGCCGACCAGTCCGGCCGGAGTCTCCTCGACGGTCAGGCATTCACCCGACCCAGATAGCTGCCGTCACGCGAGTCGACCTTGAGCCGGTCGCCGGTGTTGATGAACAGCGGTACCTGGATCTCGGCGCCGGTCTCCACCGTGGCGGGCTTGGTGCCGGCACTGGAACGATCGCCTTGCAGCCCCGGCTCGGTGTGCGTGACCTCGAGTTCGACGGTGACGGGCAACTCGAGGTACAGCGGCGAACCGTCGTGAAAGGCGATCTGCACCGGCATGCTCTCGAGGAGGAAATCGGCGGCGCGGCCGACCAGCGACTCGGGCAGCGGATGCTGCTCGTAGTCCTGGGAGTCCATGAACACGAAGTCGGAGCCGTCGCGGTAGAGATAGGTCGCGTCGCGCCGGTCGACCGTCGCGGTTTCGACCTTCACCCCCGCGTTGTAGGTCTTGTCGACGGTCTTACCGGAGACCACGTTCTTGAGCTTGGTGCGCACGAAGGCCGGCCCCTTGCCGGGTTTGACGTGCTGGAATTCGATGATCTGCCAGAGTTGCCCGTCGATCACCAGGACGAGGCCATTCTTGAAGTCGGCGGTCGTTGCCACGGTCGGTTGTTCTCCTGTTCAGAGGATGGCCAGTTCCTTCGGGAACCGGGTAAGCAAGTCGGAGGTGTCGTCTTGGGAGCCCGCCACGACGAGCGTGTCCTCGATGCGGACGCCGCCACGGTCGGGCAGATAGACACCGGGTTCCACGGTCACCGCAGAGCCAGCAAGCAGTGTACCGGCGGCCGCCGCGTTGATCCCCGGCGCTTCGTGGATCTGCAGACCCACCCCATGCCCGAGCCCATGTCCGAAGTTGTCGGCATAGCCGGCCTCGGCGATGACGCGACGCGACGCTGCGTCGACCTCCTTGAGCGACACCCCGGGCGCCAGCGCCTCCCGACCGGCGCGTTGCGCGGTGGCGACCAGTTCGTAGAGGTCGTGCTGCCACTGCGCGGCCGGTGCGAGCACAAAGGTCCGGGTCATATCCGAGTGGTAGCCGCTGACCAGCGCGCCGAAATCGATCTTGACGAAGTCGCCTGCGCCCAGCACCGCGTCGGTGGGCCGGTGATGCGGGATCGCCGAGTTGGGCCCGGCCGCCACGATCGTCTCGAACGACGCCCCGTCGGCGCCGTGCTCGAGCATCAGCGACTCGAGCTCGCGGCCGACCTCCTTCTCCGTGCGGCCCGCCCGCAGTCCGCCGCCGTCGACGAGGTCCCGCAACGCCGCGTCGGCGGCCTCGCAAGCCAGCCGCAGCAGCGCAACCTCGCCCGCGTCCTTGACTTCGCGAAGCGCCTCGACCGTTCCAGCCGCGCGCACCAGCTCGGTCTGCTCTCCGGCGGCAGCGGTCAACGCGGCGAACGCGTCGACGGTCACCACGTGACTCTCGAAGCCGAGCCGACGCACCCCATCCGCGGCGGCCCGGCGCGCCAGGTGCGGTCCGCAGGCCCGCTCGATGACGATCTCGGCGTCGGGCGCCTGCTGGGCCGCCTGCGTGCGGTAGCGGCCGTCGGTGGCCAGCACCGGCGTTTCCGTGTCTTTCCCGTCCACCCGGATGAGCAGGGCGGCGTTGGAGCCGGTGAACCCGCACAGATATCGCACGTTGACCAGGTCCGAAACCAGCATCGCGTCGAGCCCGGCGTTGGCGAGGCGCTCGCGCAACCGGTCCCGGCGCTGTGAAATAGTCACGGTCGATGACGCTACTCGCTAAGGTGAGGCCCCATGAGTAAGTGGTTGCTGCGCGGACTGGTGTTCGCGACCCTGATGGTGATCGTGCGATTGCTGCAGGGAACGCTGATCAACGCGTGGGAAACCAGGGCAGGGCTGATCAGCGTCGTGCTGGTGGCGCTGTTCGCGATCGCCGCGTTCGTTTGGGGTGTGATCGACGGCCGGGCCGACGCCCGCGCCAACCCGGACCCGGACCGCCGCGGCGACCTGGCGATGGTCTGGCTGCTGTCGGGCCTGTTCGCCGGGATCGTCAGCGGCGCGGTGGCGTGGTTCATCGGGATCTTCTACAAGAGCCTCTATGTCGAGGCGCTCCTCAACGAGGTCACCACGTTCGCGGCGTTCACCGCGCTGGTGGTGTTCTTGATGGCGATCGCAGGTGTGGCGCTCGGCCGCTACCTCGTCGACCGCAAGGCCGACCAGACACCGCATCTGCACCACGCCCACGATGACGACCGCGCCGATACCGACGTGTTCGCGGCCGTCGGCCGTCAGGACGCGGGCGGGTCCTCCGAGACAACACCACGCGACGACCGGGTGTAGCCGCCGAGGCTGGCCAAGTACCGCAGGGCGAGTACGTAGCCCTGCACGCCGAGGCCGACGATCACGCCGGTGGCCACCGCACTCAGGTACGAGTGGTGCCGGAATTCCTCGCGGGCGTGCACATTCGAGATGTGCACCTCGATCAGCGGCGCGCGCAGTTCGGTGCACGCGTCGCGCAGCGCCACCGACGTGTGCGTCAGTGCGCCGGCATTGAGGATCACCGGATCGCCCGCATCGGCGGCGGCGTGGATCCAGCCGAGCAGGTCGGCCTCGCTGTCGCTCTGCCGCACAACGGCTTTCAGTCCCATCTCCTCGGCCTCACGCTCGATGAGCGCGACCAGTTCATCGTGCGTGGCGCTGCCGTACACGTCGGGTTCGCGGCGGCCCAGCCGACCGAGGTTGGGGCCGTTGAGGATCAGCACCGTTCCGGTCATGACGCCACCGCTCCTATTTCTGCGTATGCCGCCGCAAGAAGTGACGGATCTGGGCCCTCCAGACGTCCCGGCTTGCCGAGGCCGTCGAGTACGACGAACCGCAGCACGCCCGCGCGGGTCTTCTTGTCCCCCGCCATGGTCTCCAGCAACTCGGGGAACGCGTCGGCGTCGTAACTGACCGGCAGGCCCAGCGAGGTGAGCACCGCCCGGTGCCGGTCGGCGGTTTCGTCGTCGAGGCGGCCCGCGAGCCGGCCGAGTTCGGCGGCGAACACCAGCCCCACCGACACGGCGGCGCCGTGGCGCCACTGGTAGCGCTCGCGGCGTTCGATCGCATGCGCCAGGGTGTGGCCGTAGTTGAGGATCTCGCGCAGTTGCGATTCCTTCTCGTCGGCGGCGACCACCTCGGCCTTGACCGCGATCGCGCGCCGGATCAGCTCGGGCAGCACGGTTCCGGTGGGATCCAGCGCGGCTTCGGGATCGGTTTCGATCAGGTCCAGGATGGCCGGGTCGGCGATGAAACCGGCCTTGACGATCTCGGCCATGCCCGCGACGAGTTCGTTGCGGGGCAGCGTCTCCAACGTGGCGAGGTCGACGAGCACGGCGGCGGGTTGGTGGAAAGCGCCGACCAGGTTCTTGCCCGCGTCGGTGTTGATGCCGGTCTTGCCACCGACGGCGGCGTCCACCATTGCGAGCAGCGTGGTCGGCACGTGGACGATGTCGATCCCGCGCAGCCAGGTGGCGGCCGCGAAACCTGCGACGTCGGTGGCCGCTCCGCCGCCGAGGCTGACGATCGCATCCCTGCGGCCGATCCCGATGCGGCCCAGCACTTCCCAGATGAATCCGACGACCGGCAGGTCCTTGCCTTTCTCGGCGTCCGGAATCTCGATGCGGTGTGCGTCGATGCCGGTGTCGGCCAACGTCTTGCGGATGAGCTCGGCCGTCTGCGCGAGCACGGGCTGGTGCAGGATCGCGACCTTGTGCCTGCCCTCGAGGGCACGTTGCAATTCGCCGAGCAGCCCGGCGCCGATGATGACGGGGTACGGCGGGTCGACGAGTACGTCTACGGTGACCGGGTCGGTGTGTTCAGTCACGGTTCGCCTTCATGTTTCGGGCGGCGACCGCCGCCGGTGACGGCGGCGCCTCGGTGCTGGGCTCGGCGGTGAGCGCCGACGGTCCGCGGCGCCAGGGTGGGCGACGCTTGCGCCGCTGCGGGTTGGGTGCGCCGGGGTTCTCCAGCCGGGTGACGATGTAGCGCACCACCGCACCGGGGTTGCGCCGGTTGGTGTTGACCCGGATCGTCGCCACCTTCCGGTATAGCGGAACCCGTTGCGACATCAGCGCTTTGAACTTCTCGTCGCGGTCGGCGCCCGCTAGCAGCGGACGCACCGTGCTGCCTCCGGTCCGGCGCACGCCCTCCGCGGCGCTGATCTCCAGGTAGATCACGGTATGACCGGCCAGCGCCTCGCGCACACCCGCCGTGGTGACCGCTCCCCCGCCCAACGACAGCACGCCGTCATGGGTCTGCAGCGCCGATCGGACGACCTCTTCCTCGATCCGGCGGAACTCCTGCTCGCCGTCGGTGGCGAAGATGTCGGCGATCGTGCGGCCCGTGGTCTCCTCGATCGCGGCATCGGTGTCGAGCAGCGAGAGTCCGAGCGCCTTGGCCAACCGCCGCCCGATCGTCGACTTGCCCGACCCGGGCAAGCCGACCAGTACCGCGCGCGGCGCCATCAGCCCGAGGCCTGCACCGGTCGCGTCGCCGGCTCACGGTCGCGCACCGCTCGCAAGTAGTTGTCGATGTTGGCCCGCGTCTCGGTCAGCGAATCGCCGCCGAACTTCTGCAGCGCCGCCCGTGCGAGCACCAGCGCCACCATGGTCTCGACGACCACGCCGGCGGCGGGCACCGCACAGACGTCGGAGCGCTGATGGATCGCGACGGCCTCGTCGCCGGTGTCCATGTCCACCGTCGCCAGGGCCCGCGGCACGGTGGAGATCGGCTTCATCGCCGCGCGCACCCGCAGCGGCTGGCCGTTGGTCATCCCGCCTTCCAGACCGCCCGCCCGGTTCGTCGAGCGCATCACCCCGTCGGGGCCCGGATACATCTCGTCGTGGGCGACGCTGCCGCGTCGGCGCGCGGTCTGGAACCCGTCGCCGATCTCGACACCCTTGATCGCCTGGATGCCCATCACCGCGGCGGCGAGTTGGCTGTCGAGCCGGTTGTCGCCGCTGGTGAACGACCCCAGCCCCACCGGAAGGCCGTTGGCGACGACCTCGACGACGCCGCCGAGCGTGTCGCCGTCCTTCTTGGCGGCCTCGATCTCGTCGATCATGGACTTTTCCGCGTCCTTGTCGTAGGCGCGGACGGGGCTCGCGTCGATCGCGGCCAGGTCGGCGGCCTGTGGCGGCGGGCCGTCGTACGGGTCTGACGCCCCGATCGAGATGACGTGGGACAGCACCTCGACGCCGAGCGCCTCTTTGAGGAACGCGCGGGCGATCGTGCCGGCGGCCACGCGGGCCGCGGTCTCGCGAGCGCTGGCGCGCTCGAGCACCGGACGGGCGTCGTCGAAGCCGTACTTGAGCATGCCCGCGTAGTCGGCGTGCCCGGGCCGCGGCCGGGTCAGGGGCGCATTGCGCGCGACGTCGAGCTCGGCGGGGTCCACGGGGTCCGGTGCCATCACGGTTTCCCACTTCGGCCACTCGGTGTTGCCGATCTCGATCGCGATCGGGCCACCGAGCGTGACGCCGTGCCGGACCCCGGCCAGCATCGTAACCAGGTCCTGCTCGAACTTCATCCGGGCGCCGCGGCCGTACCCGAGGCGACGGCGGGCCAGCTGCCCGGCGATGTCGTCCGAGGTGACGTGCACGCCCGCGACCATGCCTTCGACGACGGCCACCAGGGCGCGGCCGTGGGATTCACCAGCAGTGGTCCATCGCAACACGCGTCCCATCTTCCCACGTCGGCCGCCCGGCCCCGAATCAGCCGATCACCAGGCCATCGAGGATGCGGCCGAGTTCGGCTGCGGTGTGCCGATGCGCGGCCTTCTGGTCCTGCGCGCGGGCGACGATCATCGCCATCTCGCAGAGCGCGCCGAACAAGAAATGTGCCAGCGGTCCTGGTGGCCGCCTGGCGATCCGACCGGCTTCGACAGCGCGCACGATGGCCACTTCCATCATCTCGAGCAGCGGCGCCTCGAGGCGACGCACCTCCTCCCAGCCCAGCGCGGTGAACGCGTCGAGCAGCACGATCCGCTGCAGCCCCGGTTCGAGGCATTCGTCGAGGAATGCCCGGCACGCGGACCCGAACGCGTCCCACGGGTCCTTCCTGCGCCGATATGCGTCGACCAGCGGCCCCGCCATCCGCTCGATTTCGCCGGTGAACACCGCCTCGAACAGTCGGCGCTTGCCCTCGAAGTGGTGGTAGACGGCGCCCTTGGTCACATTCGCCCGTGCAGCGACCACATCCAGCGAGGTGGCCTCGTAACCGCGCTCGGCGAACAGCTGACGCGCCGCGACCACCAGCGCCGAGGTGGTCGCCTCGGTGCGCTCGGCCTGTGTCCGCCTTGCGCCCTTCGTCGCCACCGCCGAACGATATCCGGTCACAGGTCCGCGGGCTGCGTGCGTGGCCAGCGGTCGACAACCCGATTCGACTGCTGGGCAAGCCTTTCGTCGTTCACAACACTCCGTAGACGCGATAGTCGACGTGGTTCGGCGAAAGAACGTTGTAGCCCAGCGCGACGACCTCGCTGAGCCATGCATAGCGCTCGTCGGCGGTGGCGAACCTGGGCGTCGTTCGCACGTAGGTCTCGTCGAAAGGAAGGACCTCACCGCGTGCCAACCGCTCGAGTCCGTCCGCGGGGACCTTGATGATCCCTGCGCTCTCGAAGTGGATGAGCACACCGTCGTGCGTGCGCAGTGTGACGCGGACATCGACCCGACCGGACCCGTCGTCACCGACGAGAAGCCAGTCCCCGCCGCCGGGCAGCACTTCACCCCGCAGCCGTGGCCCATCGATGGTTCCACCGTCCGCGATGAACGTCATCCGGGCACCGGTAGGTGTCGAGATGGGTTGCGCCGGCTGGAGATCGACGTGCATGTCGAACAGGTGCTCGACGGGCAAGGCGTCGACGAGCGGTAGCTGGTCGACCGCGGCCGCCGTCACGCGCCGGCCCCTTTCATCGAGGCCATCATCTGCGCCGAGTCGATGAACGAGTCCTTGCGTGCGACGAGCCCCTCGCGCGAGACAACCACCACATCGAGGCAGTCGAAGCGCACACCGCCGGAGATCAACGCCCAATCGAGTATCCAGTGGGCATCGCCGTAGAGCACCCGATAGGTCTCGAAGGTGAAGTCCGGGAACTGCTCGAAGAACCCGGCGAACGCCTCGCGCGCATTGTCACGCCCGACGACCGGCTCCGCGCCCACATGTGTCCAGAACCGGGTGTCCTCGGTATGCAACCCAGCGATCGCGTCCGGGTCGCGTTTCGCCCACGCGGCGAAATACCGCTCCGAAAGGGCCTTCAAATCAGTTTGCATACTCGCAGTATGCAATAACCTACTCTGAGTATGCAAGAGTAGAGCTGCTCGCCTCGCCTGGCATTAGAGCGTCACCAACGCCGTCGCCGTTGCCGCCGCGAGGCACATCGAAACGCCGTGCGGGACAGTCGCTTCCCGATGCCGAGCCACGACGAGGGCCCACGCGGCCGTGATCAGTGGAGCTCCCATCGCGGCCAGCGTCCACACGTCGATGCCGAACGCACCCGTCAGCGCGCCGACACCGATCGCGAGTTTGACGTCGCCGGCGCCCATCGCCGCCGGTGCGAGCAGATGCGTCGTCACGTAGACGGCGAACAGCGCGACGGCCCCGGCCACCGCCGGAAGCCCGCGATCTGCCATCGCCGCAGCGCTCAGAATGACGAGCGCGCCCGGCAAGGTGAGCCAGTTCGGTAGTCGCCGCTCTCGGATGTCGCAGACGCTCAACGCCACGAACCACCACAGCACCGCAGCGCAAGCCACTCCCCCCATTCACGAAGGCTAACGGGCGCGCAGTACTCCCGGAGTCACCGAATCGGCCCACCGACTTGCACCGCGGTAAGCCGAACGCTCAGCTCGCGTCGAGCGCCGCTGCCATCGCTTCACGCGGTGCCGGGCGACCGGTGAACTGCTCGACCTGAGCGAACGCCTGGTGAAGCAGCATCTGCAGACCACTGATGACCCGCCCGCCGGCGTCCAGTACCGCCGCGGCCAACGGCGTCGGCCACGGGTCGTAGATCGCATCGAGCACAAGCGGGACGTCTGCGAACGCGGACGCGTAGCGCGCGGCCGCATCGGCGGGAATGGTGTTGACCATCAGATCCGCGTCGATGACCGTGCTGCGCAGTTCGGGGCCGTCGACGTCACACCACCGGGCGTCGGCACCCAACCGCGTCGCCAGATCCACCAGCGGCGCGGCCTTCTCGGGGTTCCTCGCCGCCACAGTCACCCGCTGGACTCCGAGCTCTGCCAGCCCGACGACCGCCGCCGGTGCCGTGCCTCCGGAACCCACCACGATCCCGTGCCCGGCCGTCACGTCGCCCAATGCTCCTGTCACACCGTCGATGTCGGTGTTGTCAGCTCGCCAGCCCGCCGGTGACCGGACCAACGTATTCGCCGAGCCGACGAGTTCGGCGCGGGTGGTGCGCTCGTCGGCGACCTCCAGCGCCGCGAACTTGCCGGGCTTGGTCACCGATACGCCGACCCAGTCGGGGCCGAAACCGGTGACGAGGCCGGGCAATTGCTCGGCTGTGCACTCGATTCGCTCGTAGGTCCAGTCGTGCAGGCCCAGCGCACGGTAAGCCGCGAGGTGCAGCTGCGGCGAGCGGGAGTGCGCGATCGGCGAACCGAGCACCGCCGCCCTACGGCGTGCGCTCATCGCGCGGAATCGAGCACACCGTTGCGCTGAGCCAGTTCGATGTTCGCGAGGTGCTCCTGGTAGTCCCTGGTGAACAACGTCGTGCCCTGCATGTCGATGGTGACGAAATACAGCCAGTCCCCGGGCGCAGGTTGCTCGGCGGCGGCCAGCGCCGCTTGGCTCGGCGAGCAGATCGGGGTCGCCGGAAGCCCGGGCCGGACATAGGTGTTCCACTGGTTGTGTTGCGCGCGATCGACGTCGGTGGTGGCCACCTCGATGCGGTCCAGCGGGTAGTTGACCGTGGAGTCGAACTCGAGCGTGCGGTTCTCGGCCAGCCGGTTGTAGATGACGCGCGCCACCTTGGCGAAGTCCTCGGGTGTCGACTCCCGCTGCACCAGCGAGCCCACGGTCAAGATCTGATACGGCGACATCTTCATGGCCGCGGCCGTCTCGAGTAGCCCCCCGTTCGCGTATTGCGTTGCGCTGGCGGAGATCAGGTTCGACAGGATCTCCTGCGGCTGCGCCGACGGGTCGATGTTCCACGTGCCCGCGGCGATCAACCCCTCGAGGCGCCGATGATCGTCTCCCATCGCGGTGACGGGCTCGATGGCCCAGTCCGGCACCGCCAGCGCCGCCGGCGCAACCGTCCCGGCCACCCGCTTCAGCGCGTCCGCCGACACACAGTGGCGCTCGCCGTCGAGGTCGACACACGTCGCGCGGGAGATCAGGCTGAGGATGCCGTCGGTGACCGCGTCGGTCTTCACGTCACGGACATCGTCGAGCTGACGTCCCTCGGGGATGGTGAGCTTACCGACCCGGTTCTGCGGATCTGCCAGCCGCTCAACGGCGTTGGCCGCCGGAATCTCGGTGCGCAGCTTGTAGAAGCCGGGCTGGATCGCCGAGATCGCGTCGTTGCCCTCGGCGGCGTCGACGAACGCGCTGGCCGTCGCGACGATGTTGTGCTCCTGCAGCGTCTTGCCGATCGCGGTGGTGGAGTCGCCGTCGTGTACCTGGATCACCACATCGGCGACGCCCTCGCCGGTGAAGTCGTTGCCGCCGAACAACGAGTGCCACAATTTCGAGCCGAGGAACACCGCGCCGACGACGACCACGATCAGCAGGCCGACCGCCAAGCTGCCCGCCAGGCGACGCCTGCGCCGGTTCCGCGCCTGCCGGATCCGGTCCGCGCGGGTCGTCCGGCGCCGCGGTGGGCCGACCGCAACCGGTTCGGCCCGTTCGCGGCCCCAATGGTCAGTCATCCACGACCTCTCCGTGCGCGGCACGGTGCTCTTGTGCCCCTTGTGTCCCCGGCGCCGCGCGCCGCTGGTCCAGCCAGTTCTGCAGAATGCCTACCGCTGCCGCTTGGTCGATGACCGAACGCTGGCCCCTGGCCCGAACGCCGGCCTCTCGCAACGAGCGTTGAGCCACCACGGTAGTGAGTCGTTCGTCCGCGAGTCGCACGGGTGTCGGCGCGATCCGCGCAGCGAGCGCATCGGCAACCGCGACGGCGTCCTGAGCGGAGGACCCGGAGCGGTCGGCGAGCGTGCGGGGCAATCCCACGACGACCTCCACGGCGCCCAAGTCTTGAACCAGGCCGGCGAGCCGTCGGATGTGCCGGTCCGAGTCCTTGCGCCGGTCCCGCGCCACGGTCTCGACCGGCGTGGCGAGGATGGCGTCCGGGTCACTGGCGGCCACCCCGATGCGCACGCTGCCGACATCGATGCCGATCCGTCGACCGCGTCCCGGGTCCGGAGGGTTCAGGGCACCCCCGGGCCGATCCGGCCGACGATCGTCCGATGCTCGTCGCGCAAGCGGCTCATCGCCGGCAGGTGTGGACTTCACGCGGCTAGCTCCGGTGAATCTCTGCGCGCAGCGCGGCCAATGCCGCGTCGATTCCTGCCGCCCCTTTACCGGAACCCTGTGCGAGATCGGCCTTGCCGCCACCCCGGCCGTTGACCGGCGCGCCCAAGTGCTTGACCAGGTCGTCGGCCCGCAGACCGAGGTCTTGTGCCGCCGGGTTGACCGCCACCACGAACGGGACGGTGTCGTTCTCGCCCTCGGCGATCAGCGCGACGACGGTGGGGTCGGCGCCGAGCTTGCCGCGGACGTCGCCGACCAGCGTGCGCAGATCACCGGCCGACATCCCACCGGCCATCCGCTGCGCCACGAGACGGACCTTACCGACAAGTTCCGCGCCCGCGGCGGCATTTGCTGCGGCGGCGCGCGCGTTCGCCAGGCGCAGCCGGTCCAACTCCTTCTCGGCCGCTCGCAGCCGCTCGACCAGATTCGCCACTCGGTCAGGCACCTCGTCGGACGGCACCTTCAGCGACGAGGCGAGGCCGGCCATCAAGGCTCGCTCCTTGGCCAGGTGGCGGAACGAGTCCAGACCGACGTAGGCCTCGACGCGGCGCACCCCGGAGCCGACCGACGACTCGCCGAGGATCGTCACCGGACCGATCTGCGCGGAGTTGTGCACGTGAGTGCCGCCGCACAACTCCAGCGAGAACGGGCCGCCGATCTCGACCACGCGAACCTGATCGGGGTACTGCTCGCCGAACAGCGCCATCGCGCCCATCGACTTGGCCTTCTCCAACTCCGTGGTGAACGAGTGCACCTCGTAGTCGGCTTCGACGGCTTCGTTGGTGACTTCCTCGATCTGGCCGCGCTGCTCCTCGGTGAGCGGACCCTGCCAGTTGAAGTCGAACCGCAGGTACCCGGGCCGGTTCAGTGAGCCGGCCTGAACCGCGTTCGGCCCCAACACCTGTCGCAGCGCGGCGTGCACCATATGAGTTCCGGAATGGCCCTGGGTCGCGCCGTGCCGCCACCGCGGATCCACGGCAGCGATCACCGTGTCACCCTCGACGAACTCACCGGACTCGACGTTGACCCGATGTGCCCACAGGGTTTTCGCGATCTTCTGCACATCGGTGACGGCGGCCTTCGCCGCGGTGGAGGCCCCCGAGCCGCTGATCGTGCCCTCGTCGGCGATCTGACCGCCGGACTCGGCATAGAAGGGGGTGCGGTCCAGGATCAGCTCGACCCGGTCCGGCTGCGGGCCACCGCCGGCGGCCGCGCCGCCGATACCGGCACCGTCGTGGGATACGACGGGCACCCGCTTGCCGTCGACGAAGATCCCGAGAATCCTTGCTTCCGAGGACAATTCGTCGAAACCGGTGAACTCGGTCGGTCCCGCGTCGACGAGCTCGCGGTACGCCGACAGATCGGAGTGCGCCTGCTTGCGGGCGGCCGCGTCGGCCTTGGCGCGCTGGCGCTGTTCGGCCATCAGGCCGCGGAAGCCCTGTTCGTCGACGGAGAGCCCCTGTTCGGCGGCCATCTCCAGCGTGAGCTCGATCGGGAACCCGTAGGTGTCGTGCAGGGTGAACGCGTCGGAGCCGGACAACACGGTGGCGCCCTTGGCTTTCGTCGCACCCGCGGCCTCGTCGAACAACCGCGAACCCGCGGCGAGCGTGCGGTTGAACGCGGTCTCCTCGGCCACGGCGATCCGCTCGATGCGGTCGAAGTCGGCCACCAGTTCCGGGTACGACGGGCCCATCTCGTCACGCACGGTGGCCATCAGATCGGCCATGATCGGCTGCTCGACCCCGAGAAGTTTGGCCGCGCGGATGATCCTGCGCAACAGGCGGCGCAACACATAGCCGCGACCCTCGTTGCCGGGGCTCACACCGTCGCCGATGACGATCGCCGCGGTCCGGCTGTGGTCGGCGATGATTCGGTAGCGCACGTCGTCGGAGTGGCTGCCCTGCCCGTATCCGCGGGGCGCACGCTCCGCCATGAGGTCGATGACCGGTCGCACCAGGTCCGTCTCGTAGACGTTGTCCACGCCCTGCAGCAGGCAGGCCACCCGCTCGATGCCCATGCCCGTGTCGATGTTCTTGCGCGGTAACGGGCCGAGGATCTCGAAGTCCTCCTTCGAGGTGCCCTCGCCGCGCTCGTTCTGCATGAAGACGAGGTTCCAGATCTCGATGTAGCGGTCCTCGTTGACGACCGGCCCGCCCTCGGCGCCGTAGTCGGGGCCACGGTCGTAATAGATCTCCGACGACGGCCCGCACGGCCCGGGGATGCCCATCGACCAGTAGTTGTCCGCCATCCCGCGGCGTTGGATGCGCTCCGGTGGCAGCCCGGCGACCTCCTGCCAGAGCGCTGCCGCTTCGTCGTCGTCCAGATAGACCGTCGCCCATAGGCGCTCCGGTTCGAGCCCGTAACCCCCTTGATCGACCGGGTTGGTCAACAGCGTCCAGGCGAATTCGATGGCGCCCTTCTTGAAGTAGTCGCCGAACGAGAAGTTGCCCGCCATCTGGAAGAAGGTGTTGTGCCGGGTGGTGATGCCCACCTCATCGATATCGGGGGTGCGGATGCACTTTTGAACGCTGGTGGCCCGACTCCACGGCGGCGCCTGCTGGCCGAGGAAGTAGGGCACGAACTGCACCATGCCGGCGTTGACGAACAGCAGATTGGGGTCGTCGAGGATCACCGAAGCGCTCGGCACCTCGGTGTGGCCCGCTTTCACGAAGTGATCGAGGAAACGCTTCCTGATCTCGTGTGTCTGCACGTCTGATACATCCTTGTAGTTTCGCTGGTACCTGCGACTATTCGACCGCACTACAGTACCGGTCGCCGTTGCCGCGCCGAAAAGTCAACGAACGGGCGTCGCTTCCGGTGCCCGTGCCGCCTTCAGGCTGCGGCGATGAAGCTCAGGCGCACGTTACGGCGCGGGTTGTCGCGGTTGAGGTCGACGAGCACGATGCTCTGCCAGGTGCCGAGCAGCGGTTGGCCGTCCTGCACGGGCAGAGTGACCGACGGCGACACCAGCGCCGGCAGGACGTGGTCGGCGCCGTGGCCCGGTGAGCCGTGCGAATGGCGGTAGCGGTCGTCCCGCGGAAGTAGGCGGTCGAGCGTGTCGACGAGATCGTCATCGGATCCGGCGCCCGTCTCGATGATCGCCACACCCGCGGTCGCGTGCGGTACGAAAACGCTGCACAACCCGTCGCGGTGGCGGCCGCAGAAGGAGCGCACCGCATCGGTCAGGTCGACGATGCGGCGCTGGCCGGTCTCGATGTCGAGCACGTCGGAGTCCACGCCTTCAAGGGTACGAGGCGCGTCCCCGATCGACCCGGGCCGTTTATTGACGTCTGTGTCGGGGTATCTCACTGGCACCCCGAGACCCTGGAGGAACAATGACCATCACCGGCGTAATCACCGCCATCTTGATCGGCGCAGTCGTCGGCGTGCTCGCCCGCCTGCTCCTGCCCGGCAGGCAGCCCATCGGCATGCTGGTGACCGTTCTCGTCGGCATCGTGTCGGCGTTGATCGGCACGGCGATCGCCCGTGCGCTCGGCCTGCCCACCGCCACCAGCGGAGTCGACTGGGTCGAACTTCTCGTCCAGCTTGTCGTCGCCGTGATCGGTGTGGCCCTGGTGTCCGCGCTCATGGGCCGTAGGCGCACCGGCGTGATGGGCACGCGTCGTCGCGGCGGCGTCATCCGGTAGCCGATCTGCCCCCGCGATCCCGGCTGCTTCCCCCGGCAGCCGGGATCGCTTCTGTCACAATGTCTTCAGCAGCGCGTCGAGCTTCTCGTAGCCTTCTTGCATGCCGCCCTCCATGCCGGAGGACAGCAGCGCGTCGCGGGCCTCGACGTTCGGGCAGATGGACCGGCCACGCAGCCTGCTGCGGCCACCGCCGAGGTCCTCGAACCACATGTACTCGATGTTGACCTGATCGGGCGCGCCGTCGAATTCGAAGGTCTGCAGGACGAACTCGTTCTCGCGCACGGTGTGGAAGGTGCCGTTGAAGCGGTACTCCCCACCCTCGTCCTTGTGCGAATAGCGGTAGCCGCCGTGGCTCTTGAAATCCCACTCCTCGATCGTCATCTCCAGCCCGTGCGGGCCCAGCCATTTCTTCATCAGGTCGGCCTCGGCGTGCGCGCGGAACAGCGCTTCGACGGGGGCGTCGAAATCCCGGGTGAACTCCATCGCGAGCGTGTCGACGGGCGCGGTCAGGTTCAGGGCATTGGTCATTTCTCGGTTCCTTTCTCTTCGGTCATGTCCGCCAGCAGGACATCCAGCCGGCGGTAGTTGCGTTCGGCGTCAAGCCGATACCGGTCGATCCATGCAGTCAGCCGCTCCAACGCAGCCGCGTCCAGGTGGACCGGCCGTCGCTGCGCGTCGCGGGTTCTGGTGACCAGGCCCGCCTGCTCGAGCACCTGAATGTGCTTGGACACCGCCTGTTTCGTGATGTCGAACGGCGCCGCCAGGTCGTTGACCGTGGCCGGCCCCCGCGACAGCTTCGCCACGATGGCGCGCCGAACGGGGTCGGCCAGTGCCAGGAAGGCACGGTCCAGCCGGGCGTCTGCATTCCCATCACCTCTCAATTGTCAACCTTTTGTTTGATCAACTGTTTTATTGATTACCAAGGTAGAGGCCCCTGCGGTACGTGTCAAGAGGTTCTCTTTCTCACGGTGAAGCCAGGGTTGTGACATGCGGGCGGATCGCAGCACGGGCACCCGTTGAATTGTTTGCGCTCCGGGAGGAAGCTAGGTAGATCCGGTGGCGCCACCGGGGCGCCGCCCCGACGCAGAGGGGTTGGATCCGTGTACGCACGCTCTACGACTATCGAGGCGCAACCGGGGTTCATCGATGCCGGAACCGCCTATGTCCGTGATGAAGTCATGCCGGCTCTAGAAGAAATGGATGGTTACGTCGGCCTGTCGATGTTGGTCGACCGGGAGTCCGGCCGCTGCATCGTCACCAGCGCCTGGGAAACCGAGGAGGCGATGCGCTCCAGCACGGAGAAAGCGGCTTCGCTTCGGGAACGGGCCGCGGAGATCTTCGGCGGCAGCGCCACGGTCGATCCATGGGAACTCGCGGTGCTGCATCGTGACCACCGCTCGACTGAGGGCGCCTGTGTGCGGGCGACGTGGCTGAAGTTGCCGCCAGATCACGCCGACCGGGCCGTTGAGTTCTATCGGACGTCGGTGTTGTCGGCACTGGAGAACCTCGAAGGTTTCTGCAGCGCCAGCTTGATGATCAACCGCTCGTCGGGGCGCGGGGTGTCATCGGCGACGTTCGACAGCCGCGACGCCATGGAGCGTAACCGCGAGCAAGCGAGCGAACTGAGGAACGCGCGGACCCGAGAATTGGGTGCCGACGTGATCGACGTCGGTGAATTCGAGCTCGCGATCGCACACCTGCGGGTGCCTGAGCTGGTCTGACGGCATCAGCGCTTGCGGCGGATGATCGCGCGCAACTTGTCCAGGCGACCGGCGATGTCGCGTTCGTTGCCGTGGGTGGTCGGCTGGTAGTAGTCGACGCCGACGAGCTCATCGGGCGGATACTGTTGCGGCACAACGCCATCCGGGTCGTCGTGGGCGTACTTGTAGCCGATCGCGTTGCCCAGTTTGGCTGCGCCCGAGTAGTGGCCGTCGCGCAGATGTGGCGGCACCAGGCCCGCCTTGCCCGCTTTGATGTCGCTCATGGCCGCGCCCAGTGCCGTCGTCACGGCATTCGACTTCGGGGCCGTCGCCAGGTGGACGGTGGCGTGCGCCAACGTCAGTTGCGCCTCGGGCATGCCGATGAGTTGGACGGTCTGCGCGGCGGCGACCGCGGTCTGCAGCGCGGCCGGGTCGGCCATCCCGATGTCCTCGCTGGCCAGGATCATCAGCCGCCGGGCCACGAAGCGCGGGTCCTCCCCCGCCACCAGCATCCGGGCCAGGTAGTGCAGGGCGGCGTCGACGTCGGAGCCGCGGACCGACTTGATGAACGCACTGATCACGTCGTAGTGCTGATCGCCGTCGCGGTCGTAACGGACCGCGGCCTTGTCCAGTGACTGCTCGATGGTTTCGACGGTCACCTCGTCCCCAGCTTCAGCGGCCACCTCGAGCGCGGTCAGCGCACGGCGGGCGTCACCGGCCGACAGTTGTACGAGGAGTTCGACGGCCTCGTCGGTGACCGTGACTGTGCCGCCGAGGCCGCGCGGGTCCTCGATGGCGCGACGGACCAGCGTGCGTACGGCGTCGGCGCCCAAGGGCTGCAACTGCAGGATCAGCGACCGGGAGAGCAGCGGTGCGACGACCGAGAACGACGGGTTTTCGGTCGTCGCGGCGACCAGTGCCACGACGCGGTTCTCGACGGCCGACAGCAGCGCGTCCTGCTGCGTCTTGGAGAACCGGTGCACCTCGTCGATGAACAGAACGGTCTGCTCGCCGTAGGCCGCCGCGCGCCGGGCCACATCGATGACCGCGCGGACCTCCTTCACCCCCGCAGACAGCGCCGACAGCGCTTCGAACCGGCGGCCGGTGGCCTGCGAGATCAGCGCCGCGAGCGTCGTCTTACCGGTGCCGGGCGGTCCGTAGAGGATGACCGACGCCGCGCCGGAACCCTCGACCATCCGGCGCAGCGGTGAGCCCGGTTGCAGCAGGTGATCCTGCCCGACGACCTCGTCGAGCGTCGCCGGACGCATCCGCACCGCCAGCGGTGCTGACGCCCCGACGGGGCCGACCGCGCTGGGGCCGGTATCGCCGGGCACATCGAACAGACCGTCGGACACGCTTTCTGCTTACCACCGTTTGCGCCGAACGGGGGTTACCCGCACGCGACGTGCGCTCCGGACGTGTATCGACCACACACTCGAACGCCTATGGGGTCGCGGTCACGAAGTCGATCAACTCCTCGACCCGGCCGATCAGTGCTGGCTCGAGGTCGGTCCAGTCGCGGACGCGGCCGCGGATGCGCTGCCAGGCCCTGGCGGTGTCGGCCTGCTGGGCGGCGGGCCAGCCCAGCGCACCGCACACGCCCTTCTTCCAGTCGACCCCCTTCGGCACGACGGGCCACGCCTCGATGCCCAGCCGTTCGGGCTTGACCGCCTGCCAGATGTCGATGAACGGGTGGCCGACGACGAGCGTGTGCTCACCGCCGGGTCCTTGTCGGACGGCTTGCGCGATGCGGGCCTCCTTCGAGCCCGCCACCAGATGGTCGACGAGCACCCCGAGCCGGCGGCCCGGCCCTGGTCGGAAATCTTCGACGACGGCCACGAGATCGTCGACGCCGCCGAGGTGCTCGACGACAACTCCCTCGATTCGCAGATCGTCGCCCCACACCTGCTCGACGAGTTCGGCATCGTGTCGGCCCTCGACGTAGATGCGGCTCGCCAGCGCGACCTTCGCCCGCGCGCCGGCCACGGCGACCGACCCCGACGCGGTGCGCGTCTGCTTCGGCGCCGTGCGTTTGGGCGCGGTGAGGATCACCGGCTTGCCGTCGATCAGGTAGCCCGGCCCGATGGGAAAGGGCTTGCGACGTCCGCGCCGGTCCTCCAACTCCATCCGGCCGTACTCGATGCGCACGACCGCGCCGACGTACCCGGTCTCGGCGTCTTCGACGACGAGACCCATCTCCACCGGCTGCTCGGTGGAGCGGATCTTGCGATGGGGGTTGTGGGACAGGACATCGGAGCCATAGCGATCAGCCACCGGGTGATCGTAGGGTCACCTCCCCACGCGAGCAGACGCAAAATGCACTCGACACGCCGTAATCCCGGACACTTCGCGACTGCTCACCCCGGGAAAACGGCATCGGAGAGGATGTTGTGGTGATCGACATCGCGCGGTACGGCCCGGCTGTCCATGCGGGGGATGCCGATACGGCGCATCGGGTGGCCGGCCGTTTCGTCACATCGTGACCGTGCACTTGGCCTTGACCCCTGATGCGCGGTGGAGCTGCGCGCTACCCGACCTGCTGGCGGCCGCGCGCACAACGGGTTTCGCGTCAGTCGGGATCAACGCCGACCAATCAGGTTCGGCCGCCTCCGCGTTCACCGCGGCCGGCGTGCCATGCCATGAGGTGCTGGCGCTGGTCATCGGGGACGAGGAAGCAGCGGCGCTCTCGGCGGCCGAACGCCTCGCCGAATGTGCCGCGCTCGTCGGTGCGCCGTGGGTGCTCACCGTGTTCGCCGCGCCGCCGCGCATGTCGCTGATCCGGCAGTGCGCGCGCATCATTGGCGCAGCCGGTGCCGCGATGGCGGTCGAGTTCAGCCCGCTCGGACCCGTATCGGTGATCTCGGACGGGATGGCCGTCGTCCGAGCGGCGCAACGGGATGCGCCGGCCGGCCTGCTGATCGACTCCTGGCACTTCTGCATGGGCCGCAGCACGTGGGCGGACCTGGCGACCGTGCCATTGGACGACATCGCCTACCTGCAATTCACCGATGCACTGGCGCCGGAGTCCGCCGACCGCCTCGTGCGCGAGACATTGCACCGGCGAACACTTCCCGGTGAAGGCGTGCTCGAGTTGGACCGCTTCGCAGGCATCCTGCTCGACCGCGGCTGGGGCGGCGTCGTCAGCATGGAGATCCTCAGCGCTGCGCTGCGGGCGCTCCCGCTCGAGTCCATGCTGCGCCGCGTGTACGACGCGGGCGCATCGTTTTGGCGGTGAGTGGACGCTCAAACCGCGCGACCGACCGCAGAATTTCCGCATTGCGCGGCGTGTCGTGTGCAGACGCGGTCGCGCGCGGGGTGGGGTTATGCCCGCGCGCCGCTACATCAGACGGTCGGCCAGTCGGCGCGTCCACAACACCAGGATGCCGGCCAGCACTATCGCGACGAGGTTCAACGCCAGTTGCGCAGTGGACTTGGCCGCGATGTCCCAATCGCCGACCGTCGCGGCGACGACGGCGAAACCGGCGGCGGGAACCGTCATCACCGAGATGAAAACACCAACGAGCGCGGCGGATTTCGACGAGATCAGCGACAGCATGCCCGCAGTGCCCGCGAGGAAGGCCACGACGAATGACAGCGGACCGACCTGAAAGATGAAGTCGACCTGGTCCAGTTCGCTGATGCTGCGTACCGTGATCCAGCCGATCGCCTCGCCCGCAAGCACCACGAGCGCGGTGACGAGCATCGCCGCGGGAAACCCGACCAGCAGTGCGACCGCCGCTCGTCGCGCGAGATACCCCCGACGGCGCACCAGTGAGACCGCAAGCGCGGCCAGCGGGCCGAACTCAGGGCCCAGCACCGTCGCACCCACGACAGTCACCGGCGAGTCGGTCACCACGCCGATCGATGCGATCAGACACGCCACGCACAAGAAGGCCAGGAATGTGACGTTCAGCGTCGACTCCTCGCGGGTGCGGACCGCCAGCTCGTCCCACACCACGGCGTCGGCGGGGTCGCCCTCGGCCTCGTCCTCGGCGCGGTAGGCGCGAGCGGAGAGGACGGTGTCGACGAAGTCGAGCGTGATGGCCCCACGGTCCTTGACCCGTAACGCCTTCAACGCGCCGACGACGTCGTTGGCCGACTCTCTGGCGATGTCGGCGGTGATCTCGTCACCGCGTGGTTCGACCGCGGCATCGCGGTGGATCACGATGTGGGTGACGCCCGGGTTGTCTCGGAGAACCGCCATGACCGCGTCGCGCTGATCGGTCGGCGAGATCACGCGCAGATGCAGCACACCGGCACACTAGCGACTGGAACAATGCCCTCGTGGCGACATGGACGGACGTGGGCCGCATCGTCGCGGGCCTCCCCGAGACGAGCGAGACCTCGCCGCGCACATGGCGGGTCCGCAAGAAGTTGATCGTGTGGGAACGCCCGCTGCGCAAAGCCGACTACGACGCGCTCAGGGCGGATGCACCCGAAGGCGACATTCTGGGCGCCCGCGTCGCCGACGAGGGCGTGAAATACGCGTTGATCGCCGACGACCCTGCCGTCTACTTCACCACGCCGCACTTCGACGGGTATCCGGCCGTGCTGGTCCGCCTGGCGGCGATCGCGGTCGAGGAACTGACCGAACTCGTCACCGAGGCGTGGTTGGCCCAGGCTCCCAAGACATTGGTGAAGGCGTTCCTGGCCGATTAGTCCGTGCGCGAGGATGACCGCATGGCAACGAAGATTCCACCGGCGGGGGTCGTCAAGGCGGTGGATCGCATACGCCACCACCTGGCGCAGCTGCATCGCAAGCTGACGCCCGCGCCGATCGCACTCATGGAAATGATCTTGGCGACCTGGTTCTCGCAGGCCATCACCGCGGCCGCGCAACTCGGTATCGCCGACGCGCTGGCTGAGCGCCCGCTGACCCGCGACGAGCTGGCGCGCGAAATCGGCGCGGACCCCGACGCCGTCGGCCGCCTGATGCGGGCGCTGATCAGCCGTGGCGTGTTCAAGCAGAACCGCGACGGGCGATTCGCGCTCAACCCTCTCGGCGAGGCACTACGCGCCGACGCGGAGGTGTCGATGAAAGGTGCGGCGCTGTTCTTCGGCTCACGTCAGCACCGTGAGCATTGGACGTATCTGTCCGAATCGGTCCGCAGCGGCAAGCCGTGGGCGCCCGTACTGCGCGGCAAGGAGTTCTTCCAATACCTCGAGGACGAACCTGAGTTCGCGGCGTTGTTCAACGGCGCCATGACCAGTACGTCGGACATGACCGAGGCGGCGCTGTCCGCCGCATACGACTTCAGCCGGTTCGGCGTCATCGCCGATGTCGGCGGCGGACAGGGCGGGCTACTCGCCGGCGTTCTCGCCAAGGCACCGCAGGCGCGGGGCGTGCTCTTCGACTTGCCGAAGGTGGTCGAGGGGGCACCCGCGCTGCTCACCCAACGTGGCGTCGCCGACCGGGTGGTGGTCGAACCCGGCTCGTTCTTCGAGAGTGCGCCCGCCGGGGTCGACGCGTATCTGATGAAAAACGTCATCCACGACTGGGCCGACGAGGACGCCGTCAAGATCCTGCGCAACATTCACGCCGCCGCCACCCCGAACGCCAAGCTCCTGCTGTTCGAACTGGTGATCCCCAACCACAATCGCGAATTCATCGGCAAGCTCATCGACATGGAGATGCTGTTGTTGGCCGGCGCCAAGGAACGTACCGCGGACCAATGGCGAGACCTGTTGTTGCAAGCGGGATTTCGGCTGACCCGCATCGTCCCCAGCGCGTCGCCGCTGAGCATCATCGAGGCCGAGATCGCGCCAGCCTGACGCCCAGTTCCTCGGCGGGTACGTCGTGTCCGTCGGCGCAGCGGATCGCCACCGTCGCCGGTGCGCCGCAGTTCTTGTGCGTCAGTTGCAGCGGCGTCGGCTTGCCGAGATGGCGCTGACCCCACTCGAACATCGCCCAGACAACGGGCATGAAGTCACGGCCGGCGTCGGTCAGCACGTATTCGTCGCGGCTGCGCTGACCGGGTTCGCGGTACGGCCGACGGCTCAACAGTCCGGCGTCCACCAGGTCGGACAGCCGGGCTGACGCCGCGGCCTTCGTGATGCCGACGCGGCGACAGAACTCCTCGAAACGAGTTGTGCCGTAATACGCCTCACGCATGATGAGGATCGCCGATTTGGTGCCGACCAACTCCATAGTCTTCTCGATCTTGCACACGCCGACGGCCGACCAGGCGTCGCGGTCGGCGAGTGTGCCCTGCAACACATTCACGGAATTCCCCCATTCCTGAGTTGTCACCACTATACCCAGGTGGTATAGCTGGGTATAGAAGGCTTTACTCAGAGTTGAGTCATAGGAGGCAGCAATGTCGGCATTCGGCGGTCGCGACGCGGTCATCGTGGGAGCGGTTCGCACCCCCATCGGAAAGGGCAAGCCCAGCGGCGCGCTGCACGACGTGCTGCCCGTCGATCTGCTCGCACACAGCCTCACAGAACTGATGGCCAGGACCGGTGTCGAACCAGCGCAGATCGACGACGTCATCGCCGGCGCGGTCACCCAGGTCGGCGACCAGGCGGTCAACATCGCGCGCAACGCGGTGCTCGCCGCGAACTTTCCCGAAACGGTGCCCGGCACCACGATCGACCGTCAGTGCGGCAGCAGCCAGCAGGCCATCCACTTCGCCGCCCAGGGCGTAATCTCCGGCGCCTACGACATTGTGGTCGCCGCCGGCGTCGAGTCGATGTCGCGGGCACCCATGGGTTCCAGCGTGCTTCCCGGCAGTGACCCGTTCGGGGCGATGGCGCAGCGTTATCCCGAAGGCCTTGTGCCGCAGGGCATCAGCGCCGAGCTCATCGCCGCCAGGTGGGGATTCTCTCGTCGGCAGCTCGACGAGTTCTCCGCCGGCAGCCATGAGAAGGCCGCGGCCGCGACCAAGGAGGGCCGGCTCGACAACGAGCTGAGCCCGATCGCCGGACTCACCACCGACGAGATCATCCGTCCCGGCACCACCGTTGACACGCTGGCCGCGCTGAAGCCGGCGTTCTACAACCCCGCCTACGAGCAGCGCTTCCCGCAGATCGGCTGGGAGATCACCCCGGGCAACTCGTCGCCGCTGTCGGACGGCAGCGCCGCGGTGCTGATCACCACCAGCGAGGTGGCCGGGCGTCTCGGCTTGCGTCCACTTGCCCGCATCCACTCGATGACCGTCGTCGGCTCCGATCCGCTCTACATGCTGACCGGTGTCATTCCCGCGACGGAGAAGGTGCTGCAGCGCGCCGGGCTGACACTCGCCGACATCGACCTGTTCGAGGTCAACGAGGCGTTCGCGCCCGTCGTCCTTGCCTGGGCCCAGGACACCGGCGCCGATCTGGCCAAGACCAACGTCAACGGCGGTGCCATCGCGATCGGCCATCCGCTGGGTGCCAGCGGTGCGCGCATCATGACGACGATGGTCAACGCACTCGAGCAGCGCGGCGGCCGCTACGCCCTGCAGACGATGTGCGAGGGCGGCGGTATGGCCAACGCCACCATCATCGAACGTCTTTGATCATGCGGTCTGGGCCTGCCTGAATAATCGAGAGCCATGCGGGCCATCGTCACCGGCGGTAACAGCGGCGTCGGCAAGGCCACCGCGGCGGCGTTGGCGGCCTCGGGCCACGATGTCCTGATCGCCTGCCGCGATGTCGACAAGGCGGTCCGGGCAGCCGACGCAATGACCGGTCATGTCGAGGTGGCCGCCCTCGATCTCGGCGACCTCGCCAGTGTTCGGACGTTCGCCGAATCGGTGGAAACCGTCGACGTGCTGGTGAACAACGCCGGCGTGATGGGCATGCCGCTGACGCGCACCACCGACGGTTTCGAGTCGCACATCGGCATCAACCACCTCGGCCACTTCGCGTTGACCTGTCTGCTTGCCGATCGCATCACCGACCGGGTGATCTCGGTGGCCAGCGCGACGTATCTGTTCAGCAGGCTGCACCTCGAGGACCTCAACTGGCAGCGTCGCAAGTACTCGAAGTGGAGCGCCTATGGCGAGTCCAAGCTCGCCAACCTTCTGTTCGTCGCGGAGTTGGCGCGGCGCGGCGTGCGCGCCTACGCGACGGATCCCGGCGCCACCGACACCGACATCACCCGTTCCCTCGGGATGGGCGAGCACCGGCGGATCCGGCGCCTGATGCACACCCCCGCCCAGGGTGCTCGCGCCATTCTGCAGGCGGTCACGGCCGACCTGCCCAGCGGCACCTATCTGGCGCCGCGCTTCAACCAGTTCGGACCACCGAGGGTGACGCGGTTGCGCCCGAAGGCGGTCGATCCGGTGACGGCCCGCCGGCTGTGGGAGCTGTCGGCCGAGCTCACGGGGTGCGACCGGGCTTAGCCGTTCTTGTCGTCGGCCTTCGGTTTGGCGTCGATGCCGGATTCCTTGCGCTGCTGCGCGGTGATCGGCGCGGGTGCACCGGTCAGCGGGTCGACACCACCGCCGGACTTCGGGAACGCGATCACTTCGCGGATCGAATCCGCCCCCGCCAGCAACGCCGTGGTGCGGTCCCATCCGAATGCCAGCCCGCCGTGCGGCGGCGCGCCAAAGCTGAACGCCTCCAACAGGAATCCGAACTTCTCTTCGGCCTCGGCCTTGTCCAATCCCATCACCGCGAACACTCGCTCCTGAATGTCGCGGCGGTGGATACGGATTGAGCCTCCGCCGATCTCGTTGCCGTTGCACACCACGTCGTAGGCGTCGGCCAGCACACTGCCCGGGTCGCTCTCGATGCGGTCCTCGAACTCCGGCTTGGGCGCGGTGAACGCGTGGTGCACCGCGGTCCACGCACCGGATCCGACCGCGACGTCGCCGTGCGCCGTCGCGTCATCGGCGGGCTCGAACAGCGGCGGGTCCACGATCCAGGTGAACGCCCACACGTTCGGGTCGATCATGTCCAACCGCTTGGCGATCTCGATGCGCACAGCGCCCAGCAGCGCCCGCGAACTCTTCGCCGGGCCGGCCGAGAAGAACACACAGTCGCCCGGCGATGCGCCGACATGGGCGGCCAGGCCGTCGCGTTCGGCGTCGGACAGGTTCTTGGCGACCGGGCCGCCGAGCGTGCCGTCCTCACCGATGAGCACGTAGGCCAGCCCCCGGTGACCGCGCTGCTTGGCGAAGTCCTGCCAGGCGTCCAGCGTGCGTCGGGGTTGAGTTGCGCCGCCGGGCATGACGACGGCCCCGACGTACGGCGCCTGAAACACCCGGAACGGAGTGTCCCTGAAGTACTCGGTGCACTCGACGAGTTCGAGTCCGAAGCGCAAATCGGGTTTGTCCGAACCGAATCGGCTCATCGCATCGGCGTACGTCATCCTCGGCAACGGCAGGGGCACGTCGTAGCCGATCAACCGCCACAGCGCGGCGACGATCTCCTCGGATACCGCGATCACGTCCTCGGCGTCGACGAAGCTCATCTCCAGATCCAGCTGGGTGAACTCCGGCTGACGGTCGGCGCGGAAGTCCTCGTCGCGGTAGCAGCGCGCAATCTGGTAGTAGCGCTCCATGCCCGCCACCATCAGCAGCTGCTTGAACAGCTGCGGGCTCTGCGGCAGGGCGTAGAACGACCCCGGCTGCAGCCGGGCTGGCACCAGGAAGTCGCGGGCGCCCTCCGGCGTCGAACGCGTCATCGTCGGCGTCTCGATCTCGACGAAGTCGTGACGCGCAAGCACTTCACGGGCGGCGGCATTCACCTTGGAGCGCAACCGAATCGCGTGGCCCGGACCGTCGCGGCGCAGGTCGAGATAGCGGTACTTGAGCCGCGCCTCCTCGCCGGCCTGTTCGTCGAGCTGGAACGGCAGTGGTGCGCTCTCCCCCAGCACGGTCAACGACGTCGCGTTGACCTCGATCTCCCCGGTGGGGATCTCCGGGTTGGCGTTGCCTTCGGGGCGGACCTCCACGACGCCGTCGACCGCGATGCAGAACTCGGCGCGCAACCGGTGCGCCGCCTCGAGCACCTGACCCTTTTCGAGGCCTTCGCGGAACACGACCTGCGAGACCCCCGACGCGTCGCGCAGGTCGATGAAGATGACGCCACCGTGGTCGCGGCGGCGCGCCACCCAGCCGGCCAGCGTCACCTTCTGACCGGCGTCGGTGGGCCGCAACGATCCGGCGGCATGACTGCGCAACACTGAAAACTCCTGAGGAAATCGCCTGACGAGACAACTGCCCAAGTGTAGAGGGGGCAATTCCGCCGGTACCTTGGCGCTGTGGATGAGCGCTCGCGCGGAGACCGTGTATCAGCCACCCGCATCGCGCTCGTCGGACCCGGTGCGATCGGGTCGACGGTCGCCGCCCTGCTGTACGCGGCCGGCCATCCGGTGACGCTGTGCGGTCGCACTCCGCGCGATTCGATCGAGGTCAGACCCGACGACCGGGAGCCGATCGTGGTGCCCGGCCCGGTGTTGACCGATCCCGCCGTCATCGACGAAGCGGTCGACGTGGTGTTGCTGGCGGTGAAGGACACGCAGAACGAGCAGGCCGCCGGGTGGCTGGCGAAGCTGTGCGACGAGCGCACGGTGGTGGCGGCGCTGCAGAACGGCGTCGAACAGGTCGAACGCGTCGGCCGGTACTGTCCCGGGTCGACCGTGGTGCCTACGGCCGTGTGGGTCTCGGCGGAGCCGACGCCGGACGGTCACATCCGGTTGCGGACCCAGGCGCGCCTCGTGCTTCCCGATACCGCCGCCGCCCGCGATCTGGCGGATCTATTCGCGGGTAGTGCCGTCACGATCGACACCGATCCGAACTTCGTCACCGCGGCCTGGCACAAGCTTCTGGTCAACGCGGTCGTCGGGTTCATGGTGCTCAGCGGTCGGCGCGCGGGCATGTTCCGCCGCGACGACGTGGCCGTGCTGGCGCGACGCTATCTCGGCGAGTGCCTGGCCGTCGCGCGCGCCGAGGGAGCCAAGCTGGGCGACGAGGTGATCGACGAGATCGTCGACCTGCTAGCGAGGTCCCCGGAGGACATCACCACGTCGATCCTCACCGACCGCGAGGCGAACCAGCGGTTGGAGTGGGACATCCGCAACGGCGTGATCGCCCGCAAGGCCGCTGAGCACGGGCTGCCCACCCCGATCAGCGACGTGCTGGTGCCGCTGCTGGCGGCGGCGAGCGACGGCCCCGGCTAGCCGGGCGACGAACAAGCGGCGAGGCACGAGCCGGGTTATGGGGGCACCTCCCACGCGAAGCGTAGGGGGAAAGGCCGGCCATCAGACTAGACGCCGTCCTCTACTGTGTATGGCCATGCAGTCATGTGAACGCGTCGACCTGGACTTCATCGAGAGCGCGCCGTTCCGATTCGTCAGCAGGGTCGACCTCACGATCACGCCCGAGCAGCTGTTCGAGGTGCTCGCCGATGCCGAGTCGTGGCCACACTGGGCGACGGTGATCACCAATGTCGAGTGGACCAGTCCCGAACCGCGTGGCATCGGCACGACGCGCACCGTGACGATGCGCGGGGGCATCGTCGGCGACGAGGAATTCCTGGCCTGGAACCCGTACAGCCACATGGCGTTTCGGTTCAACGAGGCGTCCACCGGAAGTATCGCTGCGTTTGCGGAGGACTACCGGGTGGTGAAGACGCCGGGCGGCTGCCACCTGACGTGGGTGATGGCGATGAAGCCGAAGGGCGTCGCCGCAAAGTTCGGGATGACGTTCGGGCGGCCCGTCATGGCCTGGATGTTCCAGAAGTTCCTCTACAACCTGCGCGACTACTGCGCGAAACGGTTCGCCACGGTCTGATCCGCGCCGGCGCGTGTTGCTGATCCGCGTCGTTGCGGCACACGAAGTCGCGCTGTGGACACCGAGCTGTCGCACCGGACCTCAGTAGTCACAGCTTTCGACGTTTGGAGACCCGCCCCTCGCACTCTTCCTGCGAGACGTCGATCGGTGTGACGTCTGAGTTGGAAGCGACGCAAAGCGGCGGGGCTCAATACAGCCCGGCCCACGCCCGGCGACGCTCGGCGTCGGGGTCTTCGACGATGTCGTCGCGGGCCGACATGATGATGCGGGTGTAGCGGCGCTCGGTGTCGTACACCGGCCAGTCGTGCCCGCTGGACCACCGGATCTCGCCGGTGTCCCACCCCTTGGCGGCGAAGTCCAGCCAGGTCCGCTGCATGCGCCGACCGACTGACGGCTGCAACCGCCGGCCGAGCGGGTGCATCTTGCGGCCGAGATACGACGCGTAGCTGTGTTGGATGTGCACGATCTCGCTGCCGTGCGTCGCACCGAGGCCGAGCATCCGCAGGCTGAAGCCGACGTGGTCGAAGCGGTACATGTGCGTCGGGGCGTGGCCACAGTAGGCGTCGGCGAACGCCCACGCCGGTCCGCCGAACATCACATCAGAGCCGAACGCGATCAACGCCCTTCGGCGCGGATAGTCGGGATATGCGGCCAGCACCCGGTCCTTGGCGTCCGGGGCGACGCGCTCGAAGTAGGCGTCTATCGAGGCGCGGGTGGTGGGCAGCATCGGCGGTTTGGTCCATGCGAACATCGACGCTTCGTGGCTATTGGTGCCGATGATCAGCGGCACCCTCCGCAGCCTGCCGTCGCGGGCGGCGTCGACCGGGTGGCTCGGCAGCAGGTCGACGCCGTAGGTCAGCCCGTAGGCCAACGTCGGCGTGGTGGCGGCGCTTTCGAGTTGCAGCCCGCCCGCGACGCGACGCAACTGGCGCTGCGGTAGCCGCTTGACCTCAGCGACGGGCACCCCCAGGCGGCGCAGGAACTCGTGGGCCTGCTCGGCCCGCACCTGCCGGTCGGCGATCAGCGGCAGTGCCGGGCTCTGCGCGATCGCCCGGGTGAACAACCCCTCGGCGGCCGGGCTGGCGAGCAGCGCGAGCACCGACGTGCCGCCGGCGGACTCACCGAACACCGTCACGCGGGCCGGGTCACCGCCGAACGCCGCGATGTGGTCACGGATCCACCCGAGCGCGGCGATCTGGTCCCGCAACGCGAGGTTGTCGTCAAACCCTTCGCCGAGGTCACCGAGCTCGAAACCACCGAAGACGCCGATGCGGTAGGTGATGTTGACGACGACCACGTTGCCGTTGGCGGCCAGCCGCGAGCCGTTGTAGAGCTGAAACTGCCCGGCGCCGTAGACGAAGGCACCGCCGGGGATCCACACCATCACCGGCAGCGACGCCTTGGTGTCCGGAGACCACACCGTCAACGTCAGGCAGGCTTCGTCGCGGACCTTGGGGTCGTCGCGGCCACCGCCGACAAACGATTTGCCCTGCGGCGGCAGCGGTCCGTGTTCGATCGCGTCCCGAAGACCCGGCCACGGCCGCTTCGGCTCGGGACCGAGGAATCGGCGATCGCCCACCGGTTGCTCGGCGTAAGGAATCCCGCGCCAGACCCCGACGCCGCCCTCGGTGGTGCCGCGGAGATCGCCGAGGTCGGTGTGCACGACGCTCGAATGTCTGACAACGAGTGCCACGAGCGAATCGTAGTGTGCAAAGCTGAACGTCATGACCTTCAACGAAGGTATGCAGATCGACACGAGCACCACCTCGTCGAGCGGCGGCGGGGGCGGCCCGGGCCGGGGCATCGCGGTCGGTGGTGGAGTCGGCGGCCTCGTGATTCTCGTCGTGGCGTTGTTTCTCGGCGTCGACCCGAGCTCGGTGATGCCATCGCAGGGCCAGTACGACAGCCAGGGCGTGGAGACACCGGGCTTCGATCTGAGCCAGTGCAAGACCGGCGAGGATGCGAACGAGATCGTGCAGTGCCGGGTGGTGGCGACCGGCAACTCGGTCGACGCGGTGTGGGAGCAGTTGCTGCCGGGTGAGTATGTGCGCCCGCGCATGGAGTTGTTCGACGGATCGGTACAGACGGGCTGCGGTCCCGCCGACACCAGCGTCGGGCCGTTCTACTGTCCGCCCGACCAGACCGCGTACTTCGACGTCGAGTTCTTCGACGTGCTCAAGAACCAATTCGGTTCCAGCGGTGGCCCGTTGGCGCAGGAGTATGTCGTCGCTCACGAGTACGGGCATCACGTGCAGAACCTGTTGGGTGTACTGGGCCGGTCACAAGGTCCGGGCGCCGCAGGCGCGACTGGCGCGGGGGTGCGCACCGAGTTGCAGGCCGACTGCTATGCCGGTGTCTGGGCACACTTCGCGTCGATCACCAAGCAGGAGGGCACCGACGTGACGTTCCTGGAGCCGTTGACCGACAAGGACATCGCCGACGCGCTGTCGGCAGCTGCGTCGGTGGGCGACGACCGCATTCAGCAGCAGGCGACCGGCCGGGTCAACCCCGAGGCGTGGACGCACGGTTCCGCAGCGCAGCGGCAGAAGTGGTTCACCGAGGGCTACCGCACCGGCGACCCGAAGGCGTGCGACACGTTCGCGACCAACGACCTTGGGTAGGGCACCCACGGCCGTCGACGCGGTCGCCGAACGCTACCTCGCGACGTTGGCCGAGCTCGACCCCTGTGCGGCAACGGAAATGGGCATCGCAGGCTACGACGACGAGATCACCGACTACTCCCCCGACGGCGTCGCCGCGCGTGCCGACGCAGCACGCAACACGCTGCGTGAACTCGATACCGTCGCCGGAGTCGACGCGGTCGACGAGGTGACGGTGGCCGCGATGCGCGAACGCCTCGGCATCCTCGTCGAAATCAACGACGCCGGCCTCGATGTCGGCGAAATCAACGTGATCGCCTCACCGCTGCAGTCGATGCGCGACGTGTTCGACCTGATGCCGACGGAAACCGACGACGACTGGGCGGTGGTCGCCCGCCGGCTGGCACGGGTTCCCGAGCGCGCGGCCGGCTACGCCGACGCGCTGCGTGCCGCGATCGCGAGCGATCATCCGCCGGCGGTGCGTCAGGTGGTGCGGGGCATCGATCAGGCCGCGAGCATCCAGCACCTGCTGGTGGTGATGGTGGCCGACGCCGCGCCGGATAATTCCGCGCTGCACGACGAACTTCAGCACAACGCCGCCGTCGCCGCGAACGCCTACCGCGAACTCGGCAGGATCCTCGGGGACGAGATCGCCCCGCACGCGCGCGCGGAGGACGCGGTCGGCCGCGACCTCTACCGGTTGTGGTCGCGGTCCTTCCTCGGTGCCGAGGTGGATCTCGACGAGACGTACGAGTGGGGTCGGGCTCAGCTGGAAAGCATTGTCGCAGAACAGGAAAGCCTCGCGCAGCAGCTCTATCCGGGCGCGTCGATCGCCGACGCACTGCGCCGCCTGGACGGTGAAGAGCGCTACCTCGTGCACGGCGTGGACGCGCTGCAGGCCTGGATGCAGGACCTGTCCGACCGTGCGGTGGAGTCGCTCGCCGACACGCACTTCGAGATCGCGGAACCGTTGCGGCGTCTGGAATGTCGCATCGCGCCGACGCACACCGGCGGCATCTACTACACCGGCCCGTCGGAAGACCTCAGCAGACCGGGTCGGATGTGGTGGTCGGTTCCGCATGGAGTGGAGACGTTCCACACCTGGCAGGAGACGACGACCGTGTTCCACGAGGGGGTGCCCGGCCACCACCTGCAGATCGGCCGCGCCGTCGTGCTGGCCGACCAACTCAACCGCTGGCGCAGGCTGGGCTGCTGGGTGTCGGGACACGGCGAGGGCTGGGCGCTGTACGCCGAACGGCTGATGGCCGAACTCGGCTGGCTCGACGATCCGGGGAATCGAATCGGAATGCTCGACGCACAACGGTTTCGCGCCGCCCGAGTGGTGATCGACATCGGCGTGCACTGCGGGCTGACGGCGCCCGACGGCGGCGTCTGGGACGCCGAGCGGGCGTGGGAGTTCCTGGTGTCGCACAGCGCGATGAACGAGGAGCACCTGCAGTTCGAACTCGACCGCTACCTCGGGTGGCCGGGCCAGGCACCGTCGTATGCGATCGGGCAGCGAATCTGGCAGCAGCTGCGCGACGACATACTGGGTCGAGGCGTGTCGCTCAAGGAATTCCACAGCCGCGCACTGGATCTCGGTGGTCTGCCGCTCGACGTGCTGCGGTCCGCGCTGTCGGGCGGTTTCGCCGCCAGCTGAGTCCCTTCTTTCGCTGGCCGAGAGTCTCTACCGTTAGCGCATGGAATCCGTGACCGTCACACCGAAGCTCACCATGCTCGTCGTCGACGGCTGGCAGGTCTACGTGTGGCGGGACGGTGATTCGGTCACGCTGATCGACACCGGCGCGCCCGGGTCGGGTCCGGCCATCAGCGACGCAGTACCGGGTATCGACCGAATCGTGTTGACGCACGGGCACGTCGACCACACCGGCTCGGCGGCGCAGCTACGGGAGTCGACCGGGGCCACGGTGATGGCCGGTGCCGGCGACGCCGCCGCGATCCGCGCCGGCGCCGCCCTTCCCCCACCGGTGTTCGAAGAGTGGGAGCTGCCGATCCATGAGCGGGTCGCCGCCGGACTGCCCGCTGCGGCGGATCCCGTACCGGTGGACCGGGAGCTGCACGACGGTGATGTCCTCGACTTCGGTGGCGGCGCCGAGATCCTGTCCGTGCCGGGGCACACCGAGGGCAGCGTCGCGATCCACCTGCCGCGCCACGGCGTACTGCTCACCGGCGACACCATCGCCAATGTGGGAACCGTCATGCTGGGCACCTTCAACCAAGACCGCGCACGTACGGTGGCATCGTTCGGACGGCTCGCCGCGCTCGACGTCGACACCGCCTGTTTCGGGCACGGCGAGCCGATCGTCTCGGGTGCCGGCGCCCGCCTCCGCGAAGTGGCTGCCACACTGAGCGGGTGACCGGTCCGTCACCGAAAGGGGTCCAGCCATGCGCATCGCTGTCGCGGGAGCGACGGGAAACATCGGCGCCCGCACCGCCGCGTTACTCGAACGCGACGGCCATGAGGTTGTGAGGATCAGCCGCTCACTCGGCGTCGATCTGATGACCGGTGCGGGTCTCGACGAGGCGCTCACCGGCGTGGACGCGGTCATCGACGCGATCAGCGCACCTCCCACCGACCGTGAGAAGACGACCGAATACTTCGGGGCCACCACGCGCAACCTGCTTGCCGCCGAGCATCGGGCAGGAGTGCGCCACCACGTCCTGCTGTCGATCGTGGGGATCCACGGCATCGAGGGCAACGCCCACTACGCGGGTAAACGCGAACAGGAGCGCCTCGTCGCCGAGGGACCGGTGCCCTGGACAGTGGTGCCGGCCACCCAATTTCACGATTTCGCGGCCATGGTCGCCGGTTGGACCGAGCATGACGGAGTGGCCACCATCGCGCCGCTGCTCGTGCAGCCGATCGCGCCCGACGACATCGCCGAGGTCCTCGCCGAGGTCGCCACCGGCCAACCCCAGGGCCGGTATGTCGACGTCGCCGGACCCGAGCCGCAAGACCTCGTCGACATGGCCCGCCGCACCCTCGAAGCTCGCGGCCGCCGGGTCAAGCTCATCCCGACCTGGGATGGCGTTTTCGGCCTGTCGATGGCCGGGAACGTGTTGCTACCGAGCGAGAATGCCCGCATCGCTGCGACGACATTCGACGACTGGCTCGCCGCGGGCGCCGAGTAGACAGGAGCATCCAGCGTGACGGAACTTCCCTTGGCGGGCAAGGTGGCCTACGTGACGGGCGCCGCCCGCGGCCAAGGCCGTTCGCACTGCGTCCGGTTGGCCCGCGCAGGCGCCGACATCGTCGCGATCGACGCGTGCGGACCGGTCGCCGAGCACAACGGCTATCCGCCCACGGCACCCGAGGACCTCGCCGAGACGGTGAGCCTCGTCGAGGGCGAAGGGCGCAAGATCGTCGCCGACCGCGTCGACGTTCGCGATGCGGCCGGACAGCAACGCGTGGTGTCCGACGCGCTCGAGCAGTTCGGCCGCCTCGACATCGTGGTCGCCAACGCCGGCGTGATGAATTGGGGCCGGCTGTGGGAGATCTCGGCACAGCAGTGGCAGGACGTCCTCGACATCAACTTGACCGGCGTCTGGAACACCATCAAGGCGGTGGTGCCACCGATGATCGAGGCGGGCAACGGTGGATCGATCATCAACATCAGCTCGGCGGCGGGCATCAAGGCAGTCCCGGGCGCGGGCCACTACTGCGCCAGCAAGTTCGGCGTTGTCGCACTGACCAATTCGCTCGCGGTCGAACTGGGAGAGTTCGGCATCCGGGTGAACTCCGTTCATCCGTACGGCACCGACACCCCCATGGGCAACGACACCTCGATGTGGCAGACCTTCGCCGACCATCCGACCTATATCCACAGCTTCTCGCCCGGCGCGCTGCCGACCGAGTCGCTGGCCGACCCCGACCTGATCTCCGACATCGTGGTCTGGTTGGCCAGCGACGCGTCGTCACTCGTGACCGCCGCCCAGATCCCCGCGGACAAGGGCTATCTCAAGATTTGATTCCTGCGCGTGGGCCCACGGGTAAGCAGGGGACAGACGCAAATTGACCCATTTTCGCCGCAGTTCGGGACAATTTCCGTCTGCTCGCGGATAGAGGTGACGCCCCGCCTAGAGCCGGGACTGCTCCTTGATCGCCGTGTCGGTCTTGCGCAGCGGCCGGATCAGCGCGTCCTGCGCGAACGACGCGATCAGCTCACCGGATTCGGTGTGCACCGTGCCGCGCACGTACGACATGCCCGCCCCGACCTGAGTGCTCTCGTGGCCGTACAGCAACCAACCGTTCCACCGGAACGGCTCGTGGAAGCTGACCGACACCGTCATCGGCGCGGTCGACACGGTCAGATGCGACTGCGCCGTGCCGATCCCCTCGTGTGCCCGCATTGTCGTCGAAATACCAAGGTGCCCAGTGAGATAGGCAACGAGCGCCTTCGCGAGCTCGTCGCGGGTCGGGATCGGCTCGTAGTGCACCCAGGCGTACAGCTCCGGCGGCCCCACCTCGTCGGGACTGTTCACGTCGACCACGTCGATGAGCCGGATCTCCCTGCCGGTCATGGGCATCCGGGCGTCGTTCGCCTCGGCGGGCGGCTTGACGTCGGGGCGCGGCAACGCGTGGCGGATGACGTCGGGCGTTGGCACGTCGGTCAACACCGTCACCGTCACGCACCGTTTACCGTTCTGCTTGGCCGACACGATCGCCGTTGCGGTCGACCGGCCTTCGTTGACGACGTCGATCTCCAGCTCCAGCGGACCGGCCCCGACCATGACCGCACGCGAGAAGACCGCGTACACCGAGCGCACCGATTTGCCCCCGAAGCGTTTCGCCACCGCCACGATGACCTGGGCGAGCACCTGCGTGCCCTCCACCACCTGCCGGTCCTGCTCGCCGACGGGACCGGTTTCGGCGATGAACCGGTTCTCCCCATCGGGCCGCACGTCGAACAGGTCGAGCAGCTCCTCGACCGTCCACAGCTCCTTGGCTGGCTCCTGCGCTGAGTCTGTCGTCATGACAGGGAACAGTAACCGAGCTTCCGCAAAAGCGGTAACGTCATTACCAGCGAACCACCGATGAGCGGGAAGGTGCCGACGATGGCCAAGCCGAGCGGACGTACGGCGGCCGGAACCGCCCGGGTCGCGTCACCGGACGACCCCGCCGAGTCCGAGTCCCGGCCCAAGCGCTTCATGAAGTCGGCGCTGGCGATCCTCGGTGAAACCGGCCGCACGGATTTCACGGTGCTCGAAGTCGTCGAGCGCTCCAAGACGTCGCTGCGGTCGTTCTATCAGCACTTCTCCACCAAGGACGAGTTGCTGCTCGCACTCGTCGACAAGATCATGTCCGAGTCGACGCGCCGGTGGCGCGAGGACACCGCCGGGCTGCCGGCCACCACCGCACTTCGGGTCCTCGTCGACCGCATCTGCACACCGCCGGAGACGACGACCCAGGACAAGGTCAACCGCGGCCTGACCAACTACAACGACCGGCTCGCCGAGACGTTGCCCCGCGAGTACGCCCGGGTGCTCTCGCCGGTGCACGAGCTGATCAAGGACATCATCAACCGCGGGATCGCCGAGGGCGTCTTCCGCGCCGACGTGAACGTCGAGGCCCGAGCGGCGCTGATCATGCAATCCGCGCTGGGTGCGATCCGGCTGCAGGTGCTCGGCGCCGAGCTCAACGGCGTTCCGATCGGCGCCGACGACATCTACGACTACTGCCTGAGCGGGCTCACTGGCCCGGCCGACCCGGCCTGACCTGCGTCGCGCCGGCAGAAAAACCACCTTCTCGACGCCGCTGTTTTCGCTGGTCCGAAAGTGGTAATGTCATTACCACAATCAGCCAAGCAGACTTCCAGGAGGCGCAAATGGCCCGCCAGCTTCCCTACCCGGTGTTCGACGCCGACAACCACTTCTACGAGCCGAAAGAGGCGCTGACCAAGTTCCTTCCGGACCATCGCAAGCACGTCATCGACTACATCGAGGTCCGCGGCCGCACCAAGATCATGGTGCGCAACCAGGTCAGCGACTACATCCCGAACCCGACCTTCGAGGTCGTCGCCCGACCCGGCGCGCAGGAGGAGTACTTCAAGCACGGCAGCGGCGGCAAGAGCTTCCGCGAGGTCATGGGCAAGCCGATGAAAGCCATTCCCGCCTTCCGCGAGCCCGCCGCGCGACTCGAGGTGATGGACGGGCTGGGGCTCGACTATTCCCTGATGTTCCCGACGCTGGCGAGCCTCGTCGAGGAACGGATGAAGGACGATCCGGAACTGATCCTCGACGTGATCCATGCGCTCAACGAATGGATGTACGAGACCTGGCAGTTCAACTACGAGGACCGCATCTTCTCCACGCCGGTCATCAACCTCGGCATCGTCGACCGCGCCCTCTCCGAACTCGAGTGGTGTTTGGAGCGCGGCGCCAAGACCGTCCTCGTCCGTCCCGCGCCGGTGCCCGGTTTGAAGGGCACCCGGTCGTTCGGCCTGCCGGAGTTCGACCCGTTCTGGCAGGCGTGCGTGAAGGCCGGTATCCCGGTGTCGATGCACGCCTCGGACTCCGGATACGCCGAGTACCTCAACGACTGGGAACCCGCCGACGAGTACTTGCCGTTCAAACCGACGGCGTTCCGCATGGTCTCGATGGGCAAGCGCCCGATCGAGGATTCGATGGCCGCGTTGGTGTGCCACGGTGCGTTGACGCGCAATCCCGAACTGCGCGTCCTGTCGATCGAGAACGGCGCGGACTGGGTGCCCTACCTGTTCAAGCAGTTCGAGGGCGTGTACAAGAAGATGCCCCAGGAGTTCCCGGAGAATCCGATCGAGGCCTTCAAGCGCGGGGTGTACGTCGCGCCCTTCTGGGAGGACGACTTCAAGCAGATGGCCGATCTCCTCGGCGTCGACCGGGTGATCTTCGGTTCGGACTGGCCGCATCCGGAGGGGTTGGCCGAGCCGACGCACCTGATCGACGACCTGCAGGCCCTCGACGCGGAGGGACAGCAGAAGGTCATGGGCGGCAACATGATCGACTTGTTCAAGGTTCCGAACGAGATCGTCCACAACCCCGACGTGCCTGCGCTCGTCATTCCCGCCTGACCTAGAGGCACACGTCGCGAACGTGCGTGTCGACCCGTCGGCACGCACGTTCGCACCACCACGAAAGCGAGCCAGTGACCGACAGCGCGAACAATCCCGAGGTGCTGCTCTTCGCCTCGACGACACAGTCATTCCTCGAAAAAGAGGTGCCGCTGAGTCGAATACGCGAACTGCACGACGCGGGAACCGCGTTCGATCCCGGCTGGTGGCGCCGGGCCGCCGAACTCGGCTGGACGAGCCTGCTCGTCCCCGAGGACCTCGGCGGTGGCAGCGTGTCCGGCGGCGTCTCCGGGGGCGTCAGAGACCTGGCGCTGGTGGCCGAGATCGCCGGAAAGACCGTCGCACCCGGCCCGCTGCATCCGGTCAGCACCGTACTGGCCGGGCTGGCCGAGGCGCCCGACAACCATCAAGACACCATCGAAGCGCTGATCGCCGGTGAGATGGTGGCCACCTGGGCGGTCTACGAACCCGGTCGGCCGTGGTCGCCGCTGACGCCGTCGGTCACCGCGACACCCACCGGCGCCGGCTTCCGCATCGACGGTGTCAAGGACCGGGTCGAGGCCGGCGCTGACAGCGAAACTTTCCTCGTCACAGCGCAATCCGACGGAGCCGTGCGCCAGTTCCTGGTACCCGCGGACGCTCCCGGCGTGCGGGTCGAACCGCAACGCTCGATCGACATGGTGAAGAGCTACGCGCGGGTGCAGTTCGACGGTGTCGAGGTCGGCGAGTCCGCAGCCGTCGGGTCGGCCGAACACACGCCCGCGCTGGTCGAGCGGCAGAGCCAGCTCGCCGTGCTCCTGCAATGCGCCGAGATCGTCGGCATCCTGGAGACGGTGCTGGCCTTCACGATCCAGTGGGGCTTCGACCGGCATTCGTTCGGCCGCCCACTGGGCTCGTATCAGGCGCTCAAGCACAAATTCGCCGACCTGAAGATCTGGTTCGAAGGCTGTCGTGCGACGACGAACGCCGCCGTTGCCGAGGTGGCATCGCGCTCCCCCAGCGCCGAGATGGCGGTCAGCGTCGCGAAATCCTACGTGGGCGAACACGCACCAGGAATGCTTCAGCTGTGCGTGCAGCTGCATGGCGGCATCGGGGTGACCTGGGAGCACGACCTGCACTTGTTCCTGCGACGGGCCACGCTGTACCGCTCGCTGTTCGGCACACCCGAGGACCACAACCTGCGCGTCTACGCGCTCACCAAGGCGGAGCAAGCGTCATGACCGACACGACATCCGCGCGCGCCACCACCCAGGAGTCGGTCGAGGAGTTCGCCGCCCGCGCCGAGCGGTGGCTGGCCGAGAACATGCCGCCGATCGATCCGAACGACCCACCCGAACACGACCGCGGCGAGGAAGAACCCTGGCAGCGGGCTCGGGAACTTCAAAAGAAGCTGTGGGACGGCGGATTTGCCGGAATCTGTTTCCCGAAGGAGTACGGCGGTCTCGGCCTGCCGATCGCATATCAGAAAGCGTTCGACAACGTATCCCGCTGTTACGAGCTGCCGGTCATTCTCAACACCCCGACGTTCACGATCTGCGCGGCCACCATTCTCGACACCGGCAGCGAGGAGCAGAAACGCCAGCACATCTCCGCCGCCCTGCGCGGCGAGGAGGTGCTCGTGCAGCTGCTGTCCGAACCCAGCGGCGGCTCCGACCTCGCCGGCGTGATCACCCGCGCCGACCGCAAGGGTGACAAATGGGTCATCAACGGCGCAAAGACCTGGAGCACAAGCGCCTTCGCGGCCGACTACGGGTTGATGCTGGCCCGCACCAACTGGGATGTGCCCAAGCACGAGGGCCTGACCATGTTCCTGGTGCCGATCAACAGCCCCGGCATCACCTTGCGCCGCATCAAGCAGGTCAACGGTTCGGTCGAGTTCTGCGAGGAGTTCTTCGACAACCTCGAACTCGGCGACGACGCCGTCGTCGGCGAGGTCGACGCAGGCTGGCATGTGGCGTCGCGTCAGCTGTACCACGAGCGGCGCGCGGTCGGCGGCGGCTCGGAGTTCGCCAGCGGCGTTGGCGCCGAGGGCAAGTCCGATGTGCCGATCGACTATGTCGCACTGCTGGAGAAGACCGGACAGCCCGACAACGAGCGCCTTCGCGAGATGGCGGGACGAGCACTGGTGCATCGCGCGGTCCGGGAGCAGTTGATCGACCACGTGTACCACGGCGTGCTCGACGGCTCGCTCCCTCCGGCGGCGGGTTCGATCATCCGCATCGCGCACGCCGACATCCACCATCTGGAGTTCGACACGGCGTTGGCCATCACCGGCAGCGCCGGCGTGGTCGACGTCGATGGTGACCTGATCCGCTACGGCGAGCGGTATCTGTCCCGGCAGGCCGCGGCGCTCGGCGGCGGGACCACGGAGATCGCGCGCAACATCATCGGTGAGCGAGTTCTGGGCTTCCCCCGCGAACCGGCCGCCGACCGCGGTGTGCCGTTCAAAGAGGTCCGGCGCAACAGGGGCTAGAACAGCGTGGGCTGCAGCACCTCGGCCGGCGCTGCGGGCGGCGTGTCCGCGACCCGGAACGAGCGGCGCTCCGGCGCCAGCCCGTGCTTGGTGATAAGCGGTGCGGCCCTGTCGCGCAACGTCTTTCGGTAGTCCGGCGGAAGGTACGCCCCGCGGCGGTAGAGCTCGCGATACCTCGGCACCAGTTCGGCGTGATCGCGGGTCAGCCAGTTCATGAACCAGCCGCGCGTGGAGCCGCGCAGATGAAGTCCGAACACCGTGACGCCGGTGGCCCCGGCCGCCGCGATCTGGGCGAGCAACGCATCGAGGTGCTCGACCGAGTCCGTCAGATAGGGCAACACCGGCGCCACCATCACATGGCAGTCCAGCCCGGCGTCACGGATCGCGGCGATCAAGCCGAGCCGAGCCTGCGGTCCCGGCGTCCCCGGCTCGACCTGCTTGTGCAGATCGTGGTCGCCTACCGCGAGCGAGACCGCGACGCTGACCTCCACCCGTCGCGCGGCCTCGCTGATCAGCGGCAGATCGCGTCGCAGCAGGGTGCCCTTGGTGAGGATGGAGAACGGCGTGCCGGAATCGGTCAGCGCCGAGATGATGCCCGGCATCAGCGCGTAACGGCCTTCGGCCCGCTGGTACGGATCGGTGTTGGTGCCGAGCGCCACGGTCTCGCGCCGCCATGACTTGCGCGACAGTTCGCGGCGCAGCACGTCGGCGACGTTGGTCTTGACCACGACCTGAGTGTCGAAGTCGCGGCCGCAGTCGAGGTCGAGGTACTCGTGGGTGGGGCGCGCGAAGCAGTAGCGGCAGGCGTGCGAGCACCCGCGATAGCCGTTGACGGTGTACTTGAAGGGCAGCGCCGACATGTCGGGCACCTTGTTCAGCGCTGACTTGCACAGCACTTCGTGGAAGGTGATGCCGTCGAACTGCGGCGTCCGCACGCTGCGCACGAAACCGATACGCTGCAGGCCGGGCAGCGCGCCATCGTCGACCCCGACGCCCTGACCATCCCACCGCATGTATTCGATTCGAACCCATGTTCGATACAGTGTCAAGGACCGCTTCCCTCTTTCAAGCTATAAACGCACCGGGGGGCTTGCGGCAAGGCCGGGGTGATGGCTCAAAATCGCTGGCCTGACCCGAAACTCGGTGGTGAGCTGAAAGAAAGTGGGGCGGCGTGCCGATCGATGGCTACGACGACGAATTGCGGTCGGAACAGCGATATATAACCGGTTTGTATGCGCGCCTCGACGCCGAGCGCGCCCGAGTGAAGGAGCGCTATAGCGCGGCGCTGCGTGGCGACGGCGGGTCGCTCGTCGACCGCGATGCGGAGGTGCGCGCGGTCGCCAAGCGGATGAACCGCCTCGACGTGGCCGATCACGGACTGTGCTTCGGCCGGTTGGACAGCGTCGCAGGCGAACGCCTCTACATCGGTCGCATCGGATTGTTCGACGAGGCCGACGAGTACGAACCGCTGCTGCTCGACTGGCGGGCGCCGGCGGCGCGCGCGTTTTACGTCGCGACCGGCGCCCGCCCCGAGGGCATGCGTCGGCGCCGCCAGTTTCACTCCCTCGGGCGTCGCGTCACCGACTTCACCGACGAAGTCCTCGGCAGACCCGCCGGCGGCGAGCGCGGCGACGCGGCGCTGCTGGCGGCGGTCAACGCGCCGCGCGGCGACGGGATGCGCGACATCGTCGCGACGATCCAAGCCGAACAGGACGAGATCATCCGACTCGACCACCCGGGCGTCCTGGTGATCGAAGGTGGACCCGGCACGGGTAAGACCGTCGTCGCCCTGCACCGCGTCGCGTACCTGCTCTACACCCAGCGGGAGCGGATGGAACGCCACGGGGTGCTGGTGATCGGCCCGAACCCGGCGTTCCTGCGCCACATCGGCCGGGTGCTGCCGTCGTTGGGCGAGACCAACGTCGTCTTCATGACGACCGGCGACCTCGTTCCCGGTGTGCGGGCCACCGCCGAGGACGAGCCGGACGCGGTGCGGGCGAAGGGCTCATTGAAGATGCTCGACGTGCTGGCGGCGGCGATCGCCGACCGGCAACGCGTCCCCGAGCAGCCGCTGCCCGTCAAGCTGGCCGACGTCACCGTGCAGATCGATGCCGAAACCGCCGAGTGGGCCATTCAGGAAGCACGGGAAAGCGGTCTGCCGCACAACGACGCCCGGGCGGTGTTCATCGACGTCATAACGTGGGTGCTGACCGAGCGCGCGATCGCCCGGATCGGCAGGGGCTGGCTGACTCGCGACGACAAGCAGGCATGGGAGCACCTGCGGGCCGAACTGCTCGACGAGCTCGGTGATCACGATGAGTTCGCTGCGGCGCTCGACCGGCTCTGGCCCGAGTTGACGCCGCACACACTGTTGGCGGAGCTTTACGAATCCCGCCAACGACTCACGGCCGCAGGCGCGGACGACTCGCTGTGGCGCGCGCAGGGCGACGCCTGGACGGTGTCGGATGTGCCGCTGCTCGACGAACTGGTCGACATGCTCGGCGGCATCAAGCCCGATGCCGCCGCGGAGAAGGAACGGCAGGAGGAGGCCGCGTACGCCGCCGGGGTGCTGGACCTGATGGTCGCCCGCGAGGATCTGATGGACGACGAGGACCATCTGATCGCCACCGACCTGCTCGAGGCCGAGGAGCTCGCCGACCGCTTCGTCGAACGCGATACCCGCGACCTCGCCGACCGCGCTGCCGCGGACCGCGATTGGACGTACCGGCACGTCGTCGTCGACGAAGCACAGGAATTGTCCGAAATGGAGTGGCGGGTGTTGATGCGTCGCTGCCCGAGCAAGTCGTTCACCGTGGTCGGCGATCTCGCCCAGCGCGGATCGGCGGCGGGCGCGGCGTCATGGGCCGCGATGCTCGATCCGTGTGTGGCTGGACGTTGGGTCTACCGGCCGCTGACGGTGAACTACCGCACGCCGGCGGAGATCATGGCCGTCGCCGCCGGCCTTCTCGGCGAGTTCGCCCCCGGGGTGCAGCCTCCCGAATCGGTTCGCGCCAGCGGTGTCCGGCCGTGGTCACGACACGTCAGCGAAGACGAATTGCCGCGCGCCATCGAGGATTTCGTCCGCGACGAGGCCGGCCGCGAGGGCACCTGCGTCGTGATCGGACCACCTGGGGCGCAGGGAACGGTGTCACCGGCCGAGACGAAAGGCCTGGAGTTCGACGCGGTTCTGGTCGTGGAGCCGGACCGGATCCTGGCCGACGGCACTCGCGGCGCCGCCGACCTCTACGTCGCTCTGACTCGCGCCACCCAACGACTCGGCGTGCTGCACTGCGAACCGTTGCCGCCGGCTCTGAGTGGACTGAGCCAGGTGGAAGCCGTGGCCGACTGACCGAACGTCAGACGGTCAGCGACGCGTTCACCACTGGCTCAGCTGGCACTGCACGGTGTAGGGACCGTCCTGCTGCACGGCGATCTGACCGTCGATCGTGATCTCGCAGTGCGGGTTCGGCGGGGCCGTCATCGCGTGCACGCCGGTGCTCGCGGTCAGGATCGCCCACTGCGGGTCCTCGAGCGTGGTCTCGAACACCCACGGCACGCCCGGCGCCAAATTCACCGTCTCCTTTTTCAGGTAGGCGTACGCGTCGGCGTTGTAGGCCTCCTTGCTCGGAGGTTGCGCTATCAGATAGTTGAGCTGGAAGTCGGCGGCGCCTGTCGACGTCAACGTGTACCGGACCTGATGACCGGCCGACTGAGCGTCCGCCGTCGCATGGCTGACCGCGACCGACGCCGCTGCCACCATGAAGGCCGCCCCGACCTTGGCTGTAGCTGTTCGCATGACCGTCACATCGCCGGACGGTACCAAATCGTTACGGCCATCTTTGGACGAGCGTGCGCGTCTGCGCGCGACACGCCGCCATCATTCGGCGGTTTGCGCACGTTCGCGACGGGCGAATGGCACAGTTCACCCGTGGACAGCCCAACCGAGAGCCGCGTGCTCGCCGACACCGGCGGGCTCGTCGTCACCGACGACGGCCGGCGGGTACTCCTCGTCGACCGAGGCACCGGATTCCTGACAGTGCTGGCATTCGTGCTCGGCATTGTGACGCTCGTGGTGGCAGGTTTCGGTGTCGTCGCCGTGCTGTCAGGCGTTCCATCCCGCACGTTGGGAGCGGCGTTCGTGGCGGTCGGTGTGGCGCTTGCGGCGGTGACGTTCGTCATCGTGCGCAAGTTCCGTCGCATGCGGAGCCGACCGCTGCACGAGTGCCGGCCGGCAGCGGTACTCGACCGCAAGCTCGGACTGTTCAGCTACCGCGGCGGCGCGCTGGTGCAGCTCGACCAGGTGCGGTTCGCCCGGAAATTCCAGATCGGTTCCAGCTCACCGAAACTCGTAGCGCTGACTCCGGGTGGGACGAAGCTGCTCAAGCGCGGCAATCCGTTCGACGGCGGGGTCGGCCACGTGGATGAGCTGCTCAACTCAGTCGCCCGCGGCGCCGGCTGAATCACCAGGAGAGCACCATGCCACGACTCGATCCGGTTCCGCGCGCGAAGGTCAGCGACGAATTCACGCTGAACATGTACGACTTCATGTTCGGCGACCGCGATCCGATCGCCGAACCCGGCACCATCGGCGGGACGACCGGGGACTGGTGGACGGTGTTCGCCCAATCCCCTGCGGCGTTGCGACACGCGGTCCGCGGCTTTCGGCTCTACCGCGAGGAGGTCACCATCCGGCCCGACCACCGGGAGCTGGGCCAGATTCGGGCCGGCTGGGTGGTGGGTAGCCAGTTCGTTTTCTCCCAGCACTGCAAGGCATGTCGGTCGGCGGGGCTGTCGGAGGAGAAGATCGCCGCGATCCCGTCCTGGCAGACCGCCGACTGCTTCGACCACACCGAACGCCTACTACTCGCCTACACCGACTGCCTGGCGGGTCAGCAGGGCCGAGTGCCCGAGCGGCTGTTCGAACAGTTGCGCGAGGTCTTCGGCGATCGCGAGATCCTCGAATTCACCTACACCACAACGATGTATGTGATGCATGCGATCATGTCGCGGGCCCTGCGGCTGGAGTTCGACGACCGCGACGACCCGGTTGTCGAAGTGAAGGCCGCCGACGGCAGCGACACACTCGACATCGGCGCCGCCACCTCGGGCGACGAGAATTAGGCGCGGTTGAGGCGTGAAAGCACCTCGGCCAACACGCCCTCGACCGCGACGTCCTTCTGCTCCCCCGTCGCCAGGCTCTTCACACCGATGGTGCCCGCCTCGATATCGCGGTCACCCGCCACCAGCGCAAGCAACGCACCCGAGCGGTCCGCGGCGCGCATCGCACCCTTGATGCCCCGGTCGCCGTAGGCCAGGTCGATCCGCACGCCCGCCGCACGCAAACGCGCAGCCAACACCGCCAGCCGCACCTTTGCCTGCTCCCCCAGCGGAACACCGAATACGTCGACCCGCGCCGTCCCGCCGACGCTCTTGCCCTCCTTCTTCAGCGCCAACACCGTGCGATCGACACCCAGACCAAATCCGATGCCGGACAGGTCTTTTCCGCCGAGCTGGGCCATCAGCCCGTCGTAGCGACCACCGCCGCCGATACCCGACTGGGCACCCAAGCCGTCATGCACGAACTCGAACGTCGTCTTGGTGTAGTAGTCCAGCCCGCGCACCATCCGCGGATTGATGACGTACGGCACCTCCAGCGCGTCGAGATGCGCCAGCACACTGTCGAAGTGCTGCTTGGCGACATCGGACAGGTGATCCAACATCACCGGCGCGTCGGCGGTCATCGCGCGCACCGCAGGGCGCTTGTCGTCGAGCACCCGCAGCGGGTTGATCTCCGCGCGCCGGCGTGTCTCCTCGTCGAGGTCGAGCTTGAACAGGAACTCCTGTAACAACTCTCGGTACTGCGGACGGCAGGTGTCGTCGCCCAGCGAGGTGATCTCGAGACGGAAGCCGTCGAGCCCCAGCGAGCGGAAACCGGCATCGGCGATCGCGATCACCTCGGCGTCGAGGGCCGGGTCGTCAACACCGATGGCCTCCACGCCCACCTGCTGCAGCTGGCGGTAACGGCCGGCCTGCGGGCGTTCGTACCGGAAGAACGGTCCGGCGTAGCACAGCTTGACCGGCAGCGGGCCACGGTCGAGCCCATGCTCGATGACGGCGCGAATCACGCCCGCGGTGCCTTCGGGTCGCAGGGTCACCGACCGGCCACCGCGATCGGCGAAGGTGTACATCTCCTTCGACACCACATCGGTGGACTCGCCCACCCCCCGGGCGAACAGCGCGGTGTCCTCGAAGATCGGCAGTTCGATGTCGCCGTAACCGGCACGCCGGGCCGTGTCGAGCAGACCGTCGCGCACGCCGACGAACTGTGCTGAATCGGGCGGCAGGTAGTCCGGGACGCCCTTGGGCGCCTGAAAATCACTCACTGGAGCTCACTAGGTCAAGCCTTCGAGGAACGGGTTGGTGCGGCGTTCGACGCCGATCGTGGTCTTCGGGCCGTGTCCCGGTAGTACCACGGTGTCGTCGTCGAGCACCAACAGTTTGTTGACGATCGAGCCGAGCAGGTCCCGGCCGCTGCCGCCCGGCAGGTCCGTGCGGCCCACCGACTGCCGGAACAGGGTATCGCCCGTGAACACCACCGAGCCGGGGCCCGACCCGATGGCCGAGTCGACGCTGAACACCACCGACCCGCGGGTGTGGCCCGGCGTGTGGTCGATGGTGACCGTGACGCCACCCAACTCGACCTTGTCGCCGTCCCTGTCGAGTTCGACGACCTGCTTCGGCTCCCGGAACAGCGCCCCGAAAGCATTGCGGGCAAGCCCGCCGAGGAAACCGGCCCCGAAGTCCTTGATCGGGTCGGTCAGCATGAAGCGGTCCTCGGGATGGATATATGCCGGGCAGCCGTAGGTGTCCGCCACCTTCTGTGCCGACCAGATGTGGTCGATGTGCCCGTGGGTCAGCAGCACCGCCGCGGGTGTCAGGTGGTTGTCGTCCAGGATCCGGCGCAGCGGCCCCATCGCCCGCTGACCGGGGTCGACGACGATGGCGTCGGCCCCGGTCCGTGGGGCCAGCACGTAGCAGTTACACGCCAGCATGCCGGCCGCAAACCCGGTGATGAACACGGCCTCCAGTTTCCCACCCCGCGATGACGTGGGGCGCAGCGCCACACTCAGCAACGCCTGGCACACTCGTTTCCGACCGATCGACACGAGGAGGACACCGGCGGTGCCGACCAACGAACAGCGGCGGGCGACAGCGAAGCGCAAACTCGAGCGGCAGATGGAACGCCGCGAGGAAAAAGCACGCAAGCGGCGTCTGTACACCATCGTCGCCTCGGTCGCGGGCGCGATCGTCGTGATCGCCGCGGTGGTCGCCACGGTCGTCATCACCAGGGATTCGGGCAGTCAGACGGCGGCCGCCACCGAAAGCTCCCCCGCCTCCGCCGCGCCGTCGGCGCCGGGCGGGCTGCCCGCGTTCGTCGCACCCGCCGGACTTGGCGAGAACTGCCAGTATCCGGCGTCGGCGGAAAAGGCCAGCAAGGACGTCAAGCCGCCGCGCTCCGGCAAGGTGCCCACCGACCCCGCCGAGGTCAGCGTCAGCATATCGACCGACCAGGGCAACATCGGCCTGATACTCGACAACGCCAAGGCACCGTGCACGGTCAACAACTTCGCCAGCCTCGCCCAGCAGGGCTACTTCGACGGCACCACCTGCCACCGGCTGACCACGGCCGAACAGCTCAAGGTGCTGCAGTGCGGTGACCCGGTCGGCGACGGCACCGGCGGCCCGGGTTACTCGTTCGCCAACGAGTATCCGACCAACCAGTACCAACCCGGCGACCCGAAGCTTCAAGAGCCGGTCACCTATCCGCGCGGCACCGTCGCCATGGCCAACGCCGGCGCGAACACCAACGGCAGCCAGTTCTTCCTCGTCTACCAGGACTCGAAGCTGCCACCGAACTACACGGTGTTCGGCAGGATCGACGAAACCGGCCTGGCCACGCTGGACAAGATCGCCAAGGCCGGCGTCGCCGGCGGCGGTCAGGACGGTGCACCGGCCACTCCGGTCAAGGTGAAGTCGATCCTGCTGGACTGATGACGACACCGCCGAGCGGCGGATTCCAGCCGCAGCCACCGCCGCACGCCTATCCGCCGCATTACTACGGTTATCCGCCGCCCAAGCAGACGAACACGCTGGCCGTCGTGGCGCTGGTGTGCGCGTTCGTCTTTGCGCCGCTGGGCATCCTGTTCGGCCACATTTCGCTGTCGCAGATCAAGAGAACCGGTGAGGAGGGCCGTGGCCTGGCGATCGCCGGCCTGGTCATCGGATACCTGGTGACCGTGGCGACGGTGCTGATCATCGTCGTCAGCGTCATCTTCGTCGCGACGGTGGCGCGCGAACTCGAGTCGCTCGACGGCACGGACCCGAGCTACCCGGACGTCACGGCGACGCCGGGCCTGCAGACCAACGAGCTTCCGGAATTCAAGCCGCCCGCCACGCTCGGCGCGAACTGCCAGTACCCGCCGGCCTCCGAACCGGCCAGCAAGCCGGCCAAGCCGCCGCGAACCGGCCGGGTGCCGACCGACCCCGAGCTCGTCAGCGCCAGCATGACCACCAACAGGGGCAACATCGGCCTTCAGCTCGACAACGCCAAGGCCCCGTGCACGGTCAACAACTTCGCCAGCCTGGCCCAGCAGGGCTTCTTCGACGACACGCCGTGTCACCGCCTGACCACGAGCGACACCCTCGGGGTGCTGCAGTGCGGCGACCCGAGCGGCACCGGCATCGGTGGGCCGGGCTACCAGTTTCCGAACGAATATCCGACCAACCAGTTCCGGTTGAGCGATCCGGCGATCGAGACGCCGATCCGCTATCCGCGCGGAACGCTGGCGATGGCCAACGCGGGCGTCGGAACCAACGGCAGCCAGTTCTTTCTCGTCTACGAGGATTCGCAGCTACCGCCGACGTACACGGTGTTCGGCACGATCGACGAGACCGGCCTGGCCACGCTGGACAAGATCGCGGCCACGGGCGTCGCCGACGGCAGCGAGGACGGCGAGCCCGCCGCCGAGGTCTTGATCGAATCGATCCGACTCGACTGACCCGCCGACTCGCGACTATTCGCTGGGTGCGGTCTCGATGTAGAACTCGACGTCGTCACCTTCGACTTTGGTCACCCGCAAGTTCGCGGTGTACTCCTTGCCCTCCGGCCCGGTGAACGTGCACTCGAACTTCGTGCCCTCTTCGGCCTCGACGCCCTCGGGGCACTTCACGTCTGTGGGCTTGAACCCGGTCTGCTCCGAGACGAGGTCGACGACCGATTGCGCGGCCCCTTCCGGCTTGATCGTGGAACTGCAGCCGGCGAGCACGACGCCGAGCGAAACGAGAACAACGAGCAAGGCGGGACGCATCGTCGCAGTATCGCAGACCCGGCAAAAATTGACGGGTGTCATCTCAATTTGCCGGCGGAGCACCGAACGCGGCTCACGCCGCTTCTGCCCCATTGCGGCTCACGCCGCTTCCGCCCCATTGCGGCTCACGCCGCGGAAGTGACCCGGTAGACGTCGTACACGCCTTCCACATTCCGCACCACGTTGAGCACATGGCCGAGATGTTTGGGGTCGCCCATCTCGAAGGTGAACCTGCTGATCGCCACCCGATCGTTGGATGTCGTCACCGACGCGCTCAGAATGTTGACCTTCTCGTCGGCCAGCACCCGCGTGACGTCGGACAGCAACCGGTGCCGGTCCAGCGCCTCGACCTGGATCGCGACCAGGAACACCGACGACGGCGACGGCGCCCACTTCACCTCGATGATGCGCTCCGATTGTTGCTGCAGCGACGAGGCATTCGTGCAGTCGGTGCGGTGCACGCTCACGCCGCCGCCGCGCGTCACGAAGCCCATGATGTTGTCGCCGGGTACCGGCGTACAGCACTTGGCCAGTTTGGTCAACACACCCGGGGCGCCTGGAACGGCCACCCCGACATCGTCGCTGGTGCGGTGGCGCACCGGCATCGTCGCAGGGGTGGAGCGCTCGGCCAGTTCGTCGGAGGCTTCCTCGTCACCGCCGACCTGGGCGACCAACCGCTGCACCACATGCCGCGCCGAGACGTGACCCTCGCCCACCGCGGTGTAGAGCGCGGAGACGTCCACATACCGCAGTTCGCGGGCCAGTGCGCCCATCGATTCGGCATTCATCAACCGCTGCAACGGAAGCCCGCCACGGCGAACCTCGCGGGCGATCGCGTCCTTACCCGCCTCGAGCGCTTCCTCGCGGCGCTCCTTGGCGAACCACTGCCGGATCTTGGCCTTCGCGCGTGGCGACACCACGAAGGTCTGCCAGTCGCGCGACGGGCCGGCATTGAGCGCCTTGGAGGTGAAAACCTCGACCACTTCCCCGTTTTCGAGCTTTCGCTCGAGCGCGACGAGGCGGCCGTTGACCCGTGCGCCGATACAGCGGTGACCGACTTCGGTGTGCACCGCGTAAGCGAAGTCGACGGGTGTCGACCCGGTCGGCAGCGTGATCACGTCGCCCTTCGGGGTGAACACGAAAATCTCCTGCACCGCAAGGTCGTAACGCAGCGACTCCAGGAACTCGCCGGGGTCGGCGGCCTCACGCTGCCAGTCGAGAAGCTGTCGCATCCAGGCCATGTCGTCGATCTCGGCCGACGAGTGCTGGCTCGGAACGCCGTTGCGCCCCTTGGTTTCCTTGTAGCGCCAGTGCGCGGCGATGCCCAGTTCGGCGGTCTTGTGCATATCGTGCGTGCGGATCTGCACTTCCAGCGGTTTGCCCTCGGGCCCGACGACGGTGGTGTGCAACGACTGATAGACGCCGTACCGCGGCTGCGCGATGTAGTCCTTGAACCGCCCGGCCATCGGCTGCCACAGCGAGTGCACGACGCCGAGAGCCGCGTAACAATCCCGGATCTCGTCGCAGAGGATGCGCACGCCGACGAGATCGTGGATGTCGTCGAAGTCTCGGCCCTTGACGATCATCTTCTGGTAGATCGACCAGTAGTGCTTGGGCCTTCCTTCCACGACCGCATCGATCTTCGACGCGCTCAGCGTCGCGTTGATCTCCGCGCGCACCTTGGCGAGGTAGGTGTCGCGCGACGGCGCCCGGTCGGCGACCAGCCGCACGATCTCCTCGTACTTCTTCGGGTGCAGGATCGCGAACGCCAGGTCTTCGAGCTCCCACTTGACCGTTGCCATCCCCAGCCGGTGCGCAAGCGGAGCAATCACTTCCAGGGTTTCGCGCGCCTTGCGCGCCTGCTTCTCGGGCGGCAGGAACCGCATGGTGCGCATGTTGTGCAGCCGGTCGGCGACCTTGATCACCAGCACGCGGGCGTCGCGCGCCATCGCGATGATCATCTTGCGGATGGTCTCGCCCTCGGCGGCGGTGCCCAGCGCAACCTTGTCCAGCTTGGTGACGCCGTCGACCAGATGACCGACCTCGGTGCCGAACTCCTCGGTCAGCGCTTCCAGCGTGTACCCGGTGTCCTCGACCGTGTCATGCAGCAGCGCTGCGATCAGCGTGGTGGTGTCCATGCCGAGCTCGGCCAGGATGTTCGCCACCGCCAACGGGTGGGTGATGTACGGATCGCCCGAGCGGCGCAACTGATCGGCGTGGCGCTGTTCGGCGACCTCGTAGGCGCGCTGCAACAACTGCAGATTCGCCTTGGGGTAGATCTCTTTGTGGACCGCGACCAGCGGCTCGAGGACCGGGTTGATAGCGCTGCGCTGCGACGTCATCCGCCGCGCCAGCCGGGCGCGCACGCGGCGCGACGCGCTGGCTGAGGCTTTCGGTGTCTCCGGCGTCGGCGACTCGGGCTGCGTTTGCGGCGGCGACTGCACGGCCTGGCCCGTGCCGGGTTCCTCAGCCATGGTCACCTCCTCCAGCGATGTGTGGCCCGCCTCCGAGGATATCCCTCAGACCCGGTGCAACGATGTGACCGGCAGCGGCTCGAGCACTGCGCGACCGTTGAGCGCGGTCAGTTCGAGCAGCACCGCGGCACCGGTCACCGACGCGCCGGCGTGCTGCAGCAACCTGGCCGCCGCGGCCGCTGTTCCGCCGGTGGCGAGCACATCGTCGATGATCACCACCTTGCGGCCGCCGATGTCGATGCCGTCGGCCGGAATCTCCAGGGTCGCGGTGCCGTATTCGAGCGAATAGGTCTCGCTATGCACCGGCGGCGGCAGCTTGCCGCCCTTGCGGATCGCCAACACGCCCGTCCCCAGTCGCAGTGCGACCGCCGCACCGAGCAGAAATCCGCGCGCGTCGATGCCCGCCACCAGATCCGCGTCGGCGGCAGCTTCGGCGAGCGCATCGGTGACCGCGGCCAACCCGTGGCCGTCGGCCAACAGCGGGGTGAGGTCCTTGAACGCGATGCCCGGTTCGGGGAAGTCGGGCACCTCCCGCATCCTCTTCGCGATCAGCGTCGAGATGTCTCCCGCCGTCGGCCGGCCGGGTCCGTCGCTCACTGCTCGAGCACCCAACGGTCCATGTTCCATCCCGCGCCCCACCGGGTCGGGTTGCTGCTGACCGCGAACATCTTCTTGGACTTCAGAACGGTCCGCTGCTGTCGGTACAGCGGCAGCGTCGGCATATCGGCCCACAGCACCGGACCGCCCTCGCCGAGCAGTCGGGCCAGCTCCTTGGGGTCGTTGGTGATGGCCATCGTCGCGATGATGCGGTCGATCTGCGGGTTGGAGTACCGCGGCAGGTTGTTGCCGTTGCCGGTGTGGAACTGGTACGCGTCCATCGCCGAGGAACCGGACGACCCGCTGCCCGCCGCCCCGCCGGTGCTGGCGATGAGCACGTCGATCTCGTTGTTGCGCAACGACAGTGGGCCGACGGTGTTGCTCGCGACATCCTGAACGGTGATGCCCGCCGGCGCGCACGCCTTGGCAATCGCCCCGACGGTGGCGGCCAGCCGCGCGTTGGGGCTGTGGTAGCCGATCCTGACCGTCAACGGCCGCGCGTTGAGCGCAGCCCGCGCCGCCTCGGGGTTGGCGGCGACGAACTGCCCCGGTGCGGGGCCGCCCTCAGCCGCGCTGTACGCGTCCTCGGCGGAGGGGTTGAGCCGCGAGTTGGCGATGGGCACTTCGGCGTTGCGGGCGATCTCGTCGCGCGGTGTGCACAGGGCCAGCGCACGGCGCGCGGGCGGCGCGGCCATCACGCCCCGCGGGGCGAAGATGAGCTGTTCGATGCCGGCCGAGGGGGCGTCGGTGCGCACGTAGTCGTCGGGCATGTTCAGCGTGCCCGACGAACCGGCTGCGATGTCGACGACGTCGTAGGCGCCCTGGTTGACCTTTTCCTGGATGTCGGCGCCGCGCGGCCACACCGTCACCGTTTCGGTCACCGGTTCGGCGCCCCACCACTTGTCGTTGGCGACCAGCACGACCGCGCCGTCCTCGGTCACCTCGTCCAGCTTGTAGGGCCCCGAGGAGGGGAACTTCTTCAGGTCGATGCCCGGTTTGAGGTTCCACCCGGTGTTCCAGACCTGGGCGATGCGCTCCACCGCCGCACCGTCGTTCTGCAGGATGGCCTTCGTGACGCCGCCGTCGCCGAGCCCGAGCTGGTCGGCGATGACGTGCGACGGCATCATCGACGTCGCGGAGAACAGCTGGCCGAAGTCGACGAACCCGCGATCCGGCGCGAACGACACCCGCGCCTTCTTCTGCCCCGGCGTGCAGTCCACTGATGCGATGTCGCTGTAACCGGCGCGGCTGGCGGCGTCGAAGGTTGCGAACCTACCGGACTGCGATGCCCACGCCAGCACCAGATCGTCGCAGGTGATCGGCTTGCCGTCGGAGTAGACCGCGTTGGCGTTGATCTCGTAGTCGAGCACCAAGGGTTGCCTGCCGACCACGGAAATCGTTCCGAAGTCGTGATCTCCGACGATCTGCCCGTCCGGTCCGTGGTAGTTGAATCCGGTCAGGACCCGCGCGAACGCCTGCGGGCCGCCCGAGGCGGCGCCGGCGACGGTGTTGGTGTTGTAGGTGATCAGCGAGCCGTCGACGGCATAGTCCACGCTGTCGGCGGGGCTGGACGTACACGCCGACGCCAGCGCCGCGGCCAGCACCATGACCAGCGCCAGCACGCCGCAACGTCGCACCGGCCCAGGCCTTTTGCCGACGATCATCTCCCCTACCGCCGCCGGGCGTCGCGCTTGCCCGACGGTCGCCCGGTCCGGCTGCCGGTCGGCCGCACCGGACGGGCACCCGGGGCCGGCTTGTCCGGCGGCGGCGTCGTGTCGGCGCGCGCGCCTGCGGTGGCGCCGACGGTCTCCGGTTCTTCGGCGGTGCCCGTTTCGGCGGCTCGCGCCGTCGCGCCCTTGCGGCGGTTCATCACCCGGCGGGTGTGGTTGCGCACCAGTTCAGTTCGCTCCCGCAACGACACCAGTAGCGGCGTGGCGAAGTAGATCGACGAGTACGTCCCGACGATCACGCCGACCAGCTGCACCAGCGCCAGGTCCATCAGTGTGCCCACGCCCAGCAACCACACCGCGACGACCATCAGCGCCAGAATCGGCAACACCGAGATGAGGCTGGTGTTGATCGATCGCATGAAGGTCTGGTTGACGGCGAGGTTGGCGTGCTCGGCGAACGTGCGCCGCGTCGTGTGTTCGAAGCCCTGGGTGTTCTCCTCGACCTTGTCGAACACGATGACGGTGTCATACAGCGAGAAGCCGAGGATGGTGAGCAGGCCGATCACGGTCGCGGGCGTCACCTCGAAGCCGACGAGTGAGTACACCCCTGCCGTCACCACGAGGTCGAACACCAGGGTGGCCAACGCCGCGATCGCCATGTAGCGCTCATAGCGCACGGTGATGTAGATGGCCGCCAGGACCAGGAACACCACCAAGGCGATCAACGCCTTCTGGGTGATCTGGCCGCCCCAGGTTTCCGACACCGCCGAATCACTGATCGCCTGCTTGCTCGGCTGGCCGTCGGCGCCTCTGGGCTTGAAGGCGTCGAAGAGCGCGGTGCGCAGCTCCTCGGTCTCGGCATTGGTCAGGTGCTCGGACCGGATCTGCACGGTGGCCGATCCGCCGCTGCCGACGACCACCACCGACTCCGGGCTCTGGCCCAGCGTCTTGCTGAACACGTCTTCGACCTGTTGGGTCGTCACGGTGCCCGACTCCGTCGCGGTCGGCATCGACACCTTGGTGCCGCCTTCGAAGTCGATACCGAAGGTGAAGCCGCGCAGCAGCATGCTGGCCAGGCAGACCGCGACGATCAGGCCGCTGACCGTGTACCACAGCTTGCGTTTGCCGATGACCTCGAACGCACCGGTGCCGGTGTAGAGCCGGACGAAGAACCCGTGCCGCGGCGTTGCGGCCGCAAGGTCGGGCGCCTCCACCGCGCTGGTCTGTTGTTCGTCCGATGACTGCTTGGCCGCCATGTGTTAATCCCGTCCCGTCGCGTGCGCGGCTGCCCGTCGCTCCCTGGCGATCTGTTGCACCGCACCGAGGCCGTTGAGCGAAGGCTTGGCCATGGTCGGCGACTTCGACGCCATGTACACCAGCGGCCACGTCACGAGGAAGACCACCACCACGTCGAGAACCGTTGTCAGGCCGAGGGTGAACGCGAAGCCCTTGACCTGACCCACGGCCAGGATGTACAGCACCACCGCGGCAAGCAGTGTCACCGCGTTGCCGGAGACGATGGTCTTGCGCGCGCGTGCCCAGCCGCGCGGTACCGCCGACCGGAACGAACGCCCTTCGCGGATCTCGTCTTTGATGCGTTCGAAGAACACCACGAAGGAGTCCGCTGTCATGCCGATACCGATGATCAGACCGGCGATGCCGGCCAGGTCGAGCGTGTACCCGATCCATCTGCCGAGCAGCACCAGTATCGCGTAAACCATTGCGCCGGAAGCGACGAGCGACAGCGCGGTCAGTACGCCCAGCATCCGGTAGTAGAGCAGAGAGTAGAGCAGAACCAACGCCAATCCGACCGCGCCGGCAATGAGACCGGCCCGCAGTGACGACAGACCCAATGTGGCGGAGACGGTTTCGGCCTCCGACGACTCGAACGACAACGGTAGCGAGCCATACTTCAGCACGTTGGCCAATTCACGCGCGGTCTGCTGGTTGAACTGACCCGTGATCTGGGTACGTCCGCCCGGGATCGCCTCCCGGATCTCGGGTGCACTCATCACTTTGGTGTCGAGCACGAACGCGGTCTGGGTGCCGACGTTGGCGGCGGTGAAGTCCGCCCAGGTCTTCGCGCCCTCACCCTTGAACTGGAGGTCGACGACGTACTCGCCGCGCTGCTGGTCCAGCCCGGAGGTGGCGTCCTCGATCTGCTCGCCGTTGATGATCGCCTTGTCCAGCAGGTACACCTGGCTGCCGTCGTCCGAGCAGGTGACGAGCGGAAGGTTCGGATCGTCATTGCCTGCGAGGACGTCTTCCTCGTCGCAGCGGGTGGCCTGGAACTGCAGGGCCAGAATCTGGATCTGCTGGTCGGTGCTCTGCCGCAACTGCTTCTCGTCGGCGATGCGCTGCTGTAGCGGAACGTCCTCCGGTGACTGCGGCTCAGCCTGCGGCGGCGCGGGCGGTGCCGGCGAGGGCGCCGGGGTGGGAGGCGGCTCGGGTGCCGGTTGCGTCGGCGGTTGCTGCGGGTAGGGCCGCGGCTGCGGGGCCGGCGGCACCGCGGGGGCGGCGGGTGGCTCGCCCGGTTGCGTCGGAACCCCGGGCTCCGCGGGTGCGCCCGGCGGCTGGCCGGGCAGCATCGGGGCACCCGGTGGTGCGCCCGGCGGGGCCTCCGCCGGCGGCTGCTGGCCGGGGCTTTCGGCGGGGATGACATGGATGACCGGCCGGATGTACAGCCGCGCGGTCTGGCCCAGGTTGCGGGCGTCGCTGCTCTCGCTGCCAGGCACCGTGATGACGAGGTTGTTGCCGTCGATGATCACTTCGGAACCGGACACGCCGAGCCCGTTGACTCGGTCGTTGATGATCTGCTGCGCCTGGTTCAGCGCATCACGGGTGGGCGGCGACCCGTCGGGCGTGCGTGCAGTCAGGGTGACGCGGGTGCCGCCCTGCAGGTCGATGCCCAGTTTCGGCTCGGGCTTCTTGTCCCCGGTCAGAAAGACCAGGCAGAAGGCGCCGACGAGCAACACCAGAAACAGCGACAGGTAGCGGGCAGGGTGCACCGGCGTCGAAGACGATGCCACGTTTCCTCAGGTCTCCTCGAGATCGGTTCGTCAGCACCGCAAGGGTACGGGCTCCAGCTGTGTCCTCGGGCCTCGGACTCAGCCGTCGGTCTTGGTGTTCGGGCTTTCGGTGAGCTCGGTGGCCGTCGCCTCGGGCTCGACGTCGTCGAACTCGTCGTCTTCGGTGATGCGGTCGCGCACGGCGAGCTTCATCCAGGTGGTGACGACGCCGGACGCGATCTCCAGCTCGACTTCGTCGTCGGTGATGCCGGTGATGGTTCCGACAAGACCCGACGTGGTGTGCACGCGGTCCCCGATTTGCAGCGAATTGTGCAGGTCGATGGTGGCCTGCATCGCCTTTTTCTGGCGGCGCGACGCGAAGAACATGAACGCGCCCAGCACGATGAGCAGGGGCAGGAAGACGACCAGATCCATGGCAACAAAGTCTTTCGTTAGGTCTTGTGGTCACGGCGCAGCGACAGTGGGGCCGCGCGCCCATAACTGACCAGTGTGCCATTGCGCGTGTCCGCGCCGATGGGCCCGCCCTCCCGAGCCATCGCGATTTGCGGAGTCCTAACGGCGCTGACCGCCGGTGCGACTCCACAAATCACTCAGTAACTGGACGATTCGGTCGCGGTCGACCAGCAACGGAGACACATGTCCGGTGCCTGCGACCTCCTCGACGCGGCAGTCCGGGATGGCGGTGCACGTTCGGCGGGCCTCCTCGGGGCGCCAACCCATCACGTCCTCGCGCACCGACATCACCAGCGTGGGGACCTTGACGTCGGCCAGTAGGCCTTCCACGCCGGCGCGCTTGAGCATCATCGACCGCATCGCGTGATACATACCGCTGCGGTCGGCATCTCGGAATGCCGCCATCGTCACCCGTGCGTGTTCCGGATGACCTGCCACGGATTCGGCGCCGAGCAGCGAGTCCGACAGCTGCTTCATGATGAAGCCGTTGGGTCCGGCAAACCGGTAGATCTCGACGAGCGGCCAACCCTTCGTGAGCTTCTCCGCCATGGTGAACCCCCGTACCGGCGTCCCGATCGTCGTGAGCGTGCGCAACCGCGGCTTGTCCGCGGCGGCGAGCCAGATACCGATGTGCCCACCCCACGCGTTGCCCACCCAGTCCACGGGCTCCGTGATGCCGAGACGATCCAATGCCTGCTCTGCTGCGGCGACGACTTCTTCAAAGGCGAAGTCGCGCCGGACGGCCTCACTCTTGCCGTGGGACGGACCGTCGATCGTGTAGACGGTTCGGTCGCGGGCGAGTGTGTCCACCAGGGCACCCCAAGACCGCGAGTCGACGAAGAGGCTGTGCCACAACACAACCGGCGGCCCCGCTCCCGTGCGACGAACGTGTAGCCGGCAGAGGTCGGTGCTGACGAAATTCGGGCTGGAGGCGGTCATTGGGCCCTCGATTACTTCGGAAACCGAAACTTCGGTTACCGTAGTATCCTCGGTGGCCATGGCTTCGTCAAGGCATCAGACGCCAGGCCGTCAAGCGGTCGGACAACTACTCCTCCGTCTGCTGCGGGAGTTTCGCGACGATCTGGCGGCCCCCCGCGCCGAGGCCGGCTACGGCGATGTACGCGAGCCACACTTGGCGATCTTCGGCAATATCCGGACGGGCGGCATCCGGCTCACCGAACTCGCCGATCGCGCCCAGCTGAGCCTTGCTGCGACCTCGGAGCTCGTCAACGACCTCGAGTCGCTGGGCTACCTCACCCGAGCGCCGGATCCCGCGGACGGCCGGGCCAAGCTGATCGATCTGACCAAACGCGGACAAGCTCTCATGGCCGACGCCGGCGCCCGCGTCGCCGACATCGAAGCGCGCTGGGCGGACGTCGTCGGTGAACGGAATTTCGCTCAGATGTGCCAGACGATGCAACGCCTGTTGGACGGACTCAACCCCGAAGATGCCCGGCGCTAGAAGGTGGCGGCGCCCACCAGCGTGGCGACGAAGCGGTGGATGTCGTCGGCGGTGAGTTCGACGCCGTCTACCTCGAGGTCGATCAGGTGCGAAAGGAGATCGTCGGTCGGCTTCCAGCAGCGGTCGGCGATCATCACATCGACGTACTGGTACAGCGCTTCTTCGTCGTGCGGCGTCATCGGACCCGCGGCCCACCGCGCGAACATCGGCCAGTCCTCTTCAGGGAAGCCGAGTGCCTCACACACCGCAGTTGCCGAATGTTGGCGTGCAGCAATGGAATCAGTGATGCCACGCCTCTCGGCCATCCGGGTCTCCTAAGCAATAAGTGAAAAGTCGGTTTATCGGCGCCACCGATACGGGTGCGGTTACATAGCCAGGCTAGCTTCTGTGCAGGACTCGTTCAGTCATGCAGATCACAGCGACCCGGTGAGACTCGTCGCACGGGCGACGACTTGGGACCTACGTCACCCGAACCCGGACACGACGAGACGCACAGTGCCCCGAACACGGCGCGCGTCGGGGCACTGTGCGTCTGATACAGGCAGTTACCGGTGTGCGAAGCGGCCGCGGCTCCCACCACCGCTGCGGAACCTGTCCAGCAGGCTGCGGCGGCGCGGCGGCGTGGTGTCAGCCGTGGGGCCGACGACCTCGGTCCGCTGCTCGGCCATCGCAGGCTGTGCAGCCGCCACGGGTTGGTCCGTAGACGTCGTGCGTTGCTCTGCCATCGCGGGCTCACCGACAACGGGAGCAGGTTCGGCGCCGGTGTGAGCCGGCTGCTCGGCGACCGCGCCCGCAGTCACCGGACGGTCCGCCCACTCGACGTCACGAACGCTGCGCACCGAGATCCGCCCCAGCGCGGCCGCGCCGAGGAAGACGATCAGCGCGCCGAGCCCGTAGAAGTACGTCAGCTCGAGCGCGACCTCTTTACCTTCGGTCGCGGCGACAGGCACACCCGCATCGCCGATCCCCAGCGGTCCGGCCAGGGCACGGCCGATGATGAACCACGCGCCGCCCGCGACGGCCAGCCAGCCGCCCAGCATCGCCGTCGCGCGGTTACGCGACATGAGCAGCAGCAATCCGCCCAGCACGGTCACCACGCCCGGCAGCACCTCCAGCCAGCCACGCCCGGTCGTCCACGTCCACGCCTGATCCGGGCTGAACGCGAAATTGAACAGCGGGCCGACGAATGGAGCCAGCGCACCCCACGCGCCCAACAGAATCAACAGGAAACCGCTCATGGCCCCGCGGCTGCGCGGCATCCGCATCCGCCCACCCCGCGGCCGTACACGCGTATCGGTCATCATGCCTCCTAGGTCGCTGGCTGATTACCCACGTTGACGGCCCCGTAACCGGTGTTTGGCTACGTTTGGCCCTATGCGACTCGACGGTGACACAGCCCGCTGCGTTTTGGCCGACGCGTGGGACCGCTGGGCACGCCGGTGCGCGCAACTGACGGCGCAGGAGTGGGCGACACCGACCCGCTGCGACGGCTGGGACGTTGCGGCGCTGCTCGCCCACGTCACTCCCGAGCCGGCCATGTTCGACCGGTTCGCCGACGCGGTCATCGGAGGGCCCGCCGCGGTCACCGATGCGGCAGTCCTGTTGCGCCGCTTCAACGAGCCCGGCGGGGTGGCCAACACGAACGCCGAGAGCCTCGCCGAGTCGGCCGTGTCGCGAGCCGCAGCCCTGACCCCGCAGGCCGCCGCCGACCGGTTCACCGAATGCGCGCGGCTCCTGCGCGCCACCCCGATGCCGGCCGACATCGCGATCGCGTATCCGTTCGTCGGCAGCACCACGTTGGCGGTCGTCGCCGAGACCGCCTTGATGGAGGCGACGGTGCACCTGCTCGACCTTGCCGACGCGGTCGGCGGGGTCGAACCGTCCACCGAAGCGGTGACGGCGACGCGGGACTTGCTGATCGCCGTGCCGGATCCCACGGCCGCTGTCGACGTGCTCGCTGGTCGCTCAGCCCCGGAGGCGGCCGTCCCGGCGATCCGCTGACCAGGCGCTACGCCGCACCCCAAGGCCGGTCGCATGGCGGACGGGCACCAGGAATACAATTAGTTTTACTAACGATGTAATTGGTGGACGCAACGGCGCGCCCCTCATATCCGTGCTCTTCGAAAGATTTCCGTGATGACTTCTGATATTCGTGAAACCAGGTTGGCCCGCCGCATCTCCCACCTGTTCGCCAGCGATCCCCAGTTCGCCGCCGCCCAACCGAACGAACACATCGCCCACGCGATCGAAGCGTCAGACCTGACCCTCCCCCGTGTTCTCCACACGATCTTCGACGCCTACGCCGACCGGCCCGCGCTCGGACAACGCGCGCTCGAGTTCGTCACCGACGCCGATACCGGTAGGACATCTGCGCAACTGCTTTCGCGGTTCGACACCATCACCTATCGCGAACTGTCCGACCGCGTCGACGCCGTCGCCGCCGCGCTGACGCACAACGGCGTCCAGCCTGGTGATCGGGTCGCCATCCTCGGCTTCACCAGCATCGACTACACCACCATCGACATGGCGCTGCTGCGTGTCGGCGCGGTTTCGGTGCCCCTGCAGACCAGTGCGCCGGTCGGACAACTCCGGCCCGTCGCCGCCGAAACCGAGCCCGTCGTGATCGCCTCGAGCGTCGACCTCCTCGACGACGCCGTCGAGGTGATGCTCACCGGCCACCTCCCGCAGCGACTGATGGTGTTCGACTATCACGCAGAGCTCGATGACCACCGCGACGCACTTGCGGCCGCGCGATCGCGGTTGGCCGAAACCGACGTCGTGGTCGAGACGTTGGTCGACACGCTCGCTCGCGGCCGGGCACTGCCGACTCCGACTCCGTTCGACTTCGGCGACGACGACCTCGCGCTGCTGATCTACACCTCGGGCAGCACAGGAACGCCGAAGGGCGCGATGTACCCGGCCAAGATGGTGGCGGACTCCTGGCGTCGGTCGAGCATGGCCACGTGGGGGGCCGGAGAAGCGCTTCCGTCGATCACGTTGAACTTCATGCCGATGAGTCACATGATGGGCCGCGGCATCCTGTACGCGACGTTGGGCGCCGGCGGCATCGGTTATTTCGTTGCCAGGAGCGATCTTTCGACGTTGTTGGATGACCTCGCGTTGGTGCGGCCCACCCAATTGAACTTCGTTCCGCGGGTCTGGGACATGATCTTTCAACAGTTTCAAAGCGAGGTCGACCGCCGAACCGCCGCCGGCGTCGACCGCGGCGCCGCCGAGACCGAAGTCCTGGCCGATCTACGCCAGAACCTGCTCGGCGGTCGGTTCGTTTCCGCGATGACGGGCTCCGCGCCGATCTCGGCGGAGATGACGGCGTTCGTCGAATCGCTGCTCGACTTGCACCTGACCGACGGCTACGGATCGACCGAAGCCGGCGCGGTTTTCGTCGACGGGCAGGTGGCCCGGCCGCCGGTCATCGACTACAAGCTCGCCGATGTCCCGGACCTCGGTTACTTCCGCACCGATCGGCCTTATCCGCGAGGCGAATTGCTGATCAAGTCCGAGACGATGTTCCCGGGCTACTACAAGCGCCCGGAGACCACTGCGGAGGTGTTCGACGCCGACGGGTACTACCGGACCGGTGATGTCGTCGCGGAATTGGGCCCGGACCGCCTGACCTACCTCGACCGGCGCAACAACGTGCTCAAACTGTCGCAGGGCGAGTTCGTCACGGTGTCCAAACTCGAAGCGGCGTTCGGCACCAGCCCGCTTGTTCGCCAGATCTTCGTCTACGGCAACAGCGCTCGCTCGTACCTGCTCGCGGTGATCGTGCCGACCGAGGATGCTCTCGCCCGCCATGGCGACGACTCGCTGAAGAGCGCGATCACCGAATCCCTGCAGGACGTGGCCCGGACCGCGGGACTGCAGTCCTATGAGATCCCGCGCGACTTCATCGTGGAGACAACGCCGTTCACGCTCGAGAACGGTCTGCTGACCGGTATTCGCAAGCTCGCGCGCCCGAAGCTGAAGGAGCGCTACGGCGAGCGGCTCGAACAGCTCTACAGCCAGCTGGCCGACACCCAGGCCAGCGAATTGCGCGACCTGCGCCTTCACGGCGCCGACCGACCCGTCATCGAGACGGTCAGCCGCGCCGCAGGTGCGCTCCTCGGCGCCGCGGCAGCCGACGTGCAACCCGATGCGCATTTCACCGACCTGGGCGGTGATTCGCTGTCGGCGTTGACCTTCGGCAATCTGCTGACCGAGATCTACGACATCGACGTGCCGGTCGGCGTCATCGTCAGCCCTGCGAACGACCTGACGGCGCTGGCGAACTACGTCGAGGCGGCCCGGCGCGGCTCCGTGCGCCCGACGTTCGCATCGGTGCACGGGCGCGACACCGTCGAAGCGCGCGCCGGCGACCTCACGCTGGACAAGTTCGTCGACGCGGAGACGCTCGCGGCGGCACCGTCGTTGCCGGGTCCGGCCTCCGAGGTGCGCACGGTGCTGCTGACCGGCGCGACGGGTTTCCTCGGCCGGTATCTGGCCCTCGAATGGCTCGAGCGGATGGAGCTGGTCGACGGCAAGGTCATCTGCCTGGTTCGGGCTAAGGACGACGCGTCGGCACGCGCACGGTTGGACGACACGTTCGACTCGGGTGATCCCGAATTACTCCGTCACTACCGTGAATTGGCCGTCGAGCACCTCGAGGTCGTCGCCGGCGACAAGGGCGAGGCCGACCTCGGCCTGGATCGGCACACCTGGCAACGGCTGGCCGACACCGTCGACCTGATCGTCGACCCGGCCGCGTTGGTCAACCACGTGCTGCCCTACAGCCAACTGTTCGGCCCCAACGTCGTCGGCACCGCCGAGCTCATCCGGCTGGCGCTCACCACGAAGATCAAGCCGTTCGTCTACGTCTCGACGATTGGAGTGGGCGCGGGCATCCCGCCCGGCCAGTTCACCGAGGACGGCGACATCCGGGTGATCAGCGCGACGCGCAAGGTCGACGACAACCCCACCACCGGATACGCCAACGGCTACTCCAACAGCAAGTGGGCAGGCGAGGTACTGCTGCGCGAGGCACACGATCTCAGCGGGCTGCCGGTGTCGGTGTTCCGCTGCGACATGATCCTCGCCGACACCACCTACGCGGGCCAGCTCAACCTGCCCGACATGTTCACCCGGTTGGTTCTCAGCCTGGTTGCGACCGGCATCGCGCCGTTCTCGTTCTACGAGGTCGACGGCGATGGGAACCGGCAGCAGGCGCACTACGACGGGCTGCCGGTCGAGTTCATCGCCGAGGCCATCTCGACGCTGGGCGAGCAGGTGGGCCATGCACCCGGTGCGGCGTTCGAGACCTATCACGTGATGAACCCCTACGACGACGGTCTCGGGCTCGACGAGTTCGTCGACTGGCTCATCGACGCGGGATATCGGATCGAACGCGTCGGTGATTACGCCACCTGGCTGCACCGGTTCGACACCGCGATTCGCGCGTTGCCGGAACGGCAACGTCAGGCGTCGCTGCTTCCGCTGCTGCACAACTATCAGCGGCCGGAAACGCCGATTCGCGGATCGATCGCGCCGACCGAGCGCTTCCGGACGGCGGTACAGGACGCGAAGATCGGCCCCGACAAGGACATTCCGCACGTGACCCGCGACGTCATCGTCAAGTACGTCACCGATCTGCAGTTGCTGGGCCTGGTGTAGACCGCTCGCCGAGCGTGCGGCGCCTTACGCGCCGACACTTTCCACGTGCACGACCGGCGGTATCGCCAGCATCAACAGCCCGGTCAACGCAATCCACGCGATCACGCTGTACGCGGCCGGCAGGCCGATCCAGGTGTGCAGCAACGCCGGCACGCCCAGCACCGCCAGCGCCGCCGACCACTTCGGCAGCACGCCAGTGCGCCAGACGATGTATGCGGTGGCGAATATCAGTGCCGCAGAACCGATATGGCTGTAGTGGTACAGCCACACCGCCAGGTCGAGGAACGGTTGGGAGTAGGCCGTCACGGTCATGTCGTCGAACCGCACGATGGCGGCTGGCACGGCGACCTCGGCGGCCAGTCCGGCAGCGGTCACGGACAGGAATACCGCCCCGCCGAGCGCGGCGGTGTACACCGCGCCCGTTGGCCCGGCGGCCGACCGCAGCATCGCCACGAGCACGCCGAGGAACAGCAGACCGAACAGGAGATGCAGCAACGGCAGTGTGCCGTTGACGGTGAGAAACGTTGGGGCGCCGTCGAAATAGGCCTGGACACCGTTGGCGTCTTTCGGCGTCTCCGGAGACCCCGCCACATACGCCGGTACCACGACGCCTGCGGAGGCAACGCCGAGTATTCCGCCGAGCCTGATCGTGCCGCTTCCCATCGCCGTCCTCCTCAGTCGAACAGGCCGACCTGCCCGAGACCACCGACACCGCTCGGCGGCGTCATGCCGAGATGCGTCCACGCCTGCGCGGTGGCGACCCGACCGCGGGGGGTGCGTGCGAGCATCCCGGCCCGCACCAGGAAGGGCTCGCACACCTCCTCGACGGTGGTCGCCTCTTCGCCGACCGCGACCGCCAGCGTCGAGACGCCGACGGGCCCGCCGCCGAAACTGCGTATCAGCGCGGACAATACGGCTCGGTCGAGGCGGTCCAGCCCGAGTTCGTCGACGTCGTAGACCTCCAGCGCCGCCTTGGCGATATCGCGGGTGATCACCCCGTCCGCGCGCACCTCTGCGTAGTCGCGGACCCGGCGCAGCAGTCGGTTGGCGATGCGCGGTGTGCCGCGCGAACGACGTGCGATCTCGGCCCCCGCATCAGCACCCAACTCGATGCCGAGGATCCCCGCCGAGCGCGCCAGCACCCGCTCGAGTTCGGCGGGTTCGTAGAAGTCCATATGAGCGGTGAAACCGAAACGGTCCCGCAGCGGACCTGTCAGCGCACCGGACCGGGTGGTCGCCCCGACGAGGGTGAACGGCGCGACCTCGAGCGGAATCGACGTGGCCCCGGGGCCTTTCCCGACGACGACGTCGACACGGAAGTCCTCCATCGCGAGGTAGAGCATCTCCTCGGCAGGCCGGGCGATGCGGTGGATCTCGTCGATGAACAGCACATCGTGCTCGACGAGGTTCGACAGCATCGCCGCCAGGTCGCCGGCGCGCTCCAACGCCGGACCGGAGGTGACCCGCAGCGACGACCCGAGTTCGGCGGCGATGATCATCGCCAGCGAGGTCTTCCCGAGGCCCGGCGGGCCCGACAACAGGATGTGATCCGGTGTGCCACCGCGGTTCTTGGCGCCCTCGATGACCAACTGCAGCTGCTCCCGGACCCGCGGCTGGCCGATGAACTCCCCCAGCGACCGCGGCCGCAGGCTGGCGTCGATGTCGCCCTCACCGACGGTCAGCGCCGGGGAAACCTCACGGTCCTCGGACTCGGCGTCGTCGTCGGTGAACCGGCTCATTTGTTCCCCAGCATGGACAACGCCGCCCGCAACGCAGTCGACTGAGAGGCTTCGGGCTCGTTGGCCAACACCTTGTCGGTGGCCTCCTCGGCCTGCTTGGCCGCAAATCCAAGTCCGACAAGCGCTTCGACCACCGGACCGCGCACCGAATGCCCGTTCACCGTCGTGGCGCCCGACGGTGTACTCATGCCGACTTTGTCACGCAGGCTCAGCGCCATGAATTCGGCGGTCTTCTTGCCCACCTTGGGGATCCGGGTCAGCGCAGTGATGTCGCCGTCACCGATGGCCTGGCGAAGGGTGGGGCCGTCGTACATCGCCAGCGCCCCCAGTGCGATGCTCGGCCCGATGCCGGAAACCCCGAGCAGCGTGAGGAACAGGTCGCGCGCGTCGGCATCGGCGAAGCCGTACAGCGTCTGGGAGTCTTCGCGCACGATCATCGCGGTGATCAGGCGGGCCTCGGTGCCGCGCCTCAGCGTGGCCAGTGTCGACGGGGTCGCCATCACCTTGTAGCCCACCCCGGCCGCTTCGATCACGACGTGGTCGAGTGCGATGTCGAGAACCTCACCGCGGATGGATGCGATCATCGTGCCGCCTTCGTTTTCGCCTTGAGCGTCGCCTTGTACTTGCGTTGTTGTTCGGCGGCGAGCGCCTCTGCCGCCGCCATCCGGGCGATCATCGGTGCCCGCCAGCAATGACAGATCGCCAGCGCCAACGCATCGGCGGCGTCTGCCGGTGTCGGTTTGGTCTGTAGCGCAAGGATTCTGGTCACCATAGCGGTGACCTGGGCCTTGTCGGCGTTGCCGTTGCCGGTGACCGCCGCCTTGACCTCGCTCGGTGTGTGGAAATGCACGTCGATGTCGCGCCTGGCTGCGGCGAGTGCGATGACGCCGCCGGCTTGCGCGGTGCCCATCACGGTCGAGACGTTCTGCTGGGAGAACACTCGCTCGATCGCGATCACGTCGGGTTTGTGCGTGTCCATCCAGTACTCGACGGTGTCGCTGATCACCAAAAGCCGCCGATGCAGCGGATCGCCCGACGGGGTCCGTACCACGTCGACGTCCAACGCGATGACCTGCCGGCCCTTGCCGCCCTCGATGACGGACAGCCCGCAGCGCGTCAACCCGGGGTCGACTCCCATCACCCGCACGCCATGCCCTTCTGTGAACACTTGTTCGAGAGCTTAGCCGCCCGGGAGGACGACGCCCGGTAGGGACACGCCCTCGCCGATCGTGATGTGACGGCGGGCGGTCCCGCCGCTACCGTCGCGGAGAGACCGTGTCCCCGATTCGTGGAGTTGACCGCATCCCCATGCCGGACGAGACCGAACTGCAGACCGCAAGCAACATCGCCGTCACCTTGGCCTGGGCGGCCGGAGCAATTGCCGCCGTATACGTCTTCGGGGTGGTGTTGACCTGGCTGATGGCGCGGATCAGTCGCCGCAGCGGTCTGATCAAGGACATCGAGGTGCTCACCCGCAAGCCCGTGCGCCTGCTGCTGATGGTGCTCGCGGCGACGATCGCGGTCCGACGGACCTCCGACACCGCCGACTCGTGGCGCGGATGGGTGGATCACTGGTTGCTGATCCTGCTGATCGCCTCCATCACTTGGCTGCTCACAGGTCTGGTCCGCGTCGCCGAGCAGCGCATGATCGCCCGCTACGGCGGCGGCGGTGAGGAGATCTCAGACGCCGACCGGCTCTGGCGTCGAGTCCGGACACAGGTCACGGTGCTGCGCAGGCTCGCGATCGCCATCGTCGTCATCCTCGGCGGCGCCGCGATCCTGATGACGTTCCCGTCGTTCTCCGACATCGGCACCACGGTGTTCGCCTCCGCGGGGGTGTTGTCGGTGGTCGCCGGCCTGGCTGCGCAGACGTCGCTGGGCGCGGTGTTCGCCGGTATGCAGATCGCGTTCTCCGGCGCAATCCGCGTCGGCGACATCGTGCAGCTCGAGAACGGCCAGTGGTGGGGCCGCATCGAGGAGATCACGCTGACCTACGTCGTCGTACGAATCTGGGACGAACGCCGGCTGGTCCTGCCGTCCACCTACTTCACCACCGAGCCGTTCGAGAACTGGACCCGCAGCGCGACCGAGATCATGGGCGCCGTGGAGTTCGACGTGGATTTCAACGTCCCGTTCAACGACATGCGCGCCGAGTTGGACCGCCTACTCGCCGAGAGTGACCTCTGGGACGGCCGGCGCGGCGTGTTGCAGGTGACCGACGCGGTCGGCGGTGTGGTGCGAGTGCGGATCGTCGTCAGCGCGCACAACGCGGGCGCGCTGTTCGACCTTCAGTGCGCGGTGCGCGAAGGGCTGGTCGACTGGGTGCAGCGCACCGGCGGCGTGGTGCCCATCCAGCGCATCGAACCCGCGGCGCCCGCCCCGGAAGCGCAGACCGACCGCGAAGTCGCCGGCGAGACCAAGCGCGTCGCGGCGGGGATGTTCTCGGGCAGTCCCGAAGCCGAGGAACGCGCCAAGGCGTTCGATCACACCATCGAGTGCGAGGACGACGAGCTCGTGCGGTCCAACGGCAGCCGCTGAGCCTGGACTGTCCGACCTCTAGTCGTCGTTGTCGAGTTCGGCCGCGACCTCGTCGGGGATGTCGATGTTGGTGTAGACGTCCTGGACGTCGTCGAGATCCTCGAGCGCGTCGACCAGCTTCATGATCTTGCGCGCGCCGTCGGCGTCCAGCGGCACGCTGACCGACGGCTCGAAACCGGCCTCGGCCGACTCGTAGTCGATGCCGGCGTCCTGCAGAGCGGTGCGCACCGCGACGAGATCACTTGGCTCGCAGAGGATCTCGAAAGAGTCGCCGAGATCGTTGACGTCTTCGGCCCCGGCTTCGAGCACTGCCATCAGCACATCGTCCTCGGTGAGGCCGTTCTTCTCCAGCGTGATGACGCCCTTGCGGGAGAACAGGTAGGACACCGATCCGGGGTCGGCCATGTTGCCGCCGTTGCGGGTCATCGCGACGCGGACCTCTCCGGCCGCTCGATTGCGGTTGTCGGTGAGGCATTCGATCAGCACCGCGACGCCGTTGGGGCCGTAGCCCTCATAGGTGATGTTCTGGTATTCGGCGCCGCCGGCTTCCTCGCCGCTGCCGCGCTTGCGGGCCCTTTCGATGTTGTCGTTGGGCACCGACGACTTCTTGGCCTTCTGGATCGCGTCGTACAGCGTGGGGTTGCCCGCCGGGTCGCCGCCGCCCACGCGGGCCGCGACCTCGACGTTTTTGATCAATTTGGCGAACATCTTGCCGCGGCGGGCATCGATGACGGCTTTCTTGTGCTTGGTGGTGGCCCACTTGGAATGGCCGCTCATGCAGGTAGTACCTCTCCGTGCGCTGTTGGTGCGCCAAGTTCGTGTGCAGAGTCCGCCCGACGAGTCTACGTGGACGTTTGCGCCCTACCGAACAGCGTCGGGCGACGTCAGCGCGACGACGCGGTAGTCCACCGCGGCCGGCCAACCCAGGTGACCCTGAACGTGCAATTGGAGCCACGTCGGGGCGCCCGACGGGTCGTCGGTGAACGTCGCCGCGGCGTCGACGATCGCCCCCGTCTCCCCCGCGGCCCGCAGGACAACCGAGATGGACAGGGTCGGACTGCCCAGCGTGGCCCGGTCGTACGCGAGGCTGTCCGGAATGAAGAACGACACCGAGAAGTTCGGCGTGCGGATGCCCTTCGGTGTGTTCGCCGGTCGGCGCAGCACGAGGCCCGACACGATGGGCTTGCCGTCGAACCAGGCGGTTCCGACGTATTCGGTGCGCCGCACGTCGCCGCCGCTCGCGAGCCGCACGATCGTGTCGATGCGCGGCTGCGGCTCCACTTCGACCATCGTCATGTGAGTTCCCGGGACTCAGCAGTGCTGTTACCTCGGACACAGTACTTCGCAGCTATCTTACTCCGGAGTAAGATATTGCTTCATGTCCTTCTCGCTGGAGCTCTCGCCCGATCTCGTTCACATCCGTGACTGGGTGCACGATTTCGCCGCCGACGTCATCAGGCCCGCCGCCGCCGAGTGGGACGAACGCGAAGAGACGCCGTGGCCGATCATTCAGGAGGCCGCGAAGGTCGGGTTGTACTCGATGGAGATGTTCGCCGAGCAGGCCGCAGAACCGTCCGGCCTCGGCATGCTGGTGGTGTTCGAGGAAATGTTCTGGGGCGACGCGGGCATCGCATTGTCCATCCTGGGCACCGGCCTCGCGGCGGCGTCGCTGGCCGCCAACGGAACTCCCGAGCAGATGGCCGAATGGCTGCCGCAGATGTTCGGCAGCGTCAACGAGCCGAAAGTGGCGTCGTTCTGTTCGTCTGAACCGGGCGCCGGTTCCGACGTCGGCGCCATCCTCACCCGCGCCCGCTACGACGAGGCCAAGGACGAGTGGGTGCTCAACGGTGTGAAGACCTGGGCCACCAACGGCGGAATCGCCGAGGTGCACATCGTGGTCGCCTCGGTGTATCCCGAACTCGGCACGCGCGGGCAGGCGACGTTCATCATCCCGCCGAACACGCCCGGTTTCCGGCAGGGGCAGAAGTTCCTCAAGCACGGCATCCGCGCTTCGCACACCGCCGAGGTGGTACTCGAGGATGTGCGCATCCCCGGCGGGTTGATCGTCGGCGGCAGAGACAAGTTCGAGGAACGCATTGCGCGGGTGCGCGACGGCAAGAAGGCCAAGGGGCAGGCGGCGCTGGCGACGTTCGAGCGCACGCGCCCCAGCGTCGGCGCGATGGCGGTCGGCGTGGCCCGCGCGGCCTACGAGTACGCCCTCGACTACGCCCGCCAACGTGAGCAGTTCGGCCGCAAGATCGGCGAATTCCAGGCGATCGCATTCAAGTTGGCCGATATGAAGGCCCGCGTCGACGCCGCCCGGATGTTGGTGTGGCGTGCCGGCTGGATGGCGCGCAACGGCAAGCCGTTCGACAACGCCGAGGGCTCGATGGCCAAGCTGGTCGCGAGCGAGACCGCGGTGTACGTCACCGACGAGGCGATCCAGATCCTCGGGGGCAACGGTTACACCCGCGAGTATCCGGTCGAACGGATGCACCGCGACGCCAAGATCTTCACGATCTTCGAGGGCACCAGCGAGATTCAGCGCCTGGTGATCGGTCGCGCGGTCACCGGCCTCGAGATCCGCTAGCCCTCCGGCGATTTGTGGAGTGTTAGCAGCGCTCACCGCCGGTGCGGCTCCACAAATCGCGTCTTAGAGCATGTCGACGAATAGCTTGTGGATGCGGCGGTCGCCGGTCATCTCCGGATGAAAGGCCGTCGCCAGCCGCTTGCCCTGGCGCACCGCGACGATGTGCCCCGCCGCCTCGCCGAGCACCTCGACCCCGGGACCGACACGTTCCACCCACGGCGCCCGAATGAACACCGCGTGCACTCGGCCGTCGACGCCGCCGAGCTCGATGTCGTCCTCGAACGAATCCACTTGACGGCCAAACGCGTTGCGCCGCACCGTCATATCGATGCCCTTCAACGGGATGGCTTCCCGGCCGGGCGCCCCGGCGTCCAGGATCTCCGATGCGAGCAGGATCATGCCCGCGCACGATCCGTAGGCCGGCATCCCGTCAGCCAATCGCGACCGCAGCGGCTCCAGCAGGTCGAGTTCGCGCAGCAGGTGGCTCATCGCGGTGGACTCCCCGCCGGGGATCACCAACGCGTCGACGGCCTCCAGTTCCCGCACCCGCCGCACGGTCGACGCCTCCGCGCCTGCTTCGCGCAGCGCGGCCACATGCTCGCGAGTGTCCCCCTGCAGCGCCAGCACGCCGACGTGTCGACCGCTCACGGCAGGTAGTCGCGCTTGTAGCGGGTGAGCCCCTCCTGCATGACCGCCGCCACCATCTCGCCGTACTGGTTGAAGATCTTGCCCTGGCACAGCGAGCGGCCGCCCGACGCCGACGGCGACGACTGGTCGTAGAGCAGCCATTCGTCCGCGCGGAACTGGCGCATGAACCACATCGCGTGATCCAGCGAGGCCACCTGCAGATGCCGGCGTTTGTCGGCGTGATGCACCTGCGCCGAACCCAGCAGGGTGAGGTCGCTCATGTAGGCCAACGCGCAGATGTGCAGCACGTAATCGTCGGGCAGCGGGTCCCGGTGCCTGAACCACACCTGCTGCTGAGAAGCCTTGCCGGGCAGCAGCGTCATCTTCTCCTGCGGAACAATGCGGACGTCCCACTCGGCGAACTGGTTGAAGCCCGCGTCGTCGAACGCCTTGATCTCGGTCAGCCCCGGGCAGTCGTCGGGCGGCGGCGCCACGGGCATCGCGTCCTGGTGCTCGATTCCGCTCTGGTCGGTCTGGAAGGACGCCGACATCGAGAAGATCGTCTCGCCGTGCTGAATGGCGTTGACGCGGCGCGTGATGAAGGAGCCGCCGTCGCGCAGCCGCTCGACGATGTACACCGTGGTCGCCTTGGCATCGCCCGGCCGAAGGAAGTATCCGTGCAACGAATGCACCTGGAACTTCGGATCGACCGTGCGGACCGCCGAAACCAGTGACTGACCGGCGACGTGTCCGCCGAAAGTCCGTTGCAGGAAACCGGATTCGGGGCTGAAGACGCTGCCGCGGTAGATGTTGACCTCGAGCTGCTCGAGGTCGAGGATCTGTTCGATCGCCATCTAGGAAGTCTTACCAGCCTCGCTCCGCGAGCCGGTGTGGGGCTGCGACGTCCTCGACGTTGATGCCCACCATGGGTTCGCCCAGGCCGCGCGACACCTTGGCCAGCACGTCGGGGTCGTCGTAGAACGTGGTCGCCTTGACGATTGCGGCGGCGCGCGCGGCGGGGTCACCGGATTTGAAGATGCCCGAGCCGACGAACACGCCTTCGGCGCCCAGTTGCATCATCATCGCCGCGTCGGCCGGAGTCGCGATGCCGCCCGCGGTGAACAGCGTCACCGGCAGCTTGCCGGCCCGCGCCACCTCGACGACGAGGTCGTACGGCGCCTGCAGTTCCTTTGCCGCGACGTACAACTCGTCTTCGGACAACGACGTCAGCCGACGGATCTCGCCGCCGATCTGACGCGTGTGCGTGGTCGCGTTCGACACGTCGCCGGTGCCGGCCTCGCCCTTGGAGCGGATCATCGCCGCGCCCTCGGTGATGCGCCGTAGCGCTTCGCCCAGGTTGGTCGCACCGCACACGAACGGCACGGTGAACTTCCACTTGTCGATGTGATGGGTGTAGTCGGCGGGGGTGAGCACCTCGGACTCGTCGATGTAGTCGACGCCGAGGCTCTGCAGGATCTGGGCTTCCACGAAGTGGCCGATACGAACCTTGGCCATCACCGGGATGGTGACCGCGGAGATGATGCCCTCGATGAGATCGGGATCGCTCATCCGCGCGACGCCGCCCTGGGCGCGAATGTCGGCGGGCACCCGTTCCAGTGCCATGACCGCCACCGCACCGGCGCCCTCGGCGATGCGCGCCTGCTCCGGGGTGACGACGTCCATGATGACGCCGCCCTTGAGCATCTCCGCCATGCCGCGCTTCACCCGGGCGGTTCCGGTCTGGGTCACCGGCCCATTGTTAGGTGCGGTATCCACTGCTATCTCCTCCGAATCGCTACTGATCCAGTCTAAACGCGGTCGCAAATGTATTGATTCCGCAAGTCAGCGGATCGATTGCAACTGCTGGCGCGGACCGCCCCCGCGCGCGTCGGCGAACGCATTGGCGTCTTTCAGCAGTTCGCCGAGTTGCAGCGGGTAGACGGTTTCGCCATTGGCGACCAGCTCTTGGATCATTGTCTCATCACACCAACGGTGGCCGTGAATCGTGCGCCGTTCCAGGGCGGTGTGGCCTCCCGTCGTCGGCTCGAACCGGATGGTGCGGTGCACGAAGAACAACTCTTCGCTGCGGATCACGGCGCCGTCGAACTCGAACACCGCCTGACGCCGCCACAGCGGCCCGACGAGGTCGGCGGCGGCCACCTGTAAGCCGGTCTCCTCCCCGATCTCTCGCGCCGCGGCATCGGCCAGGCTCTCCCCCGGCTCCACCGCGCCACCGACGGTGAACCACCAGCGCGGGGCGTCGACCATCGAGGGATCCGAGCCACTGAGCAGCAGCACCGCGCCGGCCTCATCGAGCAGCACCACCCGCGCCGACGTGCGCCAGCTCACCGGCGGCCGACCTCCGGTGCCGTTTCGGGCCGCTCGACGATCTCGAAATACGTTGGCAGCGCCGCGGTTCCGCCGAGCCGCAAGATCCGCACCGCACGTCGCTCGCGCAGCGCAAGGGTGTCGCGCACCGCATCGTTGTGAAAGCGGCGGGCCAGCACCACCCGCGCTTCCGCGTCGGCCAGTTCGGTGATCAGCGGCTGCGGCAGCGACGCCGGGTCCACGATCGCCAGGGCAGCCGACAGTTCGTTCTCGGCGGCCTCCCGCGCAGCCCGCGGGGCCCGCTCGGCCGCGTCGGCCAGTACCGCCAGCCGCTTCCCTTCCGAACCGTCCCCGTAGGCGTCGACGGCGACCGCCCGGGCGACGACGGCACGGCGGGCCAATGCGCCGTCGAGCGCCTGCCAGGACAGGTCGTAACGGACATGCAGCCGGTCCAGCCGGTTAGCGGTCTGCAACGCCCACCCGCCGATCGCCAGGATGACGACGAGCAGCACCGCAAGCGTGATCACCACGATCCAGGTGATCACCGGACGCCTCCGGTCGCCTTCCCTGTCCTCGCCGTCCGCGCTGCCCTCGCGGCCTTGGCGCTGCTGCCACTGTCACCGCCGGCCACCCTCACCTTGGCCCCGGATCCGGAGACGGTCTCGTACACCCGCATGATCTGCCGGGCCACCACCGACCAGTCGTAGCGTCGGACCGCTTTCGTCGCGGCCTCGATGTAGCGCTCGCGCAGCCCGTCGTCGGCCAGCATCTCGATCAGCCCGTCGGCCAATGCCGACGCATCGTCGACCGGGACCAGGCGCCCGGCCACCCCGTCGGCGAGTACCCGCCGAAACGCGTCAAGGTCGCTGGCCACCACCGCGGTGCCCGCAGCCATCGCCTCGACGAGGACGATGCCGAAACTCTCACCGCCGGTGTGCGGCGCGCAGTACACATCGGCGCTGCGCATCGCCGAGGCCTTGGCCGCATCATCGACCTGACCGAGAAAGCGTAGATGGGTGGCCAGGTCACCGGCATCGTCGCGCAGCTCGTCCTCGTCACCGCGGCCGACGACCAGGACCTCGACGTCGGGGAACCGCTTCACCAGCTTCGGCAGCGCGCGAAGCAGCACGGCCATGCCCTTGCGGGGTTCGTCGAAGCGGCCCAGAAACAGCACCGATTTGCCCGCACGCGGGTAGCCGTCGAGCAGCGGCGCGGACGCGAACGACGCCACGTCGACGCCGTTGGGGATCTCGACCGCGTCACTGCCCAACGCCTCCATCTGCCAGCGCCGAGCGAGGTCCGACACCGCGATGCGGCCGACGATCTTCTCGTGCATGGGCCGCAGGATCGGCTCGAACACGGTGAGCGTCAACGATTTCGTCGTCGAGGTGTGGAACGTCGCGACGATCGGGCCCTCGGCGATGTTGAGCGCAAGCATCGACAGGCTCGGCGCGTTGGGCTCGTGCAGATGCAGCACATCGAAGTCGCCGTCGGCTAACCACCGCTTGACCATGCGATGCGTGGCGGGCCCGAACCGCAGCCGCGCGACCGATCCGTTGTACGGGATCGGCACGGCCTTGCCGCCCGAAACCACATAGTCGGGCAACGCCATTCCCGGCGAGGAGGGCGCGAGCACGCTGACGTCGTGGCCGCGGTCGTGCATCACCGCGGCGAGCTGAAGCACATGCGACTGCACGCCGCCGGGCACGTCGAACGAATAGGGGCAGACCATGCCGATGCGCACTAGCCGGCCTCCAGTTTCGCGCGCCGGGCCGCGGGCAGGTCGGCCAGCCACTGCGGTTGCATCATGTGCCAGTCGGCCGGGTGCGTGGCGATGTTGCGGGCGAACCGGTCCGCCAGCGCCTGGGTGATGACGGTGACGTCGCCGGAGGACGTGTCGACTTCGGGATACACCCGCATGCCCCAGCCGTCGCGCTCGTACCAGCAGTGCACCGGAAACAGCGCCGCGCCGGTGGCGATCGCGAGCTTGGCCGGGCCCGCCGGCATACGGGTGGGCTCGCCGAAGAAGTTCACCTGCACCCCGCTGCGGCTCAGGTCGCGGTCGGCCATCAAGCAGACGGGCCGGTTGTCGCGCAGGCGGTCGGCGAGCACCTCGAACGGCGGCCGGTCGCCACCGGTCAGCGGAACGACCTCGAAGCCGAGGCCTTCCCGGTACGCGACGAACCGGTTGTACAACGACTCCGGCTTGAGCCGTTCGGCGACAGTGGTGAAGGTGCCGTAGTTCTGCGCCAGCCACACCCCGGCCATGTCCCAGTTACCGCTGTGCGGCAATGCCAGGACCGCACCGCGGCCTGCGTCCAGGGCGGCCCACAGGCGCTCGATATCGTCCACGACGAGTTCGCGGCCGAGCGCCTCATGGTCCATCGTCGGCAACCGAAACGCCTCCCGCCAGTATCGGGCGTACGAGGCCAGCGAATCACGAATCAGCGCGTCAGGCACCTGTTCGGGTGGTACGCCGATGACACGGGCCAGGTTCTTGCGCAATTGAGCCGGCCCGCCTCCGCGCGCCGCGTAGAGCGCCCCGGCGTCGAAAGCGTTGCGCGCCACGAATTCCGGCATCGCCCGGACCAGCCGCCAGCCCGCGGCGTACCCCCAGTCGGTGATCCAGCCACCCAACGGGTTAGCGAATACCGCCGTCGGCCCGGAGGGTGTGCTGGTCACGGTTCGTTCGCCTCGGTCTCGTCCTCGGTGCCCGACCCGCCGGGCTTGGTGATCTTGTCCATCGCGCCCGGCGACGTACGCACGCTGTGCACCCGCTGGCCCAGCGTGACCAGGCTGGTCACCGCGAGCGTCCACATCGCGACGTGCAGCAGCCACACCACGCCGAACAACCCGGACAGCCCGGCCCCGACCAGCACGATGATCAGCCGCTCCGGTCGCTCGATCAAACCGCCCTCCGCGGACAGTCCGCTGGCTTCGGCGCGCGCCTTGATGTAGGAGATGACTTGCGACGTCACCAGGCAGATCGCCGTCGCGACCACCAGCGACGTGCTCCGCAGTCCGAAGGCGGCCCACCACAGCAGTCCGCAGAAGATGGCGCCGTCGCTGATCCGGTCGCAGGTGGCGTCCAATACGGCGCCGAAACGGGTGCCACCACCACGCTGACGGGCCATCGCGCCGTCGAGCATGTCGGCGAGTACGAAGAACCACACGGCGACCGAGCCCCACCACAGCTGGCCGATCGGGTACAGCGTCAGCGCGCCCAGCACCGAACCCGCGGTGCCCAGGATCGTGATGCTGTCGGGTGTGAATCCGGCCCGTAGTGCGCCTTTGGCGATGGGCGTGCTGAGCTTCTCGTACGCCGCGCGCGTCATCAGGTAGAAGTTGCTCACCGCTGTTTCGCCCACTCCGTCGCCAGCAGTTCACGGGTCTCGCGCAGCAACTGCGGCACCGCTTTCGAGCCGCCGATGATCGTGATGAAGTTCGCGTCCCCGCTCCAGCGCGGGACCACGTGCATGTGTAGATGGTCGGCGAGCGAGCCGCCCGCCGACTGACCCAGGTTGAGCCCGACGTTGAAGCCGTGCGGCCGGGAAACCGACTTGATCACCCGAATCAGTTTCTGCGTGAACGAGATCAGCTCAAAACTCTCATCGGGGTTGAGGTCCTCCAGCTCGGAGACCCGCCGGTAGGGCACCACCATCGAGTGCCCCGGGTTGTAGGGGTACAGGTTGAGCACGATGTAGACAGACTCACCGCGCGCGACGACCAGGCCTTCCTCGTCGGGCATCGTGGGGATGTCGGTGAACGGCTGGGTGGATTTCCCTGATCCCGCCGATCCGGCCTTCATCGGCGACTCGGCGATGTAGCTCATCCGGTGTGGTGTCCACAGCCGTTGCAGGTGGTCGGGTTCACCGACGCCGCGGTCGATTATGGTCCGCTCTTCGCGTTCTTCGCGGCTCACTTCGACGCGCCCACCTCGAGCAGTTCTGCGGTGGGAGCGGCGTTCTGCCGGCTCGCGATCCAGTCGGCGATCGCGGCGACGGCCTCCTCTCGCGGCACGCCGTTGAGCTGGCTGCGGTCACCGAAGCGGAAGCTGACGGCGTCGGCCTCGACGTCGCGGTCCCCCGCCACCAACATGAACGGCACCTTCTGGTTGGTGTGGTTGACGATCTTCTTGGCCATCCGGTCGTCGCTGGCGTCCACCTCGGCCCGGATACCTTTCATCTTCAGTTGTGTCGCAAGGCCGTTCAGATACGGGACGTGGTCGTCGGCGACCGGGATGCCGACCACCTGCACGGGCGCCAACCAGGCGGGGAACGCACCGGCGTAGTGCTCGGTGAGGATTCCGAAGAAGCGCTCGATCGACCCGAACAACGCGCGGTGGATCATCACCGGCCGCTGCCGCGACCCGTCGGCCGCGGTGTACTCCAGCTCGAAGCGCTCCGGGAAATTGAAGTCCAGCTGGATCGTCGACATCTGCCAGCTGCGGCCGAGCGCGTCTTTGACCTGTACGGAGATCTTGGGGCCGTAGAAGGCCGCGCCGCCGGGGTCGGGCACGAGCTCCAGTCCCGACGCGGCACCCACCTCGGCCAGCACGTTGGTGGCCTCCTCCCACAGCTCGTCGGAGCCGACGAACTTCTTGGGGTCTTTGGTCGAGAGCTCCAGGTGGAAGTCGGTCAGGCCGTAGTCGCCGAGCAGGTCGAGCACGAAGCGCAGCAGGGAGGCCAACTCGCCACGCATCTGGTCACGCGTGCAGTAGATGTGCGCATCGTCCATCGTCAGCCCGCGCACCCGGGTCAACCCGTGCACGACGCCCGACAGCTCGTAGCGGTAGACGGTGCCGAACTCGAAGAGCCGCAATGGAAGTTCGCGATACGACCGCCCGCGCGATCGGAAGATCAGGCAGTGCATCGGGCAGTTCATCGGCTTGAGGTAGTAATCCTGGCCAGGCTTGCGCACGGTGCCGTCGGGATTGAGCTCGGCGTCGAGGTGCATCGGCGGGAACATGCCGTCGGCGTACCAGTCGAGGTGCCCGGAGATCTTGAACAGCTCCGCCTTGGTGATGTGCGGGGTGTTGACGAACTGGTAGCCGGCCTCGGTGTGCTTGCGTCGCGAATAATCCTCGAGCTCGCGGCGGATGATCCCGCCCTTGGGATGGAAAACCGCCAGCCCCGAACCGATCTCGTCTGGGAAGCTGAACAGGTCGAGTTCGGCGCCGAGCTTGCGGTGGTCGCGCCGCTGCGCCTCTTCGATGAACTCGAGGTGCTTGTCGAGGGCTTCCTGCGACTCCCACGCCGTGCCGTAGATGCGCTGCAGGCTCGCGTTGTCCTGATTGCCGCGCCAGTACGCCGCCGAACTACGGGTGAGTTTGAACGCCGGGATGTATTTCGTCGTCGGGATGTGCGGCCCGCGGCACAAATCGCCCCACTCCCGTTCGCGCGTGCGGGGATTGAGGTTGTCGTATGCGGTCAGCTCGTCGCCCCCGACCTCCATGACGTCGGGGTCGCCGGACTTGTCGTCGACCAGCTCGAGCTTGTAGGGCTCGTCGGCGAGTTCTTGGCGCGCTTGGTCTTTGGACTCGTAGACGCGCCGGGAGAACAGCTGGCCTTCCTTGACGATCTGGCGCATTCGCTTCTCCAGCGCGGCCAGGTCCTCGGGCGTGAACGCGCGTTCCACGTCGAAGTCGTAGTAGAACCCGTCGGTGATCGGCGGTCCGATGCCGAGCTTCGCCTCGGGAAACAGGTCCTGCACGGCTTGGGCCAGCACGTGGGCGGTCGAGTGCCGGATGACGCTGCGACCGTCGTCGGTGTCGGCGGCCACCGGAGTCACCTCGACGTCGGCGTCGGGTGCCCACGACAGGTCGTGTAACCGCCCCTCGGCGTCGCGGACCACCACGATCGCGTCGGGCGCCCCCCTACTCGGCAGCCCCGCCTCGCGGACCGCCTCGCCCGCGGTGGTCCCTGCAGCGACCCGGATCGGGGCTGCGGGGGCGGGGCGGGCGGCGGCGCTCATCGGGGGCTCTCCAGTTTCGTTGTCAACAGAGTCGAGGACGCGACCATGCTATCGGGGTGAGTCGTCAGTCTCCGATGCCGATCGGACTGTTCAGCCACTCGTGTTCGAACCCGACGAATTCGGCGGACCAGTCGAGTGCGCCCAGCAACCACAGTGTCAGCGCAACGACGAGCGCGGTGAACACGCCGCCGAGAATCTGCACGACGGCGTGCTGGCGGTGAAACCAGTCCATCACTTTGTCGTAACGCTCCTTGGCGTAGGCCAGCAGTCGTCGGGCCCAGTCGAACTCGGTGGCCAGGATGCCCAGCCCGATGAACACGATCGCCCACCCCGGCCCCGGATACGGGATGGCGAGGATGCCCGCGCCCAGCACGATCAGGCCCACGACCCCGACGACGATGCGGTAGACGAACTCCGCTCGGCGACGTTCGCGCAGCCGATCGCGCCAGCGTGCCCAGCGTCGTTTGACCTCGGGGCCGTTCACGGCTGCCCCGGCTTGAGCTTGACGAACAGCGCATGCGCTTCGGCGAGAACCGTGTCGGCGTCCAGCAGCCGCCCGGAGACGAAGATCTTGCGGCCCTCGATCCTGTCGATGCCGGCGACGACCTGGAACTGCTTTTCGACGTGTGCGATCTTGCGGTAGTCGACGTGCAGGAACGCGGTCCGCTGTGCCCTGCTGCCGCTCAGTTTGAACGCGGTGAAGCCGAGCAGCGAGTCGAACAGCATCGCGACCGCACCGCCGTGCGCGGCGCCGTTGCGGCCGAGGTGGAAGCGGCGGAACTCCGCGGTGCCGACGATGCGCCGGTCATCGGTGACGTGCACGTCCAGCGGCACCGCCAGGACGTTGCCGCGGTTCGGCAGGTCCATCCGCCGGCCGGAGGGCGAGGCCCACTCGTCGGCGTAATAGGGCGCAAGCAGCTGCGACACCTTCTCGATCTGGTCCGCGGCTTCGGTGATCACCTCGTCGGGAGCGTCGGCCGCGCGCGCATGGTCCTGCAGCGTGCGGACGGCTTCGATGAAGCGTCCGTAGTCGGGTCCTCCGCGCTCGGTGGGGACGGGCGGATTGAAGCCCCCACCGGGCTCCGCCGCGACAGGCTGCTCAAAGGTCACCGGACCACCGTATTGCCTCGCTCGGTCGCCGGCCGCTCCGGCGTTGCTCATGGTCACCGCACGACGGTACGGCGACGATGACAAGGTAGCCGGATGAAGCTGAGCGATCTCGCCACGCTGCCGCTCACCTATCTTGAGGTGGGCGCCACCGCGCACGTGCTGCCGTCCGGGTATCACCACGTGCACAAGACCGCCGTCATCGGCCGCGGCCGAAGCCGCTTCGAGGAGGCCGCCGCGGCGGGCATGCGATGGGGCATGCTGCGCGGTGCCGGAGTACGCGTGGAAGCGACGACGGAAGTCGCGGAGGTCGGATCCGAAGTGATCGTGCACCTCGGTCCGATCGGGGCGCCGTGCCGCGTGGTGTACGTCGTCGACGAACCCGACCGTCGGGGGTTCGCTTACGGCACCCTGCCCGGCCACGCAGAGTCGGGCGAGGAGCTGTTCCTGGTGCGCTACGACCCGGCATCGGAGCAGGTGTCGGCCGTGGTGACGGCCTTTTCCCGGCACGCGACCTGGTGGAGTCGCCTGGGGTCGCCGGTGACGTCGCTGGTGCAGCGGGTCGTCACCGAGCGGTACCTGCGGGCGCTGTAACGGATGTAGATCTGCGGTGTAGGCCTTACTCTGCACTGACGGTTTCTTGCGTCGCCGATAATTCCCGCCCGAACGCAGGATCAACCGCGGGCTCGTGCGCGTAGCCTTGAACGACTGGAAGAAGGACCTCAGATGGTGATGGCGAACGAACCCGACGAGCGCGAGGGCACGCACTTGCGCATCGCCGAACTTGTGCGCGGCCTCTACAACCGGCCCGACGCCGACACGGTGATCGCCGAGCTGGCCGAACATGCGGCCGTCGAGATCCCCGGCGCCCAGTACGCCGGCATCACCATCACCCGCAAGTCCAAGAGCGTCGAGACCCCCGCGGCGACCCACCTGTACCCGATGCTGTTGGACAAGATCCAGCAGCGCCATCAGGAGGGCCCGTGCCTGACCGCGGCGTGGGAGAAGAAGATCGTCTACGTCGCCGACCTCGAAACTGACGACCGGTTTCCGAACTATCGCCGAGATGCCCTCGCGGAGACGCCGATTCGGTCGATCATGGCGTTTCAGCTTTTCATCGAGGGTGAGACGATGGGTGCGCTCAACGTCTACTCGGAGGAGCACGACTCTTTCGGCGACGAATCCAGAAGCATCGGAATGGTTTTCGCGGCGCATTCTTCGGTGGCGTGGAACGCGGCACGTCGCGACGAACAGTTCAGACAGGCCTTGGCCAGCCGCGACACCATCGGCCAGGCGAAGGGCATGATCATGGAGCGCTACGGCGTCGACGCCGTTCAGGCGTTCGACCTGCTGCGCAAGCTGTCTCAGGACTCCAACGTGCCGCTGATCAAGATTGCGACGGAGTTCGTGGAGAACGCCAAGGCCTGAGAGCCTGGTTAGCCCACGAGGTCGAGCTGTTTGTTCAACCAGTCCAGGACCGGCGGCGCGACGTCATCGACCGCGGACTGCGCGATGATCCAGTGCGGCAAGCCGGGATGGACCTGATGCTCCGCGTTGTAGCGTGCCGCGATCCGTCGTGAGATCCATTGTGCGACATTTCGATCAGCACCCGCGCTGACACACAGCACGGGGCACGTGACGTCTCGGGCGCTCACCTTGGTGGACGACGCTCCCATCGACATCTCGCGGAAGACCCTGCCCGAGTCACGAACGAGTCGGGGCAGCAGATCGTCCTGTTCGGCCCGGTCGAGCGTGCTGAGCGGAACCTCCCGCATGGTGCGCTCGGACGGCAGGAACGGCTTGCCCGCGAGGATGCGCGGAAGCAGCGGGAACAGGTGTGGCAGGACGCGAAGTTGCGGCCAGAGCACGCCGGGCGGGATGGACGCCAGCAGCACCGCAGCACGAGGATCACGCGCTGCGGCGATCTTCTGAGCCAGCAGGCCGCCCATGCTGTGGCCGATGACGATCGGCGCGGCGTCCAGTTGGTCGTATGCCGCCAGCGCCACCCGGAAGCAGTCCTGGATGCCGGTGCGCGCCAGCACCTCGCCATTGGTCGGGTCACGCCCCGGCAGCACCGGCGCGTGGCATTCGAAGCCGGCGTTCTCGAGGAATCGGGTCCACGGCTGCACCAGTGACGGTCGACCGAACACGCCGTGCAGAAACAGAACGGGGGGCTTGGCCTTGTCCACTCGGGTCGGGGTCCTTCCGGTCGCGGTCGGCACGAAGCCTTGTCAACGGGCGATTACTCGAGGAACTTCCGGGTTTTCCGGTTCGACCCTCGGCCGTGGCACCTCGACGCTGTTCTGTTGCACGATAACCGGATCACCGACCTTCACGGTGTTGAAATACCACTCGGCGTCCTCGGGGCTGAGACTGATGCACCCGTGGCTGACGTTCTCGTAGCCGAGCGAATTGACCGCCCACGGTGCCGAATGCACGAAGATGCCGCGTCTGGTGATCCGGACGGCCCATTCGACGTCGAGCAGGTAACCGTCCTCCGAGTTGACCGGGATGCCGACGCTGCTCGAATCCATCATGACGTTGCGTTCCTTGGCCAATACGGTGAACGTGCCGACGGGCGTCGGATATTCGGGTCTTCCCATTGACGCCGGAAAAACGCCGGGCTTGCCGAAGTGTGGCCGGTGGTGTGGAGCAGGCAGGATCGAGGGCGGTCCCGCGTCGACGCCGTCAATCGTCACGGTGAACGTGTGTTCCGAGGTATTGGCAACACCGACGACCGCCGGACCCGTCGCGACGTTCGTCTTCAGGTTGCCTACGGAAAGCGCAATGGTGCTGTGCGCCGGCCAGAATCGGTCCGGCACCCATTGCACGGTCTCGTTGTCGAGCCATTCGAACTTGCCCGTCATGGCGGGCGTCGATGTGATGTCGAGAAACCGCTCGGCGGCGCGCTTGTCGACGACGGGCGTCTCGAAGGTCACCACGACGGGGTGCGCCACCCCGACGATCTGGCCTTCCGCGGGCAGGATGGAGGCGATGGCGATTCGCACCGACTGGCTGGCAGCTGCCGCGCCTTCGTCGGCCGGCCCGGCCACCACACAGGTAGCGACGACGACCGCGGCAAGAACACACCTGATGACCGCACGCAATCTTGGTGCCTCCCTTGAAATTACAACGATGTCAATAATGCTAAGGGAGCCGCGGCGGATTAAGTCCAAGTGTACGTAGGCAATTCGATTAAGTCTGCGTCACGTTTGGGCCACGGCCGACTGGACGAGCATTCTTCGGAGAGGTGAAGCTCGTTGTCCAGAAACGGATTTGGCCCGGCGGCTGGTCGTACTCGCCGCCGGGCCGAACCCGGGTGATTTGTCCTCAGCGCACCGTTAGCCCGCAGGACCGGGCGGTGTGGGCTGACCCGGCGCGGGCGCGCCCGGCCGCGGTGAGCCGACAGAGTCGCCCTTGCCGCCCTTACCGGCGGCGCCACCCATCGTGGTGAGTGGGGCGCCGGCTGCCACCGGAGCACCGGCCGCAATCGGCGGCACGACGGGCGGCGGCACCAGGGGCGGAGGCACGGCCGGTGGCACGAGCGGCGGGGGCACGATCGGCGGCACCAGCGGCGGCGGCACGACCGGTGGCGGCGCGACGGGCGGCGGACCGGGGAACGCCATCGGCACGCCGGCCATGTCGGTGAGCGGAGCGCACACCGCTCCGGGCGGTGCACCTGCAGGGGCTTCCCCAGTCGACGTCTGGACACATTCGTAGCCCCCGGCCAGCGCCGCCGGGCTCAACGCCATCGCCAACCCACACAATCCAGCCCCGATGGCTGCCGCGATGTTGACTCGTTCAAAGGTCGTCATCGACGTTGATCCCTTCATTCACGCTCGTACTTTCGTTCAACTGAGGCAGCAGAGGTGCATGCCGCATTGAAGTCGCGCCTCTGCGACCGCGTTAATATCAGCAGCGAACGGCCGGCGACGCACCACGCCGCACCGCACCGTTTCCAATTGGTGACCGGTTCGGAATGGTTGGACGACCGGGTGTCCCGCCGCCGGTGCCGCCGGCGCCCTGCCAATCGGTCTCACCTGCGGTTCTGTGTCGGGTCGACCGCTTCGTGCGCCCCGTCGCAGGTCTCGATGCATTCAAAGTCGACACGGGGTTTCGGGGCCGTTGACCACGGGCATCACTGTCGCGACAGGTCAGGACAAGTCAGAGGTTGGTATGTGATGACGGTGGAATCGAGGTCTACCGCAGACCCGTCGATCGGCGAACTGATGAGTCAGTTGTCGACGCAGACGTCGCGGCTGATTCGCGACGAGATGCGGTTGGCGCAAAAGGAATTTCAGGAATCAGCAAAGCACGCCGGAATCGGCGCGGGTTTGTTCAGCGTCGCGGGCTTGTTGGCCTTCTTCGGCGCGGCGACGTTGATCGCCGCGGCGGTGGCGGCGCTGTCCCTGGTGCTGGAGGTGTGGGCTGCGGCGCTGATCGTGGCGGCAGCGCTGTTCGTCGTCGCGGGTATCGCCGCGCTGATCGGACGCAAACAAGCTCGGGAGGTCACTCCCGCGGCTCCGAAGACCGTCGAGACGGTGAAAGCCGACATCCAGGAATTGAAGGACGCCCGTTCATGACCGCACCGGATTCACGTCCCGAACCAGGCCCGGAAGCGGGCGTTGACGATATTCAGGCCGACATCGAGCAGACCCGCAACGAACTCGGCGAGACGGTCGAGGCGCTGCAGGCCAAGTTGGATGTGAAAGGGCGCGCCAAGGACAAGGTCGACGAAACCAAGGAACGCGCCAAGGACAAGGCGACAGAGACGAAGGAGCGCGTCGTCGAGAAGGCGGACACGCTGCGGCATACGGCCACCGACAACCCGAAGCGGACGGTGCCCGTGGCGGCGGTCATCGCCATCCTTGCGGTGCTCGGGATCGTCGTCTGGCGTCGCCGCCGCTAGCCTTCCGACGGTCCGAACCGGAAGCGGCGGCCCGTGACCCTTGTCGGAAGTATGCGGACGTAGTGCTGTTTGACGTGCGAAGTCCACGACAGCAGTTGCGCCCGTTCGGCCTCCGCGAGGTCGTCGTCATCGCGCACCGGGCGGGCCACGCCCCGAACGACCACACTCCAGCCTTCGGCGACGTTGTGGTCGTCGGCTTCGAACACCACGTCGCGGTTGATCGCGGTGCTGACCAACTTGGTGCCATCGGCGGTGCGGAACAACAGCGTCCGACGCTGAACGACGAAGTTGACGGGGAAGATCTCCGGCTGGCCGTCGGCGCTGGTGACGAGTCGCCCCAACGACGCGCTGCCCAGCAGCTTCCAGCATTCGCTTTCCGGAAGTATCTCCCCGGGCTGGTTCACTTCAGACATGGTCACCCGCCGTCACCAGACCGATCACGTAAGGCATGGTCCCGAGTCTAGGGAGGCGCGCGGTGAGTGCCGAAGGCTGTGGCGGAGTGGTCCCGGCTGGGTTCGAACCAGCGACCTTCCGCGTGTGAGGCGGACGCTCTCCCACTGAGCTACGAGACCGGAGAGTCGACCGAATGGCCGAACGACGTCGAAGACTAGCACGGTAAGGCGTCACGACCCGAATCCGCCCGAGGTTTCAGCAGCGTCCACGGCTGCGGATTCCGACACGTGCCGCGCGGCCGGCTCGGCCCGCGGTTTCTGCGTCTCCTGCGAGTGCTACCAGCTGGTTTGAAATGCAAACGGGCGGAGACGCACCGGCAAACGCGGAGATTTGTGCAGCTACACTTTGGTGGACTATCGTCGTGCTTCGCGACGGGCGACGATGTCGTTCGTGGCGCGCGGATGTAGCGCAGTTGGTAGCGCATCACCTTGCCAAGGTGAGGGTCGCGGGTTCGAATCCCGTCATCCGCTCGAAGGTGCAGTGGCATCAACCCCAGCGGTGGAGTGGCCGAGTGGTGAGGCAACGGCCTGCAAAGCCGTGCACACGGGTTCGATTCCCGTCTCCACCTCAACGATGATCTGGCGCGATTAGCTCAGCGGGAGAGCGCTTCCCTGACACGGAAGAGGTCACTGGTTCAATCCCAGTATCGCGCACCAGTACCGCCGCACTTCAACGACTGGTTCTGAGGCCCCAACCTGCCGGCGTACGATTCCCAGGCCTGGGACTTGTGTCCCAGATAACATGTTAGCTAGAGTGCCTTTCAGGCCGGGGGGCTAATTTCACCAAGATCGTTATTCATGTGGGGGAACACATGCTTCGAGTCGTGGTTTGTGCTGTCGCCTTGGCCGTAGCTGGCTCAGGGTTCGCGCCAGCGATAGGCTCCGCTCCCTACGATTCCGGCCTGGACCGCGACCGCGACGGAATCGCGACCGAACCGAACACGTGAGGTTCGCAGCTTCTGCAGCGTGGCGCGTCTGCGCTGCAACCTCCGGCCTGATGGCAGCCGTTCCCCTGGCACCGTCGGCGGCCGCTGAACCGGTCGCCGCCACGGCGACGGTCCTCGAGGTGGTCGATGGCGACACCATCGACATTCGCGATGACAACCGCGGTCACTTGCGCGTGCGGGTCCTCGGCATCGACACCCCCGAGACAAAGAAGCCTGGCTCTCCCGTCGAGTGTTGGGGACCCGAGGCGACTGAGTTCGCCACGTCGAACCTCCTCGGGAGCAGAGTTGCGGTCGTCATCGACCCGACACAAGATCGAACCGACCGCTACGGCCGCACCCTCGCGTACCTTGTGCGAGCCGACGGCTGGAACTACTCGGTCGAAACAGCCCGCGCGGGTGCGGCCCGGTCGTACATCTACGGCGGTAACCCGGTCAGCCTCTACGACGAAATAGAAGCCGCTGAGCAAGAAGCCAGAAACGCTCCGCGTGGACTGTGGGGCCCGCCATGCAACGGTGACACGGCATCGACCGCCGCAGATACAGGAGCTCCGCCTCCACCGCAGGCTCTGCCAGCCGCTGACATCCCGCCGCCGTCCTCGAGCGTCTACTACGACGACTGCGACGCAGCGCGCGCAGCCGGCGCCGCACCTCTGCGAGCCGGCGAGCCCGGGTATCGCGCCGGCCTCGACGGCGATCGGGACGGGTCCGCATGCGAAACGTGATGCTGCGGCGAACTTTTCAGATCATTGGAGCCACTACGGTGGCAATGCCCCTTATGTTCAGCCCTACGGCCGTGGCGTTGCCCTTCAGCAACTGCGATCAAGCTGAGGCGGCAGGCGCGGCGCCCGTCTTCGCCGGCCAACCCGGTTACAGTGCGGAACTTGATCGCGACGGAGACGGCGTGGCATGCGAACAAGGCAACGGCTCTGCTAGCCCACTTAGACCGTCCGCCAACACATATACGACTCTCATCGCCTGGGACGGAGCGCCATGCATCGATGTGATCTGGCCGAACAACAACCAGATGATTCGGCAAAATATTTGCCACGAACCCGGAGAAGTGAAGCTGATTTTCCACACAGCTGCCCCAGGTCAGTTGATCGGCGCCGATCCGATCATCGGCGCGGCGAATGGCGTCGCCTGCTCGGTCATGCGCGACTCCGACAAGGCGATCCTGATCCGAAGCGACGCTGATGCGGGTGACGGCAGAGACGTTAACTGCACCATCGCCGCTTCCTGAGGGGGCGGGCGCGGTCGACACGTCGGATGATCAACAACGCCCGCGACTGGTAATGCTGCGCACCGCGGTCCCGTTGCAGTCCGCATTTTGAAGCGACATTGCCGTCCATGCCATTGCTGAATTGCAGACGCTGACTGTTTGCCCGGTGGATACTGCAACCTATGGTCAATGACGCTCAAGACGATTCCGTTCAGTACCCGAACGATCCCGAGAACTGCACCCACTCGCGCGTCAGCGTCAAGGGGTCGGGCGCAATGCAGGACGCCCAAATCGACGCTGGCACATCGAATTGGGGGACGTGCCAGGACTGCGGAAAGCGGGTCCCCAATCCGGCGCCAGGAGTAGGCGGGTCGACCGGCGCCGCGGACGATAAACCCTGAGCGGGTGACCGCAGCCGGCTATCTATAGGCGTCACCCCTGCCAAACAAATCAGTTGCGGAAGTCTGGCGTCAGTCAGGCCTCTACGCCGTAGCCACCGCGAAGATCCTTGTGCGCGGCTTTGAGAATGGTCTTGCACAGCTCCACCAGCGCCTCGACGTCGATATCCGCCTCATCGCCCAGTCGCTTGAGCCACTCTCCTTCTTCATCTTTCAGCTCGGTCCACTTGCGCTCCGCGAAGATCGCCTGTTCATCGGTTGGTGGGACGTCGCCCGCCGTCTGGACCAGTCGTCTCTTGCACGCATCCAGCTGCGCCAGCGAGTAGCCGTGCTCACGGAACTGGCGGTCCCATTCGTCAAGCACCACTTCGGTGAGGTCGCGAACCGGTTCGGCGGCATACATCATCAACTCGGCGATTCCGTCGTCGAGACCCAGCCGAACACGGAATTCATAGAGCTGCCTGATGGCTTCCGCCCGCCTCTGGCTGAGGCTTTGTTCGGTCGCTTCGGATCCGGCGAGTTGTTCTGCCCCGCGCTTGAGGTGGAGGGTCGCTGAAATGAGGCGCTTCAATGCGGCCTTCTTGTCTTCCCCCGCCCGCTTCTCGTAGTCCAAGACCAGTGCGTGGTCTCGTTCTTCTTTCTTGGTCTTCGCGTCGATGCGTTTCGTCCAAATCGCTACGGCCGCAGTGGATACGACGGATGCGAAAGGCACCAAGGTGGTCGAGACCATAGTTGCCAAACTCATCGGGTCGCAACTCCTCGCTAGGCAGACACGACTCCCCCGTATTCGCACGCTGTCGTCATTTGCCCGTGATTCAGTCTGCATGACTGCGCCCAAGCGCATGCAGTTTTGACGCTTCCGCCAATAGCTACTTCACACCGGAACTTTCCGAATGCAAGAGTCCTAGGAGCTGTCTGTCGTCACACCATGGCAGCGATGATCGCCAGCAGCGCGAGCACGACGACGATGAGCCCGACCATGACGAAAAACGCGCCCGTGGCCGTCAACTGCTGCACGCGGCTTGCCTCGTCGTTGAGCATGTCTTTGATCGACGTCTTCATCCGGGCAAAGAGGTCTTTCCACGAGATGCTCGTCAGGCCGCGCCCGGTGGCTGCCGGCTCGCGGCCGGGTTCATCGGGGACTTCGCCGACGCCGTTGCCGTAAAGCACCAGGCCGAACACGATCATGACAGCCGCCAGGACCAGCAGCACCACCGCGATTGCAATCAATTGCCGCTCTATCCGTCGAGTCGAAAGTCGTTACTGCGCTGATCGTCTCATTCGCATCGAGCAAGTTCAATGACATCCCTATCAGCCTCGCATAGAACTTCCGAAGCGACATTTCCCCCGATCGGTGGAGTCGATGTCCTCCGGAAGAACGGCCGATCAGACGACGCGTCCAAGCCCGAAACGTCAATACCTTCATGCCCGTATCCGCCATCCCCAAACACAGAAAAAGATTTCCGATGACCACCACCAATCTGATGGACGATCACTACACCGTCATCAGCCGCGCCGGCGGAGTCCGAACCTCCCGTGTCGTTATCGCGGGCAGCTGCGCCGACGCTGCAGAGACGCATCGTGAGCACTACCCGGGCGGCCACATCCTGCGCGTCTTTCACGATCGGCGTACATGACCTCAGTGCCTGGGACTACCGGCGGGCTCAGGTCCGTCGGTGCCCGCGTGTCGGGAAAACGCTCGGCGGTCGGCTCCCACCTACTACGCTTTGCTGCAGACCGACCGGTCATGACGACCCAAAGGGTGGGACATGATTCGCCAACTATTCGCCGCCGCTGCGATCGCCTGCGCCGCCGTCTGCGCGGCCCCGTTCGCCTCCGCTGACGACAGGGACTACCCCGACACGCCCGGTCGCTACGCCAGCGATGTACCGGGCATGAACTACGACGCGCACCTCACCGCCCCGTGCACCAACATGGAGCGCTTCACGTTCGGCCGCGGTCCCGGCGGCGAAGTCTTGCAGTGCCGCTGGATCGAAAACCAGTGGCCGCCGGTCTACACCGGCTTCTGGGTCACCGCCTACGAGCTGTACGGCGTGCAGGAAGTCGGATCGCCCTGCCCCAAGCCACAAGCCGCCGCCCAGGCGCCCGACGGGCGGCCGATGCTGTGCCTCGGAGCGCGAGGCTGGCAGCCCGGCTTCTTCACCCGCGAAGGCTTCTTCCCGAGATAAGCCCTTCAGGTGCGTAGCGTCTCGCTCGGCGCGGTCCCGAAGGTCCGCTTGTAGACGCTGCTGAATCGGCCGGCGTGACTGAATCCCCACCGGCCCGCGATCGCCATCACGGTGTCCCTGCGCGGGTCCGCAGTTTGCAGTTCACGGTGCGCGCGATCGAGGCGCACCCGCCGGAGATACTCCAACGGAGTCATGCCGAGGTGTCGCCGAAACGCGTACTGTACCGAACGCGGCGTCACGTTGACGGCGGCGGCAATATCGCTGAGTGTTATTTCCCTGTGCGCGTTCTCGTTGATGAACGTGATCGCGCGACGCAAGACGGCAGACTGTACGCGGGCCGGGTCAATGTGGTTGCGCATAGCAACTTCCGGATACCCCGGCCGCATCGGCCAAAACGACTCCCCCTAAGTTCTGCCACCTTGGCATGATTTGCCAATGGCCGACCGAATCGAAGTACAACGCACCATCGACGCACCCGCGTCCGACATATTCGCCGTGCTGACCGACCCTCAGGGGCACGTCGCAATCGATGCGACCGGAATGCTGCAGGACGCCGAGGGCGATCGGGTCCGCGCAGCCGGCGACACCTTCGTCGTACACATGGACCGCGAAGCGCTCAACGACTTTCCGATGAGCAAATACGACGTCACCGTGTCGATCCGCGACTTCGAGCAGGACGCCCTGATCTCGTGGACCATTCTCGGCCGAATCCGCCCGCAGATCGGTCACGTCTACGGCTATCGCCTGCAACCCGCCGCCGACGGCACGCTGGTGACGTCGTTCTACGACTGGTCCGACATCGACCAGCACTGGCGGGACGCGGGCATCTTCCCCGTCGTCTCCGAAAGTGCGTTGCGGGCGACGCTGGGCATCCTCGACCGCACCGTCAAGCGCGGGTATCCGCGATCGTCAACCAGCGGTTGACGCAGGCACTGTCGTCAACTTAAGGTTGACGCATGACGGAGAACGCGAAGATCACCAACCCGGTACGGCTCGACGACCTCATCGTCGTCATCAAAAATGTGCACTCCGAGCCGCTCGACCAGCTCACCGACGCGGTGTTGGCCGCCGAAGCCCTCGGCGAGATCGCCGATCACCTAATCGGCCACTTCGTCGACCAGGCCCGCCGGTCCGGGGCGTCGTGGACGGAGATCGGCAAATGCATGGGCGTCACCAAGCAGGCCGCCCAGAAGCGCTTCGTTCCCAAGACGCCGACCGATGCCGACGTGCTCGACCCGAACGCCGGGTTCAGCCGGTTCACGCCCCGCGCTCGCAACGTCGTCGTGGAGGCGCAGAACCTGGCCCATGCTGCCGGCAACCCAGAGATCGGCTCCGATCACCTGCTCTTGGCGTTGTTCAAGGACCCCAACGGCCTGGCCGCCAAGTTGCTGGCCGCACAGGGCGTCGACGTCGATGCGGTGACGAAGGTGGTGTCGCTGCCGGAGCGGACCGCAGATGAGCTTCCCACGCTCATCCCGTTCAACGCCGCCGCGAAGAAGGCGCTCGAGCTGACGTTCCGTCAGGCACTTCGGTTGGGGCACAACTACATCGGGACCGAGCACATCCTGCTCGCGCTGTGGGAAGCCGAGGACGACGACGGTCCCCTGCACCGCGTCGGCGTCGACAAGGACCGCTTCGAAAGCGAACTCGTCGCCGCGCTGGAAGCCTTCACCAAGGACTGATCTCACACCTGGCGACGCCGCGACGTCTTCATGATGTGAGAGTGCGACCGTTCGAAGAGGTGGTGGCCCAGCACGGACCGACCGTGCTGCGGGTCTGCCGCGCGGTCGTCGGCCCCGTCGACGCCGAGGACGCCTGGTCCGAGACGTTCCTGTCCGCATTGCGCGCCTACCCTCAGTTGCCCGCGGACGCGAACGTCGAGGCTTGGCTCGTCACCATCGCCCACCGCCGCGCCCTCGACGTCGGCCGTGCCCGCACGCGCCGGCCGACGCCCACCGACCCGATGCCGGATCTGGCGTCACCGCGCGCGGATCCAGCGGCCCGCGACCACGACCTCTGGGATGCCCTGGCACGCCTGCCCGCCAAGCAGCGACAGGCCGTCGCCTACCACCACATCGCCGGCCTGCCGTTCGCCGAGATCGCCGACCTGCTCGGCAACACCCCCGACGCCGCACGCCGCGCTTCCGCCGACGGCATCAAGACCCTGCGCAAAATCTACCGTGAGGACCAAATATCATGACTGCCAACGTGTTTGACGCTCTACACCCCGATCAGGAGACGCTCGACCGGCTGCACCGACGACTGGAACGCGCCGCCGATGACGACGGCATGCTCGACATCGCCTACCGCACGATCGAAAGTCCCGTCGGTCCTCTGCTACTGGCCGCCACCACCGCCGGGTTGGTACGCGTCGCCTTCGACATCGAGGGCCACGACAGCGCACTTAACCGGCTGGCGGAGGTCGTCAGCCCCCGCATCCTGCACGCGCCGGCCCGACTGGACCTCGTCGCACGCCAACTCGACGAGTACTTCGCCAAACGCCGCACGGTGTTCGAGGTGCCGGTCGACCTGCGACTCACCGGGGGCTTCCGGCGCAGCGTGATCGAGCACCTGCGCGACATCGGCTACGGCCGGCGCGAAAGCTACGCGACCGTTGCCGCCGCCGTCGGGAATCCGCGCGCCGTGCGCGCCGTCGGGACCGCATGCGCGCACAACCCGCTGCCGGTGGTGATCCCGTGCCACCGCGTCGTGCGGTCGGACGGATCGACCGGGCAGTACGTCGGTGGTCCGGCGGCCAAGTCGGCACTGCTGGATCTCGAAGCCGCCTGAGCGTGCCTGACGCGGAAGCAGCTGTAACACGTTTCAGTGTGTGCGATCATGCGGGGATGCGTCGCTGGTTCGTGCTCCTCGTCGCCGTCATGGCGACTGTCGCCGGGATAGTCGCTGCGCCTGCGTCGGCGGTCACCGCTCCGATCGGCAGGCTCGGCGACACGTTGCAGGTCAAGTTCAAGGGCCTGGTCGCCGACATCACCGTGCACAGCGTGGACCCGTCCCCTGTCCCGCCCGGCTTCGGCTATCCCCCGCGGCCGCCGCGCCACCAGGTGTGGCGCGCCTGGGTATCCGTGCATTCGATCCAGGTGCCGACGCCGTATGCGCAGTCGATCACCTACAGCTTCCGCGGCGTCACGGCGACCGGCGACAGCTACGAGCCGCGCAACACCGACGCTCCCGACGCCCTGCAGCCCGCGCTCAGCAATGCGCCCGCGGGGTCGACGGTCAGCGGTGCGGTGTTCTGGGACTGCTACCGCGACCTGGTGTCCAACGTGGTGCTGCTCGACCGGGTCACCGGCGAGCACCTGGCTCAATGGAACGTGTAGTCGCCGTTGGACATTGACGTCGCGACGGCCGTCGATTCCGACTTGGCCGAAGTCGCCGACGTCGCGGCCCGCACCTTCCCGCTCGCCTGTCCGGCGGGGGCGACACCGGACAACATCGCGGCGTTCATCGACGAAAACCTGTCCGAGGCGCGCTTCCGCGACTACCTCGCCGACCCCGACCGGGCGGTGCTCGTCGCTCGTGCTTCCGATGGGGCAATCACCGGTTACGCGCTGCTGATTCGCGGCGTGCCCGACGACCCCGATGTGCAGCGCGCCGTCGAACTGCGACCGGCCGTCGAGGTGTCGAAGGTCTATGTGCTGCCCGAACGCCACGGCGCCGGCGTGGCGGCTGCGCTGATGTCCGCGGCGCTGTGGGAGGCGGAGGGTCTCGGCGCCAAGGTGGTCTGGCTCGGCGTCAACCAGGAGAACCACCGTGCGCAGCGGTTCTACGCCAAGCACGGGTTCGCGGTCGCCGGCACGAAGACCTTTCGGTTGGGCGGCGGCATCGAGAACGACTACGTGATGGTGCGGGCCATCTGAGCGCGAGCAGACGCTAAGCGCCCGAAAAACTGGCGTTTTCCGGGCATTTCACGTCTGCTCGCCGAGGGAAGTGCCCTCCCTCGACAGCGCGAGCAAGCGCGAGATCGCGCGCAGGTACTTCTTGCGGAAACCGCCCGCCAGCATGTCCTCGCTGAAGAGGGTGTCGAGCTTGGCGCCCGACGCCACCACCGGTATCCCGGCGTCGTACAGCCGGTCGGTCAGCGACACCAGACGCAGCGCGACATTCTGGTCGTCGACCGTGTGCACGCCGGTGATGAAGACCGCGCTGACACCCTCGATCAGCGTCAGATAGCGCGACGGGTGCATGGTGGCCAGATGCGCGCACAGCGCATCGAAGTCGTCGAGCGTCGCGCCGGTTGACTGCGCCGCAAGCTCGCTGACCTCGGCGTCGCTCAGCGGCTCCGGCGCGGGCGGTAGATCGCGGTGCCGGTAGTCCGGCCCGTCGATGCGCACCGTCTCGAAAATCGCTGCCAGAGTGTTGATCTCGCGCAGGAAGTCCTGTGCGGCGAAGCGGCCCTCGCCCAGCTGCTCGGGCAGGGTGTTCGACGTCGCGGCCACCGACACCCCGCGTTCGACGAGTTGTGAGAGCAGCCGCGAGATCAGCGTCGTGTTGCCCGGATCGTCGAGTTCGAACTCGTCGATGCACACCACGACGTAGTCGGCCAGCAGGTCGATGCACTCGACGAACCCGAAAACGCTTGCCAGCTGTGTCAACTCGCCGAAGGTGGCGAACGCCTTCGGCCCCGGCAGCCGGTAATACGACGACGCCAGCAGGTGCGTCTTTCCGACGCCGAAGCCGCCGTCGAGATACAGCCCGACACCGGGCAGCACCTGACGCCGGCCGAACAACTTCTTCTTGCCCGCCCGTCGCTGCGCCGCCTGATTGCAGAACCGCACGCATGACTGCACCGCCGCGGCCTGCGACGGCTCGGCGGGGTCTGGGAGGTAGGTGTCGAAGCTGACGTCGGAGAACGTGGGCGGCGGGACCAGTTGAGCGATCAACCGGTCCGGTGTGACGTCCGGGTGGCGGTCGACCAGATGTTGCACCGCACCGGACCCGTCCATGCAGGCACCCTATCGACGTGCTGCAATCGTGTTCATGCCCGATACCGCCGCTGCGGCGCAGTTCACCGTGCTGGGGACCGATGGCGCCCCGATCGACAGCGCCGACCGGCGGCTCGCCGACTTCTACGCCTATCCCGCCGACCTGCAGACCTGCTGGGTGCGCGGCAACATGATCGCCAGCATCGACGGCGGCGCGACCGCCGGCGGCAAGACCGCTGGGCTCGGCGGGCCGGGCGACCGCAGCGTCTTCGAGCTGATGCGCTATGCCGCCGACGTGATCCTCGTCGGCGCCTCCACCGTGCGCACGGAGAACTACTCCGGCACCCAGGTGCCCCTCGCGCAGCGCCGCAACCGGCAGGCCCGCGGCCAGGCCGAGGTGCCGCCGATCGCCGTCGTCACCCGATCCGGGAACCTCGACCCCGGCGCCCGGTTTTTCACCCGCACCGAGGTGCCGCCGCTGATCCTGACGTGCACCACCTCCTATGCCGAAACCCACAGCCGCCTCGGCGCGGTCGCCGAGGTGATCAACGCCTCCGGTTCGCGCCCTGACGCAGTCGACGGTTTCACCGCGCTGCGGGCACTGGCCGAGCGCAATTTGTTCCGGGTGCTCACCGAGGGTGGGCCGCTGTTCCTGAGCGAGCTGATCGAGGACGATCTGCTCGACGAGCTGTGCCTGACCGTGGCGCCGTTGCTGGTAGGCGGCAGGGCGCCGCGGATCGCGACGGGATCCGGCGAGGTGCTGACGCGCATGCGGCCGGCGCATGTGCTGACCGACGACGACGGCTACCTGTACACCCGCTACGTCCGGCTCGGGTGAGCCGCGGCTGAACCGCGCATCAGTACTGTGGTCGGCATGAATCGGCGTGGTCAGCTGGTCCGGCTCCTGAGCCTGGCATCCGTCGCGGCGGTCGTCGCGGCGTGCTCGCCGGGCCTTGCCGCCAATCCCCGCTTCGCCACCGACTCCGGCGCGGGCCCGCAAGGCGAGCCGACGTCGACCCAGCAGGAGCAGGGCCCACCGGCCGTCGAGGCGCCGAAGAACGAGCTGGCGTGGCGGGACTGCACGGCTCGAGTGTTCAGCGACGCGGCGGTGCCTGCCGTTCCTGGGGTGACCCTGGACTGCGCGACGTACGACGCCGACCTCGACCCGATCAACGGCGTGTCGGGCTCGGTCAGCATAGGTGTGGTCCGCGCCCGCAGTCCGCAAACCCCAGCCGACGCCGGCCCGCTGGTCATGACGACCGGGTCGGACCTGCCGTCGTCGACGCAGCTGCCGGTGTGGTTGTCGCGCGCCGGCGCCGACATGCTCAAGACCCGCCCGATCGTGGCCGTCGACCGGCGTGGCATGGGCATGTCCAGCGCACTGGACTGCCGCGACCTGTTCGACCGCCAGGAGATGCTCGACCAGGCGCAGTTCCAGGCCGGCGACGACCCGGTCGAGAACCTGGGCGCGATCGTGCAGACCGCGACGACAAGCTGCACCGACACCATCGCCCCGGGTGACTCGGCCTACGACAACTCGCACGCCGCGGAGGACATCGAGCGCCTGCGCAGCACCTGGGACGTGCCCGCGCTCGCGTTGCTGGGTATCGGGAACGGAGCGCAGGTGGCGTTGGCGTACGCCGGATCGCACCCCAACAAGGTCGCGCGCCTGGTGCTCGACTCACCGTTGCCGCTCGGGATCGCCGCCGAAGCCGCGATGGAGCAGCGCGTCAAAGGCGAACAGGCCGCGCTGGACGCGTGGGCCGCGCAGTGCGCAGCGACGAACTGCCCGCTGGCGCCCAACCCGAAGGCCGCGGTCGATGAACTGCTCTCGGCGGCGCGTCAAGGTCGTGGGCCCAACGGCGCCGCGGTCGCGACCGTCGCGAACGCGATCTCGACAGCCCTGGGCTACCCGCGTGGAGACCGGATCGCGGCGGGCAACGCCTTGGCCGCGGCGGTGGCCGCCGCACGGTCTGGGGACACGAACCCGTTCACCAACCTGATCGCCCAGGCCGAAACCCTGCGCAACAGCGACGGTCAGTTCGTCAACGGCTGCAGCGACTCGCTGAACCGGCCGACCCCGAACCGGGTGCGGGAACTGGTCGTGGCGTGGGACAAGCTGTACCCGCAGTTCGGCGCCGTCGGTGCGCTGAACCTGGTCGACTGCCTGCACTGGCCCAGCGGGACCACGCCGCAGGAACCGAAGAACCTCGACATCCCCGTCCTGCTGCTCGGCACCCAGAACGACCCGATCGTCGGCAACGAGGGGGTCGCCGCGGTGGCGGCCACCGTGATCAACGCCGGGTCGGCCAACAAGCGGGTGATGTGGCAGGGCATCGGGCACGGCGCCTCGATCTACTCGCCGTGTGCGCTGCCACCGGTGATCGGCTACCTGGACAGCGGCAAGCTGCCCGAGACCGACACGTTCTGCCCTGCCTGACGCCTGATGTCGACGGCGGTCGGGTACCGTGCGGTCGTGCGCGATCTTGTGGCCAGTTCACTAGCGACGGCCTTCCGGCCCCGCACCTCCCCGCCGAGCGTGGCAGATGTGCTGAAGCTGATCCTGTGGCCGCTGGCGATCCTGTTCATCATTCACCGCAGCTACGTGCTGGCGACCAACGGCTACATCACCGACGACTACGGGCCCGTCTACCGGGCCGTCGTCAATTTCAAGATGGGCTGGGACATCTACAACGAGCACTTCGACCACGTCGACCCGCACTACCTGTACCCGCCGGGCGGCACGCTGCTGATGGCGCCGTTCGGCTATCTGCCCATCGACGCGTCGCGGTACTGGTTCATCTTCTTCAACACGGTGGCGATCGTGCTCGCCGCGTACTTCCTGATCCGGCTGTTCGGCTACACCTACCGCTCGGTGGCGCTGCCCGCGCTGCTGGTGGCGATGTTCAGCACCGAAAGTGTCATCAACACACTGGTTTTCGGCAACATCAACGGCTGCATCCTGCTGTTGGAGGTGCTGTTCTTCCGCTGGCTGCTCGACGGAAACAAGAAACACGAATGGTGGGCCGGTGTCGCCATCGGCCTGACCGTGGTGGTCAAACCCATTCTGCTGCCGCTGATGTTGCTACCGCTGCTGAACCGCCAGTGGCGACCGTTCGTGGGCGCCGTCGCGGTACCGTTGGTGTTCAACGCCGCCGCCTGGCCGTTGATCAGCGATCCGATGAACTGGGTCACCCGCACGCTGCCCTACATCCTGACCACCCGCGACTACTTCAACAGTTCCATCGCGGGCAACGGCATCTACTACGGCCTGCCGATGTGGCTGATCCTGTTGCTGCGCATCGGATTTGCGCTCCTGGCGGCCTATACGCTGTGGTTGCTCTACAAGTACTACCGCACCCGCGATCCGCTGTTCTGGATGCTGACGTCCTCGGGCGTGCTGCTGATCGCGTCGTTCCTGGTGCTGTCGCTCGGCCAGGGTTACTACTCCATGATGTTGTTCCCGTTCCTGATGACGGTCGTGCTGCCGAACTCGGTGCTGCGCAACTGGCCGGCGTGGCTGGCGATCTACGGGTTCATGAGCGCGGACCGCTGGCTGCTCGGGCATTGGCCCACGACGGGCCGGTTCCTCGAGTACATGAAGTTCACCTACGGCTGGGGGCTGATGCTCGTGGTCGTGTTCTCGGTGCTGTACTTCCGCTATCTGGACGCCAAGGCCGAGGGCCGACTCGACGGCGGGATCGATCCGGTGTGGTTGAAGAAGCGTTCGGCGCCTGAACCTTCTGCACCCGCGGAGCCTGTCGCATCGACGGCGCCGGCGAAGCCCACAGCACCACCGATCAGCTGACGCCAGCCCCGAGATTGCACTGAGGGTCGTGATCCGTCGCGTGGCTACAACCCTGGCTGCAATTTCGGGAATGGCGACTAGCGTGGAGGCATGACCACACCGGCTCCCAAACTGCAGCTGACCGATGACGAGTGGCGCCAGAAGCTCAGCCCGGAAGAGTTCCACGTGCTGCGCGAGGCCGGCACCGAGCGCCCCTTCACCGGCGAGTACACCGACACCAAGACCGAGGGTATCTACGAGTGCCGCGCCTGCGGTGCCGAGCTGTTCCGCAGCACCGAGAAGTTCGAATCGCACTGCGGCTGGCCGTCGTTCTTCGATCCCGCCGACTCCGACGCCGTCATCCTGCGGTCCGACGACTCGCTGGGTATGCGCCGCGTCGAGGTGCTCTGCGCGAACTGCCACAGCCACCTCGGCCACGTCTTCGAAGGAGAGGGCTATCCGACGCCGACCGACCAGCGCTACTGCATCAACACGATCTCGCTGCGGCTGGTGCCGAACAGCTGACCGCCGAGCGACGACCTACCCCGGGTAGACGGCGAACTCGGCGCGGTCCTCGGTGTCGGCGACACACTGGAACAGCAGCGGCGCGGTCATCGCGTTACCGGAGTAACAGGTGAAGGGGCCGATCACCTGGTACTTGTCGCCGTTGAGGTCGTACTGGACGGCGTAATCCGATGCGGTGATGCAGTCGATGTCACCGGCGGTGATGTCGATGACCTGACCGAACCGCGGAGCGCACCGCTCGCTGTCCGGTGGCTGCGCGAAGCTGCTGGGCGCTGTCACCAGCGCAGCAATTGACATCGTGGCGGCAACCAGTGCCTTCGTCCTCATCGACCAATGATGAACGAGCGCAACCGCCGGTGTGGCCTTTTACGGCAGGCGTTCGATCAACTGCTCGGCGCTGATCCGCGGGCCGGTGAAGAACGGCGTCTCCTCGCGGGTATGCCGGCGCGCGTCAGTGGCGCGCAGGTCACGCATCAGGTCGACAATCCGATGCAGTTCCGGCGCCTCGAACGCCAGGATCCACTCGTAGTCGCCGAGCGCGAACGCCGGCACCGTGTTCGCCCGGACCTCCTTGTAGCCGCGCGCAGCCATCCCGTGTTCCGACAGCATCCGCCGCCGCTCCTCGTCGGGTAGCAGGTACCACTCGTAGGACCGGACGAACGGGTAGACGCAGATGTAGTTGCCGGGCTCCTCGCCGGCCAGGAACGCCGGGATGTGGCTCTTGTTGAACTCCGCCGGGCGGTGCAGCGCGACGCTGCTCCACACCGGTTGGCTCGCGCGCCCCAATGCCGTGGTGCGACGGAAGTCGGCGTAGGTGGCCTGAAGCGCCTCGACGTTGTCCGCGTGCGTCCACATCATGAAATCCGCGTCGGCGCGCATGCCCGCGATGTCATACAGGCCGCGCACCACCACGCCGCGTTCCTCCTGCTGCTTGAGGAACGTCGCGGTCTCGTCGACGACCGCTGCGCGCTCCTCTCCCAGCTCGCCCGGCCGCACCGAGAACACCGAAAACATCAGGTAGCGGATGGTGGAGTTGAGCGTGTCGTAGTCGAGTTTGGCCATGGCCCTATCGTGCCACGCGCGGAGTGACCAGCGACGCCGCCGCCCTGGTCGCCGCCGTCACACACGCGGGCACGCCGATGCCGTCCAGGAACCCGCCCGCCACCGCGATCGTCGGCGGCAGCCCTGCCCGCAGCTCCGCTACCAGCTGACCGTGGCCGGGCCCGTACTGCGGCATCGCGTCGATCCACCGCTGCACGTGACAGTCGACCGGCTCCGTCCTCACCCCGAACAACGTCGCCAGATCTTGCGCAGACCAGGTAAGCAGCTCCTCGTCGCCGGCGCTGCGGGCCAGGTCATCGCCGAATCGGCCGAAAGACAACCGCACCAACTCGACGTTGCCGCGCGGACCCCACTTGCGCGAGGACAAGGTCACCGCTTTGGACCGCAGGCGTTCACCGCTGGCCACCAGCACCCCGGATTGCCGTGGCAGCGGCGTCCCGCCCGGCAACGCCAAGGCCACCAGCGCCGTGGAGGCCACCGGGATGCGTCGCGCTGCGGCGGCGGCACGCGGGGCCACGTCGGCGATGAGCCGCGCCAGCCGCGGTGCCGGCACGGCCAGCACCAGCGCGCCTGCGTGATGGCGGGCGCCCTCGTCGTCGACCACTTCCCAACCGTGCGGGGCTGGGTGCACGCTCTCGGCGGTGACCTGCCGCCAGCGCACCCCAGCGCGGCGGACGAGCTCCTCGACCAGCACCGCGTAGCCGCCGTCGACCGCGCCGAAGACCGATCCGGACACCGCAGGAGGCAGCGCTTCCCGCACGGCGTCGGTCAAGCTGGGCGCGCCGCGGTCCAGTACGGCGGTCAGTGCCGGAACCGCCGCCCGCACCCCGATCGTCGCCGCGGAACCGGCATAGACCCCGGCCAGCAGCGGCTCCACCGACCGGGTCACCACCTGCTCACCGAACCGGTCGCCGATCAGTTCGGCGACGGACGGATCGGCGCCGGGGCGCCACGACAACGGCCGCTGGCGTTCGGCGTGTATGCGCGCGAGCGTCGCGTCGTCGACCAACCCGGCCAGCGCCGACGCCTGCGCCGGTATCCCCTGCAGCGTGCCTACCGGCAATGGATGCAGGCGGGCCTGGCTGTAGATCAGCGGGCGCGCACCCGTCGTACCGATCTGCCTGTCGGCCAACCCGAGCTCGGCCAGCAACGCGGGGACTTCCGGCCGCCGCGCGACGAACGCCTCGGCGCCCACATCCATCGGCTGGCCGCCGACCCGTTCCGTGCGCAGCACGCCGCCCAACCGGTCCGCGGGATCCAACAGCGTGATCGATGCGTCAGGTCCCGCCGCAACGCGCAGTCGATAGGCGGCGACGAGACCCGAAATGCCGCCGCCGACAACGCAATACGACGGAACCCGGTGGTGCTCCTCGCGTGCGCGGGTCACAACGAATGCACCAGCGCCACCACATCGGTGATCATCCCCGGATCGGTGGCGGGCAGCACGCCGTGGCCCAGGTTGAACACATGGCCGGCCGCTCCGGCGTCGACAGCGCGCCTGCCGTCGTCGACAACGGCACGCGCTGCGCGTTCCGCGACCGGCCAGCCCGCCAGCAACACCACCGGGTCGAGGTTGCCCTGCAACGCCGTCCCGGGCACGACTCGGGCGGCGGCGTCGGACAGCGACGTGCGCCAGTCGACCCCGACGACGGCCGGGGCGCCGTGGCCGGAGGCCGCCTGCGACATCGCGCCCAGCAGTTCGGCGGTACCCACCCCGAAGTGCGTCATCGGCACCCCGGCGCCGGCCAACGTCGCGAACACCCGGGCGCTGTGCGGCAGCACGTAGCTGCGGTAATCGGCCAGCGACAGGGTGCCCGCCCACGAGTCGAACACCTGGATCGCGTCCACGCCGGCGTTCACCTGGACCTGCAGAAACGCGATCGTGATGTCGGTCAGCGCCGTCATCAATGCATGCCAGGTGTCGGGTTCGCCGAACATCATCGCCTTGGTGCGCTCGTGGTTGCGGCTCGGTCCCCCTTCGACCAGGTAGGACGCCAACGTGAACGGCGCCCCGGCGAACCCGATCAACGGCACGTCGCCGAGCTCGGACACCAACATGCTGACGGCCTCGACGACCGGCGCGACCTGCTGCGGCTCGAGCGGCCTGAGGGTGGCGACGTCGCCGGCAGTGCGGATCGGATGCTCGATCACCGGGCCGACGTCGGGCACGATGTCGAGGTCGATACCGGAAGCCCGCAGCGGCACCACGATGTCGGAGAACAGGATGGCGGCGTCGACCCCGTGCCTGCGGACCGGCTGCAGCGTGATCTCGGTGATCAGCCCGGCATCGAAGCAGGCCTGCATCATCGTGTTCTTCGCCCGCAGCGCGCGGTATTCCGGCAACGACCGGCCGGCCTGTCGCATGAACCACACCGGCACACGACTGGGTTTGCGGCCGCTCGCGGCGGCCAGATACGGCGACTCGGGCAGCTCACGGCGGATGTTCATCGCTTTCAATGCTGCCATGCGGACCGCCAACGACCGCCCTCGCCTCGAGGCGGACCGATGCCCGGCCGAATCGGCGCGCCATGCGCACAGACCAGCTCAGATCGGCTAGCGTGGATCGTCGTGACCACCGCCGAACCGGCTCAGTTCCGCGAAGCGGTGGCGGCAATGACTGCCACCACCGTCCGACCGGAGATCGAGCTCGGCCCGATCCGCCCGCCGCAGCGTCTGGCGCCGTTCAGCTATGCGTTGGGCGCCGAGGTCCGACATCCCGAAACGGTGATCGTCCCGGAGCGCTCGGAAGGCGATGCGTTCGGTCGGCTGATTCTGCTGCACGACCCCGAAGGCGCCGAGGCCTGGGACGGCACCATGCGGCTGGTCGCCTACATCCAAGCCGACCTGGACCCCAGCGAGGCGGTCGATCCGCTGCTGCCCGAAGTGGCGTGGAGCTGGCTCGTCGACGCGCTCGAGGAGAGGGCCGAACACGTCACCGCGCTGGGCGGCACCGTCACCGCCACCACCTCGGTGCGCTACGGCGACATCTCCGGCCCCCCGCGCGCTCATCAGCTCGAACTGCGAGCCTCGTGGACGGCGACGACGCTCGAGTTGGGGCCGCACGTCGAGGCGTTCTGCGAGGTGCTCGAGCACGCGGCCGGTCTGCCTCCTCAAGGCGTCACCGACCTGGGCTCGCGCACCCGCGCTTGACGATGACCAAGGCTTCATCGGAGGCATCTGGGGCCGAACACGCCGAGCCGGAAGCCACGCCGCTGCTGAGACCGCACGGCGGGGTGCCCCAACTGTCGAGCAGCGTCAGCGAAATCCGCAGGGCCGCCGACCTTCTGGCGTCCGGCCACGGGCCGTTTGCGGTGGACGCCGAACGCGCATCCGGGTTCCGTTACTCCAACCGCGCCTACCTCGTGCAGATCCGGCGCGACGGCGCGGGCACCGTCTTGATCGACCCGGTGAGCCACGGCGCCGATCCGGTCGAGACCTTGGCGCCGGTGGCCGAGGTGCTGGCCAGCGACGAGTGGGTGCTGCACGCCGCCGACCAGGATCTGCCGTGCCTGGCCGAACTCGGTATCCGGCCGGTCACCGTGTACGACACCGAGTTGGCCGGCCGACTGGCCGGCTTCGAGAAGGTCAACCTCGCCGCGATGGTGCAGCGCCTGCTGGGCCTGCAACTCATGAAGGGGCACGGCGCCGCCGACTGGTCCCGGCGACCGTTGCCCGACGAATGGCTCAACTATGCGGCGCTGGACGTCGAGGTGCTGATCGACCTGCGCGACGCGATCGCCGCGGAACTCGAGAAGCAGGGGAAAACCGACTGGGCGGCACAAGAATTCGACCAGCTGCGAAACTTCGAGGGGGCACCGACGCGGCGTGACCGCTGGCGGCGCACATCGGGCATCCACAAGGTCCGCGACCCGCACGCCCTGGCCGCGGTGCGCGAACTGTGGACCACCCGCGACCATATTGCCCAGCGTCGCGACATCGCGCCCGGCCGCATCCTGCCCGACTCGGCGATCATCAACGCCGCCACCGCCGATCCCGACACCGTCGAGAAGCTGACCGCGCTCCCGGTGTTCGGCGGAAACCGGCAGCGGCGCAGCGCGAAGGTGTGGCTGGACGCGCTCGCGCGGGCGCGCACCACGCAGGACCTGCCGTCGTCGCAGGAGCCCTCGAACGGGCCACCGCCCGCATCCCGGTGGGTCAGGCGCAAACCCGAAGCCGCCGCCCGGTTGGAGGCGGCACGGGCCGCGATATCCGAGGTGTCGCAGCGGGTTTCGGTGCCGCCGGAGAATCTCGTCTCCCCCGACGTCGTGCGCCGGTTGTGCTGGGATTGGGAGCCGCCGCGGGACTCGACCGTCGCCGCGGCGGTCGAGGAGTTTCTCCGCGAGGCGCGGGCCCGCCCGTGGCAACGCGAGTTGACCGTGCCGGTGCTGGCCGACGCTTTGGAGCGCACGCCAAGCCCCGGCGAGCCGAGTTAGCCGGTCACCTTATCGACGTGGGCGAAGAAGTGGCGCACCACTTCTGCGGGCGCCTCGAGTTGCGGCCAGTGACCGATGTCGTCGGCAAGCATCACGACGTCGGCATCGGGAATCACCTCGGCGTAGCGACGGGCCATGTGGGCGCCGGAGTTCGGGTCGACCGGGCCGTCGATCAGGCGCATCGGCACCGCGGTTTCCCGCATCGCGCGCACCCAGCGGTTGCGATGCGTGTAGCGGTCGCCGAGGAAACGTCCGACCTTGTGCAGCACCCGTTTCCCGTCGTTGTACTCGAGGATCTGGTGGAAGCGGTCCATCAGCTCACGTGACGGTTTGGTGTTCGGGCCGAACATCTCGTTGATCGTGGACTCGAGCAGGCGCCGCGACAGCGGGCTGCCCTGCAGCGGGCTCATCAACCCGCCCAACGGTGTTGCCGACATCAGCTTCTGCATGGTGCGCGGCGTGTACGCCTCGTTGAACAGCCCACCGTTGAGCCAGGTGATCGACTGGTACTGCACCGACCCGTAAGCCTGTTCGCGAAATTCGCTGCGGGCCAGCAGTTCCTGACCGACCGAATCGCCGAGGTCGTGGACCAGCACGTGGCAGCTCTCGACGCGCAGATGGTCGAGCAGCGCCTCGTGCATGTCGGCGTGATCGGCCACCGAGTACCGGTAGGCAGCCGGTTTCGCCGAGAACCCCAAGCCGATCATGTCCGGCGCGATGACGGTGAAGCGCTCTGTGAGCGTCGGCCAGATCAGCGACCAGTCCCACGAGTTGAACGGATAGCCGTGGATGGTCAGCAGCGTCGGCGCCTCGCCGAGCGGCGGACCGTCGACCCGGTAGAAGATGTCGAAGCCGAGGTAGTCGAAGTATCGGCCCGCGGCCTTCCAGCTCTTCAGCTCCGCATCCATCACCGCAGCCTAGTCAGCGGAACTGCTGCGCCAAGAACGGCGTGGAATCCGGCAGCGAAGCCAACACGGTGCCGCTGTGGTCCTCGTCGGGGTAAACCTTCAACGTGACGTCTTGACCGTTGGCGGTGAGCCGGTCGTTGAACCGCAACGTCAGGCTCGGCGGCACGTCGCGATCGAGCAGTCCGACGCCGAGAAATATCGGCCGGTCATACCCGTCCGCGGGGATTCCCATGAACGCGTCGACGGCCTCGACAGCGCCCGGAATCGACGCCAGGGGTTCATCGAAGAAGCCGGGCACCGTCATGTCGGCCAACGCCGCGGACAGCTCAGCGACACACACGGTTTCGGCCTGATCGGCGGCGGCGCGGCCGGCCGGGGTGAGGATGCGGTTGATGTCGAGGTCGGGGCGAGCCTCCCGCAGCGCGGCCACGATGTAGGCGGTGTAGGCGTTGGCGACCGGACCGAGTTCCGGGGGGACAGCCATGTTCGGGCCTGCCTGCTTGACGATGCTCTCGACATCGGCGGGGGTTCCGGTGGCGACAACTGCGCGATAGTCGAGACCCGAACCGGCACTGAACTCCGTGGCCCATCGGGCGGTGGCGACGGCTGCTCCACCGCCCTGCGACTGACCCACCACAGCCCATTTGGGTGACAGCGGCAGACCCATCTGGTGTGCCGCGATCATCGAATCCACCACGCCTCGGGCCGTGGTGACGCTGTTGAGGTAGCTCATCAATCCCGGGGTGCCCAGTCCCGCGTAGTCGCTGCCGACGACCGCGTAGCCCTGGTTCAGCCAATGCGTCAGGTACTCGTTGTCGCGTTCACTGCGCGGCTGTGCCGACGGCGTGCAGGCGTCACCGAGCCCGACAGTCCCGTGCGCCCAGGCGATGACGGGCCAGCCGCCCTGTGGCGGAGGGTTTTTCGGAGTGAAGACGACTGCCGTGCTCACCGCGGGGCGGTCGTGCTGGTCGATGGTGGCGTACAGGATGCGATAGGCCTCACCGGCTCCGGCCACCGAGAGAGCAGGGTCGAGCGGGACCGTCTCGATCAAACCGCCCGGCGCCGGGATCGGACCGTCGTAGGCGCGCGCATCGAGACCCGACCACTGCGGCGCCGCAGCCGATGCCGTGCCGGTTGTCCCCACCAGTGCGACCGCACACACCAGCGCGACAATCAGAACACGAACTACCCCAGCGAATTTCATTTCTACAGCCTAGACGCCTGCCCCCTACCGAGCTGACCAGACGCTAATTGCCCCAATACGGCGGCGTTTCGGGGCATTCTGCGTCTGCTCGCGCTGTCAACGACTAGTCGAACCGCTCGCTGACTTCGGGCTCGGTGGCCGCCGCGCCCTGCGCGGCGACCCACCCGGTGATCTGGCGGGCCACGGTGCGATCGGTCAAGCCGACCTCCGCGAGCACCTCGCTGCGGGACGCCTGCGCGAAGAACTCCTGCGGAAGGCCCACGTCGCGGCACGGCACGTCGATCTCCGCGCGACGCAGCGCCGCCGAGACCGCCGACCCGACACCGCCGTTGACGCCGTTGTCCTCGAGCGTCACGACGAGTTTGTGCTCGCGCGCCAGCCCGGCGATCGCCTCCGGCACGGGCAGCACCCACCGCGGGTCGACGACCGTCACGCCGATGCCCTGGTTGCGCAGCAGTTCGGCGATGGCTAACGCCATTGACGCGAACGGGCCGACCGCCACCAACAGCACGTCGTCGGCGAGACCGTCGGCGGGCACGGCCAGCACGTCGACGCCGCCGCGCCGTTCGACAGCCGAAATGTCTTCGCCGACATCGCCTTTCGGGAACCGGATGGCGGTCGGACCGTCATTGATGTCGAGGGCCTCGCCGAGTTCCTCACGTAGCCGGGTGCCGTCACGCGGTGCGGCCACCCGTATACCGGGCACGATGCCCAGCATCGACAGGTCCCACATGCCGTTGTGGCTGGCGCCGTCGGGGCCGGTGATCCCGGAGCGGTCCAACACCATCGTCACGGGCAACTTGTGCAGCGCCACGTCCATCATGACCTGGTCGAACGCGCGGTTCAGGAACGTCGAGTAGATCGCGACCACCGGATGCAGCCCACCCATCGCCAGCCCCGCCGCCGACGTCATCGCATGCTGCTCGGCGATGCCGACGTCGAAGAACCGGTCCGGGAAGCGCTGCCGGAACGCGCTGAGCCCCGTCGGGCCGGACATCGCCGCGGTGATCGCCACGACGTCGCGACGACGGGCGGCATAGCCGACGAGCGCCTCGGAAAACGTCGACGTCCAGCCGGGGCCGGGCACCGACGTCGCCAACCCGGTCTCGGGATCGATGACGCCGCACGAGTGCATCTGGTCGGCTTCGTCGTTCTCCGCGGGCGCGTAGCCCATGCCCTTACGGGTGACGACGTGCACTATGACGGGCCTGCTGAAGCCCCGCGCCCGGCGCAGCGCGATCTCCACCGCATGCTCGTCGTGGCCGTCGATCGGGCCGACGTACTTCAGCCCGAGGTCGGTGAACATCACCTGCGGCGACAACGCGTCCTTGATGCCGGCCTTGATGGAGTGCATGCTCTGATAGCACAGCTCACCGATGATCGGGACGCCGCGCACCGCCTTGCGGCCCTCTTCGAGCACCCGTTCGTAGCCCGGTTGCAGCCGCAGGCCGGCCAGGTGCTCGGCGAGACCGCCGATCGTCGGCGCGTAGCTGCGGCCGTTGTCGTTGACGACGATCACGACCGGCCGTCGCGCGGCGGCGATGTTGTTCAGCGCCTCCCAGCACATGCCGCCGGTCAGGGCGCCGTCGCCGACGACGGCGACCACGTGCCGGTTGCGGTGCCCCGACAACTCGAACGCCTTGGCCAGCCCGTCGGCGTACGACAGCGCCGAACTGGCGTGGCTGGACTCCACCCAGTCGTGCTCGCTCTCCTCGCGCGACGGGTAGCCCGACAGGCCGCCCTTCTTGCGCAGCGTGTCGAACTCGTGGCTGCGTCCGGTCAGCATCTTGTGCACGTACGACTGGTGTCCGGTGTCGAAGACGATCGGGTCGTGCGGCGAATCGAACACCCGGTGCAGCGCGAGCGTGAGCTCGACGACGCCGAGGTTCGGGCCGAGATGTCCGCCGGTCGCAGCAACCTTGTGGATCAGAAACTCGCGGATCTCACGTGCCAGATCGCTTAGTTGCGACTGCGTCAGGTGCTGCAGATCGGCGGGACCGCGGATCTGTTCAAGCATTCGTTCAGTTTACGCACGCCTGTGGTGGTCAGTCGTGTCGAGCTTCATAGATGTCGGGCACACCGTCGCGGTCAGTGTCGGCGGTCTCCAGCCGCCAGATGGCCCGGTAGCGGCGGTTGCGCAGCCGTAACAGCACCGCCGCCAGCAGCGCCGCGCACACCGATCCGGTCAGCACGCCGATCTTCACGAATTCGTCACGTTCCGACCCGATGCCGTAGGCGAGGTCCCCGATGAGCAACGACACGGTGAACCCGATTCCGGCCAGCATTGCGATGCCGAGCACGTCGATCCACCGGAGCGCCTCGTCGAGGTTGGCGCGCGTGACCGCGGCCAGCACTCTGGTGGTCAGGTAGATGCCCACGGGTTTGCCCACTACCAGCCCGAGCACGATGCCGAGCGTGATGGGATCGCCGAGCGCCCGGGTGAAGCCCTCGACACCGCCGATGCCCACACCGGCGGCGAAGAAGGCGAACACCGGCACCGCGACACCCGCCGACAGCGGGCGCAGGCGGTGTTCGAAAAGTTCGGCAAGGCCCGGTCCGGCCTCCGGCCCGCCCGCCGCAGCGGAGCGGATCACCGGCACCGTGAAGCCGAGCAGCACACCGGCCACCGTGGCGTGGATGCCCGATTCGTGCATCAACGCCCATGTCGCGACCCCGAGCGGTACCAACAGCCACCACGACCGGACCCGGCGTTGCACGCAAACCGCGAAAATAGCCAGCGGCGCGAACGCGGCCAACAGTGCCGCCCCGTTGATGCCTTCTGTATAGAAGACCGCAATCACCAACACCGCGAGCAGATCGTCGACGACCGCGAGAGTCAACAAGAACGTGCGCAGGGCCGAGGGCAGGTGGGTTGAGACGACCGCCAGCACCGCGACCGCGAACGCGATGTCGGTTGCGGTCGGGATGGCCCAACCTCGGGTGGCGCCGTCGCCGACGTGCGCCGTCGCCGCGACGAAGATCAGGGCGGGTACCACCATTCCGCCGACGGCGGCGGCGATCGGCAGTGCCGCGCGGGCGGGGTCGCGTAGATCGCCGGCCACGAACTCCCGCTTGAGTTCGAGACCGACCACGAAGAAGAACACCGCCAGCAATCCGTCGGCCGCCCACGTGCCCAGAGCGAGGTCCAAGTGCAGGCCGAACGGCTCTGCGCCCACTTTCAGATCTCGCAGCGCGAAATAGCTCTCGGACCAGGGGGTGTTGGCCCAGACGAGGGCCACAGCCGCCGCCAGGAGCAGGATCGCGCCGCCGACCGTTTCCTTGCGCAGAATCGCGGCGATGCGGTTCGTCTCGGACCACGACCCCCGCGAGAACAACGTCCGACGTGCGAACCGACGGGGTTGATTGGCGGTCAAGGCAAGTCCCGATCTGTGGCTGCGGTTGACAAAGAATCGCCGACCAGACTTCCCGGCACACCTGCAATCAGCTTATGCCACCGATAGGTAGGTCTGCGGCGGCGGGTCTCGTGCGCCCAGCGGACGCGAGTGCATTCCTCGCTAGGTGCGCGCTACTTCGTGCTCGCCTGACGGAGCTCAGCGCTCGGCATAGACGGCACGCTCGATCTCCGAGACCCCGTCGTCACGGCCGGCAGGCTTGAGATACCGGGACGCGTATTCATCGGGCCCGACCTGTTCGACCTCATGCCAGCCGTATTCGGCGAGGAATCCGCTCACTTGATCGGGATTCAGTCCGAAGTGCCAGAGTCCCCGTTTCACCACGGCTTCTTCGTGGATACCGCCCGCTCCATACCTTTCGTGGCCGTCCAGAAAGTCCCTGCGAATGAAGGTGAAAATCAGCCTGCTGCCGGGCGCCGCGCCCGACAGGTATTCCATCGTCTTGCGCACGGCCGGCTCGGTGAGATACATGGTCACGCCCTCCCAGATGTAGAAGATGCGCTTGTCTGGTCCGAAACCTTCTCGCGTGAGAGCCTCTGCGAGACTGTCGGATTCGAAATCGACGGCCAACAACCTCACGTGCGTCGGCACGCAATCGAAGCACCGCCGCACCGCGGCCGCCTTTTGTGCGACGTTACCGGGCAAGTCGACTTCGCAGACCGGGACAGTCGCCAACTCGGATAGGCGATACGCGCGGGTGTCGAAACCGGCGCCCAGAATGACGACCGCGTCGATGCCTTCGTCGACAGCGCTGAGCAGTTGATCGTCGACGTACCGCTTCCGGCACAAGAAGTTGGACCAGCCGCCGCCTATGCGCCTGTCGGTTATCGCCTTGAACGCACGTCGAGCCGCTGCCCACCGGGTCGACGATGCGGCGAACCGGCCGCCTAAAGGCAGTATCTTCGCGGCCCACGGATCGACGACCAAGGGCGGAGTTTCGTACTGGTCCGCCGCGACGATCACCATCGGACCGATAGCGGTTCGCTCAGCAGGATTCTTCACGATGTGCTCCCTGTTAGTCGGAATCGAATTGCCGACCAGGCTTCCCGGCACACCGCTGCCCAACCTAGCAGTGCATGCGGTGGCGCCCCGGGACCCGGCCACGTCGAATACCGTCAGAGGGCATGATCATCGAGCGCCAGAGCATCGTCGAGGCACCCGCCGAAGCGGTATGGGCCCGCGTGGTCACCCCGGAAGGCATCAACGACGAACTGCGGCCGTGGATGACGATGTCGATGCCGCGCGGCGCCGGGGATCTGACGGTCGACACTGTTCCGGTCGGCACTCCGGTCGGCCGGTGCTGGCTGCGGCTGTTCGGCGTGGTGCCCTTCGACTACGACGACCTCACGATCGCCGAGCTGTGGCCCGGGCGAGGCTTCCACGAGGAGTCGACGATGCTGTCCATGCGGCGCTGGCGCCATGAGCGCACCATCGAGTCCACCGCCGACGGCAAAACCATTGTGCGCGACCGCCTCACGTTCGACCTCAGAGCGCCTTTACGGCTTTTCACACCGCTCGTCGGGGCAGGCATCGGCGCGCTGTTCGGCCACCGGCACCGACGGCTGGCACGCTACTTCGCCGGACGCTGAGCCTTCGCCATGAAGCGCTGGAACAACATCCAGGCGACGGTCACGTTGTACACGACGCCACCAACGAGATATGGCCACCAGACGCCATGATCACTGGCTACCCAGAACGCCTTGGCAGCCCAGTAGGGCGGCAACACTCCAAAGGCCAGGTTCCACGCCGAGTCGATGAACCACGGCAGGCAGGGCAGCCCGGCGATCAGCATGCCAAGGGCGCGAATCATCGCGATGCCCTGAATCTTGTTGCTCGCCACCGCGACGATCAGCAGCAGCGTCACCACAGCCGACAACCCCGCCACCAGCCCGATCGGAATGAGGACAGGAATTAGCCCAGGCTCCAAAATTCCGCTGAAACCCATCGTTGCGACCACATAGATGGTGGTCACCACCATGACGGTGCCCGCACGATAGGCGAAGTAGGTAACCAGCGGTACCGGCGTCACCCGCAGCGCGGCCATCGTGCCGCCGTCCAGCTCGTCCAACACCAACATCGCCGCCAACCCGCCGACGATGATGATGCTCGTCAGCAGCAGGAACGCGGTGAGCACCAAGGGGTAGTACGGCACCAGGTCGAAACCGTAACGCTGCGAGAGCATCTCGGTGAACATCGGTGTCAGAAACGCCACCCCGGCAGTCCAGATGACGGGTGCGAGGACGACCATCACCAGCAGCGGTTCCCGATAGGTGCCGCGAATGTCGTTGCGGCCGAAGGCGGCCAGTGCGTTCGCCGATGCCGCCCTCACAGCACACCCGACCTCTCGACGACGTACCGGTCGAAGGCCGCCTTCGCCACCCAGCACAGTCCGGCCACGCAAACAAGCGGATACAGCACCGCATAGAGGACTTGCCACGGCGCGAGCGTCACCTGACCGAACGCCGAACCCAGCAGCAGCAGCGGCCCCTGCGAGGGGATGAGGTACATCACCGGGTTCGGCCACACGCCGGCGTAGAAGAGAATCGGCAAGCTCAACACCGCGAGCGGGATGGTCGCGGCGAGGAACCAGTCGGTCACCGACGAAAACGGCAGTGAGCTGATGAAACTCACCAGGAGCATCACCAGCGTGCCCAGCACAACACCGACGACCACGCGAACAGGGTCATAGCCGAACCCACTGGAGATCGTCGCCACGACAACCGCCACGAAGAGTGAAACAAACACCAGCACTGCGATTTTCGCAGACAGATACTCCCAGAACCGCAGCGGGGTGGAGACGATGGCGCCGATCGTGCGCTCCTGCTTCTCGAAGAAGACGATGCCCCCGATGAAGAAGAACCCGATGATCGAGATGTCGCCGAAGAGAACGTAGGGTTCGGTGACCGGGCGCAGGCTTCGCGGCATCGGCAACAACACCGCCAGCCACATCAGCCCGGAGAAGACGCCCGCGTGCAGGAACTTCTGCCTGTACTGCAGCGTCGCCTCGATGCGCACCGCACTGATCCACCTGGCCCAATGTCGCCGGAGTCCCGGCTCCGGTGTCATGTCAGTTGCCTTCCGGTGGTCTCGACGAAGACGTCGTCAAGCGTCGCCTCCCTGCTGTGGATCGTCTCGACGTGTTGGTTGCGGAGTACGGCGTGAAAGCCCGGGTCGTCTGCGAGCCCGTCCATACCGAACTCGGCCACATCGAGGCGTCCGCCTTCGCCGCGGTACTCCACGCGCACGCGCCGCTGGCTGCGGGCGATCTTGAGCTCGGCCGGGGTATCGAGCGCGACGATCCGGCCGTCGACGACGAAAGCCACTCTGTCGCAGAGCTCATCGGCGGTTGACATGTCGTGAGTGGTCAGAAAGATCGTTCGACCCCGCGCCTTCAGATCCAGGATGATGTCTTTGACCTTGCGCGCGTTGACCGGATCGAGACCCGAGGTGGGCTCGTCGAGGAACAGCAGCTCGGGGTCGTTGATCAGCGACCGGACGAACGTCAGCCGCATCTGCATTCCCTTGGAGTACTTGCCAACCCGCGTGTGCGCGTCGTCGGCCAGGCCCACCGCCTCCAGCAGTGCCACCGGGTCCGCCCTTTGGCCGCTGTAGAGCGAAGCGAAGAACTGCAGATTCTCCAGCCCGGTGAGCTTTTGGTAGTGATTCGGTAGCTCGAACGAGACGCCGATGCGCTCGTAATAGTCGGATCCCCAGGCCCGCGGATCCTTGCCCCACACCGTGGCATCTCCGCCGTGGCCATGCAGCAGACCGATCAGCAGTTTCTGGGTGGTCGACTTTCCGGCACCGCTGGGTCCGAGAAAGCCGAAGATCTCGCCCCGGCCGACGGCGAAGTCCATGCCGCGTATCGCCGGCTCGGCGGCCTCTGGATAGGTGAACGTCAGTCCACGGACACTTATCACGTCGGTTTCGACCCCACAGGGTGCGCCGGCCGATTCGGCAGTGTGCATCGCTGGTCAGATCCCTTCTGCGAACGAGTCAACAAAGATTCCGACCAGACTTCCCGGAGCGCCGCCCGCTAATATACTGAACTTTCAGAGAATTCTGAAGACGATTGTCGTTCAAGGCTTTGAGAGGAGTGCGGTGCCGGAAGCGCGCGACCAACAGGAGGCCGCCGAACGGCTCGCCCTGGTGTTGACCGATCACGGTCTGCAACGGATGACGGCTCGCGTTCTGTCCACGCTGCTGTGCACCGAGCAATCGGCGATGACTGCCGGCGAGCTGGCGGATCGCTTACAGGCAAGCTCCGGCGCGATTTCGGGTGCGGTCAAGATGCTCACCTCCGTCGGACTTGTCGAGCGCGTGCCCGTGCCGGCGAGCCGGCGCGACCACTACCGGTTGCGCGATGACGCGTGGGCCACTTTGTATACCGCGCAGAACGACGTGATCGGCGCGATGCAGGCGGCGGCAGATGACGCAATCGCTGTTACCGGCCGCGACAGCACTGCCGGGCAGCGGCTGACGCAGATGCGCGACTTCTACGCCTTCCTCATGGATGAACTTCCGGCGCTGCTGGACCGGTGGCGTCAGATCGACACCCGTCGGACGCGGTCTGACGCGGGCCAGACATAGGGCAGATCGTCGGGCACGTCGGGGAAAGAACCGGCGGTAGTGCTGCGGGTCCTTGCGCACCAGCACCGACTGGTGGCTGCGGTGAAACGCCGGATCGCCCAGCCACGGCGGCACCTCCCCCGCCGCCACCAGCTCCTCCTGCGTGCGCGGCGTGCCGATCCCGGTGCCGGTGGCGAGGTCGCTGACCATCGTCGCCGCGCACGTGTCGGCATGGCCCAGTCGACACCATGCAGCGCAGATGTCGAGCCCGTAGCGGACCAGGGCCTCTTCGTAGCCGGCCCACATCGCCGCGGCGGGGTGATGGCGCCACCCGTAACCCGGGACCGTCAGCGCCCGGACCACCTGGATGGCCTCCACCCGCTGCTTGCCCAGCCGCTTCGTGTCCAGGACGCCGGCGGTGTCGCCGAAGCCCGGGTAGGGCAGGAAGGTCTGCACGCGATCAGGCCGGTACCGGATCGGTCTCCCGGTCCCACGCCCGATGTTGGGCCAGCACCGAAGCCAGCGCCTCGGCGAACTCGTCGGTGAGGTCGCCGGCGGCCGCGGCGGTCGAGACAACGCCGTGGGACACAACGACGTTCGTGTCGTCGGCGAGTTCTTCGGCGACGCCGGCCTTGGGCAGCAGGTCCACGCCGGAACCCCATGCGCCGACGGCCTTGAGATGCTTGTACGCCTCGGTGATGAAGTGCATCGCATACCCGTCACCGGAGAGCGTCTGCGCCGAATCCGGCCCGCACGGCACGATCACCGCGTCGTACAGCACCGAAGCCATCGTCGTGATCGCGCGGTCGACGGGCAGTTCGCCGCCCGATCCGCCGGACAGCGTGCCGCCCGCGACCGGCGCCAACACCTCGACCACCGCACCGCGTTGCTGCAGCGCCTCGATGGTTCGCTGCGCGCCCTCCACGTCGACGCCGTCCGCGGCCAGCACCGCGATCTTGCGGGTGGCGATGCTGTCGGTCGCCGTGTTCAGCTGCGACAACGCCGGTGACGCGGGCATCTTGTCGTCCACCGCCTGCTCGGCGGGTTCGGGTAGCCCCAGCTTGCCTGCGACCTGCGCGGCCAGGTCGTGATCGACCTGGTTGAGCTGTTCGACGGTGCGCGCCCGAATCTCCTCCACCTCGACCTTGCCGAGTTCGAACGCGAACGCCGCGACGATGTGCTTGGCCTCCGGCGCGGACATGCTCTTCCAGAACATGCGCGCCTGGCTGTAGTGATCCTCGAAACTCTTGGCGCGCTGGCGGATCTTGTTGCCGTCGACTTTCTCGGTGTAGTGGCGGAACACGTTCTCGTCGGCCAGTGCCGGGCAGCCGCCCCCGAGGCTGTTCGGGAAGTAACTGGAGCGTCCCCGCGGTATCGCGTGCTGTCCGTAGCCGTCGTGCTGATTGTTGCGGACGTCTGCCAGCGGTCGGTTGACCGGCAGCTGCGCGAAGTTGGGCCCGCCCAGCCGGATCAGCTGGGTGTCGAGGTAGGAGAAGTTGCGGAACTGCAGCAGCGGATCGTTGGTGAAATCGATGCCGGGCACCACGTTGGCGGTGTGGAACGCGACCTGCTCGGTTTCGGCGAAGAAGTTGTCCGGGTTGAGGTTGAGCACCATCTTGCCGACGGGCCGGACGGGAACCTGTTCCTCCGGAATGATCTTGGTGGCGTCGAGCAGATCGAAGTCGAAGTTGAACTCGTCGCTCTCGGGCACCAGCTGCACGCCCAGCTCGTACTCGGGGAACTGGCCGGCCTCGATGCTGTCCCACAGGTCGCGCCGGTTGAAGTCGGGGTCCTTGCCCGCGATTTTCTGGCACTCGTCCCACACCAGCGAATGCACACCCAGGCGCGGCTTCCAGTGGAATTTCACGAAAGTGCCTTCGCCGCGGGCGTTGACGAACCGGAAGGTGTGCACGCCGAAGCCCTGCATCATCCGGTAGCTGCGCGGCAGCGCCCGGTCCGACATCAGCCACATGATCGTGTGCAACGTCTCCGGTTGCAGCGACACGAAGTCCCACAATGTGTCGTGCGCGGACTGCGCCTGCGGAATTTCGTTGTGTGGCTCGGGCTTGACGGCGTGCACGAAGTCGGGGAACTTGATCCCGTCCTGGATGAAGAACACCGGAAAGTTGTTTCCCACCAGGTCGTAGTTGCCTTGGTCGGTGTAGAACTTCGTGGCGAAGCCGCGCACGTCGCGCACGGTGTCGGCCGACCCGCGGGAGCCGGCCACCGTGGAGAACCGCACGAAGACCGGCGTCTGCTTGCCTGGCGTGGTGAGGAACTTCGCGACGGTGTATTCGGCGAGCGAATCGTCGTACGGCTCGAAGTAGCCGTATGCGCCGGCGCCGCGGGCGTGCACGACCCGCTCCGGGATGCGTTCGTGGTCGAAGTGGGTGATCTTCTCCCGGGCGTGGAAGTCCTCGAGCAGCGTGGGCCCGCGCTCCCCGACCGTCAGCGCGTCGTCGGTGTGGTCGACCCGCACCCCCTGCTGCGTGGTCAGGTAGCCCGTCGTCTTGTCGAACCGGGATCCGTCGAGCTGTTCTTGCTTTGCGTTCTGGCCATTGTCCGTCATGCCGGGGCGGGTACCCAGATCAGCGGGTGAGAACCGCGATGCACTCGACGTGATGCGTCAACGGGAACGAGTCGAAGACCCGCAGCGCCTGCACCGCATAGCCGTGCCCCTGGTACAGCCCGATGTCGCGGGCGAAAGAGGCTGCCTCACATCCGATGTGGATCACCCGCGGCACCCCGGCGCCGGCCAGCAGGTCGATCACCTCGCGACCCGCCCCCGTCCGCGGCGGATCCAGCACCGCGACGTCGGCCCGCTCAGGCTGGGCCATCAGCGCGCGGCGCACGGAGTCGGTGATGACCGACACCCAACCCATGTCGGCCAACGCGGCGCGTGCCGCCCGCGACGACCCCCGCGACGTGTCGACGCTGACGACCTTGCCCGTCTCGCCGACCTGCTGCCCCAGGACCGCTGCGAAAACCCCTGCCCCGCCGTACAAGTCCCATGCCGTCATTCCGTGGCTCAACTGCGCCCACTCGGCGATCAGGTCGCTGTAGAGCCGTGCCGCGTCCCGGTGCGACTGCCAGAACGCGGTCACCGGCACCCGCCAGGTCCGGTGCCCGACGCGCTGGACGGCTTCGTACTCGCCCTCGATCACCTGCGTATGGGCCTTGCGTCCACCCTTGTGTCGCGCCCGCGGCCCGGACTGCACGACGTGGCGCGCGCCGTCGTCGTCGAGCGCGACGTGCAGCGCCGCGCCAGGCGGCCAACTCCGGTCGGCCAGTCCGTCGAGCATGCCCGCGGGCAACTGCGCGCAGTCCAGCTCGGTGATCAGTTCGGCGCTGTGGAAGCGGTGAAAGCCCGCTCGCCCGTCGGGGGTGGTGTCCAGTCGCACCCGTGTGCGCCACCCCGTGGCGCCGGCGTCTCCGACCGGTTCGGCGGTCGCGTCGGTCTCGTCGCGCCAGTGGTAGCCGCCCAATCGCGTCAGCTGGTTGGCGACGACCGCGCCCTTGAGCCTGCGTACCGCCGCGGGTTCGGCGAACGCCATGTCGCAGCAGCCCGCACCGTCCGCACCGGCGATCGGGCACAGGGACGCGATCCGGTCGGGGGACGGCTCGAGGATCTCGACAGCGTCGGCGTGCCAATACTTTCCGTGGTCCGCTCGCACCCGGACTCTGACCCGCTCACCGGGCAGCGCGTATCGGACGAACACGACCCGGCCGTCGTGTCGCGCCACACAGCTGCCGCCGTTGGCGGGCGGCCCGGCGGTCAGCGTGAGTTCCAACGGCGGTCCTGGCGAACCGCCGGGGTCGTCGGTCAATCGAGGAATCCCCTGCGCGCGTCGCCGGGGGCGGACTGCGGCTGCAGCGTCTTGAGCCGCTCCGACGAGCTCAACTGCCACGGAACAGAGGTCACCATGACGTTCGGCTCGAACAGCAGTCGGCCCTTGAGCCGCAGCGCGCTCTGGTTGTGCAGCACCTGCTCCCACCAGTGGCCGACGACGTACTCGGGGATGAACACGGTGACAACGGTGCGCGGCGACTCCCTGCTGACCCGCTTGACGTACTCGAGCACCGGGCGGGTGATCTCCCGGTACGGCGAGGCGATCACCTTCAGCGGGACGCTGATGTCGCTGTCCTCCCACTTGTGCACGAGTGCCCGCGTCTCGCCGTCGTCGACGCTGACGGTGATCGCTTCCAGCGTGTCCGGCCGGGTGGCCCTGGCGTACGCCAGCGCACGCAGCGTCGGCAGGTGCAGTTTGGACACCAGCACGATCGCATGATTGCGGCTCGGTAGCACCATGTCGCTTTCGGCGGCGGCCTGCTCCTCGAGTTCGCGCGTCACGGTGTCGTAGTGCCGATGGATCAGCTTCATCATCCCGAAGAGCGCGCCCATCGCCAGGATCGCAATCCACGCTCCGACAAGGAATTTGGACACTACGACGACCACCAGCACCGTCGCGGTGCAGATGCAACCGATCGAGTTGATCACCCGCGACCGCATCATCTTGCGCCGGACCACGGGCTCGGTCTCGGTGCGCAGCAACCGCGTCCAGTGTCGGACCATGCCGACCTGGCTGAGCGTGAAGGAGACGAACACCCCGACGATGTAGAGCTGGATCAGCGCGGTGACCTCGGCGCGGAATGCCACCACGAACGCGATCGCCGCGAACGCGAGGAACAGGATGCCGTTGGAGAACGCGAGCCGGTCACCGCGGGTGTGCAACTGGCGCGGCAGATACCGGTCCTGAGCGAGGATCGATCCGAGCACCGGGAATCCGTTGAACGCGGTGTTGGCAGCCAGCAGCAGGATCAACGCGGTGACACCGGCGATGATGAACAGCCCGGCGCTGAAGTCGTGGAACACCGCGTCGGCCAACTGCGCGATCAACGTCTTCTGGTGGTAGTCCGCCGGCGCGCCGACCAGTTGTTCGTGTGGGCGCTCGGCCAGCTGCACACCGGTTTCCTTGGCCAGCATGACGATGCCCATGAACAGCGTGACCGCGATCAGCCCGAGCAGCGCCAGCGTCGTTGCGGCGTTGCGCGACTTCGGCTTACGGAACGCCGGCACCCCGTTGCTGACGGCTTCCACACCGGTCAGCGCCGCACTTCCCGACGAGAACGCCCGCGCGACGAGCAGAACCAGCGCGAAGCCGAGGATTTCGCCGTGCTCGGAATGCATCTCGAAGTCCGCGGATTCGGCCTGCAGTGGCTCGCCGAGCGCGTAGAGCTGGAAGAACCCCCAGCCGAGCATCACGAACATGCCGACGATGAACGCGTAGGTGGGGATGGCGAACGCGGTTCCGGACTCCCGGATGCCGCGCAGGTTCAGCGCCGCCAGCACCAGGATCGCGATGACGGCGAACAGCACCTTGTGGTCGTTGATGAACGGCACGGCCGAGCCGATGTTCGACATCGCCGAGGACATCGACACCGCGACCGTGAGTACGTAGTCGACCAGCAGCGCGCTCGCCACCGTCAGGCCGGCAGTCGGCCCGAGATTGGTGTTGACCACCTCGTAGTCCCCGCCGCCCGACGGGTAGGCGTGCACGTTCTGCCGGTAGCTGGCGATGACGATCAACATGACCGCCGCGACGGCCACGGCGATCCACGGCGCCATCGAGTAGGCGGCCAACCCGGCGACCGAGAGCACGAGAAAGATCTCCTCGGGCGCGTACGCCGTCGACGACAGCGCGTCCGAGGCGAACACCGGAAGGGCGATCCGCTTGGGCAGCAGGGTGTGCGAAATCCTGTCGCTGCGAAACGGCCTGCCGAGGACCAACCGCCGCGCGAACCTGGATAGCTTGGACACGAGTGCCAAGAGTAAGCCCAGCGGCAAATGGCCGTCAGGAAGCTGTAGCGTTCCGACTGCGCGGGTTCGACAGGAAGGACCGTGGAGTGCGTGTAGTGGTGATGGGCTGCGGCCGGGTGGGTGCGTCGCTGTCGGACAGCCTGGCCCGGATCGGTCACGACGTCGCGGTCATCGACCGTGACAGCACGGCATTTCACCGGCTGTCTCCGGAGTTCTCCGGCGAACGGGTGCTCGGTATGGGCTTCGACCGCGACGTGCTGCTGCGGGCAGGCATCGAGGAAGCCGGCGCCTTCGCGGCGGTCTCGTCCGGCGACAACTCCAACATCATCTCGGCGCGAGTGGCCCGCGAGACGTTCGGGGTGGAGCGTGTGGTCGCCCGTATCTACGACGCGAAGCGCGCGGCGGTCTACGAACGGTTGGGCATCCCGACGGTGGCCACCGTGCCGTGGACGACCGACCGGCTGCTCAACGTGCTGACCCGGGAAACCGAGACCGCCCGATGGCGCGACCCCACCGGCAACGTCGGCGTGACCGAACTGGCCATGCACGAGTCGTGGGTGGGTCGGCGGATCACGGATCTGGAGACGGCCACCGGCGGCCGGGTGGCGTTCCTGATCCGCTTCGGCGCGGGCCTGCTGCCCGACGGCAAAACCGTCATCCAGGCCAGCGACCAGGTGTTCATGGCCGCGATCGCCGGCCACATCGCCGAAGCGCTGGCCATCGCCGCCCTGCCGCCCAGCGAGGATCTCGAGAGCTGATGAAGCGCGCCGACGACGACATCGAGGAGTGGCGTAGTTGAAAGTCGCCATCGCCGGGGCCGGCGCCGTCGGCCGATCCATCGCACGCGAGCTCGTCGACGCCCACGAAGTGACGTTGCTCGAACGCAACCCCGACCACATCGACGTCGACGCGATTCCCGCCGCGCAGTGGCGGCTGGGCGACGCGTGCGAGCTGAGCCTGCTCGAGTCGGTGCAGCTCGAGGAGTTCGACGTCGTGATCGCCGCCACCGGCGACGACAAGGTCAACGTGGTGGTCAGCCTGCTGGCCAAGACCGAATTCGCGGTGCAGCGGGTGGTCGCGCGCGTCAACGACCCCCGCAACGAGTGGCTGTTCGACGAGAGCTGGGGAGTCGACGTGGCGGTGTCGACGCCCCGCATGTTGGCCTCCCTGGTGGAGGAGGCCGTCGCGGTCGGCGACCTGGTGCGGTTGATGGAGTTCCGCAAGGGGCAGGCCAACCTCGTCGAGATCACGCTGCCCGACGACACCCCGTGGGGCGGTAAGCCCGTCAAACGCCTCGAGTTGCCCCGCGACTGCGCGCTGGTGACGATCCTGCGGGGCCCGCGGGTGATCGTGCCGGAGTCCGACGAGCCGCTCGAGGGCGGCGACGAGTTGCTGTTCGTGGCCGTCGCCGAGGTCGAGGATCAGTTGCAGGATCTGCTGCTGCACCCGCAGCCGCGCTGACTCGCCGTGAGCGACGCGCCGCTGTTCTCAGCCGGCGTCGGGTCGGGTCGTCTCGGGCACCGCGTCGCGGAGATCCTCTGAAGCCTGGTCGCCGGTGAGGGCTTTCTGCGCCGTCCGGATGGCCAAATAGGTCACCAGCGCGGCGACCGCCGTCAGCGGCCACCCCATGGAGATGCGCGCGACGCCCAGCCAGCCGGTCTGTCCGGCATCGTAGAGATGCTGCTGCACGACGAACCGCGAGGCGAACACCAGCACCCAGAACAGGGTGGCGATGTCGAACGCCGTCAGCGCCCTGCGCACCCGGCGCCAGTCCGTGCCGCCGCCGCTGACCCAGCTCCACACGTAGCCGACGACGGGACGCCGGATCAGCACCGAGATCGTGAACACCGTCGCCCACAACAGCGACATCCAGATGCCCCAGAGGAAGTAGCCCTCCGACTCCCCGGTCACGTAGGCGATCAGCGCGCAGATTCCCACCCCGAAGAAGCCCGAGACCGCCGGCTGGGTGGACTCGCGGCGAGCCAGTCGCCACGCCAGGATCACCGTCGCCACGCCGAGGGCCGCGATGATCGCGGGCATCAACCCGAAGATCTGGGAGACCGGAACGAATGCCAAAACGGGCAGCGAGGAGTAGATCAGCCCGCTGACGCCGCCCATCTGTCGCAGGACTGCGTGGGCCTTGCTGGTCTGTTCGGTGGAGGGCTTCCCCGGTTCGGTTCCGGGATCGCTCACTTCTGAATCTCGTAGTGGGGGTTGTAGATCGCCTTGGCGCCGTTGTCGAGCTTGCCGACGCGGCCGTGCACCTTCAGCGTGCGCCCCGACTCGATGCCGGGGATGCGCCGCTGGCCGAGCCAGACCAGCATCACCGAGTCCGTACCGTCGAACAATTCGGCCTTCACACCGCCGGCACACGCCTTGCCGTTGCATTCGACGCTGCGCAGTGTGCCGACCATCGTGACTTCCTGACCGCGTTGACAGTCAATCGCCTTCTGGGCGCCGGTCGAGGCGACTTCGTCACTGAGTTCCTCGACGTCGAGCTGCTCGGGATCTTCTGTCAGCCGCCGGGTGAGCCGGCGCAGATACCCTTCGGCCGTAGCCATGGCCTCTCCTGACCTATCGCAGATCCACTATGGATCTACCCAATCCAACGCCACGCTAGACCTCTTGGTTCCGATTTGCCACGCGGGGTCGGGTCGGCGCGCCGAGCGGTCACCGGGCCGGGCACGATCAACGCATGACGGTCAATCTGCGCGGCGTCCCCACGGTGCTGTTGCCCGGCACGGGTTCCGACGACGACTTCGTCTACCGGGCGTTTTCCCCCGCCCTGCGTGACCGCGGCGCGACGGTCATCACCCCGGCGCCGCAACCACACCGACTGGTCGAGGGTTACCGCGCCGCCCTCGAGGACGCGGCCGTGACGGGGCCCATAGCCGTCGGCGGCGTGTCGATCGGCGCCGCCGTGGCCGTCTCGTGGGCGCTGGCACATCCCGGTCGGACGGTCGGTGTGCTCGCCGCCTTGCCGGCGTGGACGGGCGCGCCGCTGCGGGCGCCCGCAGCGGCCGCGGCGCGGCATTCCGCAGAGGTGCTGCGCCGCGACGGGCTGGCCGCCGCCACCGCAGCGATGCAGGCGTCGAGCCCGCAGTGGCTGGCCGACGAGCTGACCCGGTCATGGCTGGCCCAGTGGCCCGCACTGCCCGATGCGATGGAGGAGGCGGCGCGCTACGTCGCACCGAGCTGTCCGGAGTTGGCGCGGTTGACCGTGCCGCTCGGCGTCGCCGCGGCAACCGACGACCCGGTGCATCCCCTCGAGGTCGCGATCGAGTGGGTGACGGCGGCTCCGAAGGCGGCGTTGCGCACGTTCACACTCGATGAGATGGGCGCCGATCCAGCGGTGGTCGGCGCGGCATGTGTGGCGGCGTTGAGCGACGTTGACTAGCGAGCGGAGGACGGCGACCACGCGCGCGACCGTTCAGGTGGCACTGACTGGTGGATTGCATGCACCCGATGCGTGGGATCAACCCGTCAGTCGCAAAGTCCGAAGGGTCAGCCGCCGGTGATGGTGCGCAACTGCTGCATCGCCGAGCCCTGAGCGCTGCGCCGCGCCACGGGCTGCGCGGGCGGCGGCTCCTGCTGCTGCCCCTCCTGCTGACCTTGCTGCGCCTGTTGGGCAGCCTGTTCGGCGGCGGCGCGCAGCTGGTTGGCCATCGGCTCGGGCAACTCGACCGGCAGCGGAGTCCGCACCGGCAACGGGGTGTCACCGCGACGAACCACGGTGTCGGCCAACGCTTCTCGCGCTTCGGCTGCGAGCGCGTCGAAATGTTCCTCAGGGCCGTTGACGACGCAGCGGATCATCCAGCGGTAGCCGTCGACCCCGATGAAGCGCACCGCGCCGGGCTGACCCTGCTGCGCGGCCTCGCCCTGCTGCGCGGCCGCCACGCCGACGACCTCGCGGCCCCACGGCCCGTCCTTGATCGACACCTGGGCGCCGTCCTTGCGCAACGAGTCGGCCAGTTCGGTGGCGATCTCGCGCCACAGGCCGGCGGTCTTCGGAGCGGCGTAGGCGGCGACGGTGAACCGGCCGTGGGGTGTGACGACCCACACGGCGCTCGGCACCCCCTGCTGCGTGAGCTCGACCTGCACCTGACCGGCCGCTGGCAGCGGGATCAGGACCGAGCCCAGATTCAGCCGGCCGGTGGCGGCCGCCTCCGGGTCGTCGAAGTCCTCGATGTCGAAGGGGCCCTCCAGTCCGCTCTCGACCTCGTCGCCGGTCTCCTGCCCAGCACCGGTTCGATCGGCCAGGTCGCCGCCGATGTCGTCGTTGTCCTTGCGTTTACCGAATGCCATTTCACAAACTCGCATGTCCGCCGGAGGAGCCGTGGCCACCATCGCCACGGGATGTGTCACCGAGACCGGCCTCGTCGAAGGACGTGACCTCGACCAGCTCGGGCAGCTCGACCCGCTGGACCAGCAACTGCGCGATGCGGTCCCCGCGGTGCACGACGATCGGCACCTGCGGATCGAGGTTGATCAGCGCCACCTTGATTTCACCGCGGTACCCGGCGTCGATCGTCCCCGGGCTGTTGACGATCGAAAGCCCAACGCGGGCAGCCAAACCCGAGCGCGGGTGCACCAGACCGACCATCCCGTGCGGAATGGCCGCCGCGATGCCGGTCGGCACCAGCGCACGCTGGCCGGGGGCCAGTTCGATGTCGAGCGCACTGAATAGGTCGATGCCCGCGTCGCCGTGATGGGCGCGGCTGGGCATCGGCAGATCAGGGTCGAGGCGGACGACCGCCAGGGTGGTGGGCACGACGTCAGAGATTACTCTTGGCCGCGTGTCCGACACGCGCGCCACGTCGCAATCCGTGCGCTACCGCGAGCGGCTTTGGGTGCCGTGGTGGTGGTGGCCGCCGGGCCTGGGCCTCGCGGCGTTGATCGCCGTCGAAATCGAGATGGGCGTGCCCGGGGTGCCCGGATGGCTGCCTTATGCCCTGCTGCTGCCGGTCGCGGCCGTCGTCCTGCTGTGGCTGGGCCGGACCGAGGTGCGGGTCGTCGGCGGACCGGACGGCACCGAGCTCTGGGCCGGGGCCGCGCACCTTCCTGTCGATGTGGTCGCGCGCTCGGCCGAAGTGCCGCGCAGCGCCAAATCCGCGGCGCTGGGCCGTCAGCTGGACCCGGCCGCCTTCGTCGTACATCGCGCCTGGGTGGGTCCGATGGTTCTGCTGGTGCTCGACGATCCAGATGATCCGACCCCGTATTGGCTGGTCAGTTGCCGGCATCCGGACCGGGTGCTGTCCGCTCTGCGCAGTTGAACTGCGAATCCAGACCGCGCAGCTAGGCCGCGCAGTCCGAGCAGATCATGACGCCGTTCTTCTCGCTGGCCAGACGGCTGCGGTGGTGTACCAAAAAGCAGCTCGAGCAGGTGAACTCGTCGGCCTGCTTGGGAATCACCCGCACCGACAGTTCTTCGCCGGACAGGTCAGCGCCGGGCAATTCGAAGGACTCCGCGGACTCCGACTCGTCGACATCGACAACCGCCGACTGGGCCTCGTTACGCCGCGCCTTCAACTCCTCGAGCGAGTCTTCCGAGACGTCATCGGTCTCGGTCCGCCGTGGGGCGTCGTAATCGGTAGCCATCTCGTCCCCTCCGAATAAAGCTTGTGCGACAGAGCTTTGTACCAGCGTCGAACGCATCCGCCAAACGATTCGTGCCCGTATTGATACCCGTTCCACTGTGATTTATGTCACAGGTCGTATCGTGCCACGCGAACAAGGCGGCACCTGGGGCTTTAGAGTGCACTCGTGGTCGCGCAAATCACCGAGGGAACCGCGTTCGACGAGCACGGTCGCCCCTTCCGCCGGCGGTACTACCTGCCGGGAATCGTGTTGTTCGTCGCGCTGTCGGTGGTGACGCTGTTCGTCTGGGTCGTCGCGCTGAACCGTCCCGCCGACGTGCAGGAGGCGGCCATCTGCAATCCGCCGCCCGCGCCCGCCGACCCGGCCGCGCCCGCCCCGACGCTCGGTGAACAGGTCTCGCGCGCCGACATGGTCGACGTGGCTCCCGCCCGCCTCGCCGATACGAAGATCAAGGTGCTCAACGCCAGTGGCCAGGGTGGACAGGCCGCCGAGGTGGCCAGTGCGCTGAAGGATCTGGGGTTCGCCGAACCGACCGCGGCCAACGATCCGCTCTATGCCACCGCCCGCCTCGAGTGCCAAGGCCAGATCCGGTTCGGCGAGGCCGGACGCGCCGCGGCGGCCGCGGTGTGGCTGGTCGCGCCGTGCACCGAACTGTTCCAGGACGGCCGCGGCGACGACAGCGTGGACCTCGCCCTCGGTACCGAGTTCACCGAGCTGAGCAGCAGTGACGCCATCGAGGCGGTGCTCGCGAGCCTGCGCCCGGATGCCACCCAGCCGGCCGATCCGGATCTGTTGTCGGAGATCCACTCGGGCGCCTGCTGAGCCTGTAATCGGTTGTCCGGCAACCGCTTCTCGAAGACCTACACCGCGCCCGCGCGGCGCAGCGCGGCGTCCAGGGCGGCCGCGACGGCCGGCGCTGCGGCCACGATGAAGCCGGGACCGCCCGCCGACCCCTCCCCCGGCGGCAGGCGCAACGTGGCGCCCGCTTCGGCGGCGATCAGCGCCCCGGCCGCCCAGTCCCACAGGTGCACGCCGTCCTCGTAATAGGCATCGAGTTGACCCGCCGCCACCATGCACAGATCCAGCGCACACGAGCCGATGCGGCGCACGTCACGCACCGCGGGAAGCATCCGGGTCAGCACCTCGGCCTGTCGGGCCCGCTGCTCGCGGTCATAGGAAAATCCGGTGCCCAGCAACGACATTGACAAATCGTCGGCTGTGGTTGTGCGCAGCGGCGTGGTCGCGTCCGCGTGTCGCCGATGCGCGCCGTGGCCGACCGCCGCCGAGTACACCGCGCCGGTCGGCACGTTCGCGACGGCACCGGCCAACGAGACGCCGTCGCGTTGCACGGCGACCGAGACCGCATAGGCGTCCAACCCGTAGACGAAGTTCACCGTGCCGTCGATCGGGTCGAGCACCCAGGTCAGTTCGCCCTCTTGGGCCGGAGTCCCGCCTTCTTCTTCGCCGAGCACATGTTCGCCGGGACGGAGCACGGCAAGCCGGTCGCGGATCAGCCGTTCGGTTTCGGTGTCGACGATCGTGACCGGGTCGGTCGGCGAGCTCTTGGTCCTTACCCCGGGCGTGTCCGGTGACGACGCGGCGTCACCGAAAACCTCTGCGCGACGGCGTCGCACGAAGGCGGCCGCCTCGGTGGCCAGTTGCTCGGCGACCGAGCGCAGCAGGACGGGATCGGCGTCGTTGTCGGGCATTGACCCATCGCAGCATGTCCGGCCGACGTTGTCGCGACCTGCTCGCCCGACAGCCACGCGCAGCCTTCCGCGAGCCACTAAGGTGTGGGTCGCACGAAATCTCGGGCACGCCCTGGCTGAACTGGAGGAGCGCTCATGACCGCGACCGATTCGCCCTCCGTCGCGCCGAGCACCGCCGAGGGCCAACGCCGCGGGTTCGGCGTCGATGTGGGCGGCAGCGGCGTCAAGGGCGGCATCGTCGACCTGGACACCGGCCAGTTGATCGGTGAGCGGTTCAAGCTGCCCACGCCCCAGCCGGCGACGCCCGACGCGGTCGCCGAGACCGTCGCCGCGGTGGTCCGTGAGTTCGGGTGGACCGACAAGCTGGGGGTCACCTATCCCGGCGTGGTGACCGACGGGATCGTGCGCACCGCGGCCAACGTCGACAAGCGCTGGATCGGCGTGAACGCCCGCGATGCGATCGTGAACCATCTCGGCGGGCAGCAGGTGACGGTTCTCAACGACGCCGACGCCGCCGGGCTGGCCGAGGAGAAGTTCGGCGCGGGCCGGGACAACACCGGCGTCATCGTGCTGTTGACCTTCGGCACGGGCATCGGTTCGGCGGTCATCCACAATGGTGTCCTGCTGCCCAACACCGAGTTCGGTCACATCGAGGTCGGCGGCAAGGAAGCCGAGCACCGTGCGGCGTCGTCGGTCAAGGAACGCAAGGACTGGAGCTACGAACGCTGGACCGTCGAGGTGACAAAGGTGCTGGTAGCGATCGAGAACGCGATCTGGCCCGACCTGTTCATCGCGGGCGGCGGCATCAGCCGAAAGGCCGAGAAGTGGATTCCACTGCTGAAGAACCGCACGCCGGTGGTCGCCGCGGCGCTGCAGAACACCGCGGGCATCGTCGGTGCCGCGATGGCTGCTGCGGTGGACGTCACAGCTACTGCCAAGTAGCCACGCCCGGAACCTGCAATTTGCCGCTCGAGGCGGCGTTATCCCACACTGTCGTTACAATGGTCGACGGCGGCCGCAGCCCGGATAGCGGCGATTATCAACCGCCAATATTCGACAGCCGACGCTCCTCGATGGGGACACCCATGCCCACCGACGAGTAGCACAAGGAAAGGGTGTACGTGGCAGCGACAAAGGCAAGCCCGGCGACCGATGAGCCGGTGAAGCGCACCGCTACCAAGGCCGCCCCCGCCAAGAAGACAGCGGCGAAGCCCGCCAATGCGACGGCGCCGGCCAAGAAGGGCGCCAAGGCGCGCACGGCTACCAAGGCACCCGCAAAGAAGGCCGCCAAGACCGCGGTGAGCCGCGAAACGGGTGCCACCGCGACCAAGGCACCGGCCAAGCGAGCGACGAAGGCCGCGAAGTCAGCTGCGCCCCGCGGTCGCGCCAAAAAGGCCACCGCCGCCGATCCGGACACCACCAAGACCGACGTCGAGTCCGACGAACTCGAGACCGACGAGCTGGAAGCCGAGCCCGGCGACGACCTCGCGGTCGAGGAGGCCGACATCGACCTCGACGATCTCGAGGACGCCGTCGACGAGCCTGCCGAGGACGTTGCCGAGGCCGCCGACGGCGACGCCCCCGTGGCGGAGTCCGCCGATGAGGCTGCCGCTGCCGAGGACGACGAGATCGCCGAGCCGTCGGAGAAAGACAAGGCCTCCGGTGACTTCGTCTGGGATGAGGAGGAGTCCGAGGCGCTGCGGCAGGCTCGCAAGGACGCCGAGCTCACCGCGTCGGCCGACTCGGTCCGCGCCTACCTCAAGCAGATCGGCAAGGTCGCGCTGCTCAATGCCGAGGAAGAGGTCGAGCTGGCCAAGCGCATCGAGGCCGGTCTCTACGCCACCCAGCTGATGGCCGAGATGACCGAGCGCGGCGAGAAGCTGCCCGCCGCGCAGCGCCGCGACATGATGTGGATCTGTCGCGACGGTGACCGCGCGAAAAACCATCTGCTGGAAGCGAACTTGCGTCTGGTGGTGTCGCTGGCCAAGCGCTACACCGGCCGCGGCATGGCGTTCCTGGACCTCATCCAGGAAGGCAACCTGGGTCTGATCCGTGCCGTCGAGAAGTTCGACTACACCAAGGGTTACAAGTTCTCCACCTACGCCACCTGGTGGATCCGCCAGGCGATCACCCGCGCGATGGCCGACCAGGCGCGCACCATCCGTATTCCGGTGCACATGGTCGAGGTGATCAACAAGCTCGGCCGCATTCAGCGTGAGCTGCTGCAGGATCTGGGCCGCGAGCCGACACCCGAAGAGCTGGCCAAAGAGATGGACATCACGCCGGAGAAGGTGCTGGAGATCCAGCAGTACGCGCGTGAGCCGATCTCGTTGGATCAGACCATCGGTGACGAAGGTGATTCGCAGCTCGGTGATTTCATCGAGGATTCCGAGGCTGTGGTGGCCGTCGACGCGGTGTCCTTCACGCTGCTGCAGGATCAGTTGCAGTCGGTGCTCGAGACGCTGTCCGAGCGTGAGGCCGGCGTCGTGCGGCTGCGGTTCGGGCTCACCGACGGGCAGCCCCGCACGCTCGACGAGATCGGTCAGGTGTACGGCGTGACGCGCGAGCGTATCCGCCAGATCGAATCGAAGACGATGTCGAAGTTGCGCCACCCCAGCCGTTCTCAGGTGCTGCGCGACTACCTGGACTGAACGCCTACGTCGGCGTCGGCGTCGGCGCGGGTCCGGTCTTGGTCAGCATCATGTCGTTGTAACCGTTGTACGCCTCGCCACATATCCCGGGTTCGTAGAAGGACTGCACGGCCTCACCCGTCGCGGCGTCCCATGCGTAGTTCATCGGCAGATCGTGCTTCGAGCCGTCCTCGCACACGAGCGCATCACGGGTCAGGGCTTCGCGGGCGATCCACCAGCCGACCTGCCAGTAGGCGTTCGCACTCCATACCGGGGACTTCCGCTCGGTGTCGGCCGGATCGTATTCGGTGACATGCACACACTGGAACGCGTCGCCCTCGCAGGGTGTGACGACCCACGTCTTCGTACCCCACTCGTATTCGGCGTCGTACGTGCCGACCGCATTCGCCGTGATCTGGTCCGTGCCGTATGCCGGCGCAGCGAACGCAACCGCGACTACGCCCGCCGCGAGAACAGACGCCGGAGTTGCTCCCCTGAATCCCATGGCGCTCCTCGATATCTGCCGCTGCGTAGAGGGAAGTATGCATCACGGGCAAGCGAGCCCGGACGGAAGTCGCGAGTGTCGGGTTGTTACACGCGATTTCGCGTCAGGCGTGTATCAACCACACACTCGTCGTGAATTGGGTGCCGGGTCCGATCGGGATCATCGCTTCTTGTCGCGCACCTTGTACGTCGACGGCCAGGACTCGCGAGTCTCGTCACCGGTCAACGGAATTCCCTTGCTGCCGATTTTGATGTCGTAAGCCTCCTTGCCCGGGCCAACCTCGCGATTGGCGTGTTCGGTGGCCAGGTATATCAACTGATCGATCTCCGCCTCCGCGAACGCGACGAACGACGTCTTGCGGACGATGTCGTCCGCACCGGCCGCGATCCGGTCCGGTAGCACCCTCGTCGCAAACGCCGCGGCGGCCAACAACGCGAACGGGATCACCCAGTAGCAGATGAACGACAGCGGGGTCTTGGTGTCCAGGATGGTCGCGTCGCCGTACACGATCGGCGGGATCGCCGACGACAGCGTCATGCCGCCGAACGCCGCCACCCAGATCCAGGTCAGCAGCGAGGTGATCTTCGCGAAGAGGTCGCTTTTGACGACGTGTGGCGGCTGGCCGACCTCGGCGAACTCACGCACAAACGGCTTGCCGATCAGCACGCCGGTGAGTGTCACCAGGAAGATGCCGGCGCTGCTCAGCGGCTGCATCCACTGTTCCATGAACGACCGGTCGAGCGTGAAGGTCAACACGGTCAACACCAAAAAGGTTGCCAGCGCGCCTATTTCGAGTACCCGACCCGGTCCGCCGCGCACCTGCCCCAGCACGAATGCCGCGACCGCGACCGCCAGGGCGGTCAGTACCGCGACGGTGAACGGAACGTTGCCGATGAGCACCCAGTAGACGATCCAGGGTGCGAGACCTAACAGAATGCCCACGATTTGTAAGTGTACGTAGAAGCCCTCGGGCCGCGGACCGTGAACACCACGGCGCGGGCGAGGCCGCCTAGGGTGTGAGCGGAGCGAACCGGCCGTCGGCCCCGGGCAGATACGGCGTGACGCGTATCACAGCGTCCGTTGGCAAAGGCCCATACAGATGTGGGAACACCATTCCCACTGGATCAGCGGGCATACCGGGTTCCCAGCGAACGGGAGAGGACAGTTGCGCGGCGTCGATGTGCAGCAGCACCAGGTCGGTACGACCGGCGTAGAGCCGGTTGGCCGGCAGGTGTACCTGCTCGGCCGTCGAGAGGTGGACAAACCCGTTCGCGCCGAGCGAATCGGGGCGATGCGCGCCGAGCGCTTGTGCCGATCGCCACTCGTCCGTGCTACACAGGTGGACCAGCACTGGCGGCGAGTGGTTCATATCGCCAGCCTGCCGTGTCGGCAACTCGAGGTAACGGTGAGACACGACACACCGGTAAACCCCTTGGGAACAACGCCGGAAGCCAATACGTCTGAGACAGTAGATGCACGCGAACAGTACGGAGGTCCGCAATGACGAACGCAACGCTCACTAGTCCCCCGTTGAGCCGGGCTGACCGCTGCGATCGTTGCGGTGCCGCCGCCCGGGTTCGCGCGACGCTTCCGTCGGGAGCGGAGTTGCTCTTCTGCCAGCACCACGCCAACGAGCACGAGACCAAGCTGATCGAATTGGCCGCCGTTCTCGAAGTCAGCCCGGTGGAGGCATAACGCCCGACACGGCGCAGAGCCGCACTGGGCAGGAGCACACTTCGTCAGGAATGCTGGACTGGTCATGACCGACCAGCCCCAGCCGTTGCCGCGCAAGCCGTCACGCCACCACATTCGACACATTCTGCGGCGCACCTTGTCGAAGAGCTGGGACGATTCGATCTTCTCGGAGTCCGCGCAAGCTGCGTTCTGGTCAGCGTTGTCGCTGCCGCCGCTGCTGCTCGGCATGCTCGGCAGCTTGGCGTACATCGCTCCGCTGTTCGGTCCGGAGACTCTTCCGACCATCGAGACCCAGATCATCGACACGGCCGGCAGGTTCTTCTCGACCAATGTCGTCGCCGAGATCATCGAGCCGACGATCCGCGACATCGTCAAGGGCGCCCGCGGTGAAGTGGTCTCGGTCGGCTTCGTGATCTCGCTGTGGGCGGGCTCGTCGGCGATCTCGGCGTTCGTCGACTCCATCACCGAGGCTCACGACCAGACTCCGCTGCGCCATCCGGTCCGCCAGCGGTTCTACGCGCTCGGCCTCTATGTGGTGATGTTGGTCGTCGCGATCCTGACCGCGCCGTTCATCGCGTTGGGCCCGCGCAAGATCGCCGAGTACCTACCCGACAGCTGGGACCGCATCCTGCAGTTCGGCTACTACCCGGTGCTGATCTTCGGGCTGGTCGTGGCGGTCAACATCCTCTACCGGGTGTCGCTGCCGAAACCGTTGCCGTCGCACCGGCTTCTGCTGGGCTCGATACTGGCCACCGCGGTGTTCCTGGCGGCGACGTTCGGGCTGCGCTTCTACCTGACGTGGATCACCGCGACCGGCTACACCTACGGCGCCCTGGCGACGCCGATCGCCTTCCTGTTGTTCGCGTTCTTCCTCGGGTTCGCAATCATGATCGGCGCCGAACTCAACGCCGCCGTGCAGGAGGAGTGGCCGGCCGCCGAGACGCATGCCAAGCGGTTCCGCTGGTGGCTCGAAGAGAAGGCCGAGTCACGCAATGGGGCGCGGACGACCGAGGGGGTCTCACCCGAGACGGCAGCAGACGGGATTACTTCTTGAGCTTCTCGTAGATGCGCTTGCACTCCGGGCACACCGGCGAGCCCGGTTTGGCCGACTTCGTCACCGGAAAGACCTCGCCGCACAGTGCGACGACGTGGGTGCCCATCACTGCGCTCTCGGCGATCTTGTCCTTCTTGACGTAATGGAAGTACTTCGGGATGTCGCTGTCGGTCCCGTCGTCGACGCGTTCGTCGGTGTCGGTGCGCTCGATGGTCTGGGTCTGCATGACAACCATTTTGCCCGTAAGGAAACCGACCCGTACAGCGGAGCGACAATGTGCGACAGTGGAGGTATGAAACACGGCCCCGAGCTGAGTTTCGACGACGACGGCCGGCCCGTCTTGATCACTCGCGCCGCGCCCGCCTACGAAGAACAACACCGTCAACGGGTACGCAAGTACCTGACCATCATGTCGTTTCGCATTCCGGCTCTGGTGCTGGCTGCGATCGCGTACGGCATCTGGCACAACGGCTTGATCTCGTTGGGAATTCTGGTGGCCTCGATTCCGCTGCCATGGATCGCCGTGCTCATCGCCAACGACCGTCCGCCGCGGCGTCCGGAGGAACCGCGGCGCTACGACGCGCAGCGCCGCGCTGCGCAGTTCCCGACCGCCGAACGGCCGGCGTTGGAACACGGCCTGAAAAGTGACGGGGTCTCCCCGCCGCAACCGGATGGACCCGCCCGCTACGGCGATGTTCCCAGCTGAGCCGCTTCTGTTCCTTTTCTAAGGACATTCTCAGGTCGGCGGCGAGAAACCGCTGATCAGAAGGTGTGAACCGGTCGAGGGCCGGGAACTCTTACGTCCTCGTGGGCGTTGTAGCTCATGACAGTGCGACTTGATCAGGAGGCCGTCATGGCAAATGCCAGCACCATCCGCGTCGACCAGGACCTGGACGCGCAGAGTCCAGCGGCTGACCTCGTACGCGTGTATCTGAATGGCATCGGCAAAACGGCCTTGCTCAACGCCGCCGACGAGGTCGAGCTCGCAAAACGCATCGAGGCAGGGCTTTACGCCAAGCATCTGCTCGAAACACGGAAGCGCTTGGGCGAGAACCGCAAACGTGATCTTGCCGCGGTGGTCCGCGACGGTGAGGCTGCGCGACGCCATCTGCTGGAAGCCAACCTGCGCCTTGTGGTGTCGCTGGCGAAGCGCTACACCGGCCGCGGCATGCCGCTGCTGGATCTGATCCAGGAAGGCAACCTGGGTTTGATCCGCGCGATGGAAAAGTTCGACTACAGCAAGGGATTCAAGTTCTCGACGTACGCCACGTGGTGGATCCGGCAGGCGATCACCCGTGGGATGGCCGATCAGAGTCGCACGATCCGGCTGCCGGTGCACCTCGTCGAGCAGGTGAACAAGCTCGCCCGGATCAAGCGTGAGATGCATCAGAACCTCGGCCGCGAAGCGACCGACGAGGAACTGGCGGCCGAGTCCGGCATTCCCGTGGAGAAGATCACCGATCTGCTGGAACACAGCCGCGACCCGGTGAGCCTCGACATGCCGGTCGGCAGCGACGAGGAAGCGCCGCTGGGCGACTTCATCGAGGATGCCGAGGCGATGTCCGCCGAGAACGCCGTGATCTCCGAACTGCTGCACACCGACATCCGGCACGTGCTCGCGACCCTCGACGAACGCGAGCAGCAGGTGATCCGGTTGCGCTTCGGCCTCGACGACGGTCAGCCCCGCACTCTCGACCAGATCGGCAAGCTCTTCGGGCTCTCCCGTGAGCGGGTGCGACAGATCGAGCGCGAGGTCATGGCCAAGCTGCGCAACGGTGACCGCGCCGACCGCTTGCGGTCGTACGCCAGCTAGTCCGTCGACGACGCCTCCCCGCCGGGACGACCGGCGGGGACGCGTCTCGTCGCGCGCCCAGGGGCCGGTGTCGCGGACGTAACAACGCAGTTCAGGCCCTCACACCGGTAGACTCATCGCTGACGGAGGGTTAGCGAATGAATGATCTAGTCGACACCACAGAGATGTACCTGCGGACGATCTACGACCTCGAAGAAGAGGGCGTGGTGCCTTTGCGTGCACGCATCGCGGAGCGTCTGGATCAGAGCGGCCCCACCGTCAGCCAGACCGTGTCCCGCATGGAGCGCGACGGCCTACTGCACGTCGCCGGCGATCGCCACCTCGAGCTCACCGACAAGGGCCGCGCCCTGGCCGTGGCCGTCATGCGCAAGCACCGGCTCGCCGAGCGACTGCTTGTCGACGTGATCGGGTTGCCCTGGGAGGAGGTCCACGCCGAGGCCTGCCGGTGGGAACACGTGATGAGCGAAGACGTCGAACGCCGACTCGTTCAGGTTCTCAACAACCCCACCACCTCGCCCTTCGGTAACCCGATTCCCGGCCTCTCGGAGTTGGGCCTGATCAACTCGTCGCCGGGCGACGGATTGAACTTGGTCCGGCTCACCGAGCTGCCCGCCGGTATGCCCGTCGCGGTCGTGGTGCGGCAGCTGACCGAGCACGTCCAGGGTGACGTCGATCTGATCAGCAGGCTCAAGGATGCGGGCGTGGTGCCCAACGCCCGCGTGACCGTGCAGACCAACGAGCACGGCGGGGTGATGATCGTGATCCCCGGCCACGAGCAGGTCGAGTTGCCCCACCACATGGCGCACGCCGTCAAGGTCGAGAAGGTCTGACCCGCGATCTGATTCGCCGGAGCGAGCGCCCGCCGGGCCGCGGTCAACCGGCCCGCCGACCGAACACCTGTCGCGCCGGTAAGCGCACTCCCAGTTGGTCGGCCAACCGGTAGCCCGTGGTGGCCAGCTCACGAATGCGTTCGGGCCGCAACCCCGATTGCAGCGCGGTGTCGAGCATGCCCGCCATCCGATGCGTGCCGTCGCACCGTAGCGCCGCCTCCAGCGACACCCCCGCCAGCGGACCGTCACCCCGCGAATAAGCCGAAAAAGCCAGCAGCACAAGCGCTTCCACCCGCCACGGTTCGGGGAGCCGCCGGGACAGCTCAGCCCACAACGACTCCGCGGCTGTCGCGCTCTCCCCGACCGCCAGCGCGTAGAGCGTGTCGCGCACCTGCAGGTCGGTCAGCGCGGCCGCGATCCGGGCCACAACTGGATCCGGCAACTCTTCACCGTCGGCGACCCGGGCCGCCGTTGCGATGACGGACTCGATATCCCGGCGCGCGTCGGCGTGCGACCGACCCGACTGCGCGTCGGCGATGGATCCGGCCAACGCCGCGGCGCGGGCGGAATCGGTGACCGCTATCACGTCCTGAAGCTCGGCGCGCCGGGCGTAGAGCCTGCGCCCGTCGAGCACGGCGGCCATCGCGAGCGGCGACGCCGACGGGTCCTCCACGGTGCCCGCCTCGCCGCAACCGTCGGCGCAGTGCCACCGCCCTCCTGCCGCGACGCGGTCGACGACGTGCGCGGCGAGCAGTTCGATGCCGTGTCCGGCCAGGGCCGCCGCCAACATCGCGGCGAGTTCGCCGTACTCGTCGTTACACAGGCGGCAGCCGGCGCCGTCCTCGTCGACGATGACGGCGATCGCCGAGTCCGGTCTGGCGGCTGCGGCCACCTCGGCGATGTGGTCGACGGACTCGGGCAACTCATCGGAGAGGTCCACACGCATGACGCATCCCAGCGCGCCACGCTCCACGGTTACGAGCACGAGGGATTTCTCCGGGACGAAACCCAGGACGGCGGGCAGCGCCGCGATGAGGACTGCGGGGCGGTTCAGTTGGAAATCGGGTGATGGTGAGGTCGTCATGGGCCGACCTTCCCCGGCCGCTCGGACGCCCAGCGTCCGTCGCGGGTCGCAGCCGGCGAAGCTGTGGATCAATTCGAGGTTGGGGATGAAACTCATCCCCGGTGCCGCCTGTCGGCCTGCGGAATCCGCCCAACCGGCGTACACCTTGTTGCTATGGGTGCCGTGGGTTCCATGCTGGAGTACGACCTCGTTGTCCTCGGTTCCGGTCCCGGCGGTCAGAAAGCCGCGATCGCCGCTGCGAAGCTCGGCAAGACGGTCGCCGTCGTCGAGCGGGGCCGGATGCTGGGCGGTGTTTGCGTGAACACCGGAACCATCCCCTCCAAGACGCTTCGCGAGGCGGTCGTCTACCTCACCGGCATGAGCCAGCGCGAGTTGTACGGCGCCAGCTACCGCGTCAAGGAGAAAATCACGCCCGCCGACCTGCTTGCGCGCACGGCGCACGTGATCGGCAAGGAGCAGGACGTCGTCCGCTCGCAGTTGATACGCAACCGCATCGACCTCTTCCAGGGCCACGGCCGGTTCATCGATCCGCACACCGTGCTGGTCGAGGAACCCACCCGCGGTGAGCGCACCACGGTCAGCGGCGAATACGTCGTGATCGCCACCGGCACCAAACCGGCCCGGCCGGCCGGCGTCGAGTTCGACGAGGACCGCGTGCTCGACTCCGACGGGATCCTTGACCTCAAGTCGCTGCCCGCGACGATGGTCGTGGTCGGCGCGGGGGTGATCGGGATCGAGTACGCGTCGATGTTCGCCGCGCTCGGCACCAAGGTCACCGTGGTGGAAAAGCGCGACACCATGCTGGATTTCTGCGACCCGGAGATCGTGGAAGCGCTCAAGTTCCACCTGCGCGACTTGGCGGTGACGTTCCGGTTCGGCGAGGAGGTGACGGCCGTGGACGTCGGCGCGGCGGGCACCGTCACCACGCTCGCCAGCGGCAAGCAGATCCCCGCCGAGACCGTGATGTACTCGGCAGGCAGGCAGGGCCAGACCGAACACCTCGACCTGGCCAACGCGGGCCTGGAAACCGACGCGCGCGGCCGCATCGACGTCGACAGCAACTACCAGACAAAGGTCGACCACGTCTATGCCGTCGGCGACGTGATCGGCTTTCCGGCGTTGGCCGCCACCTCGATGGACCAGGGCAGGCTCGCGGCCTACCACGCGTTCGGCGAGCCCGCCAAGGGCATGACCGATCTGCAGCCGATCGGCATCTATTCGATTCCGGAGGTGTCCTATGTCGGCGCCACCGAGGTCGAGTTGACCCGCAACGCGATCCCGTACGAAGTCGGGGTGTCGCGCTACCGGGAGTTGGCCAGGGGCCAGATCGCCGGTGACTCCTACGGCATGCTCAAGCTGCTGGTCTCGACCGACGACCTGAAGCTGCTCGGCGTGCACATCTTCGGCACCAGCGCCACCGAGATGGTGCACATCGGTCAGGCCGTCATGGGCTGCGGGGGCACCGTCGAGTACCTTGTCGACGCTGTGTTCAACTACCCCACCTTCTCCGAGGCCTACAAAGTCGCCGCGCTGGACGTGATGAACAAGCTGCGGGCGCTCAACCAGTTCCGCACCTAGCCGCGCGACGATCAAGCGGCGAGGGACGAGCCGCGTTGAGGAGTGCGGCCATCGGATACACCGGCAAACAATTCGCTGGATCGGGCGTGGGATGACCGGCAACGGGAACGCAACGTGCGCGAGACTAGTTGTCACAGGTACGGAGGCACTCACTGTCTTGGCACCACCGCGAGGAGGCGAGGTTCGATGGCTGACCGCCCAGAACACCCTGGTAACCCCGACCAGCACTACCAGCCGGAACAATCCGGCATGTATGAGCTGGAGTTCCCCGCACCCCAACTGTCCTCGACGGATGGCCGCGGCCCGGTGCTCATCCATGCCCTGGAGGGGTTCTCCGACGCCGGACACGCCATCCGGTTGGCCGCCCAGCACCTCAAAGACAGGCTCGACACCGAGCTGGTGGCGTCGTTCGCGATCGACGAGCTGCTGGATTACCGATCCCGACGTCCGTTGATGACCTTCAAGACCGACCACTTCACGCACTACGAGGACCCCGAACTCAACCTGTACGCGATGCGCGACAGCGTCGGCACCCCCTTCCTGCTTCTCGCCGGGCTGGAACCCGACCTGCGCTGGGAGCGGTTCATCACCGCCGTTCGGCTACTGGCCGAACGGCTCGACGTCCGCCGGGTCGTCGGACTGGGCACCATCCCGATGGCCGTGCCGCACACCCGACCCATCACCATGACCGCGCACTCCAGCGACAAGGAGCTCATCGCCGACCACCAGCCGTGGGTGGGAGAAGTACAGGTCCCCGCCAGCGTGTCGAATCTGCTCGAGTTCCGGATGTCGCAGCACGGACACGAAGCCGTCGGGTTCACCGTGCACGTACCGCACTACCTCGCGCAGACCGACTACCCCGCCGCGGCAGAGGCGTTGCTCGCCGAGGTGGCCAGGAACGCTTCGCTGGAGATCCCACTGGAGGCACTGGTGGCGGCGGGTGCCGAAGTGCTGGCCAAGATCAACGAGCAGGTCGAACAGAGCCCCGAGGTCGCGCAGGTGGTGGCCGCCCTCGAGCGCCAGTACGACGCCTTCGTCGCCGCCCAGGAGAACCGGTCGCTGCTGGCCAGCGACGAGGACCTGCCCAGCGGCGAAGAACTCGGCGCGGAGTTCGAACGGTTCCTCGCCCAGCAGGCCGAGAAGAAGTCCAGGGATCCGTTCCAGGACGGCGACGACGCCGGTTGACCACGTCGCTCGACAATCAGCGTCAATAATTAGCGCGTCTCGCGAACGCCAGCTAAGTTGGCGCAATGGCCGCGCGAAAGCCGAACCTCCGCCCGGTACGGGAACTGACGCCGATCCTGCAGTACCGCACCATCCACGGCTATCGCCGGGCGTACCGCGTGGCGGGTTCGGGCCCCGCGATCCTGCTGATCCACGGCATCGGCGACAACTCCACCACCTGGAATGCGGTGCAGGCGAAGCTCGCCCAGCGGTTCACCGTCATCGCGCCCGACCTTCTGGGCCACGGAAAATCCGACAAACCGCGCGCGGATTACTCGGTCGCCGCCTACGCCAACGGGATGCGCGACCTGATGAGCGTCCTGGACATCGACCGGGTCACGGTAATCGGTCATTCCCTCGGTGGCGGGGTGGCCATGCAGTTCGCCTACCAGTTCCCGCAACTGGTCGACCGGCTCATCCTGGTCGGAGCGGGCGGGGTCACCAGGGACGTCAACATCGCGCTGCGCTTTGCTTCGCTGCCGATGGGCAGTGAGGCACTGGCGCTGCTACGACTGCCGCTGGTGCTGCCGACACTGCAGGTGGTGGGCCGCGTCGCCGGCGGGGTGTTCGGATCCACCGGCCTGGGCCGCGACCTGCCCCAGGTGTTGCGCATTCTCAATGACCTGCCCGAACCGACTGCGTCTTCGGCGTTCGCCCGCACACTGCGTGCCGTCGTGGACTGGCGCGGTCAGGTCGTGACCATGCTGGACCGCTGCTACCTGACGCAATCGGTTCCGGTGCAATTGATCTGGGGCAGCGGTGACGCCGTGATCCCGGTAAGTCACGCCCGGATGGCACACGCCGCGATGCCCGGTTCGCGGTTGGAAATCTTCGAGGGTTCCGGCCATTTCCCGTTCCACGACGACCCTGACCGTTTTGTCGAGGTGGTGGAGAAGTTCATCGACGGCACCGAACCAGCGGTCTACGACCAGGAGTACCTACGCGGGCTGTTACGGGCGGGCGTCGACCAGGGCACGATCTCCGGCTCGGTCGACACCCGGGTCGCGGTGCTCGACGCGATCGGCGCCGACGAGCGCAGCGCCACCTGACCGCCGGACCGACCGCGGCCTCGCCGCTGCGATGCCACTAAGAAGTAGCATCGGCCCCATGGCTATCGACGTGAGCGTGCTGCGCGTCTTCACCGACCCTGACGGCAACTACGGAAACCCGCTCGGCGTCATCGACGCCAGCGTCGTCGACCCGGACGCCCGCCAACGGATAGCGACCCAATTGGGTTACAGCGAAACGGTATTCATCGATTTGCCGACAGCCGGCACCAGCACGGCGCACGCCCACATCCACACGCCGGCCGTCGAACTGCCGTTCGCGGGACATCCCACCGTCGGCGCGGCCTGGTGGCTTCGCGAACGAGGCACGCCAATTCACACGCTGAGGGTTCACGCCGGCATTGTGCAGGTGTCCTACACCGACGACCTCACCTCGGTCAGGGCGCGAGCGGAGTGGGCGCCGGAATTCGCCGTCCACGACGTCGCCTCCGTCGACGACCTCCTCGCTGCCGACCCGGCCGATTACCCGGACGACGTCAACCACTACCTGTGGACGTGGGTCGACCGGGAACAGGGGATGGTGCGGGCGCGGATGTTCGCCACCGACCTCGGCGTGCCCGAGGACGAGGCCACCGGCTCCGCCGCCGTCCGGATCACCGACTATCTGAGCCGCGACCTCACGATCGTGCAAGGGAAGGGTTCGCACATCCACACCGAGTGGAGCCCCGATGGCTGGGTGCGCGTCGCGGGCCGCGTCGTCAGCGACGGCGTCAAGCAGATCGATTGAGTTTCGCCCCTGCGGCTGCTCAGCTGGCGGTCGGCTGCGGTGAATCGCGATGCGCGCGCAGCGCCTCGATTTCGCGCTCGAAGTCTTCCGCCGAGGTGAACCCCCGGTACACCGAGGCGAAGCGCAGGTACGCCACTTCGTCGAGGTCACGCAGCGGGCCCAGGATGGCCAGGCCCACGTCGTGGCTCGGCACCTCGGGCGAACCGGCGGCGCGCACAGTGTCCTCGACCTGCTGCGCCAGCAGGTTCAGCGCATCGTCGTCGACCTGGCGGCCCTGGCACGCTCGACGTACGCCCTTGACCACCTTCTCGCGGCTGAACGGCTCGGTGACACCGCTGCGTTTGACGACCGCCAACACCGCGGTCTCCACCGTGGTGAACCGTCTTCCGCATTCGGGGCAGGAGCGCCGCCGCCGGATCGCCTGACCTTCGTCGGTTTCACGCGAGTCGACCACTCGTGAATCGGGGTGACGGCAGAACGGACAATGCATCACCGCTCCTTCGCCGCGCCAACAAACGACCAACTCGAACCTCTCCGAGCGTACCTGCGGCACGCTCCTGAAACCCGTGACCGGGGTGATCGGCACGTAGGCCGACGATCTGTCGGTGAACACGATTGCGCGCCAGGCGTTCCACGAGCCGGCCGGCGATCAGCCGACCGGGGCGATGAGCGTCTGCCCCGCATCCAGCGCAGCCGAGTCGAGCTGGTTGAGCTCGCGAATCCGGTCCGCCACCTGACCCACCGGGGCGTCGGGCGCCACCCGCTGCGCCACCTGGTGCAGGCTCTCGCCGCTCTGCACCTGGACCACTGCGAGCCGATCGGGAACGGCTTCCGCGCCGGCGCCGACCACCCCGCCGAACTGTGCCACCAGGCCGAGCCAAACCGTGATCCCGGCGGCCACCAGCGCCAGGAGCACCGTGGTGCCCGGGGTGATGGGCCGCCGGCGGTGCGAGGCGCGCGACATCAGCACGCCGGTACCGCGGTACCGGACCGATGCTCCGCGGGGCCTGCCGGGCCGCGGGCCCCGCCGGGCGTCGGTGGGCCTGATACGGGGCCTGACCACCGGCGGGCCCTGAAATTCCCTGGTGTCGAGAGTCGTCATCGTGATGCCTTCCGGTCCGCTGCTTTCGCTCCTGTGTTCGAACATACTCGCTCATGCGTTCGAGCGATAGAACATGTGATCGAACTGTTGCCAACGATAAAACAGGCCACCGACAAAAAATTTGGGTCCGCTTTCGGGGGGCTCAAGTGGGCTCAAATGGTCCGACACACCTCGAACACATGTTTGATTAATCGCGTGCCGCGGGTTACATTCGGCGTCATGGATTCCAGCAGCGGTACTTCGGACGGCGCCGGCGGGGGGCGGGCACTCGATGGCCTAACCGAACGCCAGCGCACCATTCTCGACGTGATCCGGACATCGGTCACCACACGCGGCTATCCCCCGAGCATCAGGGAGATCGGCAACGCAGTCGGGCTGACTTCGACGTCGTCGGTGGCGCATCAACTGCGCACCCTGGAACGGAAGGGTTACCTGCGGCGTGACCCCAACCGACCGCGCGCCGTCGACGTGCGTGCTGCCGACGAGGCAGTGACCGCCATCGTCGCCACCGAGGTCGCGGGCTCCGACGCGCTACCGGAGCCGACGTTCGTGCCTGTGCTCGGACGGATTGCCGCCGGCGGGCCGATCCTCGCCGAAGAGGCTGTCGAGGACGTCTTTCCGCTGCCGCGCGAGCTGGTGGGTGAGGGCTCGCTCTTCCTACTCAAAGTCGTCGGCGACTCGATGGTCGACGCGGCGATCTGCGACGGCGATTGGGTGGTCGTGCGTCAGCAGAACGTCGCAGACAACGGCGACATCGTGGCCGCGATGATCGACGGCGAGGCCACCGTGAAGACGTTCAAGCGCACCCGCGGCCAAGTGTGGCTGATGCCGCACAACCCGGCCTTCGATCCGATCCCGGGTAACGACGCCGCGGTTCTCGGCAAGGTCGTCACCGTCATCCGGAAGATCTAGTCGGCTTTGACGAACCCGTTCGTGCGCGCGAATTCCTCGCTGGAGAACCAAATCTCGGCGCGCACCTCGTCGTAGTCGGCGGTGCCCGGCAGCCAGTACCGGCCGGACTGGGTGTCGGCCTTGATCGGGTATCCCTGCGGCGCCTCATCGGAACCGCCGACCGGTAGGCGGAATGCGGGACTCGGCACTTCCGGTTCGTCGACGATGATCTTGGCGTGACGGCCGGTGTCGGTCAGTGGATCCCGTTGGAAGCGTTCGGGTTCGGACTCAGGTTCGACTGGTTCGGCGAACGTATCGTGTCCGGCGGAAGGCTCGTCATCGATCGGTCCGTCGATCGGTTCGCCGGTCGTATCGCGCTCGACGACCGTCGGCGGTATCAGCGTCGGGGCTGTATCGACGTTGTCGGGATTCTCCTCCGGCTCGCCAGCGCCCTCGCCGAGACCCTCGCCAAGGCCATCGTCGACGCCCTCGGCGGCGTGGCCCGGCGCTGCCGCCTCGTCGCCGCGTTGCGGCGCCCCCCAGGGGTCGAAGGACGAGCCGGCAGACTCCCCCGATGGTGCGAGCGCCCCAAGCCCCTCGCTGGCATACCGGTCGCCGAACATCGCCGCGGAGTAGTCGCCGCCGCTGGATGCCTGCTCCCCGGCGCCCGCCGTGCTGTAGACCGGCTCGCCGTCGGCGCCGTACCGGCCGTAGTCCTCGTCGAAGCCGGGATGATCGTCGGCGCCGTGGCGGCGGTTACGCATGGCCGCGAACGCCACCAGGGCGAGGAGCACGAGCACCGGCACGATCGCCAGCAGCCACCACCAACTCCACTCGAACCAGCCGTTGTCGCCGGCGGAGTCCGAGGCCTGCGGCGCGCCCGGTGTTTCGGGGGTCTGCTGGGCGGGCACCTCGAGGCCGGCCAACCCGGCCGCCAGATTGGCCGGCTCGGTGCTGAACTCGCCGGTCGACCGGTCCCAGGAGATCACCCCGCCGCTGAACCGCTGGGTGACGACGTCGCCCTTCTCGGTCTGGTCGGCCACCGGTGCGCCGAGCTTGCCCTCGGCGCCGTCGAGCTTGTCCCAGGCTGCGCTCATCGCGCCGCGCACCAGGACCGCGCCATGATCCGGCGTCCAGAAGATCACCGGCTTGTCTTCGGCGGCGAACCTCGCCACGCGACTTGCGGTGGGCAGTCCTCCGTCGGCCTCGCTGGACACCGGGAACCCGAGCTCCCCCTCGGGCCCACCGAGGCTTTCGTACTTGGCGAGAACCTGACCGGTGACCACCCTCGCGCCGGTGGCCGGACTGTAGAAGATCTTGCCGCCGGCGAAGTTCTGCCCGAGGCCGTCCTCGCCGATCTGATAAGGCGGTCCTTCCGCGGCGCCGAGCGGTCCCAGCGGTCCGCCGGCAGCGCGGCGGGCCGCATTGATCTGCGCAGTCGGATCGTCCGGCACCTGCAGATCGGTCAACTGCTCGGCCAGTTCGGGCGGCACGGTGGTGAACGTCTTGTCGCGGGTGTTGTAGGTCAGCTCGCCGCCGGTGAACTTCTGGGAGATGAGATCTCCGCGGTAGGTCTCGTCGCCGGCGGGCACTCCCAACGCTCCCGTCGAGCCGCCCAACTTGTCCCACGCGGCGTTGATCGGGCCACGCACCACCCGCGCGCCGGTCTCCTGCGTCCAGAAGATCACCGGCTTGTCGCTGGCGCTGAACGTGGAGTTGAAGCTGCCCGGAGCGCGTCCGGGCCCGTCGTCGATGGTGGGGAAACCCAAGTCGCTGTCCGCGGGCCCACCGAGCGATTCGTACTTCTCCAGGATGGCGCCGCGCATGTAGTGGGCGCCGGTCTCGGGCGTGAAGAACATCTTGCCGCCGGCGAAGTTCTGCGCGAAGCCCTTACCCGCCGGATACACATCGCCCTGTTTGGGTCCCAGCGGGTCGCCGTCGCCGCCGCTGGCTTCCCAGGCCGCCGTGATGGCCGCATTGGCGGCATCGGATTCCGGCGTCGCGCCGGCCACCGGCGCCAAGAGCAGGGCGACGGCTGCGAGCAGACCTATCGCCATCCGGCCCCACACCGTCGTGCCTCGGCTGTTCTGCCCGATCATTCGTCCTCCCTGGTCGGCACGAAATTTCGCTCGAAGATTTCGCGCCCGTCAACTGTGTTGTCAGCAGACGTCAATAACCAACGAACACGCCGATCTTGGAAAGAAAATACCCGCCAATCCCCCGTTCGCTGTGGATAACCCCGCCGTGCCGCTCGGATTTGTCTGGAAACAACCCCAAGCCCGAGGCCGATGACTTTGCCCATGCGCCACCGTCTGCGAACCCCAAACAGTTTGCGCGTGTGCACCGTTGGAGCCTCGTGCCACGCGATATCACGGATATACCCGTAGCCAGCGCGCAATTGCGAGTCCCCCGATGATCATTTCCGCGTGCATTTCCGACGAATACGATTTCGTCCACGGCGCTGAGCCCATCTGATCGACATCGTCCCTCCGCCGGCGGCTGATCGCCGACACAGCGAGCCGAACAGATCGGCTGCGACGGAAGGATCTCGATCAGCCCAATCAGAGCTCGTTCTGGCGCGCAGTACCCGACAGCGGAATGGTTCGACATCCAGCGACCAAAGGAGTGTGACCTAGCCCACTCTTCGTTTGCCGGACAACGCGCTCAGGGAACCCCTGGGCCACTACCGAACCGAAGGGGAGGAACACCGTGTCCGACAAGAACAACAGTGGGCCAGAAGAAGCCGTCAAGGGTGTCGTCGAAGGCGTGAAAGGCAAGGCCAAAGAGGTCCTCGGTGCCGTCGCGGGCCGCGACGACCTGTACCGCGAGGGTCAGGCGCAGCAGGACAAGGCAGACGCGCAGCGCAACGCCGCTCAGAAGGAAGCCGAAGCCGAGAGCGCCCGCGCCGCCGCGAAGACCGCCGAGAAGCGTCAAGAGGCCGAGCAGCGGCCATCGGGCGAGCGCGACTAGTTCGGACCACAGGAAAGGCGCAGAGGGGCAATCCCTCTGCGCCTCTTCGCTTGTGGGGACGGTTTAGAACGTCGCGTAGTCGCGCAGGGCGGCGGCCAGCGGGACCGGCACCCGGGCCTTGATCCGAGTGCCCTCAGCGGTGTGCTCGGTGGCGTCGACCCGCCCGTCGGCGTGCACCCGGTTCACCAGATCCCCTCGGTCGTACGGGATCGTCACGTCGACCATCGCGTCCGTCGGCGTGATCAATTCCGCCATCCGCTGCTGCAGCCGATCCAGCCCGTCACCGGTGCGGGCAGAAACGAACACGGCATCAGGCAGGGCGCGGCGCAACTGTGCCAGAGTGAGACCGTCGGCGGCGTCGATCTTGTTGACCACCAACAGTTCCGGTGCCGGGGCGCCGTCGTGGTCGGCCTCGCTCGATGTCGCCGCCGGAGCGGCTCCCATGACGTCGTTGACCACTTCGCGCACCGCATTGATCTGGGCCAGCGGGTTGGCGTCGGACCCGTCGACGACATGCACCAGCAGATCGGCGTCGACGACCTCTTCCAACGTGGAGCGGAACGCCTCCACCAGCTGGGTCGGCAGGTGGCGCACGAATCCGACCGTGTCGGTCAGCACGAACGGCCTGCCATCGGCGAATTCGCCTCGGCGCGTTGTCGGTTCGAGGGTGGCGAACAACGCGTTCTCGACCAGGACCCCCGCGCCGGTCAGCGCGTTGAGCAGACTCGACTTGCCCGCGTTGGTGTATCCGACGATGGCGATCGACGGGACCTCGCTGCGGCGCCTGCCACTGCGCTGCGTATCGCGGATCTTCTTCATGTCCTTGATGTCTCGGCGCAGTTTGGCCATCCGCTCGCGGATGCGGCGACGGTCGGTCTCGATCTTGGTCTCACCGGGACCGCGGGTACCCACGCCGCCGCCGGCTCCGCCGGCGCGACCGCCGGCCTGTCGCGACATCGACTCGCCCCAGCCGCGCAGCCTGGGCAACATGTACTCCATCTGCGCCAGCGTGACCTGCGCTTTGCCTTCCCGGCTGGTCGCGTGCTGGGCGAAGATGTCGAGGATGAGCGCCGTGCGGTCGATCACCTTGACCTTGACCGCCTTCTCCAACGCCGTCAGCTGGGCGGGGCTGAGTTCACCGTCACAAATGACGGTGTCCGCGCCGGTCGCGAGCACGATCTCGCGCAGTTCGGCGGCCTTCCCCGAGCCGATGTAGGTGGAGGCGTCCGGTTTGTCCCGTCGCTGAATCAGTCCTTCGAGCACCTCCGAGCCGGCGGTCTCGGCGAGCGCGGCCAGTTCGGCCAGGCTGGCCTCGGCGTCGGCAGAGCTGCCTTCGGTCCAAACCCCTACCAGCACAACGCGTTCCAAGCGCAGTTGGCGATACTCGACCTCGGAGACATCGGCGAGTTCGGTCGACAGACCGGCCACGCGGCGCAGCGCCGTGCGGTCTTCGAGGGCCAGCTCGCCCGCGCTCGGGGTGTCGCGGATCGGGAAATCGGGATACGTCATGGGCGAATAGAGATTCGCACGGAGATCACTTTTCATGCACCCCAATTAACGTTGCGCAACGCTCCACCATTCCTCGGACAGCTCGCCGTGCGCCACCAGAATCGACGGGCCACGCAGGTAACTGCTGGCCTCGGTGATGGTGACGCAGACCTCGCCGCCCGGAATCCGCACGTCGAGGGTGCCGGTGGTGACACCGGAGAACGCCAGCGCCGCGACCGCGGCCGCGACGGTGCCGGTACCGCATGACCGGGTCTCCCCGACGCCGCGCTCGTGCACCCGCATGGACACCGCACCGTCGTGGGGCGCCGTCAGGACCTCGATGTTCACGCCCTCGGGGAACTGCGCATCGTCGAACGACACCGGCGCTGCAACATCGAGCGCGAGCAACTCTTCGAGCGTCATGTCCGGGTCCACGCACGCCAGGTGCGGGTTGCCGACGTCCACCGCCAGGCCGGCGAACGGCCGTCCGCCGACGATCGCCTCGCCGCCACCCAACTGGTTCACCTTGCCCATCTCGACGGTGACGTCGGCGGTCGTCGTGTCCCAGTCGTGCAGCACCACCGGCCGCGGGCCAGCCAGCGAGCCGACCACGAACTCATCGGTGGGCTCCAAGCCGGTGGCACGCAGGTAATGGGCGAACACCCGCACGCCGTTGCCGCACATCTGGGCGATCGAGCCGTCGGCGTTGCGGTAGTCCATGTACCAGTGCTCGGCCTCGACGCCCTCGGGCAGCTGTTCGAACAGCCCGGCTCGCCGGGCCGCTTCGGCGGTGGTCACCCGCAGCACACCGTCGGCGCCCAGCCCGCGGCGCCGGTCGCACAGTGCGGCCACCACTTCCGGAGACAGCTTCAACTCGAAGTCGATGTCGGGGAGCAGCACGAAGTCGTTCTGCGTGCCGTGTCCCTTGGCGAACTTCACGTGTTCAGGGTACGTCGCGCCACACCCGCAGCGTGTCCTCGACCAGATCCGATGCGGCGCCGTCGAGCCAGGTGATTCGGTGGTCGCGGCGGAACCACGACCGCTGCCGCCGGACGTAGCGTCGGGTGCCGACGAACGTCGGTTCCCGGGCGGCGGTGCCGTCGCCACCGGCGTCGAGGTCGGCGAGCACCTGTGCATAACCCAGCGCCCGTGAGGCGGTGACACCCTCGCGCAGTCCGCGAGCGAGCAGTGTTTGCACCTCGTCGACGAGCCCGTCGGCGAACATCTTGTCGGTCCGTTTTGCCAACCGGTCGTCCAGAGACGTTGTCTCCCAATCGAGCCCGATTATCGCGGTGTCCCAGCGCGGGGTGCCGATCGGCGGGAACGACGCCGCGAACGGCTGGCCGGTCAGTTCGACGACCTCGAGCGCGCGCACGATGCGACGCGCGTCGGTGGGCATGATGGCCGCGGCGGCGTCGGCGTCGACCCGCGCCAGCTCCTCATGCAGCGCGCTCACCCCGACCTCGGCGAGCCGCTGCTCCCACCGGGCGCGCACCGCCGGGTCGGTGGCCGGGAAGGTCCAGTCGTCGAGCAGCGACTGGACGTACATCATCGAGCCGCCGACCACCACCGGCACGGCACCGCGATTCCCGATCGCCTCGACGTCGGCGGCGGCCGCCTGCTGGTAACGAGCGACGCTGGCCGTTTCCGTCACGTCCAGCACGTCGAGTTGGTGGTGCGGGATGCCGCGACGCTCGTCGACCGTCAGCTTCGCGGTGCCGATGTCCATGCCGCGGTACATCTGCATCGCGTCCGCATTGACGATCTCGCCGCCGAGCCGCTCGGCGACGGCCAACGCCAGCGCCGACTTGCCGGTGCCGGTCGAGCCGACGATCGCGATCGGCCGGTTCACGGCTGCCAGACGCCGGCGAAATACCCGACGCCGTAGGGCGCGCCGCGGTAGAGCTCCTTGGCCGACCGCGGTTCAGCCAGGCCGGCGAGCACCTGGTAGGCCACTCGGCCGACGACGTTGCCGGGCAGCCGGGCCAGTGCCGCGGCGTCGCCAGTCGCCAACGCCTCGTCCAGCTCGGCCTGCACGGAGACGGATTCGGGGTCGAAACCGCCGGGCGCGGACTGGGTCAAAGTGGTCAGCCCGTCGGCGACGACCAGCACCCCGATGGCGTCGGCGGCCTCGTCGATCTCGGCCCGCAACCGCCTGCCGCGGGCCAGTGCGGTGTCGGCGTCGTGCGCGTCGGAGTAGACCCGCACGTCGGCGCGGGCGTCGGCGCGCGCCGCACCGCGCACCCAACCGGTGATCAACGCGCACAACGGCAGTGCGGCCGGGTCTCCGTCGGCGCCGGGCGACAACGAGACCCGCAGATCGACGCCGTAGCCGGCGAACGTGCCGACACGGTGGGCACCGATGTCGGCGTCGGTGTGCCCTACCCCGACGGCGATCCAGCGCGGCGGCAGCCCGGCGACCGCCGTGAACACGGCGTCGCGAAGATCGGCCAGCTCAGGGGCGGCCCCCGCGGCCAGTTCGGGCACCATGACCGGTGGCGACGGGACGATCGCGATCGCGCTCAGCACGCCGTCCACGCTAATGCGGGGCGACGGCCCGGTCCGCGCTGACCGCCTCGCCACGGGCCAGCGCGGCGGTCGCCACGACCATCACCGTCACGGCCGCGATCAACGTCAGCCAACCCGCCTCCCCCGGCCGCAGCGCCTCTCCCAGCACGACGACCCCGAGCACCGACGCGACCATCGGTTCGGCGACCGTCATCGTCGGCAGCGACGCGGTCAGCGACCCCGCCCGGAAGGACGCCTGCTGCCATGCCGTCCCGGTGAGGGCGACCAGCGCCCACACGTACAACTCGGGCGTGCGCAGCAGCTCCCACAGCCCGTCGTCGAGCCGGTCCACCACGCCCTTGGTCAGCACCGCGAACAGGCCCCACAGCGCCCCGGACGCCAGCGCGAGCAACACCGCGCTCACGGGGCCCTTCCAGATGCTGGCGCCGATCACGCACAGCACCAGCGCCGGACCCAGCACGGCGACCACCGCCGCCCACGTCTCCCACGAGGCGCGGGAGTGGCCCGCGGTCGGGTTGCCCACAGTCACGATCACCGCGACCGAAGCCGCCAGCAGCACGGCCCAGGTCCACTCCCAGCGCGTCACCCGGCGCCGCTCCTGCCGGGCGTGGATCGGCAGCGCGAACAGCAGCGACGTGACCAGCAGCGCCTGCACGAGCAAAACCGAACCGAGGCCCAGCGCCGCAGCCTGCAATGCGAACCCGCCGGCCGCGACGGCGCTACCGAGCCACCACCGCCGATCGCGAAGCAGCCGTGCGAACAGCGCCATGTGGCTGACCGATTCGTCGGTGACCTCCTGGGCCTGGCGCAGGTGAATCACATCGCCGATCGCGACGAACAACGCCGCGCCGAGCGCGAGCAGAGCAGCGAGGTCCGCCTCCCCGTTCAGTCCGGTCATCGCAGTGCTCTCGCCACAGCCGCTGAGCTTAGGCAAGTCCTGGCGAAACCCGTGCGCATGCGTCGCGGCGACCTGTTTGAATAGCGTTCGACAGCGATCAGGCGCCGCGGTGCGCGGCAGGTGCGCGGTGGTCCGCGCGGAGGGCACGAGGATAGGGACATGACGACCAGCGAGCCAGGAGGCCAGTCCTCCTCGCCCAAACCCGCTCCCCGGCCCGGTCCGCCGCGTCCCGTCCCCCGGCCAGGGCGCCCCGCGCCGACGGTGGCCGCGCCGCCGTCCAGCGATCCGCACCGGTTCGGCCGCGTCGACCCCGACGGCACGGTGTGGCTCATCACCGGCTCAGGTGAGCGGGTCATCGGATCCTGGCAGGCCGGCGACACCGAGGCGGCGTTCGCGCACTTCGGTAGGCGCTTCGACGATCTGCACACCGAGGTGGCGCTGATGGAACGCCGGTTGGAGTCCGGCACCGGCGACGCCCGCAAGATCAAGGCGGCCGCCCAGGCGCTGGCCGAGACACTGCCGACCGCTCATGTGCTCGGCGACGTCGACGCGATCGCCGCCCGACTGCAGGCGATCATCGCCCACGCCGACGAGACCGCGCAGGCCGACAAAGCGCGCCGCGAGGAGCACCGCGCCGCCCAGACCGCCCGCAAGGAGGCATTGGCCGCCGAGGCCGAGGACCTCGCCGCCAACGCCACCCAATGGAAGGTCGCCGGCGACCGGCTGCGCGAGATTCTCGACGAGTGGCGCACAATAAGCGGATTGGACCGCAAGACCGACGACGCGCTGTGGAAGCGTTACTCGGCCGCGCGCGAGCAGTTCAACCGAAGGCGCGGTTCGCATTTCGCCGAACTCGACCGTGAGCGCGCCGGTGCCCGCCAGGCCAAGGAGGCGCTGTGCGTGCGCGCCGAGGAGTTGGCCGATTCGACGGACTGGGGCCCGACGAGCGCGGCGTTCCGCGAATTGCTGACCGAGTGGAAGGCGGCGGGCCGCGCGGCCAAGGATGTCGACGACGCGCTGTGGCAGCGGTTCAAGGCGGCTCAGGACAAGTTCTTCACCGCCCGCAACGCTGTCACCGCCGAACGCGACGCCGAGTTCCGCGCCAACGCCGAGGCCAAGGAGGCGCTGCTGGCCGAGGCGGAGAAGATCGACACCTCCGATCTCGATGCGGCGCGGGCCGCGCTTCGCGTGATCGGGGACAAGTGGGACGCGATCGGCAAAGTGCCCCGCGAGCGCGGCGCCGACTTGGAGCGGCGACTGCGGGCGATCGAGAAGAAGGTGCGCGAGGCGCCGACGCACGGCGTGGACCCGGAAGCGCAGGCGCGCGCCGACCAGTTCCGTGCGCGCGCAGAACAATTCGAGCGCCAGGCCGAGAAGGCGGCCGCGGCCGGGCGGGACAAGGACGCCGCGGAGGCGCGGGCCAGCGCCGAACAGTGGCGGCAGTGGGCCGACGCGGCCGCCGAGGCCCTGAGCAAGGGCCGCTGAGTGCTCAGCAGTCGGTGGAGATCTCGAACGGCGCTTTGGTGCGTTCGCCCGGATCGTCGTGGAAGAACCCGACCGCCGTGCCGGTGATCGTGAACTTGCCGTCCACCAGGCTGGCTTCGGCCTCGCCGGTGGTCTTGTCCCAATAGCTGCCCGTGAACCCGCCCAGGTTGTTGATCTGCACCGATCGTGCGACGACCGGATCTCCGGTGCGAACCTGAGCGATGAGGCCGGGCGTCTGCTCGAGCGTCTCGAGATTCCACAGCCACCCCACCTGGGTGCACTCGACGAGGTGCCCGCCGGCGTCCTTCCCGTCGATGCTCACGTGGACGAGGTGCTTGGCCAGCAGTTCCGGGCCCGACGCGCATCCCGTCGGGATCATCAGCACGGCTGCTGTTGCAACGGCGAATCGTTTGTCCATGGTGCCGCCTCGATGACTTCCCGGCTACTCGTCTTCGCCGGGCGTTGACATTCGCATTCCCCACGGAGATTTGCTGTATACCTCCGGCGTATGGCCGGCAGCCATTGCGGGTATCACTTTGACCCGACTCCCGAAGGTCCGGTCATGGTCGAAGATGTCAGCGTCGCGCGCACCGCGGCAGCGCTGTTGCTGACCGCATGGCTCTCGGGCTGCTCGTCGCCACCGCCGGCTTCACCCGACACCATGGGCGGCACCGCGACGGTGTCCATCAACTCGCATCCCACCGGTGATCGGCACTACGTCAGCTGCGCCAAGGTGAATTGGCTGCTGACCATCGAAAGCGGGGACACCGACACGGGTTTCACGGCCATCGTCGATACGGACGGCGGCCCCGACGCGCAGGTCGTCAAGATCCGCGACCTCGGCGGGTTCACCGGTTCCGCGTGGACGGGTGGCGTCGGTCAACTGCGGGCAACCCGCGACAACGGCCGGATCACGATCAGCGGCACCGGTTACGGGTACTTCGCCGACGACCGTCACCGCCCGGCGACCGCGGCGTTCGACATCACGGCCGGATGCTAGCCCGGTTGTGAGAGCGAGCCCGTACGCGAACCGATCGTCACGGTCGTTTGCTCACGGTCACCGCCGCGCATGAACGCCATCGATTGCTCGGAACCCGGCTGCGTCTGGCGCAAGCCACCGAGTAGGTCCTCGACGGAATGCACCGGCTTGCCGGCGAACTCGACGATCACGTCGCCGGGCCGAAGCCCCGCACGGGCGGCCGGTGCGCCGGGATCGACGCTGGTCACCAACGCGCCGCGGTCGACCTGCACGCCCCGCAACTGCTGGATCGCCGGGGTCAGCCGGCCCAGGGAGATACCGAGGTACGGGTGCGTGGCTTCGCCGTCGGCGAGGAGTTGATTCGCCACGTCGAGCACCGTTGCCGCGGGAATCGCGAACCCCAACGACACCGCGCCCACCGCCGGCGGAATGTACGCCTCGTTGATCCCCACTACTCGACCCTCGGCGTCGAGCAAGGCGCCGCCGGAGTTACCCGGCGAGATGGGCGCGTCGGTCTGGATCAGATCCACCAACGACTGCGTTTTCGCCGCCGAGCCGGGGATGTCTCGGTGCAGGCCCGAGATGACGCCGACGGTGACGGAGTTCTGGAACCCCAGCGGACTCCCGATCGCGACGGCGACCTCGCCGGGCCGGGGTAGATCCTCACGGAACTGCGGTACCGGCAGGTCCTGGCCTTGCGTGCGCACCACGGCGAGGTCGGTCACCTCGTCCGTGCCCACCACGACGCCGGGCGAGCGTTCCTCGTCGGCGGTTATGACGGTCACTTCGCGGGCGTCTCCGACGACATGCGCATTGGTCACCACCACGTCGGGGCGAAGCACCACACCGCTGCCGACGCCGCCGTCGCGCTCGACGGTCACCACGCTCGGGCTGACGCGTTCCACCAGATCGGCGTAGCCGGTGCGGTCCAGCGCCGAAGGCGGGGAAGCCTCGGTCAACGGCGTCGATGCCGGAGTCGGTGTCGACGCCGGAGTCGATGTCGACGCGTCTTGCGTACTGGACTGCACCGTGCAGCCGGCGACCGCCACGAGCGCTGCCGCGGCAGCCGCTCCGACGCGAAAATGCTTGGCCTGCAAAGGTTTACCTCCTGAATTCAGTATGCACACGGCACGGTCCGGCCGCCGGCGGTAAGCGGCGGCTCGGACTGCCGAAGCGGTGGACGGGCCGGCTACGTGGACCGCGCGCCTCGCTTCCAGCGGGCACCCAGCGCGAGCGCACCGGCGGCGGCGACTGCACCGGCGACCGCCAGCGTGATCGTCCAGATCCGCCGATCCTCGAGATTCATCTGACACAGCCGCGTGAAGTCGGTGTCGGCGACCACCCCACCGGGAACCGGGATGTTGGCTGCGCTGCCGTCGTCGTGGGCGCGGGCGGCGGACAGGTCGGGCGCCACGGCGCTGCCGCACTCGATCGTCAGATTCTCGGGTGATGCCGAAACGGGAGTGAACAAGCCCGCGACGCCGACGATCGCCGCGACGACACCAACGAAAAGCACTATCCGTAGCACAATCATGCGACTGACATACCCATTGCCGCGGATTCCTCGCGGCAAGATTGCCGCAGCCGCTCCAGCGTCGCGGCGAGCAGCCGCGATACCTGTACCTGCGATACGCCGAGGCGCCGGCCGATTTGACTCTGCGGCAGGTTCTCACAGAACCTCAGCCGCAGGATCAGCCGTTCACGATCGGAGAGCGTGCTCACCAGTCCGGCGACGGTCAGCGCGTCCTCGATGCTGTTGTAGCGCGGGTCGTCGAGGCCTTGTCGTGCGGCGACCGGTTCGGATTTCCCGTCACCGGGGGCCGCCGCGTCGAGCGAGGACGGTCGGTACGCGACGGCCGCGTCGACCGACTGCACCACCTCGTCTCGGTCGACACCGAGTTCGGCGGCCAGTTCGGTGGCCGACGGCGCTCGGCCGAGACGCTGTGACATCGGACCGATGGCGGCGCGCACGCGCTGGCGGGTGTCCTTGATCCTGCGGGGCACGTGCATGACCCAGGTGTGGTCGCGGAAGTGGCGGCGAACCTCGCCCATGATCGTCGGTACGGCGTAGCCGAGAAACGGCCCCTTACCTGGGTCGTAGCGGTCGATCGCCTTGATCAGGCCCAGCCGGGCCACCTGCCTCAGGTCGTCGGCCGATTCGCCGCGGCCGACGAAACGGCCGGCGATATGGTCGGCCAGCGGCAAACATCTGGTGATGATCTGGCAACGAAGCGAGTCCCGTCGCGCCCCCTCCGGGGTGCGGCGGAGCTCGCAACACTGCGGGTGCACGTCGTCGTAGTCGTCGTCGTGAGTCCCCCCCGCGTCCGCGTAACCCATCGGTTCCACGAAATCCACGCGATTGTCAGCCTCCAGCAGGGCCGATACCATGACGGCCTCCCCTCTCGGTATTGACGTCGGACCGGGCTGCCCACTGTTCGACTGGGCGCTGTCGACCGGCCTGTAAGTGCAGCCTATCGGCGCAGGAATACCGCAACCTGAAAGGAATCTGATAAGAACCCGTGAACCCGGACTCGCAATTTCAGCAAACATAAGCAGGTGGTGTTGGCCCCGTCGCCGGTCGACCGCCGAACGTATAGGGACGCGGTCCGCGGGGAACTCGTGCCCTCATGCAAGCCCTCACCGTTGACCCGACCAAAGCCCAGTCGCTGCGAGTGGAAGACCTCGCCGATCCCACTCCCGGTCCAGACGAGTTGTTGGTCGAAGGGCTGGCGATCGGCATCTGCGGAACCGACAAGGAGATCGTGCGTGCCGAGTACGGCTGGCCGCCGCCACACCGCGACCGGCTGGTGTTGGGCCACGAGTCGCTCGGGCGGGTCGCGCGCGCACCCGGGGACAGCGACTTCCACACCGGCGACCTGGTCGTCGGAGTGGTGCGCAGGCCCGACCCGGTGCCCTGTGGGGCGTGTGCGCGCGGTGAGTTCGACATGTGCCGCAACGGGCGCTACACCGAGCGGGGCATCAAGGCACTCGACGGCTTCGGCAGCGAACTCTGGTGCGTGGAAACCGATTACGCGGTGAAGCTCGATCCCGGGCTGGCCGAGGTCGGTGTGCTGATGGAACCCACCACCGTGGTCGCCAAGGCGTGGGAGCAGGTCCGCCTGGTCGGCGAGCGCACATGGTTCGAGCCCGAGCGGGTGCTGGTCACCGGCGCCGGGCCCATCGGGCTGCTCGCCGCGCTGCTGGGCGCGCAACGAGGCCTCGACGTCCACGTGCTCGACCGCGTCACCGACGGTCCCAAGCCCGCGCTCGCCGCGGCGCTGGGTGCGACCTACCACCACGCCGACGTCGACGAGGTCGCCGGCCGTCTGCAACCCGATGTGGTGATCGAGGCCACCGGCGCCAGCAAGGTCGTCTTCGATGCGATCGCCAACACCAGTTCCAACGGCGTCGTCTGCCTGACCGGGGTGTCGGCGGCCGGGCGAACGCTGCACGTCGATGCCGGCAGCATCAACCGCGAGATCGTTCTCGAGAACGACGTGGTGGTCGGGTCGGTCAACGCCAACCTGCGTCACTACCGTCAGGCCGCCGAGGCGCTGGCCAAGGCCGATCCGGCGTGGCTGACCGGTTTGATCACGCGCCGTGTGCCGCTGAGCCGATTCGCGGAGGCCTTCTCCGCCCAGGACGACGACGTCAAAGTGGTCGTCACGCTCGACCAGGGCACGAGGTGAGCGGCATGGCCCCCATCGAGGACTACGCCCTGCTGGGTGATCTTCAGACCGCGGCGTTGGTCTCCCGCGAAGGCGCGATCGACTGGCTGTGCCTGCCGCGCTTCGACTCGCCGGCATGCTTCGCCGCGCTGCTCGACGACGATCCCGCGGGCACGTGGCGGCTGGCGCCGGCCTCCGGCGGGCCGGCTACCCGCCGGGCCTACCGCGGTGACTCTCTGGTACTCGACAGCGAATGGGACACGCCGGAGGGGACGGTGCGCGTCGTCGACTTCATGCCTCCGCGCGACGAATCCGCCGAGGTGGTGCGGATCGTCGAAGGAGTCACCGGCCGGGTGCCGATGCGCATGACGCTGCGTCTGCGTTTCGACTACGGGCACGTGGTGCCCTGGGTCCGCCGAAGCGGTGACGACCTGTCCGCTGTCGCCGGGCCCGACGCGGTGTGGCTGCGCACCCCCGTGCAGACCCAGGGACGCGACCTGACCACCATCGCCGAATTCGACGTGGCGGCCGGGCAGCGCATCCCGTTCGTGCTCACCCATCAGCTGTCGCACCTGCCGCGGCCGCAGCCAGTCGCCGCCGGACAAGCCCTGCACGACACCGAACGGTTCTGGGCCGAATGGATGTCGCGGTGCTCCTACACCGGACCGTGGGAAGGCGCGGTGCGCCGCTCGCTGGTGCTACTCAAGGCCCTGACCTATTCGCCCACCGGAGGCATCGTCGCCGCCGCGACCACGTCGCTGCCCGAGGAGATCGGCGGGATGCGCAACTGGGACTACCGCTACTGCTGGCTGCGCGACGCGACGTTCACCCTGCAGGCGCTGCTCGGCACGGGGTTCGTCGCCGAAGCCCGCGAGTGGCGGGAATGGCTGGTTCGCGCGGTGGCCGGGGACCCGGCGCAGCTGCAGATCATGTACGGGCTCGACGGCCGGCGCCGGCTGCCCGAGATGTCGTTGCCGTGGCTGTCGGGTTACGAGGGGTCGGCACCGGTGCGGGTGGGAAACGGCGCCGCCGACCAGTTCCAGCTCGACGTCTGGGGCGAGGTGCTCGACGGACTCCATTTGGCCCGCGACGCGGGGCTGCCCTCGAACGACACCGCGTGGGACGTTCAGCGCGCGCTGCTCGACTACCTCGAGGGGAACTGGCGTCAGCCCGACAACAGCTTGTGGGAGGTGCGCGGCCCGCAACGGCAGTTCGTGCACTCCAAGGTGACGGCGTGGGCCGGGGTCGACCGCGCGGTGCGCAGCGTCGAGGAGCAGGGCCTGGACGGTCCCGTCGACAGGTGGCGCGCGCTGCGCGACGAGATCCACAGCGAGGTGTGCGCGAACGGATTCGACGCCGACCGCAACACCTTCACCCAGGCCTACGGCTCCGATGAGCTCGACGCCGCGCTGCTGCTGATCCCCCGGCTGGGGTTCCTGCCGTGGGACGACCCGCGGGTCGTCGGCACCGTCGACGCCGTCCAGTCCGAGCTCAGCCACGGCGGGTTCGTGCTGCGTTATCGGCCGGAGAAAACCGATGACGGGTTACCCGGAGGGGAAGGCGCCTTCCTGGCGTGCAGCTTCTGGCTGGCCGATGCGCTGGCAGGCATCGGCCGCGTGGAGGCGGCCACCGATCTGTTCGAGCGGCTGCTCGGATTGCGCAATGATGTCGGGATGCTCAGTGAGGAATACGACCCGGCGCACGGCAGGCATCTGGGAAATACGCCGCAGGCCTTCAGCCTGGTGGGGTTGATCAATACCGCGCGGCAGCTGCGTGGCAGCCGCACCACCACCTCGGCCGCTCCCCAGGACCAGAACCTCAGCCCGGCAACAGATTCGAGATAGGCAACCCACATGAAGACACTGATCGTTTCACGGCGTCGTGTTGCGGCGGCCGGTTTGGTGACTAGCGTCCTGGTCGCCGGTTGCGGCGGCGACCCGAACATGGACTCGTCGAACCGGGGCGCGGGTTCGGAGACCGAGACGACGTCGGTCGAGAACGCCTTCATCGTGCCGCGCTTCATACCGGGGTCGTGCGCCATCCAGGTCGGCGATGCGGCGGCGCTCACGTTCACGGTGACGAACAACCGGATCACCGAGCCCGAACGCCTGCTCGGCATCGAGACACCGGCCGCCGAGGCGATTCGGCTGTCTCCCGATGCGACGCTGCAGATTCCGCCCGAGACGTCGATCGCCGCCGGTCAACCGATCGAAGACGTCAACGACGGCGCCGCAGATCAGCCCTTCACGGCCAGCGTCGAGGGGCTTCGGGAATCGGCGACGCCGGGCAAGTCGGTGGACATGACGTTTCACTTCGACAAGCAGGGCGACCTCGTGATGAAGGTTCCGATCGAGGCCTGTCCCACTCAGAAGTAGGCCGTCCGCCGTTGGGTCGGTCAGCGCTCGGTCGAACCGTTGTCGTCGTCGAGGCCGTCGAGCAGTCCCCTCTTCTGCCGCTCGGCGGCCGCCCTGCGGCGTTCCTCCTCGGCGGCCAGTTGCAGCGCGGTGCGCGACCACACGGCGCGGGCCCAGTGAAACGTCACCAGCGCCACCGCGATCCACGCGAGGATGAGCCCGATCCCGGGCCCCGGATAGGGGTCGGCTGCCGTTTGGCGTGACCACACCGCGAGCAGGCCGAGCAACGTCGCCACCGTCGACCCGGCCAACGCGACCCACGCCAGCGCCCAACGCCGGGTGAGAAGGGCCAGCATCGAGAATCCGACGCCGAATACCAGTACCAGCCAAGCGAATACGCGCGACGGCAGGGAGATCCCCTCGCGGGCCGCTGTTTCGCCGCCGATCAAAACGTCCAATCCGCGGGCGTCCCCGGTGTGCGGCAGCACGAACGACACCAGCAGCACGAAGACGCCGATGGCGATGACCAGAGCCCGCGCGCCGGGATCGATCTCACCCGCGACGCGGCGTTCGGCGGCTTCGATGTCGCTCTTGTACTCCTCAAAACCGTTGTCGTCGGGCGACGTCATCGCGCACATCCTGTCGCTGTCGGCGTTTCGGTCGGCGCGCCGACGCCCGGCATGCCGAGTCCCACGCCGGTGCGCGGTCGCCGGCCGGCGGCGTGGGCATCCCCCGCCCGTGTGCGCCGGTGACTGTGCACGGCCGAGTCCGCGATCAGGTGATGCGGGGCGGCGCCAGTCACCGTCGTGGTCACGATGTCGCCGGGCCGGATGTCGAGCCGCTCCGGGTCGAAATGCACCAGGCGGCCGTCGCGGGCACGGCCCGACATTCTGGCCGTGGTGGCGTCCTTGCGACCCTCGCCCGTCGCGACCAGAACTTCGACGGTGCGGCCGATCTGCGCGCGGTTCTCCTCCAGCGAGATTTTCTCCTGAAGGTCGATCAAGCGTTGATAACGTTCGGCTACAACGGCTTTGGGGACCTGCTCGGACAGCTCGGCGGCCGGCGTCCCGGGCCGCTTCGAGTACTGGAACGTGAAGGCGCTCGCGAACCGCGCCTGCGCGACGACGTCGAGCGTGGCTTGGAAGTCGTCCTCGGTCTCGCCGGGGAATCCGACGATGAGATCGGTGGTGATCGCGGCGTGCGGGATCGCGGCGCGCACCCGCTCGATGATGCCGAGATAGCGCTCGGCGCGGTAGGACCTTCGCATCGCCCGCAGGATCCGGTCTGACCCGGACTGCAGCGGCATGTGCAGCGTCGGACAGACATTCGGCGTCTCGGCCATCGCGGCGATGACGTCGTCGGTGAACTCGGCGGGGTGCGGCGAGGTGAACCGCAGCCGCTCGAGCCCGTCGATGCGGCCGCAGGCGCGCAGCAGTTCGGCGAACGCCCCCCGGTTCCGCGGCTCGGCGGGGTCGGCGAACGAGACACCGTAGGCGTTGACGTTCTGGCCGAGCAGCGTCACCTCGAGAACGCCTTGATCGACCAGGGTCTGCACCTCGGCGAGCACGTCACCGGGCCGGCGGTCGACTTCCTTGCCCCGCAGCGCGGGCACGATGCAGAACGTGCAGGTGTTGTTGCAGCCCACCGAGATCGACACCCAAGCGGCGTATGCGGATTCGCGTGCGGCGGGCAGGGCGGACGGGAATTCCTGCAGCGCATCGACGATCTCGACCTGGGCGGCCCGGTTGTGTCGGGCGCGCTCCAGCAACGTGGGCAGCGATCCGATGTTGTGGGTGCCGAACACGACGTCCACCCACGGCGCGCGGCGTAACACGGCGTCGCGGTCCTTCTGGGCCAGGCAGCCGCCGACGGCGATCTGCATATCGGGATCGGCCTGCTTGCGAGGCGCCAGGTGGCTGATGTTGCCGTAGAGCTTGTTGTCGGCGTTCTCGCGTACGGCGCAGGTGTTGAACACCACCACGTCGGCGTCCTCGCCGTCGGTGGCCCGGTGGTACCCCGCGGCCTCCAGCAACCCCGCAAGCCGCTCCGAGTCGTGCACATTCATCTGGCAGCCGTAGGTGCGCACCTGGTAGGTGCGACCTTGCGCCCGCGCGGGAGCGGACTCGCCGGTCGCGTTGCGACGAACGGCCTGGTCAGCCGCCGCCTCTCGCGTCACCATCGAAGTCACGGGCCCATGGTACGGGCTGGTCAGTATGGCGATCCGGGCGGATTCTCCAGTTCCGGGCACGCCGGACACTCCCTCGGTAAGGTCTGCTCCCATGGAAACGAGCGGGTCGGATGGCGACCAGGCCGATCCGACCCGGTCGTCCGCACCGATGATCTCCATGTCGGGCGTCAACAAGCACTTCGGCTACCTGCATGTGCTCAAGAACATCAACCTCGAGGTGAATCGCGGCGAGGTGATCGTGGTGCTGGGGCCGTCGGGCTCGGGCAAGTCGACGTTGTGCCGCACCATCAATCGGCTCGAGCCCATCGACTCCGGCACCATCGCGATCGACGGTGAGGTGCTGCCCGAAGAGGGGCGCAAGCTCGCGGAGCTTCGGTCCGACGTGGGCATGGTGTTCCAGTCGTTCAACCTGTTCGCCCACAAGACGATCCTGGACAACGTCACGTTGGCGCCGATGAAGGTGCGCAGGAAGTCGAAGGCCGAGGCCCGCCAGAAGGCGATGGAACTGTTGGAGCGGGTCGGCATCGCCGATCAGGCCGACAAGTATCCGGCGCAGCTGTCGGGTGGCCAGCAGCAGCGGGTCGCCATCGCGCGGTCTCTGGCGATGAACCCGAAGGTCATGCTCTTCGACGAGCCGACCAGCGCGCTGGATCCGGAGATGATCAACGAAGTGCTGAACGTGATGACGTCGCTGGCTAAAGACGGCATGACGATGTTGGTGGTGACACACGAAATGGGTTTCGCCCGCGGCGCGGCCAACCGCGTGGTCTTCATGGCCGACGGCGCGATCGTCGAGGCGGCCGAGCCCGATGAGTTCTTCACCAACCCGAAAAGCGAACGTGCGAAGGACTTTCTCGGCAAGATCCTTCACCATTAGTCGAGCGATCATCAGTCGAAAGGAAACGGATGCCATCAATCTCGAAGCGCGTTGTGGGGGCGCTCGCGCTCGTCGTCGCGCTGCCGCTGGCGGCGACGGCATGCGGAGGCGGGGGCGACGGCGACACGATCGTCATCGGCACCAAGTTCGATCAGCCCGGCCTGGGACTCAAGAATCCCGACGGCACCATGAGCGGCTTCGACGTGGACGTGGCCAAGTATGTCGCCCAGCGACTCGGCTACGGCGAGGACAAGATCGAGTGGAAAGAAGCACCGTCCGGACAACGCGAGACGCTGATCCAAAACGGCCAGGTGAAGTTCATCGTCGCGACCTACTCGATCACCGATGCCCGTGAGGAGAAGGTTGACTTCGCGGGGCCGTACCTGGTCACCGGACAGAGCCTGCTGGTGCGCGAGGACAACACCGACATCACCGGCGAGGCGTCGCTGGAGAACAACAAGAAGCTGTGCTCGGTGTCGGGATCGACACCGGCGCAACGGATCAAGGACAAGTTTCCCGGCGTTCAGCTGCAGCAGTACGACACGTACTCGGCGTGCATCGAAGCGTTGAAGAACGGTCGCATCGACGCGGTGACCACCGACGAGGTGATCCTCGCGGGTTACGCGGCTCAGAGCCCGGGCGTCTTCAAGGTCGTCGGTGGCACGTTCTCCGAGGAACGCTACGGAATCGGTTTGAAGAAGGGTGATTCCGAACTGTTGACGCAGATCAACGACGCACTCGCCAAGATGGAGCAGGACGGCTCCTGGAAGAAGGCGTGGGACGAAAACCTCGGCGCGGCCGGCATTCCCGCCCCGCAACCGCCGCAGATCACCCAGAGATGACAGGCCTCCGCCCTCGGAGGAGGTGAGGTGGAGGTTCTCCCCGGCTACCCGGTCGGCCAGATCGTCGAGGCGTTCTGGACGACGATTCAGCTGACGGTCTACTCCGGTATCGGGGCGCTGGTGCTGGGCACGGTGCTGGCGGCGATGCGGCTGGCGCCGGTACCGGTGCTTCGCTGGCTCGGAACGACATACGTCAACGTGGTGCGTAATACCCCGCTGACGCTGGTCATCCTGTTCTGCTCGTTCGGGCTGGCGGACACCATGGGGATCACGCTGGTGGATCCCGAATCGCTGACGTCGATCGAGGACAGCAACTTTCGGTTGGCGGTTCTCGGACTGGCGTTGTACACCGCCGCGTTCGTGTGCGAAACGGTGCGTTCCGGGGTGAACACCGTGCCGCTGGGCCAGGCCGAGGCGGCGCGGTCACTGGGTCTGACGTTCGGACAGAATTTGCGGCTTATCCTGCTGCCACAGGCTTTTCGCGCGGTCATCATCCCGCTCGGGTCGGTGTTGATCGCGTTGACCAAGAACACGACAATCGCCGCGGCGATTGGGGTGGCCGAGGCCGCGTTGTTGATGAAGGAGATGATCGAGAACACCGCGGCGATCCTGACCGTCGGAACCATCTTCGCCGCCGGTTTCGTCATCCTGACGCTGCCGACCGGCTTGTTCTTCGGATGGCTGGGTAAGCGGATGGCGGTCACCAGATGAGCTCGGCATCGGTTCTTTTCGACGCGCCCGGTCCCCGGGCACGGATCCGAAACTGGGTGGTGACGGCTCTTGTCGTCCTGGTCACCGCGTTGGTGCTGCTGGCGGTGTTGATTCAGATGGCCGCCAAGGACCAGCTCACCGTTGCGAAATGGAGACCGTTCCTGACGGCCGACCTGTGGAGGACTTACGTGCTGCCCGGCGTGCAGGGCACGTTGACGGCTGCCGCGGTGTCGATCGTGTTGGCTTTGGCCCTCGGATTCGTGCTTGGCGTAGGCCGACTTTCGACGCACAGCCTGATTCGCTGGGTGTGTGCGGTGATCGTCGAGTTCTTCCGTGCGGTGCCGGTGCTGATCATGATGCTGTTCGCGTTCGCGCTCTACGCGGCCTACGACATGTTTCCGTCCAAGCACCTGGCGCTCGCCGCCGTCATCACTGGGCTCACTCTGTACAACGGCGCCGTCATAGCCGAAATCGTTCGGGCCGGCGTCCACGCGCTTCCCCGCGGACAGTCCGAGGCGGCCTTCGCGCTTGGCTTGACGTGGGGTCAGACGATGCGCTCCATCTTGTTGCCGCAAGCGATCACGTCCATGCTGCCGGTGCTGATCTCGCAACTCGTTGTGGTGCTCAAGGACACCGCGATCGGTTACATCATCACGTTCCTCGAATTGGTGCGCCAGGGTGTGCAGATGGGTACGGCATACAGCAATCTGCTGCCGGCGCTGATTGTGGTGGCCGTGTTGATGATCAGTGTCAATTTCACGCTGTCCTCGGTGGCCACGGCGGTGGAAGCGCGAATGCGGCGGTCGCATCGCGGTCCGGCGCCCCTTGACACGGAGGCGGTCGAGCAGGAAGGCGCGCCCGGCGCAAAAGCCGTGTGATGTCAGGACTTTCGGACCGCTAGATCAGCTCCGCGCATCGGCGCAGCAGCGAGTCGTCGGGCGGCTGATAGAAGGACAGCACGACATGCTGACAGCCGAGCCGCGCGTACTCAGCGATGGAGTCGAGCTGGCCATCGACCTGATCCGGTTGGTTCGGGTGCAGGAACAGCTGCACACCTCGACGGATCGAGGACGGATCGCGGCATTCGGCCTCGCAGGCGGCGTCGAGGCGGCTACTGGCCGCCGCCCACTCCTGCGGACCGGTGCTCGGCATGTTCCACTCGTCGGCATGCCGGGCGGCGACGCTGAGCATCTTGGGCTGCGACGCGCCAACCACGATCGGCGGATGCGGACGCTGGACCGGTTTCGGGTCGCAGCGCGCTTGGCGGAGCGTGAAGAAGCGGCCGGTGAAGTCGACGGCCTCCTCGGTCCACAGCCGGCGGATGACGGTCAGCGCTTCGTCCACCATCGCGACGCGTTGCCCCGGCGACGGGAAGTCGATGCCGTAGCCACGGTGTTCGTCCTCGTGCCAGCCGGCGCCGAGACCGAAGTCCATCCGCCCACCGGAGATGTGGTCGACGGTCACGGCCATTTTCGCCAGCACTGCCGGGTTGCGGTAGGTGACGCCGGTGACCAGGCAGCCCACTCGTGCGCGCCGCACCACGACGGCCATCGCGGCGAGGCTGGTCCAGCCTTCGAGGGTGGGCGTCGTCGGGTCGACGAGTCCATAGAAGTGGTCGTAGTTCCACACGGCCGGGAACCCGAGTTCGTCAGCCGTCCGCCAGAACCGCTCGAGGACGGCATAGTCGAAGGTGGGTGCCAGCTTGACAGACAACTGCATGATCGCAAGTTACCCGTTGGCCGTCCGCAACCGATCCAGAGCTTCGGCTGCGGCGTGGTCGAGATCGCGGTGCTCGACGGTTACCTCGATGCCGGGCTTCACGCCGGCGAGTGCGGGCAGCAGATGGTTCATCACTTGTTCGGCAGTCGCGGGCATCCTGCGGCCACGTGTGGTGACCTTCGTCCACCGCTGTCCGTCGCGAAAGTAGTGCTCTTCGCCCGAGTTGAACCGCAATGTCACCAGATAGCAGTCGTTGGTCAGCCGCATGGCTTCACGGTCACACACCTTGTCGTCAGGGATCAGCCCCTAGGCGGGCTGCGACGCGAACTACACCCTTCGGCGTTCCCGCTCGCTGGCCAACGCGATTTTGACGACGTCGAACGCCATCGACTGACTGTAGCCACGGCGCGCAAGCATGCCGACCAGGCGGCGGGTGACCTTGACGTCGTCGCCGTCGTGGTCGAGCTTTTCGCGGCGGAGCTTGTCGGCGACCAGTTGTTCGGCCCGTGACCGTTCGGCATCGGCGTCGATGTCAGCGAGGGCCGCGTCGATCACGTCGTTGTCCACGCCCTTCGTCCTAAGCTCAGCGGCCAAGGCACGCTTGCCTTTACCCGCGTTCAGCTGACGGGAGCGGACCCACTGTTCGGCGAAGTCGGCATCATCGATGAGGCCGACCTGGGTGAGCCGCTCGAGCACGCGGGCGCTGACGTCGTCGGGGTACCCCCGTTTGGCCAGCTTTTCTTCGAGTTCGGCCCGAGTGCGGGCCCGCGCGGTGAGCAGGCGCAGACACAGGTTGTGCGCCTGCTCCTCGCGCGTGACCTCAGAAGTCGACGGGGGCGGGCAGGACTTCGTCATCGGTGATCACGGCGCCAATGCCGAGCTTCTCTTTGATCTTCTTCTCGATCTCGTTGGCCACGTCGGTGTTCTCGAGCAGGAAGTTGCGGGCGTTCTCCTTGCCTTGACCCAACTGCTCGCCTTCGTAGGTGAACCACGACCCGGACTTGCGGATGAAGCCCTGCTCGACACCCATGTCGATGAGCGAGCCTTCCTTGCTGATCCCCTTGCCATACAGGATGTCAAACTCAGCCTGTTTGAAGGGCGGCGAAACTTTGTTCTTGACGACCTTGACGCGGGTGCGGTTACCGACCGCGTCAGTGCCGTCCTTGAGCGTTTCGATTCGCCTGACATCCAAGCGGACTGAGGCGTAGAACTTCAAAGCCTTTCCGCCCGTTGTCGTTTCAGGAGAATTGTGCACCATCACGCCGTCGACGAAGTAGTTGTGATTGCCCTCGACCTCGATGTCGAATCGGTTCATTGAACGGGTATGCGGCTTGACATGAACGTCGAGCACCCGGGCAGGCACCAGGCGCTGGGACGGCTCCACGAATTGCGGCGTAACCGTGCCGAGCCCACGGAACCGCGGGAGCAGTTTGTACTCCATCGACGGCGCCATATATGGCGCCACCATTTCCTGGAACTTCGCACTAGCGGCTGTCGAAAAGACCATTACCGCCCTACCCGTGGCACCCGACTTGCGCAACCGCACGTCCAGGCCATGGGTATCGCGCAGATAATCGCGGAGCCGCACTTGCGACCCTTCACTCATCGCTTCCACGCAGAACTCGATACGGCCGCTGCCGCCTTCGGTTCGCTGTTGCAGTCCCTTGGACCGAACGGTGAACGAGCCGTCGTCCATGTACCAGATCGCAAGAGCCAGCGGCGTGAGCGCCTTCAGATACTCCTCGGACAGGAACTTCTTGCCGTCGCCCAGGTACATCGCGCGCTGCAACTCTCCCAACTCAGGCAGCGGGGTGAAGTCGACGAACCGTGCGCCCCTGTCGTTTTCACGTAGCGAGTGAGCGATGTTACCCATGAGCGCCGTCTTCCACTCCAGGTAGCCAATCTGCTTGGCGCCGTGTCCGAGCCGGAATCGCACGCCGTTGCGGTCTCGCCGGTTGGGCGACAGGTTGCCGTCACCCATCAGGGAACCGAGCACGACCTGAAACTGCTGATCGCTGAGTCGATGCGGTTCGGTAGCCATCACCCGGTCGCCGGCAATCAGGTCGCCTGCCTCGGTCCATCCGCCTGGAGTCCGGATGAGGTGGTTAGGCGTGGCAGCGAATTGGGACTTACCGTTTCCGCCCGACTTCTCGACAGTGAACTGCAGGAACTGCTCGGCGGGACCGTTGTTGAACCAGTTCACCACCTTACGCGGAACGACTCGGTCGGTATCCGGATCGTAGGACAACACCTCGACGTCCATTTTCTGGTTGACGATCTTGCCGATCTTCTCGGTCATCCCGTCGGCCAACTGAACGCGAGTGCTGTAGTTGAAACATCCGAACATCACACCGATCTTTTCGCGGAGCTGGTTGATGAAGATCGCGGTGGTACCCGAATTGTTCAGTGCGCCGGTCATTTTGCGCAGTGCCTGGCTCATCAGCCGGGCCTGAAGTCCGACGTGGCTGTCGCCCATCTCGCCTTCGATCTCCGCCCGTGGCACCAACGCGGCCACCGAGTCGATGACCAAAATGTCCAGCGCGCCGGATCGGATCAGCATGTCGGCGATCTCGAGCGCCTGCTCACCAGTGTCGGGCTGGCTCACCAGCAGCGCGTCGGTGTCCACGCCGAGCTTCTTGGCGTACTCCGGATCCAGCGCATGTTCCGCGTCGATGAACGCCGCGATGCCGCCTGCGGCCTGGGCGTTGGCCACCGCGTGCAACGCGACGGTGGTCTTACCCGAGGATTCCGGGCCGTAGATCTCGACCACCCGGCCCCGCGGCAGTCCGCCGATGCCGAGCGCCACGTCCAGGGCGATGGACCCGGTCGGGATCACCGAGATCGGCTGGCGGACCTCTTCGCCGAGCCGCATCACCGAGCCCTTGCCGTGACTCTTCTCAATCTGCGCGAGTGCCAGCTCGAGGGCCTTCTCGCGGTCGGGTGCCTGCGCCATGGTGGTCTCCGTCCTTCGGATGTCTAGCTGTTCGGTGATCGGGTTTCGATCAGTTGGCCGTGACGCTAGAGGCAGCCACCGACAAGTCGGCCTGACCAGCATCTAGCCGTCGAACACTGCCCACAGTAGCGAACGTGTGTTCGATGGCAAGGAGGCGCGCCGTGTCGCCCCGGTCAAAGGGCGAGCAGACCCGTAATGTCCGCTCCGGCGGCGTGTCGCGGGCAGTTTGCGTCTGCTCGCGTATGAGAAGTCACCACTGATCGCGCGGGACGTCGAAGTCCGAGCACAGCGCGCGCCAGACGTCCCGCGGGTCGACGCCGTCCTCGATGGCCTGCGCGGCGGTCCGCCCCCCGTATCCGCTCAACACGTGATCGACGAGCAGCGACGCACCGCGCACCGGACCGAACTGTCCCTCGACGAGTTCATGGAATTCCGTCAACCGCACGAGCCCAAACTACGCGGAAGACATCAGAGCTTCATGGCACACCCGTACCGGATCTTCGACGTCGGCAACCGTCGCTCCGGCCCGCCGCGCTGCGTCCCGGTAGCCGGGTTCGGCCAGCACCTCGCGCACCGCCCGCGCCAGCGCGTCCGGGCTGAGAGGACGCACGAGTTGCGCGCTGCCCTGCCGCACAACACGATTCGCAATCTCCCACTGGTCGCCGCCGCCCGGCACCACCACCATCGGCACCCCGGCCAGCAGCGTCTTGGCGACCATGCCGTGTCCCCCGCCGCAGATCACCAGATCGGCGTGCGACAGCAGTTCGTCCTGTCTACCCAGCCCGATGACCGCCCACGGCGGCACCGCGACGTCCGTGCCGCCGAGGCGCGACACCACCACCCGCGATCCCGGCGGCAACACCGGTCCCGGCGTCAGTGCCTCCAGCGCAACCTCGGCCAGGCCGCCGGCGCCGGTGGTGGCGGTGGACGGCGCGACGACCACCACGGGACCGGTACCCGCCGGGATGTCCAGCGTCGTCGACGTCGGCTCGAAGTGCAGTGGACCCACCACCACGGCTTCGGCCGGCCAGTCGGGCCGCGGCACCTCGAGTGCGGGCAGGGTGGCGATCAGCCTTCGGCGTGGACCGGGATCGGTTGCCGGCAATCCGATCTCGGCCCGCGCGGCCGCGCGCTGGCGAACGCCTTCCCGCCACGACCGGGCCGAAAGCGTACGCAGCACCGCGTCGCGCAACCGGCCGCGGACACCCACCCCCGGCGCCAACCCGGTGCCGATCGGCGGCAGTCCTTTCGACGGCCGGTACAGCGGATGCGGGTTCAACTCCACCCACGGCAGCTCGAGAAGTTCGGCGCACAACCCGCCGGCCGTGGTGATGACGTCGGAGACCACCAGATCCGGTGCGATCTCGCCCAGCTGCGGCGCGTTGAGCACCGCCATCCGGGCGCCGCGCCGGTGGATCTTCGCACCGGCGTCTGCATCGTCGTCGCTGTCGGTCGGGTCCAGCCCGAGCAGTTCGACGGCGGGCAGCCCGGCGCCGTGAGCGGTGTCCAGCCATTCCACACCGGTGAGCAGCATGGGCGAATCCCCATTGGCCAGAAAGCGAAGGCACAGTGCGATCGCCGGGAAGGCGTGCCCCGGATCCGGTCCGGCGACAACCGCGACGCGCATTGGGCCTACCCTGCCACAGCGACTCGGCACTAGGCTGGGCCCATGACCGACCAGGCTTCCGGACTGAGAACCGACGTCGACAACATCCGAGCGGTGGAGACCTTCCTCTACGCCCTGCAGGACGAGGATTTCGCGACTGCCGACAGCTTGCTCGCCGACAACACCGAATGGCAGAACGTCGGGCTCCCCACGATCCGCGGTCGCGAACGCATCATCGGCGTGATGCGGCGTGGCGAGGGCCGCTTCGGTTTCGAGGTGAAGATCCATCGCATCGCCGGCGACGGCAACAGCGTGCTGACCGAACGCACCGATGCGCTTGTGCTCGGGCCGGTGCGTCTGCAGTTCTGGGTGTGCGGGGTCTTCGAGGTGCATGCCGGCCGAATCACGTTGTGGCGCGATTACTTCGACTATGTGGATTTCGGGAAGGCCATCCTGCGGGGAATCGCCGCGACGGTGTTCCCGGCCCTGCGCCCCACGATGTAGTTCAGCCGTTACGCGCCGCGGACGTGGCCAAGTTCGTCGAACGCCTGGGCCCAGCCGAGCAGGCGGTCGGTGGCATTGGTCAACTCGTCGCGGTAGCGCTGTTGCCACATCGGCGAGGTAGAGGTGGATCCGGCGTTTGCCGCGGACACCAGTTGGGCTGCGGCGCCGACCATTTCGTTGTACTGCCGCGCGCCGTGATCGAGTTGCGCACTGAACGCCGCGATGGTGGGTGTCAGATGGGCGCGTGATTGCGGCGTCGACCGGATGGCCCGCTCCATCGACACCACTTCATTCGCGGTCGCGGCCATGGTCACTGCGGTCTGATTGGCCGCGGCGGTCAACTCGCGAAGCTCGTCGGCCGGCAGCATCCGTCCGCGCTCCATCACGCCCAGCAGTGAGAACAATCCGCGTTCAGAGGCCGCCAGTGCTGCCATCGGCTGACGGGCGGCCGACCCCCACGGTGGAAGCCGACGGGTGGCGCGGGATCGCGGCGGCGGCAACGGCTCGCGTCGCAGCCACCGGTACCGCAGGAATGCCAGCGTGGCCAGAAACGCCGCACCGACCGCGATCGGAGATGGGATGAGCAGCGCCCAAGCGGGCGTGTCCCACGCCGCCACCAATCCCGTCACGCCGATCCAGAACACACAGGAAACCGTGAAGAGCAGGGTGAGCCGCAGCGCCCAGCGCCGCTTGCGCAGCAACTTCGCGCGCGGATCCGCGGCGGCGTTCAGCTTGGCGGCCAGCACGTCGGACCACTCGGCGGCGGTGTCGATTCCGTTCTGGAAACCACGCTGCACCAGCGAGCGCCACGGCTCCGGTCGACTCGTTCGCGAACTCACTGGTGACCTCGGTTATTGGGACAGCGGATTTTCCGGCGTGGCCTGCTGCGGATTGGCCGCCGGGGTCGCGGGCTGGGCCGCGGCATTGCCGCCCGCAGGCAATTGCTCACCGCGCATCGAGGCGCGGATCTGCTCCAACCGCGAGTGCCCGGCCATCTGCACGCTCGCCTGCTGGACCTCCAGCATCCGGCCCTGCACCGAGTTCTGCGCGAGCTCGGCCTCGCCCATCGCGTTGGCGTAGCGGCGTTCGATCTTCTGACGCACCTCGTCGAGGCTGGGCGTGGTGCCCGGCGCGGCCAACTCGCTCATCGACCGCAGCGACGAGCTGACCTGCTCCTGCATCTTGGCCTGTTCGAGCTGGGACAGCAGCTTGGTGCGCTCGGCGATCTTCTGCTGCAGCATCATCGCGTTCTGCTCGACGGCCTTCTTGGCCTGGCCGGCCGCGTTGAGCGCCTGATCGTGCAGGGCCTTGAGGTCCTCCACGCTCTGCTCGGCGGTCACCAGCTGCGCGGCGAACGCCTCGGCGGCGTTGTTGTACTCGGTTGCCTTGGCGGCATCGCCGGAGGCAACGGCCTGATCGGCCAGCGTCAGCGCTTGGCGGACATTGACCTGCAGCTTCTCGATGTCGGCGAGTTGGCGGTTGAGCCGCATCTCCAGCTGGCGCTGGTTTCCGATCACCTGGGCGGCCTGCTGCGTCAACGCCTGGTGCTGGCGCTGAGCCTCCTCGATGGCCTGCTGGATCTGCACTTTCGGGTCGGCGTACTCGTCGACCTTCGAGCTGAACAGCGCCATGAGGTACTTCCACGCCTTGACGAACGGATTGGCCATGTCAGTTCACTCCGCCTTCGTGTCGTTGTCTCGGACTCGCCGCCCGGCTTACCGTGCTGCCCAATCTATCGGGTCAGCGCGCATCGCCACACCCACTCAGTGTCCGACCGGGCTCAGGCGACCGCCATCGACACGACCTGCGGGATGACCACCTTGGTGGTGGCGTCGATGTTGGCTGCCCCGGCGAACGCGGCACGCTCCTCGCGCTCCATCTCCAGACCGGCGTCGGAAAGCACCCGGGACAGCGGAATGTCGAGAGCGCCGCAGATCGCGCCGAGCAGTTCGCTCGAGGCTTCCTTGCGCCCGCGTTCGACCTCGGAGAGATAGCCCAGGCTGACCCGCGCGGTATCGGATACCTCGCGCAGGGTGCGCCCCTGGTCGACGCGGGCCCGACGCAGCACGTCGCCGATCACCTCGCGAAGCAATGCCGTCATCGTGCTCTCCCTCCGGAGTCAGTGGCTGGGCCTTGTAAAGGGCGGTGTACTAGGGCAACGCCGCATGCGGGGCGGTTGGTTCCCGGATGGCGCAGATCACTGTTGAACCACAGTCGTCTTGCTGCGATCGGCGGGGCCGCGACCGGTGCGCGGGTCACCGATCAGCGGGTCGGCCCTTGGAGTCCTTGATCGCGGAGACGACGTAGTCGACGCCGGTCACCACCGTCAGGACCAGCGCCGCCCACATGATCACCCAGGCCGAAGACAGCCACGCACCCGACAGCGGCAGCACGAACAGGCCGATCGCCACGGCCTGCACCAGGGTCTTGAGCTTGCCGCCCCGACTGGCGGGGATCACCCCGAACCGCAGCACGGCGAACCGCAACACGGTGATGCCGATCTCGCGAATCAGGATCACCGCCGTGATCCACCACGGAAGGTCGCCCAGTATCGAAAGCCCGATCAGCGCCGCACCGATGAGGGCCTTGTCGGCGATCGGATCGGCCAGTGTGCCGAATTCGGTCACCATGCCATAGCTGCGGGCCAGCGCCCCGTCGAATCGGTCGGTGATCACGGCGACGCTGAACACCACGAATGCCGCTATGCGCCAGAAGGTTTCATGGCCATCACCGACGAAGAGCACCACCAGGAAAACGGGAACCAACGCCATCCGCACGCCGGTGAGCACGTTCGCGATGTTCGCTACGCGGGCGCGCGGAGCCAGCGGATCTGTATGGGGTTGGCCCGGCACCGCAACAGAATATCGGTTGCTCAAACGGATACTCTCCACCTGTGAGCGCAGAATCCTGCGAGGTCGTCGTGCGGCGTGCGCGAACCTCGGATGTCCCCGCCATCAAGGCTCTGGTCGACATCTACTCCGGCAAGATCCTGCTGGAGAAGAATCTGGTGACGCTCTACGAAGCCGTACAGGAGTTCTGGGTCGCCGAGAGAGACGGCGAACTGATCGGGTGTGGCGCGCTGCACGTGCTGTGGTCCGACCTTGGCGAGGTGCGCACCGTCGCTGTGCACCCGAAGGTCAGGGGCCACGGCGTCGGGCATGCGATCGTCGATCGGCTGCTCGACGTGGCCCGCGAATTGCACCTCGAGCGCATCTTCGTGCTCACCTTCGAAGTCGAGTTCTTCACCAAACACGGGTTCAAGGAGATCGACGGTACCCCGGTCACCGCTGAGGTCTACGAGGAGATGTGCCGTTCGTATGACACCGGTGTCGCGGAGTTCCTCGACCTGTCCTTCGTCAAACCCAACATCCTCGGCAACACGCGAATGCTGTTGACTCTGTAGCGATTTGGGTGTAGTTGGTTGCCTTCGCCGCAACTAACTACACCGAAATCACTCGGACTCGTCGTCGCTGCCGGTGTCCGAACCGCGGATCGACGCGAGCGTCGCCGCCAGCTCGTCGGGTTTGACGAGCACCTCGCGCGCCTTGGAGCCCTCGCTCGGCCCGACGATGTTGCGCGTCTCCATCAAGTCCATCAGCCGGCCCGCCTTGGCGAACCCGACCCGCAGTTTGCGCTGCAACATCGAGGTGGATCCGAACTGGCTGGACACCACGAGTTCGACCGCCTGCAGGAAGACATCCATGTCGTCGCCGATGTCGGGATCCACGTCGGTGCGCTCACTGGTGGTCTTCGCGGTCGTGACACCCTCGGTGTACTCGGGCTCGGCCTGCGCCTTGGTGGCCTCGACGACGGCGTGGATCTCCTCGTCGGTGATGAACGCGCCCTGCAGTCGACGCGGCTTGTTCGCGCCCATCGGCAGGAACAGCCCATCGCCCATGCCGATCAGCTTCTCGGCGCCCTGCTGGTCGAGGATGACGCGGCTGTCGGTCAGCGACGACGTGGCGAACGCCAGCCGCGACGGCACGTTGGTCTTGATCAGGCCGGTGACGACGTCCACCGACGGCCGCTGCGTGGCCAGCACCAGATGGATACCTGCGGCGCGGGCCTTCTGCGTGATGCGCACGATCGCGTCCTCGACGTCGCGGGGCGCGGTCATCATCAGGTCGGCCAACTCGTCGACGATGGCGACGACATACGGGTACGGCTTGTACTCGCGCTGGCTGCCCAACGGTGCGGTGATCTCACCGGAGCGCACCTTCTTGTTGAAGTCGTCGATGTGGCGCACCCGCGACGCCTGCATGTCCTGGTAGCGCTGCTCCATCTCCTCCACCAGCCACGCCAGCGCGGCGGCGGCCTTCTTCGGCTGGGTGATGATCGGCGTGATCAGATGCGGAATCCCCTCGTAGGGCGTGAGTTCCACCATCTTCGGGTCGATCAGGATCATCCTGACCTCCTCGGGCGTGGCCCGCACCAGTAGAGACACCAGCATCGAGTTCACGAAACTCGACTTGCCGGACCCGGTCGACCCGGCCACCAGCAGGTGCGGCATCTTGGCGAGGTTGGCCGAGATGTACTCACCCTCAATGTCTTTGCCCAAGCCGATGACCAACGGGTGGTGATCGCCGCGGGTGGTCGGATCGGTGAGCACGTCGGCCAGGCGCACCATCTCCCGGTCCACGTTGGGTACCTCGATGCCGACCGCGGACTTGCCGGGGATCGGCGCGAGCATCCGTACGCTCTCGGTCGCGACCGCGTAGGCGATATTGCGTTGCAGCGCAGTGATCTTCTCGACCTTGACGCCCGGGCCGAGTTCGACCTCGTACCGGGTGACGGTCGGGCCGCGGGTGCAACCCGTGACCGAAGCATTGACCTTGAATTGGTCCAGCACCTCGCTGATGGCCTCGATCATCCGGTCATTGCCCGCGCTGCGGCGTTTGGGCGGATCGCCGGCGATCAGCAGATCGAGTGGCGGCAGCGCGTACGGTCCGTCGACCACGCGGTCCAGCGACAGACTCTGCTGTCTGGCCGGCTTCTTCTTGCGGGACTTGGCGGTTGGCTCGGGAACCGTCGGCGCCTCGTCCTCGATGGGATAGTTCTCCATGGGCGTGCCGGTGGGCCACGCGCGCGCCGCATCGTCGCCGGGCGGGAATGAGTCGTCGTAATACCCGTCGGAGAAGTCCTCGCGCTCCGCGATGACGGCCGTGTCCTCGTCGTCGTAATCGTCGTAGTCATAGTCATAATCGCCGAAGCCCCGCGCGGAGAACATCGCCCGCACCGTCGACGGCACTTCGCGGATCGTGGTCCCGGTCACCAGCAGGACACCGAACAGCACACCGATGAACAACAGTGGCGCGGCGATCCACGGTGTCAGCCCGTCTGAGAGCGGACCGCCGATCGCGAAGCCGAAGAAGCCCGCGGCGTGTTGCCGGTCGGCTGGAGCCTGGGGGGAGCCGGCCCACAGGTGCCACAACCCGAGGGCAGGCAACGCGATCATCGTCGAGCCGAGAATCAGCCTCGGCCTGGCGTCCGGGTCCGGTTCGGTGCGCATGAGCGTGACGCCGACGGCCGCCACCGCAAGCGGAACGAGCACGACGGCAGCGCCGATCAACGTCCGCAGGAAGGTGTCGAGCCATTCGCCCACCGGCCGAGCGGCGCCGAACCACGAACTCGCCGCGACGACGACGGCGAGACCGAGCAGCGCAAGCGCGATGCCGTCGCGGCGATGGCCGGGTTCGAGATCGCGGGCACGACCGACCGAACGCGCGGTGCTGCCGGCACCCTTGGCCAGCATCAGCCACCCCGCCCGCACCCCACGGCCTACCGTGGCGCCGGCCGACGAGATCGGCGACGTGGTCCGGCGCGGCGCCGGTTTACGACGGGGCGCCGTCCGGCTGCCCGATCGCGAACCGGCCTTTGACCTGCTCGAACGGTTCCCAGAGCGGGCGGCGGTCTTACTAGGCATGCCTGTAAGCCTAGTCCCTTGAGCCCCAGAACCACCATCTGCCACACAGGTCACAGATGGGTATCCAAAAATTTAGTTAGGTTCGCTGAGTAGGGTGTTTCCCGTCCGGCCACCCCGCACCGAGGAGTTCATCGCCATGCCCGTCACCATCATCGCCACCATGAAAGCCAAGCCCGAGTCCGTCGACACCGTTCGAGAGGCGTGCAAGAAGGCCATGGAGGCGGTGCACTCCGAACCCGGGTGCGATCTGTACTCGCTGCATGAGGCCGACGGGACGTTCATCTTCGTCGAGCAGTGGGCCGACGCCGATGCGCTGCAGGAGCACAGCAAGTCGCCCGCGGTCGCGACGCTGTTCGGCACGGTAGGCGAGCACCTCGACGGCTCACCTGACATCAAGATGCTGCAACCGGTCGTCGCCGGTGATCCGAGCAAGGGAGCACTGCGTCCCTGATGGCTCCGCTCGACGGCAAGGTCGCCTTCATCACCGGCGCGGCCAGGGGCCAGGGACGGGCAGAAGCCGTCAAGCTGGCGTCCGATGGCGCCGACATCATCGCGGTCGACATCTGCGAGCAGATCGCGTCGGTCCCGTACCCCCTTGCGACGGCGGATGAGCTGGCCGAGACAGTGAAGCTCGTCGAGGACACCGGCGCGCGAATAGTGGCTCACCAGGCCGACGTTCGCGACCACGAGTCGTTGCAAGGCGCGCTGCAGGCGGGCCTCGACGAGTTCGGCGGGCTCGACATCATGATCGCCAACGCCGGAATCGCACCGATGAAGTCAGGCGAGACCGGTTGGCGTGACGTGATCGACGTCAACCTGACCGGCGTCTTCCATACGATCGAGGTGAGCCGCCAGCCGCTGACCGAGCGCGGCGGCGGCGCGGTGGTGCTGATCAGTTCGGTGATGGGCCTCGTCGGCGGCGGAAGCGACGATTCCGGCTCGATCGGCTACGCCGCCGCAAAGCACGGTATCGTCGGGCTGATGCGGGTCTACGCGAACCTGCTTGCGCCGCACAATATTCGGGTCAACTCGATACACCCGGCGGGCGTCGATACGCCGATGATCAACAACGAGTTCATCCAGCGGTGGCTCGACGAGGTCGTCACGCAGACCGGCAAGCCCATCGACATGGGCAACGCGCTGCCGGTCGAAACCCTCGACCCCGACGACATCGCCAACGCGGTCGCGTTCCTGGTCTCAGACGCCGCGCGCTACATCACCGGTGTGACGCTGCCCGTCGACGCTGGCTACATCAACAAGCGCTGACGCTACACCTCGATGACCGTCGGCACGATCATCGGCTGACGGCGGTAGGTCTCCCCCACCCACTTGCCGACGGCTCGCCGCGCGGCCTGGGCGATGCGGTTGACGTCGGTCACCCGTTCCGCGACAAGCGCTTCGAGCGCCTCGTCGACTTTGCGGCAGGCAGGCTCCAGCGCCTTTGGGTCCTCGCTGAATCCGCGCGAGTGTAGATGCGGCGGTGCCGCGGGCTTGCCGGTACCACGCTGGACCACGACGGTGATACCGATGAATCCCGAAGAGAGCGTGAGCCGGTCACCGACCACGGCGTCGCCCACATCCCCGGTGACCAGACCGTCGACAAACATCTTGCCCGTCGGTACCGCACCGGCGATCGATGCTCGACCCGCCACCAGATCGACGCTGACACCGTTCTCGGCCAGCACGATGTTGTCCTCGGGAACGCCGGTGCGCGCCGCGAGACCCGCGTTGGCTCGCAGCATCCGCCAGGTGCCGTGGACGGGCATCACATTGCGCGGTCGCACGCCGTTGTAGAGGAAGAGCAACTCACCGGCATATGCGTGGCCCGAAACATGAACGCGCACTTGTGCATTTGTGACGACACGGGCGCCGATCTTGGCCAGCGCGTCGAGCACACCGAAGATCGCTTCCTCGTTGCCGGGTATCTGTGACGACGACATGATGATGAGGTCGCCCGCCGTCAGGGTGATGCTGCGATGCTCACCCCGCGACATCCGCGACAGCGCCGCCATCGGCTCGCCTTGGGTTCCCGTGGTGACGAGCACGACCCGCTCGGGCGCCATCATCTCCGCGGCGCCGATGTCGATGATGTCGTCATCGTTGGTCAGCGTCAGGTAGCCAAGCTCCTTGGCGATTCCCATGTTGCGGACCATCGACCGGCCGACAAATGCCACCTTGCGGCCGAGCGCCACCGAGGCGTCGATGATCTGTTGCACGCGACCGACGTTCGATGCGAAGCAGGCCACGATGACGCGTCCCTGAGCGCTGCGGATCAGCCGGTGCATGTTCGGCCCGATCTCGCTTTCCGACGGTCCGACACCGGGAATCTCGGCGTTGGTGGAGTCGCACAGGAAAAGGTCCACTCCAGCATCGCCCAGTCGTGACATGCCTGGCAGATCGGTGGGCTTGCCGTCGGGCGGGGACTGGTCGAGCTTGATGTCCCCGGTGTGCAGCACGGTGCCGGCGCCGGTGTGTATGGCGATCGCCAGACAACCGGGTATCGAGTGGTTGACCGCGAAGTATTCGCATTCGAACACGCCGTGTCTGGAGCTCTGGCCCTCGTCGACTTCGATGAACACCGGCTTGATCCGGTGTTCACGACACTTCTCGGCAACCAGCGCGAGCGTGAACTTCGAACCGACCACCGGGATGTCGTGTCGCAGCTTCAGCAGGAAGGGGATGGCACCGATGTGGTCCTCGTGCGCATGGGTGAGCACCAGGGCTTCCACGTCGTCGAGGCGGTCCTGGATGAGGCGCAGGTCGGGCAGAATCAGATCGACGCCGGGCTCGTCGTGCGTCGGGAACAACACACCGCAGTCGACTATCAGGAACCGGCCGAGATGCTCGAAAACGGTCATGTTACGGCCGATTTCGCTGATTCCGCCGAGCGCGGTGACCCGCAATGCGCCGGGAGCCAGTGGCCCCGGTGGGTTGAGTTCTTCGTTCACTACCGCAGCACCGCGGCCGCCCGCATATCGGCGGCCAGCGCGTCGAGTTGTTCGGCCGTGGCGGGCATCTGCGGCAGCCTCGGGTCACCGGCCTCGAAGCCCTGCAGCCGCAGACCCGCCTTCGACAGCGTCACCCCACCGAGACGTGCCTGAGCGTCGCTCAACGGCCCCAGCGTTACGTTGATCTTGCGGGCCGTCGCGATATCGCCGGACTGGAAGGCCGACAACATGTCCCGCAGCTGGCTCGCGGCTAGATGAGCCCAGACACTGACGAAGCCGACGGCCCCCATCGCGAGCCACGGCAGGTTCAGCGCGTCGTCGCCGGAGTAGTAGGCCAACCCGGTTTCGCCGATGATCTGGCCGCCACCATGCAGATCACCCTTGGCATCCTTGACGGCCACGATGTTGGGATGCTCGGCAAGCTTGCGCATGGTGTCCCACATGATCGGGATGACCGACCGCGGCGGGATGTCGTACAGGATGACCGGCAGGTCCGTCGCATCGGCGATCGCATTGAAGTGCGCAACCAGGCCGGCCTGCGGCGGCCGCGAGTAGTAAGGCGTCACCGCCAACAGCCCGTGGGCACCCTCGGCGGCCGCGAGCTTGGCTCCGTGCACACTGTGGGCAGTGTCGTACGTACCGACGCCGGCGACGATGCGCGCGCGGTCGCCGACGGCCTCGAGCACGGCCCGTACCAGCGCAAGCTTCTCTTCGTCGGTGGTCGTCGGCGATTCACCGGTCGTCCCCGACAGCACCAGACCGTCACACCCGGAGTCGACGAGTCGATTCGCCAACCTGGCCGCGGCGTCGGTATCCAGCGAGCCGTCGGGCTTGAACGGAGTCACCATTGCGGTCAGCACGGTGCCCAACTGGGCCGTTACGTCGATTCCGCTGGTGCTCACGGGGCTCAGATTACTCGCTTACCGTCACGCTTCAGTGGCCAGAGGGGACGTGGCGACCTCGGTGCCGTCCGCCAGCGCAGAGATTTCGAAGTCGCTGAATACCTGCGGTGCGACATCGACGAGTCGGCGCAGGCATTCGATGGCCAGCCGGCGGATCTCCACGTCGGCGTGTTCACTGGCCCGCATCGCGATGAAGTGCCGCCATGCCCGGTAGTTGCCGGTGACGACGATCCGGGTCTCGGTGGCGTTCGGCAGGACCGCCCGCGCGGCCTGGCGTGCCTGTTTGCGCCGAAGGACCGCGTTAGGTTGATCGGCGAATTTGGCCTCGAGGCGGTCGAGCAGTTCGATGTAGGTGGATCGGCTGGCGTCGGCGGCGGCGGCGAAGATCTCCGTCAGCTCGGGGTCGTCCTCGATACCCGGAGGCACCACCACCTGAGCGTCGCGCTCGGGGACGTAGCGCTGCGACAGCTGGGAGTAGGAGAAGTGCCGGTGGCGGATCAGCTCGTGGGTGCATGACCGCGAAATCCCGGTGATGTAGAAGGAAACCGACGCGTGCTCGAGCACCGAGAAGTGCCCGACGTCGATGATGTGCCGGATGTAGGCCGCGTTTGTGGCGGTTCGCGGATTCGGCTTGGACCAGCTCTGATAGCACGCACGACCGGCGAATTCGACGAGTGCCGGCCCGCCGTCGGCGTCCGTGCTCCACGGCACATCCGGCGGCGGGGTGAACTCGGTCTTGGCGATCAGTTGGACGCGCAGAGGCGTGGTCTCGGCCACGGCTCACCCTAACGTGGACCAGGTTTCGGCCTCGGGCGCAGCGGGAACAAACCCCTTCTCAATCGGTGTTACTCAAGGACCGATCTTGAGAGGGAGTGTGACTGATGGCAACCGATTACGACGCACCCCGCGTGAAGGACAGCGACGAGGCGGTCGACGAGTCGCTCGAGGCGATCGCTGCAAAGCGCCGCGGACAGGTCGATGTGGCGGTGCTCGACGTCGACGACGGCGACCCGGTCGACTCGATCGACCTACCCGACGTCGACCTGTCGGGTGAGGAGCTCACCGTCCGGGTGATTCCCAAGCAGGCCGACGAGTTCACCTGCTCGAGTTGCTTCCTGGTGCAGCATCACAGCCGGCTGGCCCTGCGGTCGGGCGACCGGATGGTCTGCGCCGACTGCGCCTGACGCTCAACCGAGCGGGGCTCGAGTGTGCGAAACCGGTGCACAAGGAAGGGACCGCATGACCAGAGACGAGATCACCGCCGAGATCACCGCGGCGCGACTGGCGAAGGGGCTCAGCTGGCAGGAGCTCGCCGACGCCATCGACAAGCCGGTGGTGTGGACGGTCGCAGCCCTGCTCGGCCAACACCCGATTCCGGTCGAGGCCGGCGAGGTGGTCGTGGAGATGCTCGGGCTCGACAACGCGGCGATACCGGTGTTGGCGGCGGTTCCCATGCGCGGCGGCCTGCCGACTGCGGTACCCACCGACCCGACGATCTACCGCTTCTACGAGGCACTCCAGGTCTATGGAGGCGCCATCAAGGAGCTCATCCATGAGAAATTCGGCGACGGCATCATGAGTGCCATCAATTTCAGTGTCGATGTTCAGCGCAAGCCGCATCCCGGCGGCGACCGCGTCGTGGTGACGTTCGACGGCAAGTTCCTGCCTTACGACTGGACCGCGGCTCAAGAGTAGGACCGGCCGTTCGGCGGGCCAGTGTCGTGGCTATGGCAGGCACCGGAAGATATGGCTGTATGGCTTTGTTGGTATGGTTGCCCATATGAAGACGACGGTCAATCTTCCCGATGAGTTGCTGCGAGAAGCTCAGGATCTCGCGCGCCGGGAAGGTACTACGTTGCGGGCGTTGATCGAAACCGGGCTACGCGACGTCATCAAGCGGCAACGGGCAGGCGCTTCTTTCGTGCTTGCCGATGCCAGCGTCTCCGGGTGCGGCCTGCAACCGGAGTTCCGTAACGCATCGTGGGACAAGGTCCGCGACAGCGTCTATGGCAACCCGGCATGATCGCCGTTGACACAAATATTCTGGTCTACGCGCATCGACGCGACGCCCAGTTCCACACCGCGGCCGCCGAGCGGGTGAAATCACTTGCCGAAGGCCGGTCCGCCTGGGCAATACCCTGGCCATGTCTGCACGAGTTCTTTGCCATCTGCACACACCCCAGGATCTACGATCCGCCCAGCACTACCGGCCAAGCGATCGAACAAATCGATGCGTGGCTCGCATCCCCCGCACTGTCTTTGCTCGGCGAGCCGCCGGGTTACTGGGAGCGTCTCAAGACACTGCTCGAAGCGGGCAAGGTGGCCGGTCCGCTGGTGCATGACGCACGAATCGTCGCCTTATGCGGGTCACACGGCGTACGCGAATTATGGTCCGCCGACCGCGATTTCGGGCGGTTCAATTCGTCAGTGGCGGTTCGTAATCCATTGATTGCCTAAGCCGCATTGCTTCTTCCACACTGGGCAGAGCCGCGCGTAGCCCGTCTGCCAGATCGCCGCGCTCACCGACCACCACATCCGCCAGTCCCAGCCACGACGCCATCGACCGCAACTCAGCGGCCAGCGCCGACGCCACCCGCGGCCGCTCTGCACCTGGCTCAGCGAACGCGCCCACCACGTTCAAAGCGCCCGCCGTCCGATCGGCCTTCAAGTCCACCCGACCGACCAGTTCACCGTCGAGTAGAAACGGCCACACGTAGTAGCCGTACTGGCGCTTCGCAGCGGGCACGTAAATCTCGATGCGGTAATGGAATCCGAACAGCCGCTCGACTCGGGGCCGGAAGAAGATCAGCGGATCGAATGGACACAACAGCGCCGTCCCGCGGTCACGCCGCGGAATGACCTGTCCCGCCCGCAGATACGCCGGCGCCGCCCACCCGTCGACCTCGACCTGCTCCAACTCCCCGTCGGCAACGAGCTTGGCAACGGCCGGCTTGGCCTGGCCTGGCGACAGCCGGAAGTAGTCCCGAATGTCCGGCTCGGTCGCCACGCCCAGTGCACCGGCCGCGCGCAGCACCAGCTCACGCACGGCATCCTCGTCGTCGACCTCACGCGCCAACACTTCCGCCGGGAGCACCCGCTCGGCGAGGTCGTAATGCCGCGCGAAACCCACACGGGTGGCCGTCGCGAACACACCCGACGACCACAAAGCCTCGGTCACCCACTTGGTATCGCTGCGGTCCCACCACGGCCCCTTGCGACCGCGCTGTTCGGCGCCGAGGTACGCCGCGATCTGTCCGGCCGTCGACGGGCCCAACTCGGTCACCGCGGCGACGATCTGCTCGGCCAGCTTCTCGTTGCGTCTGACGATGTGGGTGCCCCATCGCCCGTGCGTGTACTCGCGCATGCGCCAACGCAGCAGCGGCCAGTCCTCGACGGCCATCAACGCGGCCTCGTGCGCCCAATATTCGACCAGCAGTCGCGGCGATCGCGCCGAGTGGCTCCACGCCGCCTGGTCCACCACGTCGCGGTTATAGGGTCCCAGCCGACTGAACACCGGCGCGTAATGCGCGCGCACCGACACCGATACCGAGTCCAACTGCAGCACCTGGATCCGTGAGATCAGCCTGCGCAGGTGCGCACGGGTGACCGGACCGCTCGGCTTCGCCTCGGCGAAACCCTGCGCCGCGACGGCGATGCGTCGCGCCTGATCGGCCGTGAGTCTGGTCGGCACGCACCCATCGTGCCGCACACCACCGACAACTCAACCGCGTCGGTAGCGGAGAACGTCACAGCGATCGACGTTTCGCAGGCAAAGTGCGGGTGTAGGTCTGCAAAACGTCGATACGTGTGACGCACACGCACGTCACCGACCATCAGGCCCGCCGATAGCTGTAGAACCGGTAGCGCAGCCCCGACGTGCTGGTGAGCCAATCCCCCGCCGCGCCGATCCACGACTCGTCGAGCACCGGCGCCATCACGTCGGCATCCTGGCGCGGCAGGTCGACCTCGATCTCGGTCACCTCGCAGCGCGTGGCGATCGGCAGCGCCGCCGCGTAGATCTGCGCGCCGCCGATCACCCAGATCAGGTCATCGGTCAACGTGTCCTCCAGCGACGCCACCACGTCTGCGCCGTCGGCCGCATAGCCGGACCTGCGGGTGAGCACGACGTTCCGACGCCCCGGCAGCGGGCGCACCTTGGCGGGCAACGACTCCCACGTCAACCGGCCCATCACGACCGTGTGGCCCATCGTGAGTCCCTTGAAGCGGGCCTGGTCCTCCGGCAAGCGCCACGGGATACCGCCGTCGCGCCCGATGACACCCGAGGTGGACTGGGCCCAGATCAGCCCCACGCTCATACAGCCACGGGCGCCTTGATCGCCGGGTGCGGATCGTAGTTGAGGATAGCGACGTCTTCGTAGGTGTAGTCGAAGATCGAATCCCGCGGCGCCAGAACGAGTTCCGGGTACGGCCGCGGCTCGCGGCTGAGCTGCAACTGCACCTGCTCGACGTGGTTGTCGTAGATGTGGCAGTCGCCGCCGGTCCAGACGAACTCGCCGACATCCAGACCGGCCTGCGCGGCCATCATGTGGGTCAGCAACGCATAGCTGGCGATGTTGAACGGAACCCCCAGGAAGAGGTCCGCGCTGCGCTGGTAGAGCTGACACGAGAGCCGGCCGTCGGCCACATAGAACTGGAAGAACGCGTGGCACGGCGGCAGCGCCATCTGCGGGATCTCCCCGACGTTCCACGCCGAGACGATGTTGCGACGCGAGTCCGGGTCGGTCTTCAGCAGCTCCAGCGCGGCACTGATCTGGTCGATGTGCTCACCCGACGGGGTTGGCCACGACCGCCACTGCACTCCGTAGATGGGTCCGAGATCCCCTGTCGGAGAAGCCCATTCGTCCCAGATGGTGACGCCATGCTCCTGTAGCCAACGCACATTCGAGTCGCCGCGCAGAAACCACAGCAGTTCGTAGACGATCGACTTGGTGTGCACCTTCTTGGTGGTGATCAGCGGAAAGCCGGCCGCGAGGTCGTATCGCATCTGGTGGCCGAACAAGCTACGGGTACCGGTGCCGGTGCGGTCCGACTTGGGCGTTCCACGCTCCATCACCAGCCGCAGTAGATCCTCGTAGGGCGTGACGATCGGCACGCCGGTCAGCTTACTTGCAGACCGGGCGAGTAGAACGGTAGCCATGCCGAGCATCTCCGCGACCGTCACCACGCCCGACGGCACCTGCCCTGTCACCCTGCACACCCCCAACGGCGCCGGGCCGTGGACCGGAGTCGTGATGTACGTCGACGCCGGTGGCGTGCGCGACACCTTCCAGGAGATGGCGGCCCGCCTGGCCGGCTTCGGCCACGCGGTGCTGCTGCCCGACGTGTACTACCGCCATGGCGACTGGGAGCCCTTCGACATGCGGACGGCATTCACCGATCCGCAGCAGCGCACGCGACTGTTCGGGATGATCTCGTCGATCACCCCCGAGATGATGGCCACCGACGCCGCGGCGTTCTTCGACTTCCTGGCCGGCCGTCCCGAGGTCAAGGGCGACACGTTCGGCGTGTGCGGCTACTGCATGGGTGGCCGGACCTCGGTCGTCGTCGCCGGCCGGGTGCCCGACCGCGTCGCCGCAGCCGGCTCCTTTCACGCCGGCGGTCTGGTCACCGACGATCCCGCCAGCCCGCATCTGCTGGCGGACCGGATCAAGGCCACCGTCTACGTCGCCGGCGCTGCCAAGGACCGCGCGTTCACGCCCGACGATGCCGAGACCCTCGACAAGGCGCTGACCGCAGCCAACGTCGCCCACACTGTGGAGTTCTATCCCGCCGAACACGGGTTCGCGGTGCCCGACAATGCGCCGTACGACGAGGAGGCCGCCGAGCGTCATTGGATCGCGCTGCAGGAACTGTTCGAATCCGCCTTGCCCAATTGATGCCCAATTGCAGCTGTCCGAGCACACCGCGCGGCATCGATACGCAACGATGATCCGATGGACGGTTTCGAATCCGGCGCTCACCAGGACTACGACGACGTCGGCTCGCGTATCGACCCGGTGCTCGCCCGCAGCTGGCTTCTGGTCAACGGCGCGCAGTACGAGCGGTTCGCGCCGGCGGTGCGGTCCCGAGCGGACATCGTCGTCCTGGACATCGAAGATGCGGTCGCGCCGAAGGACAAGGTCCTGGCCCGGGACAACGTGGTCCGCTGGCTCGACGAGGGGAACACCGACTGGGTCCGCGTCAATGGGTTCGGCACGCCATGGTGGGCAGACGATCTCGACACTCTGGGAAAGACGTCGGTCGGCGGAGTGATGCTCGCGATGGTCGAATCGGTCGACCACGTCACCGAGACCGCCAACCGGCTGCCGAACGTGCCGATCGTCGCGCTGGTCGAAACGGCGCGGGGGCTGGAGCGCATCACCGCTATCGCCGCGGCCAAAGGCACGTTCCGGCTCGCCTTCGGTATCGGCGACTTCCGGCGCGACACCGGCTTCGGCGAGAGCCCGACCACTCTGGCGTATGCGCGGTCGCGGTTCACGATCGCCGCGAAAGCCGCCCACCTGCCGAGCGCGATCGACGGCCCTACGGTCGGTTCGAGTGCGCTGAAGCTCAGCGAGGCCACCGCCGTCAGCGCCGAGTTCGGCATGACCGGCAAGATCTGCCTGACACCCGAGCAGTGCGCCACCGTCAACGAAGGACTCTCCCCGTCCCCCGAAGAGATCGCTTGGGCCAAGGAGTTTTTCACCGAGTTCGAACGCGACGGCGGCGAGATCCGAAACGGCTCGGACCTACCCCGCATCGCGAGGGCCAACAAGATCCTCGAACTGGCCCGGGCGTACGGCATCGAGGTGTCCGAGTTCGACGACGTCGACGATCCGGCACACATTCCGGCGCCGTCGGACACCTACCACTACTGACGCTTGGCGGGCTCGCTGTCGTCGCGGTGCAGGAAGCGGCGGACCGCGCGCAGGATGCCCCGGCCCGCGTAGATGCCCGCGGCGACGGAGACCACGATCATCGCGATGAACATCACCAGCCAGTTGGATCGGCTGTGGCTAACGTTCCACCAGATGTAGGTGAACAGCAGAGCGCAGATGAAGACCACGATGTCGCGCCAATTGCCTTTGTACGACATCGCCGCCTCGCGCAGTTCGCGACTGCGTTCGCCGGCCGAGATCAGATCGTCGATGCGCTCGTCGATGCTGGCTTGCAGCCGGGCCCGGCGCTCGACCTGCTCTGCGGGGATCCGATCCAGCAGGTCGAGATCCTTGGTGATCAAACCCCGGACGTCGGGCGGCTTGAGATTTCCTGCGATCACACCCAACATGGCACCGCCCGCGATAGGCGCAGCGCCCAGTGCGAGATCGGCAATACCCGGCATGCCTAGTCCTCCATCAGGGTCGCGGCCAATGTGCCGCCCAATTCGTAGGCTCGCTCACGGACACCGGCGTCGACGGGTCCGACAACCTCGAGCACATCCGCCACCTTGGACAGTGCCAGCCCGGCAGCGAGCTTGTCCACCGCGTTGACCGCGCCGACCGTGTCGTTGTTGCCGTGCACCCATAACCCGTACGGGCGTCCGCCGACGTGGTCGAGGCTCGGGTAGTACACGGTGTCGAAGAAGTGCTTGAGTGCGCCGCTCATGTACCCGAAGTTCGCGGTTGTCCCGAACAGGTAGCCGTCGGCGTCGAGCATGTCGGGCAGGGTTGCGGCCAACGCGGGTCTGACGACGACGTCGACGCCGGTGATCTCGGGGTCCTTGGCGCCGTCGACGACGGCCTCGAGCAACTCGCGGGTGCCGGGCGATGGAGTGTGATGGACGACCAACAGCGTCTTGCTCATCGGCGCTCCTCCAGTTCGACGGCCTTCTTCATCGCCTCCCGCGCGCGACTGCGGTCACCGGCGTAGTCGTACGCCCGTGCCAGTCGATACCAGCGCCGCCAGTTGTCCGGGTCCTTCTCCAATTCTTCGCGCACGGTCGCGAACAGTGCATCGGCGGCGTCTCGCTGGATCCGCCCCGACGCCATCCGCGGCAGCGCGCTGACGTCGAGTTCCAGGCCCTCGTCTCGGACGATGCGCGCGAGCCGCTGATGGGTCAGGCCCGCGCGCAGCGTGCTGAGCATGGCCCACAGCCCGATCAGCGGCAGGATCATCAGCGCCAAACCCAAGCCGACGGCGGCCGGCTCCCCGGTGGTGACGAACGCCATCGCAATGCGCCCGAGCAGCACGAAGTAGACGACCAGCGCAACGCACATGAAGCCGATCAGCAGTTGAATGCGCAGTGCGCGACCGCCGTCGGCCATTACAGGTCGAGAAGCGGCTCGATACCCACCGTGAGCCCGGGGCGCTCGGCCACCCGCCGAACCGCGAGCAGAACTCCGGGCACGAACGAGGTCCGGTCCAGGCTGTCGTGCCGAATCGTCAGCGTCTCCCCCTGCGTGCCGAAAAGCACCTCCTGGTGGGCGACGAGCCCCGCCAAGCGCACGGAGTGCACCGGCACACCGTACACATCGGCGCCGCGAGCGCCTTCCAAACCGGTGCTGGTGGCATCCGGATTGGGCGGCATGTCTTTTCGCGCCTCGGCGATGAGCCGCGCGGTGCGTGCCGCAGTGCCGGACGGCGCATCGGCCTTGTGCGGGTGGTGAAGTTCGATGACTTCGACGGACTCGAAGTAGCGGGCGGCCTGCTGCGCGAAATGCATCGACAACACCGCGCCGATCGCGAAGTTGGGCGCGATGAGAACCGCGGCGTCCGGTTCGGCGTCCAACCACTGACGGACCTGTGCCAACCGGTCGTCGGTGAACCCGGTGGTGCCGACGACGGCGTGTATTCCGTTCTCGATGAGGAACTGGAGGTTGTCCATCACCACGTCGGGATGGGTGAAGTCGATGACGACCTCGGTCTGGGCGTCGACAAGCCGGCTCAGCGGGTCGCCGGCGTCGACGCCGGCCGTGAACGTCAGATCGTCGGCGGCCTCGACGGCCTCGACCATCGTGGTCCCTACCTTGCCCTTGGCGCCCAGTACTCCGACTCGCATGGGGTCACCCTATCCGGCCACGGCATGGGCGACCCTCCCCTACCATCGGCGCATGCAGGGCGCCAAGATACTGGTCACCGGTGCGACGGGTCAGGTCGCGGCCCCCCTCGCCGAGGCGCTCGTCGTCGACAACGAGGTGTGGGGCATCGCCCGGTTCACCGATGCCACGGCCCGCGACGGGCTCGCAGCGGCCGGGGTGCGCTGTGAAACCGTCAACATGGCGGCAGGGGTTTTCGACTCTCTGCCAAGAGATTTCGACTATGTGCTCAACTTCGCGGTTGCCAAGAGCGGCCGCTGGGACAAGGACCTCGGCGCCAACGCGGAATCGGTCGGCCTGCTGATGGCCCACTGCCCTGACGCCAAAGCGTTCCTGCACTGCTCGTCGGCCGCCGTCTACGACCCGCCCCACGACGAGCCGCGAACCGAGAACGCTGCTCTGGGCGACAACCACAAGCACCTGTTCCCGACGTATTCCATCTCCAAGATCGCCGGTGAGGTGGTCGCCCGGTCGATGGCCCGCGCGCTCGGCGTGCCGACGACGATCGCCCGGCTCAACGTCCCGTACGGGGACAACGGCGGGTGGCCGTTGTTTCACCTGGAGATGATCCTGGCCGGGATGCCGATCCCGGTGCCGCCGGGCGCAGCGGCGCTCTACAACCCGATCCACGAGCACGACATCATTGCGACCGTCCCGAAACTGCTTGCGGCCGCGTCTGTTCCCGCGACGACCATTAATTGGGCCGGCGAACAGACGATCAGCATCCAGGAGTGGTGCACCTACCTCGGCTCGCTGGTGGGCCGCGAGCCGGTGTTCGAGGTGGACGCGGATGCGTTGCGCGGCAACCCAGTTGACGTCAGCCGAATGAGGGAGCTCGTCGGCTCCACCACGGTCGACTGGCGCGACGGCCTGCGCCGCATGGCAACCAAGTTCCACCCGGATCTCGTCGGCACGTGAGACCGCTCGCCGGGGTTACAACGGCGAGGCGCCCCGCAGGTGCTCGAAGATCAGCGACGTCTGCGTACCCGCGACGTCCGCGTCGGCGTTGAGGTTCTCCACCACGAACGCCCGAAGGTCGTCGGTGTCTCGCGCGGCGACATGCAGGATGAAGTCGTCTGCGCCCGCCAGGAAGTACACGTTCATCACCTGCGGCATACGCCGGATCTGCTGGATGAAGCTGTGGATCTTGCCGCGCGCGCTGGACTGCAGGCTCACCGAGATCATGGCCTGGAGCGGCAGGCCGATCGCGGCCGGGTCGATGTCGGTGTAGAAACCGCGGATCACCCCCAGCTCCTGGAGCCGGCGCACCCGGCCGTGGCAGGTCGACGGTGCGATTCCCACGGCGTCGGCAAGCGCGTGGTTCGACATCCGCGCGTCGCGATGCAACGCGGTCAGGATCCGGCGGTCGACAGCGTCGACCGCGTACGGCCGAACATCCTTCGGCCGATCCGCCCTACCCGCGTCCGTTGTCGAAGAAGACGCCGTCACATGGCGACAATACAGAATTCTGAGCATGTTTGTTGCCGTGAATTCGAAGCTTCTTCAAACTGGAGGTACAGCGTCTTTGCGAGGAGCGGACATGCGCGTCGGCATCCCAACCGAGATCAAGAACAACGAGTTCCGGGTCGCCATCACCCCGGCGGGTGTCGCGGAGTTGGTGCATCACGGACACGAGGTGATCGTCCAATCCGGCGCGGGCGAGGGTTCGGCGATCGCGGACGCCGACTTCAAGCGCGCGGGCGCTCAGGTGATCACCAGCGCCGACCAGGTGTGGGCCGAGGCCGAACTGTTGCTCAAGGTCAAGGAACCGATCGACGCCGAGTACCACCGGATGCGCCACGGCCAGACCCTGTTCACGTATCTGCATCTGGCGGCGGCTCGCCCGTGCACCGATGCGCTGATGGCGTCCGGCGCGACGTCGATCGCGTACGAAACCGTCCAAACCGCCGACGGTGCACTTCCGCTGCTGGCCCCGATGAGCGAGGTGGCCGGGCGGTTGTCGGCACAGGTCGGCGCGTATCACCTGATGTCCAGCCACGGCGGCCGGGGCGTGTTGATGGGAGGCGTGCCGGGTGTCGCGCCCGCCGACGTCGTCGTGATCGGCTGCGGCACCGCCGGCTACCACGCCGCGCGGGTGGCTGCCGGCATGGGTGCGCACGTCACCGTGTTCGACGTCGACATCAACAAACTGCGCGAAATGGACGCCGAGTTCGGCGGCCGCATCGAGACCCGCTACTCGTCGATCCTCGAACTCGAGGACGCCGTCAAACGCGCCGACCTGGTGATCGGTGCGGTGCTGGTGCCGGGTGCCAAGACGCCCAAACTGGTGACGAATTCGACCGTCGCCCACATGAAGCCGGGCGCGGTGCTGGTCGACATCGCGATCGACCAGGGCGGTTGCTTCGAGGACTCCCGACCGACCACCCACGACGATCCGACGTTCGCCGTGCACGACACCGTTTTCTATTGCGTCGCCAACATGCCCGGCGCCGTGCCCCGCACCTCCACCTACGCCCTGACGAACGCCACCATGCCCTACGTGCTGAGGTTGGCCGACCAGGGCTGGCGGGCGGCGTGCCGGGCGGATGCCGCGCTGGCCAAGGGCCTGTCCACGCATGCCGGGGCGCTGCTGTCCGAACGCGTCGCGGCCGATCTCGGCCTGCCGTACACCGATCCGGCGTCAGTGCTGGTCTAGACCGTGCGCGCGCGGTTGTGCGCCCGGTGCCCGTCCCGTACCGGGCCGAAATGATAGGGATTCGCCCGATTCCTCCGCCGCCGTTGGTGCCATACCGTTGACGTCAGCGGCTGGCGCCGGGGGGCGCATGGGGGGACAGCCGCTCCACCGGTCGCCCCCGGCCGCGGGGGGTCGGGGCGGCTCGGGGGCCACGGATCAGGCGAGCAGCGCCGCAACGAGCAGGGCGGCCAGCTCGCCGATCAGTGGCCGCATGTTCGGTGCATTCGGGTCGTTCCCAGCGGATCGCGTCATCACCGCCAGCAGTAGCCGTCGACCGTCGGGACCAAACGCGACGCCCACGTCGTTGGTGCTGCCGTAGTCGCCGCTGCCGGTCTTGTCGGCCGTCGTCCATCCCGGCGCGAGCGCCGGTCGCACGCTTGACGTCTGATTGGCCCGCATCCAGTCCTCGAGCAGCCGGCGTTGCGGCTCCGCGAGCACGGCGCCGGTGAGCATCGACCGGTAGCCGCCGCCGATGGCCTCCGGTGTGGTGGTGTCGCGAGGGTCGCCGGGAACTGCCGCGTTGAGCTCGACCTCCCAGCGGTCCAGCCGTGACCGTTGGTCGCCGATGCTGCGGGCGAAGTCGGTGATTGCGGGCGGCCCACCGATCGCCCGGAGCAGCAGGTTGCCTGCGGCGTTGTCGCTTCTCTGCAGGGCCGCTTCACACAGTTCGGCAAGTGTCATCGTCTGCCCGACCCGAGTCTGGGTGACCGGCGAGTTGGGCACGATGTCGCTCTGCTCGACGGCCACGCGATCCGACAGCGCGAGCTCGCCGCGCTCGGCTTTCTGCAGGATCCGCGCGGCGGCGTAGCCCTTGAACGTCGAGCACATCGCGAACGGCTCCTGCGCGCGGTGCGCGATGGCCCGTCCGGTGTCCAGGTTGACGGCGAAAACCCCGATGAGCGCATTGTGCTGACGCTCGAATTCGCCGATCCGGGCGTCGATCGGCGGCACGGCGCGGGGATCGGCCACCGCTTGCTTTTCGGTGCAGGCGGCGACGGCTGCCAGCGTCAGGCCGCCGATCAGGACATGCCGCCTCGACAGTCGAATCATCGGCCCAACGGTAGTCGATCAGCTCGCGATCGACCGAAGCGGCTGTGGCAGCGACCTTTTCGACCTTTGCGGCCCCAGCACCGCGCCACCGTAGGGCCGGCTCAACAATTTCCGGGCGACCGCGTTGACCTCGTCGAGCGTCACCGCATCGATGTTCGCCAGCGTCTGTTCGATGGTGCGGTGCTCACCGAAATGCAGTTCGCTGCGGCCGATGCGGTTCATCCGCGAGCCGGAATCCTCGAGGCCGAGCACCAGACCGCCCCTCAGCGATCCCTTCGCGATCCGGCATTCCGCCTCGCTGATGCCGTCGCGGGCCACCGCCTGCAGGACATCGGTGGTCACCCGGACCACTTCGTTGAATCGTTCCGGCAGACAACCCGCGTAGACCGACAGCGCCCCGCTGTCGGAGAACGTGTCCACCGTCGAGTACACCGAGTACGCCAGCCCGCGGGTCTCGCGGATCTCCTGGAACAGCCGCGAGCTCAGCCCACCACCCAACGCGGTGTTGAGCACCGACAGCGCCCACCGGTGTTCCCAGTGCCGCCCCGGCGTGCGCACACCCAGCGTCAGGTGGGTCTGCTCGGCGTCACGGCTGACCAGCTGCAGGCTGGGCCGCCCACCGACCCGGCCGCTGCCCTTGCGGGGCGGCACCGGCGTGCGCCCACGGACCAGCCGAGCGCCGAAGTACTCGCGCGTGAGCGCCACCACCTCGTCATGGTCGACGTTGCCCGCGACCGCCAGCACCATCCGCTCGGGGGTGTAGCGCCGGAGGTGGAACGAATGCAGTTGCGCGCGGGACATCTCCGAAATCGACTTCACGCTGCCGATCACCGGACGGCCCACCGGATGAGAGCCGAACATCGCCGACAGGAACACGTCGCCGAGGGTGTCCTCGGGATCGTCGTCGCGCATCGCGATCTCCTCGAGCACCACGTCGCGTTCGACCTCGACATCCTCGACGGCGCACTGGCCGCGCAATACCACGTCGGCGACCAGGTCGACGGCCAGCTCCAGGTCGGAGTCGAGCACATGCGCGTAGTAGCAGGTGTGCTCCTTGGCGGTGAACGCGTTCAATTCACCGCCGACCGCGTCGACGGCCTGGGCGATGTCCACCGCGGACCGCGTCGGCGTCGACTTGAACAGCAGGTGCTCCAGGAAGTGGGCCGCGCCCGCGACGCTGTGGCCCTCGTCGCGCGAACCGACGTTGACCCACAGCCCGACCGATGCCGAGTGCACCGACGGGATGTATTCGGTGACCACGCGCAGGCCACCGGGCAACACGGTGCGGCGCACCGCCAACGATGACCCGTCGCCGCGTGCGCTGCGGCGCAACTCCCTAGCTGCTCGCCGTGGCGGCATCTGCCGGTGCAGTGTCCGGTTTGGAAGCGTCTGCGGTGTCCTCTTCGGCGACCAGGATCAGCGAGATCTTGCCCCGGTTGTCGATGTCGGCGATCTCCACGCGCAGCTTGTCACCCACCTTGACGACGTCCTCGACCTTGGCAATCCGCTTTCCGCGGCCCAGCTTCGAGATGTGCACCAGCCCGTCCCGGCCCGGCAGCAGCGACACGAACGCACCGAAATCGGTTGTCTTGACGACGGTTCCGAGGAACCGCTCGCCGACCTTGGGCAGCTGCGGGTTGGCGATCGCGTTGATGCGGTCGATCGCCGCCTGGGCCGAGGGTCCGTCGGTCGCGCCGACGAACACGGTGCCGTCGTCCTCGATGGAGATCTGCGCGCCGGTGTCCTCGGTGATCTGGTTGATGATCTTGCCCTTGGGCCCGATCACCTCGCCGATCTTGTCCACCGGCACCTTGATCGTCGTGATCCGCGGTGCGTACGGGCTCATCTCGTCGGGCCCGTCGATCGCCTCGGCCATCACCTCGAGGATGGTCAGCCGGGCATCCTTGGCCTGGCTCAACGCGCCGGCCAGCACCTGCGACGGGATGCCGTCGAGCTTGGTGTCCAGCTGCAGCGCGGTGACGAACTCCTTGGTGCCCGCAACCTTGAAGTCCATGTCGCCGAACGCATCCTCGGCGCCGAGGATGTCGGTCAGCGCCACGAAGCGGCGCTCGCTCTTGCCGTCAACTTCGATGTCGTCGGACACGAGGCCCATCGCGATGCCCGCGACCGGTGCCTTCAGCGGCACACCGGCGTTGAGCAGTGCCAGCGTCGACGCACACACCGAGCCCATCGAGGTAGAACCGTTGGAGCTCAACGCCTCCGACACCTGACGGATCGCGTAGGGGAACTCCTCGACGCTCGGCAGCACCGGCATGATCGCCCGCTCCGCCAGCGCACCGTGGCCGATCTCGCGGCGCTTGGGTGAACCGACGCGGCCGGTTTCGCCGGTCGAATACGGCGGGAAGTTGTAGTGGTGCATGTAGCGCTTGCTGGTCTCGGGCCCCAGCGAGTCGATCTGCTGTGCCAGCTTCATCATGTCCAGCGTCGTGACGCCGAGAATCTGCGTCTCGCCACGCTCGAACAGCGCGCTGCCGTGCGCCCGGGGCACCACCGCCACTTCGGCGCTCAGCGCGCGGATGTCAGTGATACCGCGGCCGTCGATGCGGAAGTGGTCGGTCAGGATACGTTGGCGCACAAGCTTTTTGGTCAGCGACCGGAACGCGGCGCCGATCTCTTTCTCGCGGCCCGCGTACTGCTCGGCCAGCCGCTCGAGCACCTCGCCCTTGATCTCGTCGGTGCGGTCGTTGCGCTCCTGCTTGCCCGCGATGGTCAGCGCCTCCGACAGCGCTTCGGTGGCCACCGAGGCGACCGCGTAGTAGACGTCGTCGCCGTATTCGGGGAAGACCGGATACTCGCCGACCGGCCTCGCGGCGCGATCGGCCAGCTCCTGCTGCGCCTCGCACAGCACCTTGATGAACGGCTTGGCGGCCTCCAGGCCCTCGGCCACCACTGATTCTGTAGGAGCCGCCGACCCACCTTTGATGAGCTCGACGACGTTGTCGGTGGCCTCGGCCTCGACCATCATGATCGCGACGTCCCCATCTTCGAGGACACGGCCGGCGACAACCATGTCGAACACCGCCCGCTCGAGCTGCTCGACGGTCGGGAACGCGACCCACGTCCCGTCGATCAGCGCGACGCGCACGCCACCGACCGGGCCGGAGAACGGCAGGCCGGCGAGCTGGGTGGACGCCGAGGCCGCATTGATCGCGAGCACGTCGTACAGATCCTTGGGATCGAGCGACAGCACGGTCACCACGACCTGGATCTCGTTGCGCAGGCCGTCGACGAACGACGGGCGCAGCGGCCGGTCGATCAGCCGGCAGGTCAGGATCGCGTCAGTCGACGGGCGACCTTCGCGACGGAAGAACGAGCCGGGGATGCGGCCGGCGGCGTACATCCGCTCCTCGACGTCGACCGTCAGCGGGAAGAAGTCGAAGTGGTCCTTGGGATTCTTGCTGGCCGACGTGGCCGACAGCAGCATGGTCTCGTCGTCGAGATAGGCGACGGCCGAGCCGGCGGCCTGCTGGGCGAGCCGGCCGGTTTCGAAACGGATGGTGCGGGAGCCGAAGCTTCCGTTGTCGATCACGGCGGTCGCCTCGTACACGCCGTCTTCGATTTCAACTACAGACATGGGTGTCCGGATGGCCTCTCTGGGTTCAGTGCTTGCACTGTTCAGCTGTTTCGCGTCGTCACAGCTTTCGAACCACCGGCCTCGATGCGGCTACGGCCATCGATCGAAGCTGCCGGCAATTGTTTCCGGCAGCCACTACCGAAGACCGCGCGATCAAGCAGGTCCTGGTTATGACGCGCGGGAACGGTGCTCGCGGAACTGCGAAGACCGCACCCTGGTCGTTCGAGCCAATCGGCAGTCGAACGATGCCATCGTACTCTGCGCAGGTACGGGGCCGAAATCCTGCGTCAGCGGCGCAGGCCGAGCCGCTCGATCAGCGAGCGGTAGCGCTGCACGTCGACCTGGGCCACGTACTTGAGCAGCCGGCGCCGACGGCCGACGAGCAGCAGCAGACCGCGCCGCGAGTGGTGGTCGTGCTTGTGCACCTTGAGGTGCTCGGTCAGGTCGGTGATCCGCTTGGTCAGCAGGGCCACCTGAGCTTCCGGCGAGCCGGTGTCGGTGTTGTGCAGGCCGTACTCGTTCAGGATCGACTTTTTCTGCTCGGCAGTAAGCGCCACGAAACAAACTCCATCTTCTCAGTTCGCGGGGAAGGGGCGTGCGGCCCCGAGGAAGGCGCAGCCGCCGCGAACTGCAGCACACGCCAGGTCGGCCAGAAGTCTAACAGCGGGTCGGGCGTGCAGTGAAACCGCAGCTCAGCGCAACAGAATCGTGCGGGCGTGCTCGGTGTCGGCGCCCATCTGCTCGACGAGGTCCTCGACGGTGGCGAACTTCTCCTGTCCTCGCAGCCGGGCCACGAAATCGACCGCAACATGCTGGCCGTACAGGTCGGCGGTGGTGTCGAGCACGAACGCTTCGACGGTGCGGGTGCGCCCGGAGAATGTGGGATTGGTGCCGACGGAGACGGCGGCCTGATACCGCTCGCCCGGGACGACGCTGCCGGTGATCGGCCCGTGGCCCAGCACGGTGAACCACGCCGCGTAGACCCCGTCGGCGGGGATCGCCGAGTACATGGGCGGCGCCACGTTGGCGGTGGGAAAGCCGAGCACCTTGCCGCGCCCGTCGCCGCGCACCACCACGCCCTCGACGCGATGTGGGCGGCCCAGCGCCTCGGTGGCGGCGACGACGTCGCCCGCGTCGACGCAGGACCGGATATAGGTCGACGAGAACGTGACGGTCTCGTCGTGTGTGGGCTCTGCTACTTCAGAAACCAGAGCCATCCCCTCGACGGCGAAGCCGAACCGCTCACCGGCCTTGCGCAGCAGCGAGACGTTTCCCGCCGCCTTCTTGCCGAAGGTGAAGTTCTCCCCGACCACGACCTCCACCACGTGCAGGCGTTCGACCAGGAGTTCGTGGATGTAGCGCTCGGGAGTGAGCTTCATGAAGTCGGAGGTGAACGGCATGACCAGGAAGACGTCGATGCCGAGTTCCTCGACCAGTTCAGCGCGCCGGGTCAGCGTCGTCAGCTGGGCCGGATGACTGCCGGGAAACACGACCTCCATCGGATGGGGGTCGAACGTCATCAGCACCGTCGGCACTCCGCGTGAACGGCCGGCCTTGACCGCGTGGTTGATCAGCTCCTGATGACCGCGGTGCACACCGTCGAACACCCCGATGGTGACGACGCATCGGCCCCAGTCGGTCGGGATCTCGTCTTGTCCCCGCCAGCGCTGCACGAGGGCAAGCCTACGGCGAATCGGGGGCCGGGCGCTTCGCTGGATGCCCAGATGAGGTGACCATTGCCTAAACTTTGCAACTGTGAATCCTGCCGGCGATGCGCGTGACCTGACGACCGTTGCCCAGGACTACCTGAAGGTCATCTGGACGGTGCAGGAGTGGTCGCAGGAGAAGATCAGCACGAAGCTGCTGGCCGAGCGGCTGGGCGTGTCCGCGAGCACGGCCTCGGAGTCGATTCGCAAGCTGGCCGACCAGGGGCTGGTCAACCACGAGAAGTACGGCGCGGTGACGTTGACCGAGGCCGGCCGGGCCGCCGCGCTGGCGATGGTGCGCCGCCACCGGCTGATGGAGACGTTCCTCGTCCGCGAGTTGGGCTACAGCTGGGACGAGGTGCACGACGAGGCCGAGGTGCTCGAGCATGCGGTGTCTGACCGGATGCTGGACCGCATCGACGCGAAGCTCGGCCACCCGATCCGTGACCCGCACGGCGACCCGATCCCCGCGGCCGACGGTCAGGTGCCCACCCCGGACGCCCGCCAGTTGTCGGCCTGCCACGACGGCGACACCGGCACGGTCGCGCGCATCTCCGATGCCGATCCGGAGATGCTGCGGTACTTCGACAGCGTCGGCATCAGCCTGGACTCGCGGCTGCGGGTGCTGGCCCGGCGGGACTTCGCCGGCATGATCTCGGTGGCCATCGAATCGTCCGACGGCGACGATACGACCGTCGACCTGGGAAGCCCTGCCGCAGAAGCGATCTGGGTGGTCGCGAGCTAACGTCGCTCGAGCGCAGCCGGCTGTTCCTCGGACCGTGTGAGCCCGGACGCCCGCACGAGCACCGCCAGCACGATCGCGACCAGCAGAAGTGCGGGCACATCACCGAACAGGTGTCCCATGTGATGCCCGCCGCCGCGCACAGACTGCACCGCCATGATGACCGCGTGAACGACGCTGGACCACACCGCGAACCAGATCAGGCTGAGATGAGCGCGAGGGTTTCGCGCCGCCAACAACAGGAATACGCCGAGCGTGGCGTACAGCCCGACGATCATCATGAAGTAGTCGGAATTGTGGGGCGGGCCCGCATGCCATGCCCACCCCGAGGGCCACAGCACGGCCAGCGGGTACAGGCAGAGCGCGACCACGCCGAAAACACCGAGTGCGATTTGAAGAGCCTTGTATGGAGACGGCATTTCGGCTCCCATCTGGAGAACGGGATGTCAGTATGCGCCCGAATGCGATGGCCTACAAGGTCGCCGGGCGCAGCACCACGACCGACTTCGTGCGCTCCGAGTGGTCTTTCAGCAGTGCGATGACTTGCCCGTCCGGGGCGGTCGCCGCGTAAGTGCCTTCGATACCAGCCGCTTTCAGCGGCCGCCCGTGGCGGGTGTCCTCCGCCTCACCCGCGGACAGGTCCCGCCGCGGAAACGCCAGAAGGCATGCGGCGTCGATGCTGTGCGACAGTCGCGGCGCATCGGCGAGGTCGTCGAGTGTGCGGGCCTCACTCAACCCGAAGCGGCCGACCCCGGTGCGCCGCAACGCGATGAGGTGACCGCCGACGCCCAACGCGGTGCCCACGTCGCGGGCCAACGCGCGGATGTAGGTGCCGCTGGAGCAGTCGACTTCGACATCCACATCGACGAGTCCGGGGCGCCGGCGGATATCGAGCACATCGAACCGGTCGATCCGGACGCGGCGCGGCGCCAGCTCGACGGCACTTCCCTCCCGTGCGAGCTTGTAGGCCCGCTGCCCGTCGACCTTGATAGCGCTGACCGCGGACGGAACCTGCTCGATCTCCCCTCGCAGTTCGGCCACCGCCCGGTGGATCTGCACATCGGTGACGTCGTCGGCCGAAACCTCCTGCAGGACTTCACCTTCGGCGTCATCAGTGGAGGTGGCCTGCCCCAGTCGGATCGTCGCGGCATACGCCTTGTCGGTCGCGGTCAGTAAGCCGAGGATCTTGGTGGCACGTCCGATGCCGACGACCAGCACCCCGGTCGCCATCGGGTCCAGTGTGCCGGCGTGGCCGACCTTACGAGTGCCGAACAATCGGCGGCAGCGGCCGACCACGTCGTGGCTCGTCATGCCCGCGGGTTTGTCGACGATGACGAGCCCGGCCTCGGTCATAACACGATTGCGGTGAGCGCGATGCCGTCGCGCACCGACCACCGCCCAGGCAGCGTCTCCAGCGGCGGCCCGTGCTCCGCGGCGGGATCGATCAGAACGCGTGAGACGAATGTGCCCGAGGTACCGCTGTCGTCGACGTCGAAGACGATGTGGGCATCCTCGAAGCCCAACCAACGCCGGGTCACCGGAAACCATGCCTTATAGGTTGCTTCCTTGGCGCAGAACAAGATTCGGTCCCAGTGCAGTCCGGCGGGCAGCTGCTTGAGTTCAACTCGCTCGGTGGGCAGGCTGATCGCGTCGAGCACCCCGTCGGGCAGCACTCCGTGCGGTTCGGCGTCGATCCCCACCGAACGCACGTCGCTCCGGCGGCCGACCACCGCACCGCGGTAACCGTCGCAGTGGGTCAGGGAACCGACCACGCCGTCAGGCCAACGCGGTTCGCCCTTCTCCCCCTTCAGGATCGGCACCGGTGCGATACCGAGGTCGCCGAGCGCCTGCCGGGCGCAGTACCGCACCGTGACGAATTCGTTGCGGCGCTTGGCCACCGACCTGGCGACGAGCGGCTCCTCTTCAGGCAACGGCGCCAGGTCCGGCGGATCACGGTAGAGCTCCGCCGCGGCCAGCCCATGCGTCGCCGCGGGCAACACACCGGACAACAGTGACGCCGCGATCGTCATCGCGCTACCTGCCTGTCGCGGATCCGTTGCTGCATCTTCTGGGCGTTGTCCCGCATCTCCTGGGTGATCTCGAAGTGGCCGCCGAACTCGTTGAGGTATCCGGGCGGGTACTGCGGATCCGGCAGGATCTGGCGCATCCAGCGATACGGCTTGCGGCGCCGCCATTCTCGCGGATAACCGACCGACACCTCCTCGAACCGCACGCCGTCGTACCACGTGGTGCGCGGAATGTGCAGGTGCCCGTACACCGAGCAGACCGCGTTGTAACGGGTGTGCCAGTCAGCGGTCGCGGTGGTGCCACACCACAGCGAGAACTCCGGATAGAACATCGCGTCGCAGGGTTCGCGCACCATCGGGAAATGATTGACCAATACCGTCGGCGTCATCCAGTCGAGATCTTCGAGCCTCTTGCGGGTGTAGGCCACGCGGCTGCGGCACCACGCATCGCGGGTCGCATACGGTTCGGCCGACAGCAGGAACTCGTCGGTGCCCACGACGTTCTTCTCCCGCGCGATCGCGAGCCCCTCGGCCTTGGTGGCCGCACCTTCGGGCAGAAAGGTGTAGTCGTACAGCAGGAACATCGGCACGATCGTGGCCGGGCCGCCCTCCTCGGTCCATACCGGGAACGGGTGCTCGGGGGTGACGATGCCCATCTCGTCGCACATGTTGACCAGGTAGTCGTAGCGGGCCTTGCCGAAGATCTGCATCGGATCCCGATTGGTGGTCCACAGTTCATGGTTGCCCGGAATCCAGATCACCTTGGCGAACCGTTTGCGCAGCAGATCCAGCGCCCAGCGGATCTCATCGGTGCGTTCGGCCACGTCGCCGGCGACGATGAGCCAGTCGTCGGGAGAGGCCGGATGCAGCGACTCTGTCACGGGTTTGTTGCCGGTGTGACCGGTGTGCAGGTCGCTGATCGCCCAGAGGGTGGGCCGTCGGCCTTCGCGTGTCACAACTGACCAGGGTACTTAAGCGGATGTCGGCGGCTCGCCCGGCAACTAGAACAGGTTCTCACTTCCCGTCCGGCCGCTGGTGGCCGCCCGCTAGACTCCCCGCAGGGTCGGACCGACGGACAAAGGGGTGTGATGGTCGCCAAGCTGCGCCTGGTGTCGGTGCTGTGCGCAATGGTCGCCGCGGCGATCGTGGTGTGGCAGACCAATCCGGCGGGTGTCCCGCAGGTGGATGCGAAAGAGATCCCGATGACCAACGTCACCACGTCGATCAAGTGGCCCGTCATCGACATCACCGACCCGTCGCCGTTCAACCCGTGCAAGGAGATCCCGCTCGACGCGGTGCAGGCCATCGGTCTGGCGCACACGCCGCCGATTCCCGAGGATCAGCTGCGCTGCAAGTACGACGCCGGGAACTACCAGATGGCGATCGAGCCGATCGTCTGGCGCACATACGAGGAGACGCTGCCCGCCGACGCGGTGCAACTCGACATCGACGGGCACCGCGCCGCGCAGTACTGGATCATGAAGCCGACCGACTGGAACAACCGGTGGTGGATCACCTGCATGATCGCGTTCGACACGAGCTATGGCGTGCTGCAGCAGTCGGTGTTCTACTCGCCGATCTACTCCAACCCCGACCCTGACTGCATGCAGACCAACCTGCAGCGCGCGCACGAGCTGATCCCGCACTACGTGTTCTGATGCAGGCTCGATTGACGGCTCAGCCGTCGGCGATCTGGTCCATCGGGCTCGAGCGCTCGAGCATGCCGATCGCCTCTTCGCCGTCCCAGCGATAGCGCACGCCGGCCTGCTGCAATGCGGGGAAGGTCCAGTTCGCCATCAACGCCAACTGGTCGGCCGGGATTTCGCTGCGATCGGTGATGTCGTGGGTCGACACCACCGTCTCGCCCTCGATCCGCACTGTGCCGCGGTCGGTTTCGAGCACCAGCGAGACGTCCTCGCCGCGGGGCCGCAGCCGACGCAGCCATGGCGCCTCCACGACACGGGCGGGCACGAGCGCGCCGTCGCCGTAATAGACGTAGCCCTCGTTGTAGTTCGGCTGTCCGTCCGGTCGCGGCGGATAGGCGATGTAGCCGAACGCCCGCCCGCTGCCGAACAGCGCGGACTGCCAGCAGTGACCCCAGAAGCCTTCGAGCTTGCGCACGCCCTGGCGCCGGATACGCAACCCGGTGCCGGAGAACGACTGTTGTGCGCCGGCCACCTCGACGGCTCCGGTGGCTCGGAACAACTGCTCGTAGCGCGCTCCGCCCATGAGGTCACCGACGATCGACGTCCTGAGCTGCTCGTCGGCGTCGGCCCGCATGGCGCCCTGGATCCACGGCGGAACCGCCATCCTCGCCTCGACCTCGAACCGCACGTCGACCAGGGGTCCGTCCTTGCGGCCCGCGGCGAGATCGGCCGACGACGTCTGCACGGCCTGCCCGTCGAAGGCCATGGTCCACACGTCGAAGGGCGCGATGCAGGCGAATGTCAGCGGCCCGGCGCCCAGCACCGTCGGCTTGCCGTCGGGGCCCTCGACCGGCCTGCCGGGACCGTCGGCGCGCAGCCGGTACACCCGGCCGTCGGCGAACGCGACGTTGACCTGGATTCCGTGCGTGTCCCAGTTCGACGCGACCGCCTCGATCCCGATGCGCGGCAAACCGATCTCGCCGCGGTCGTCGAACACCCAGAAGCTGACCGAATCACGCATCTCGGGTTCATCCGGCCGCTGGGCGAACACGAGTTCGCGGGCCGGATCCATCCCGCCGGTCAGGTCAACGCTCATGCGCGCTCCTCACGAATGTGTCGGCGTAGTGGGCGAACAGCGGCCGAACCCTGGTGGGGTCCAGCCCGAACGCTTCGGCATCCACTTTCGGGTGCGCTTCGCGATTCTCGGCGTTCGCGGCCCACCAGGCCCGCATACGCTGTTCGAATTCATCGGTGACGGGTTCGCCGAGCCACGCGTACAGGTGCCTCACCTCGCCGATCGGATCGGCTTGCATCGCACGGAAACCGATGTCGTAGAAGCGGTCGTCGGCACCGGCTTCCCGAAAGGCCATCACGCGCTGCATCCCCGCGGACCACTGCGCGACGTTCAGTTCGCCGAGATACCGCCGGTCGAGGTGGTCGGAGAACCCGCCGACGATATCGGCGTAGACGTCGGCCACACTCAACATCACGTCGGTCGGGTCGCGGTGCGTCATCACGAAGCGGGCGTCACCGAAGACCCTGTCGAGATCGGGCAGCGACAGCACGTGCGCCGGGGACTTCAGCCGCCACGGCCGGGGCGGCGCACCCCACTGCAACAGCTTGAGCACCCGCCGCTCGTAGACGTAGGTCGAGGTGAAATCCGCTGTGTCGCAGAGCCATTGCGAATACGACGGAATCTGCGCGTAGGCCTGGAAAATCTGCGACTTGAAGTCGAGCGCCATGAGGTCGAGGCACTCCATCGGCCCGTGGACATCGTTCGGTACGTGCCTACGGCTGCCGACCATGACCGGCCTCAGATCCGGCGGGATGCGCGGGTCGTCGCCGTGGACCGTCGACGGCGGCGGGCAGGGCTGCGCGGACTCCCAGCTGCGCAGGTAGCGGACGGCCGGGTCCTGCGCGAGAAGGAAGGACAAGGCCGTCGACCCGGTTCGGGGCAGACCCAACCCGAACAGAGGCGCGACGAGGGGTTCGTCGTCGATCTCCGGATGTCTGCGGTACCAGTCCTCCACCTGCAGGCGCTGCGACAGGTGCAGTTCGATGCGGGGATAGACGAAACCCTCGCCGCGAACGTTGAGCCGGGCTTCGTCACGCAGCGCGCGGGTGAGGATTTCGAGGCCTTCGCGGAACGAGTCGTCGCCGAAGTCGTCGAGCCCGGTCCGATCGACGGCGCGGGCCATCAGGTCGGCCGCTGATGCCACGGTGCACCTCCCGCTCGGCGGGCTAACATTAATGACAGTACACTGTCATCATTATGGGTGAGCCGTCAAGAGCGCCGCGGCGTTCGTACGACAACAGTGCCCGCCTGCAGAAGGCGGCGCAGACCCGCGACCGCATCGTCAATGCAGGTAGTGAGCTGGTGCACCAGTTCGACAGCTGGGACTGGCGCGGGCTCACGTTCCGGGCAGTGGCCGAGCGCGCCGGCGTCGGGGAGCGCACGGTCTACCGTCACTTCCCCACCGAACGCCATCTGCACGACGCCGTCATGCAGCGACTCGAGGCCGAGGCCGGGGTGTCCTACGAGGACATGACCCTCGACACCCTCGGTGCGGTAACCGCACGGGTATTCGCGTCGTTGCAACGGTTCTCGGTGCGCGAGACCGTTCCGGCGCCCCGCGACCCGGCGTTCGTCGGCTCCGACGAGCGGCGTCGCGAAGCACTGCTGCGGGCGGTGGCCGACGCGGCGCCGCGGCTGGCGGAGGAACAGCAACGCAAGATCGCGGGCCTACTCGACGTGTTGTGGAGCCCGGCGAGCTACGAGCGCCTCGTAGGGGTCTGGGGGCTCGATGGCGAGGAGGCTACGTCGGCCATCGACTGGGCGATGACGCAAGTTGTGCAGGCGCTCGAGCCGAACGGCGGCGCGCCTGCGTAGCCTCGACGGGGTGACCATCGTCGCCGCTGCTGCCTCCCGCCCCAAGACCGCGCGGCTCGCCGGACGCACCCTGTCACGTCTGATGCGTCTGCCACCGCACACGTGTGACTTCGAGATCCACCGGGTCCGTGTGCCGATGCGCGACGGCGTCGAGCTCAGGGCGCACCATTACGCGCCCGCGACATCGGATCCCGCTGGCACCCTGCTGGTCCGCAGCCCCTACGGCCGGGACTTCCCGATCGCCGCGCTCTACGCCCGCGCCTATGCGGCGCGCGGCTATCACGTCGTCTTCCAGAGTGTGCGAGGCACGTTCGGCTCCGGTGGCGAGTTCGAGCCGATGATGAACGAGGTCTCCGACGGCGCCGACACGGTCTCGTGGCTGAGGCATCAGGAGTGGTTCACCGGGTCGTTCGGCACAATCGGGTTGTCGTATCTGGGGTTTACGCAGTGGGCGTTGCTCACCGATCCCCCGCCGGAGATGAAGACCGCCGTCATCACGGTCGGCCCGCACGACGTCAGCGGGCCGCGGTGGGGCACCGGCTCCTTCGCGTTGAGCGACTTTCTCGGCTGGAGCCACCTGGTCGCCAACCAGGAGGACCGGAACAGATTGCGGGCATTGCTGCGGCAGGCGCGGTCGCGACGGCTCCTCGCCCGCGCGATGAGGCGGGTGCCCGCCGGCGAGGCAGGACGGACGCTGCTGGGCGCGGGAGCGCCGTGGTGGGAGTCCTGGCTCGACCACCCCGAGGCGGACGATCCGTACTGGACCTCGCTGAACGTCGGCCGAGCGTTGGACACCACCGAGATACCGGTGCTGCTGATCGGCGGCTGGCAGGACTTGTTCCTCGAGCAGACGATCGCCCAGTACCGGCGACTGCATGAGCGCGGCGTGGAGGTCGGGTTGACCGTCGGCCCGTGGACGCACACCCAGCTGTTGACCAAAGCGGCGCCGACCGTCATCCGCGAAACGCTGGATTGGTTGGGCACCCATCTCGATGGCGGGACGAGCGCGCGACGCCAGCCGGTGCGGGTCTTCGTGTCCGGCCGCGGCTGGACCGACCTGCCCGAATGGCCGCCGGCGATGCCCGAGGTGGTGCGCTATCTACAGCCGGGAGGTCGCCTTGGCGACGCGGTCCCGCCGGAGACCGCACCGCCGTCGACGTTCACCTACAACCCAGCGGATCCGACGCCCACCGTGGGCGGCAGGTTGCTCTCGCGCGAGGGCGGTTACCGGAAAGACATCAGCCTGGCTCAGCGTGCCGATGTGCTGAGCTTCACCGGCGACCGCCTGCCCGCCGACCTGTACGTCGTCGGGGCGCCGGTCGTGGAACTGTCACACTCCTGCGACAACCCGCACAACGACCTGTTCGTGCGCGTGAGCGAAGTGGACGCGAAGGGACGGTCCCGCAACGTCAGCGACGGCTACCTCGCGGCGGCCCCCGATTCCGGCCGTGTGCGCGTCGAGTTGGATCCGGTCGCACACCGGTTCCGCGCCGGTTCCCGTGTCCGGGTGCTGGTGGCCGGCGGGTCGCACCCACGCTTCGCCCGCAACCTCGGCACCGGCGAACCGCTCGGCACGGGCCGCGGGTTCGCGTCGGCGACGCACACCGTGCATCTCGGCGACGGCGCGTCCCGCCTGCTGCTGCCCGCTGGACCGCAACCGCCGGCGGCCGACTGAGCGCGCCCCGACTCAGCCCACCGAGCGGCGCACCCGGTCGGCGACGTCGTGCAGAGTCGCGTCGTCGTGCACCGGCGGCGCCCATTCGGGGTCGACGGGCAGTTCCACCCAACTGATGCAACCGGCGTAGTCCGGGGTGCGCGCCAGGCGCAGCGGCCGCACCAGCGGGCTGGCCTGCACGACGAGTGCGGTGAGCCGATGCCTGGGACGAAAGTCGAGCCGGTCGGTGCGCACCGACTCGTTGGTCCAGATATGCAGGGGTTCAATCGATTCCAGCATTTGCGGGCGGTTCACCTCGATGGCGGCGACGACTCGGGCCCCGCCGCGGATCACCACCTTGTCGTCGCTGCTGTCGAGCGCCGCGGCGTCCAGCAGGTTGCGATGCTCGGTGCGCACCCGTTCGGCATGGCTGTGCGCGACCGTCGGAAACAGCAGAAAGCGGGACGCCGTCACAGCGAATCGCTTCTCGTGGATGCCACCCTTGCGCAGCAGCACCGTCTGCCGACCGTCGAGCAGCGCGTGTACCGCGGCGCTCCATTCCTTGAGCGCGGTGGTCATTCGGCGGCTACTGCGCCTTGGCGGCGTCGATGCGCGCACGCACCTCGGGCCGGCGCAGCGGCGGAACGGTCTTGGGGGGCTGGCGCCGCGGCGGCAGCGCGGCCAGCAGCCGTCGGGTGGTGGCGGTGACGTCGGCGACGGCCGCCTCGAAGACGTCGGCGTTGGCGGCGGTCGGCCGGGTGATACCGCTGACCTTGCGGATGTACTGGCGAGCGGCGGCCTCGACCTCCTCGTCGGTCGCCGCCGGCTCCAGCCCACGTAGCTCGGTGATGTTTCGGCACATGGCTCCACGATAGGTTCGGTTGGTGACCAACGACGACATCCTGCTCATCACGACACAAGACCGCGTGCGCACGCTCACCCTGAACCGGCCGCAGGCGCGCAATGCGTTGTCGGCCGATCTGCGCAGGCGGTTCTACCGCGCGCTCGGCGACGCTCAAGCCGACGACGAGGTGGACGTCGTGATCGTCACCGGCAGCGACCCGGTTTTCTGCGCCGGCCTGGACCTCAAGGAACTCGGCGACACCACCGAGCTGCCCGACATCTCGCCCAAGTGGCCGCCGATGACCAAACCGGCGATCGGCGCGATCAACGGGGCCGCGGTCACCGGCGGCCTCGAGATCGCCCTCTACTGCGACGTCCTGATCGCCTCCGAACAGGCCCGCTTCGCCGACACGCATGCCCGCGTCGGGCTGTTGCCGACATGGGGACTCTCGGTTCGGTTGCCGCAGAAGGTCGGCGTCGGTATGGCCCGCAGGATGAGCTTGACCGGCGACTACCTGTCGGCCGAAGAGGCCCTGCGCACCGGGCTGGTCACCCAGGTGGTGCCGCACGCTGAGTTGATGCCGACGGCCCGGCAGGTGGCGGCCTCGATCGTCGGCAACAATCAGCAGGCCGTGCGCGCGCTGCTGGCGTCGTATCACCGCATCGACGAGGCGCAGACCAATGAGGGACTGTGGATCGAAGCGGCGTCGGCGCGGGAATGGATGCGCACCGCCAGCGGCGACGACATCGCCGCCAACCGCGATGCCGTGCTGGAGCGAGGCCGCGCCCAGGTCCACTGACGCTTTCTATTTAGGCAAGGGGTTCCCCGGCGCTTCGCGGTGGGCCCAGCCCGAGAGACGCCGCGATCCCGCTGCATGTTGCGCACGCTCGTAGGCTGACGAGCGTGAACGAAGCGCACGAGTACTGCGGAAGCGACGAGTGGCGCCAGTTGATCCGCGAGGTCATCCTGCCGTGGGCGCTGGGTGAGGTCGACCTCGGCGACGACGTGCTCGAGGTCGGGCCCGGCTACGGCGCGACGACCGATGTGTTGAGCGAATCGGCGGCGCGGCTGACATCGGTGGAGATCGACGACGAACTGGCCGCGCTGTTGCGGGACCGGTTCGCCGATGTGCCGACCGTCGACATCGTGCGCGGTGACGCGACGGCGCTCTGCTACGACGACGACCGCTTCACCGGCGCAGCGTGTTTCACGATGCTGCACCACGTGCCCACCAGCGAGATGCAGAACCGGCTCTTCGGCGAAGTCGCCCGTGTCCTGCGTCCCGGCGCGGCGTTGGTCGCCAGCGACAGCCTCGGCAGCGACGAGTTGGCCGTCGCGCACGAGGGCGATACCTACAACCCTGTCGACCCGGCGACGCTGCCGGAACGCTTGACGGCGGCCGGTTTCGGTGACGTGCGGGTGAAAGTGACCGACTACGGTTGGTCGGCCGTCGCGCGCGCACGCTGAGCCTGCGTCGCGCACGCTCGCGGCAATCGGCTAAGCCGTGCCGGGGATCAGCCAACGTCCGGAGAACGCGCGCCAGCCCACGAACACCAAACGCAGCACCATGAACGTCGACAGCCCCGCCCAGATCCCGAGCAGGCCCCAACCGAACACCAGCGACAGCCAGATCAACGGCAGGAAGCCGGCCAGCGCGCTGGCCAGCGTCGCGTTCCGCATGAACTTCGCGTCGCCCGCGCCCAGCAGCACACCGTCCAATGCGAAAACGATTCCCGCAATTGGCAATTGGGCCACCATGAACCACCACGGCACCCCGATCGCGTCGAGCACGGACCGGTCGTCGGTGAACACGCTGGGGAACACCGAGGAGCCGACGGCGAACACCGCCGCGAGCACGACCGAGGCCAGCGTCGAAAAGATCGTCACCCGCCAGGCCACCGACTTGGCGTGCGTCAGTTGGCCGGCTCCCAGCGCCGCGCCCACCAGCGACTGGGCGGCGATGGCCAGCGAATCCAACACCAGCGCAAGGAAGTTCCACAACTGCAGCACGACCTGATGGGCGGCAACTGCGGCCGCACCGAAGCGGGCTGCGACGGCCCCGGCCGACACGAAGCAAGCTTGGAAGGCCAGCGTCCGCAACACCAGATCTCGACCCATCACCACCTGCGCGCGCAACACCTGCGGCTGCACCCGCACCGGCACCCGCTCGATAAGCAGGGCTCGGCAGAACAGCAGCGCCGCCAACCACTGCCCCACCAGGTTCGCGACCGCCGAGCCCGCCAGCCCGAGCCGCGGCATGCCGAGCCAGCCGTACACCAGCAGCGGACACAGCACCGCCGACACCGCGAAGCCGAACACGACGAACTTCAGCGGACGCACGGTGTCCTGCACCCCGCGCATCCAACCGTTGCCGGCCGCCGACACCAGGATCGCGGGCACACCGACGATCGCGATGCGCACCCACGGCAACGCCTGCTCGGCGATGGCGCCGCCGTCGGAGTCCCCGGCCAGCGCCGACACCAGGGGCACCGCGAACAGCTGCACGACCGCGACGATGACCGTGCCCAAACCCAGGGCCAGCCACGTCGCCTGCACCCCTTCCCCGACGGCCGCCGCGCGGTCCCCGGCGCCGAAGAAGCGGGCCGAGCGCGCCGTGGTCCCGTAGGACAAGAACGTCATCTGCGAGCTCAGCGTCGTCAGGATCAGCCCACCGATCGCCAGCCCAGCCAGCGCCAGCGCGCCGAGCCGGCCCACCACCGCGAGGTCGAACAGCAGATAGATCGGTTCCGCGGCCAGCACCCCGAGTGCAGGCAACGCCAGCCCGGCGATGCGGCGGCCGTCCACCGGTGCGTGCGGCGGCTGCGGTCCAGGCTCAGCCAAGGGCCGCGTGCAACGCCCTGACCACGTCCTCGACGAACCCGGTCGCCGAGTAACCGGCCGCCAGACGGTGCCCGCCACCGCCGAAGCCCCTCGCCACCGGTGACAAGTCGTAGGTCTTCGCGCGCATCGACACCGACCAGTGCGCGGGTTCGATCTCCTTGAACACCGCGGCCACTTCGGCCTGCTCGGTGGTGCGCACGATGTCGACGATGCTCTCGACCTCTTCCGGTCGCGCATCCGCCCATTCCTGGTATCGGACCACCGCATACACCAGGCCGCGACCGCCGACGGCCTCGGGCAGCAACTCCGCCGAGGACAGCACCCGCGACAGCATCGGCAGCCACGCGAACGGATGGGTGTCGAGAAGCGTGCGGCTGATCGCGGCGTTGTCCACGCCGATTTCGACAAGCCGTGCAGCCAGTCGGTGCGCGCGCGGGCTGGCCCACCGGAACGAGCCCGTGTCGGTGGTCAGTCCCGCGTACAGGCAGTGCGCGACGCCGATGTCGATCGGCTTGTCCCACGCATCGAGGAGGTCGGCCACCAGCATCGTGGTGGAGTCCGCCGAGGGGTCGACGTAGTTGGCGCTGCCGAATAGTTCGTTGGAGGCGTGATGATCGATGACCAGCACGTCGCGGCCGGGGTCGGCGAGCCCGCGCAGCGCGCCGAGCCGGTTGACGCTCGGGATGTCGACGGTGACCACGAGGTCGGGGTCGCGGCGCATCGCGTCGGGGCCGACCAGGAGGTGTCCACCCGGCAGCGACTGCAGCGATTCGGGCAGATCCGCCGGCGCGGCGAAGCTCACCTGGACACTCTTGCCGACCTGGTCGAGCACCAGCGCCAACGCCAAGCCGGCACCGATCGTGTCGGCGTCGGGATAGACATGGCAGACCACGCCGACCGACGAGGCCGCCGAGAGGAGTTCGGCGGCGGCGTGGGCGTCGACCCGATCGCCCACTTCGGGAACGTCAGTCGTCTTGTCTATCGCGGTCACCGATGTCCTCAGAGTCGTCAGGCCCCCCGGGTACTGCCTCGCCCTCCTCCTCACTGACACGGTACGGGTCGGCGTCCCCCGCGTGCTTGGCACCTTCGCGAACTCTCGCCAAATCCTCATCCGCGGCGCGGGCGCGGGCGAGCAGTTCTTCCATCTTGACCGCCGCGTCGGGCACGGTGTCGCGCTCGAACGCCAACGTCGGCGTGAAGCGGACGCCGAGGCTGGCGCCCATCTTGGAGCGCAGCACACCCTTCGCCTTGTCCAGCGCCGCCGCGGCTGCGCCGTAGTCGGGCTCCTCGGACAGCGACGAGCCGAGCACCGTGTAGTACAGCGTGGCGTCGTGCAGGTCGTTGGTCACCTTGGCGTCGGTGATCGTCACACCGGCCAGCCGCGGATCTTTGATCTCGTATTCGATCGCCGAGGCGACGAGGGTGGAGATGCGCTTGGCCAGCCGGCGTGCTCGTGCCGGATCGGCCATCTAGACCCTTTCCTTCTCGACCAACTCGTACGTCTCGATGACGTCGCCTTCCTTGATGTCGGAGTAGGTCAGCGTCAGACCGCACTCGTAGCCCTCGCGGACCTCGGTGACGTCGTCCTTCTCGCGACGCAGTGACGACACGGTGAGGTTCTCGGCGACCACGATGTTGTCACGCAGCAACCGCGCCTTGGCGTTGCGCCGCATGATGCCCGACGTGACCAGGCAGCCGGCGATGTTGCCGACCTTCGACGACCGGAAGATCGCGCGGATCTCGGCACGGCCGAGTTCGCGCTCCTCGTAGATCGGCTTGAGCATGCCCTTGAGCGCGCTCTCGATCTCGTCGATCGCCTGGTAGATGATCGAGTAGTAGCGGATCTCCACACCCTCGCGGTTGGCCAGCTCGGTGGCCTTGCCCTCGGCGCGGACGTTGAAGCCGATGATGATCGCGTCCGAGGCCGACGCCAGGTTGACGTTGGTCTCCGTGACACCACCGACGCCACGGTCGATGACGCGCAACTCCACCTCGTCGTCGACCTGGATGCCCAACAGGGCCTCCTCGAGCGCCTCGACCGTACCGGCGTTGTCGCCCTTGAGGATCAGGTTCAGCTGGCTGGTTTCCTTCAGCGCCGAATCCAGATCCTCGAGGCTGATGCGCTTACGGCTGCGGGCCGCCAACGCGTTGCGCTTGCGCGCGCTGCGCCGATCGGCGATCTGACGCGCGATCCGGTCCTCGTCGACGACTAGCAGATTGTCACCGGCGCCCGGCACGGACGTAAAGCCGATGACCTGGACGGGCCGTGATGGCAGCGCCTCGGCGACGTCCTCGCCGTGCTCGTCGACCATGCGGCGTACCCGCCCGTAGGCGTCACCCGACACGATCGAGTCGCCGACGCGCAGTGTGCCGCGCTGGATGAGCACCGTGGCGACGGGGCCGCGACCGCGGTCCAGATGTGCCTCGATCGCCACACCCTGGGCTTCCATGTCGGGGTTGGCCCGCAGGTCCAGGGCGGCATCGGCGGTCAGCACGACCGCTTCGAGCAGCGCATCGATGTTGGTGCCCTGCTTGGCGGAGATGTCGACGAACATCGTGTCGCCGCCGTAGTCCTCGGGAATCAGCCCGTACTCGGTGAGCTGACCGCGGATCTTGGCCGGGTCGGCGCCTTCCTTGTCGATCTTGTTGACCGCCACCACGATCGGCACTTCGGCGGCCTGCGCGTGGTTGATCGCCTCGACCGTCTGCGGCATCACGCCGTCGTCGGCGGCGACCACGAGGATCGCGATGTCGGTGGCCTTCGCGCCGCGGGCACGCATGGCGGTGAACGCCTCGTGGCCCGGGGTGTCGATGAACGTGATCGGCCGGACGTTGCCGTCGAGGTCGACCTGCACCTGGTAGGCGCCGATGTGCTGGGTGATGCCGCCGGCCTCGCCCTCGCGGACGTTGGCCTGACGGATCGTGTCCAGCAGTCGGGTCTTGCCGTGGTCGACGTGACCCATCACGGTGACCACCGGCGGCCGCTGCTCGAGATCCTCCTCGCCGCCCGAGTCTTCGCCATAGGACAGGTCGAAGGACTCCAGCAGCTCGCGGTCCTCGTCCTCGGGTGAGACGACCTGAACCTTGTAGTTCATCTCGCTGCCGAGCAGCTCGAGGGTGTCATCGCCGACGGACTGCGTCGCGGTGACCATCTCTCCGAGGTTGAACAGGGCCTGGACCAGCGCGGCCGGGTTGGCGTCGATCTTCTCGGCGAAGTCGCTCAGCGACGCACCGCGCGCCAGCCGGATGGTCTCACCGTTGCCGTGTGGCAGCCGGACACCGCCGACGACGGGCGCCTGCATGTTCTCGTATTCGGCGCGTTTCGCCCGCTTCGACTTGCGACCCCGCTTGGGGGCGCCGCCCGGACGACCGAAGGCACCTGCCGCGCCGCCGCGTTGGCCGGGACGGCCACCGCCGCCGGGCCGGCCGCGATAGCCGCCGCCGGCCGGGGCTCCACCGCCGGCGCCGCCGCCGCGATAGTTACCGCCGCCGCCACCGGCGCCGGGACGGCCGCCCTGGCCCGCACCGGGACGAGGCCCGCCACCGGGGCCGGGCCGCGGGCCGCCACCCGGACGCGGCGGGCGGGGCCCGCCGGGACGTGGCGGCATGTTGCTCGGCGACATGCCGGGCCGCGGAGCACCGGGCCGCGGGGCGCCGGGCCCGGGGCGGGGCCCTTGCGGACGAGGAATCGGCCGGTCAACCGGCTGCTGGGACGAGAACGGGTTGTTACCGACACGTGGGACGCGCGGCGCCGGCTTGGGGGCGCCCGGCGCGGGACCGGGCCGGGGGCCGGGTGTCGGACCCGGACGGGAAGGCGGTGCTGCGGGCGGGGCCGGCGGGCCGGCCGCCGCGGGAGGCGCGACGGGTGGAGCCTCGACAGGGGGCGCCGCAGGCTTGGGCGCGGGTGCTTTCGCGGGCTCCTTGGGGGCGGCGCTCTTGGTGGCGGCCCCAGCCGATGAGCCAGCCGACGAGCCGTTGCCGTCGGCCTTGACCTTCTCGGCGGCCGGTTTCCCGCCTCCGAAGGATTCGCGCAACCGGCGCGCAACCGGCGCCTCCACCGTGGAGGACGCGGATTTGACGAACTCGCCCTGTTCGCTCAGCCGAGCGAGAACTTCCTTACTGGTGACACCGAGTTCCTTGGCCAACTCGTGTACACGGGCCTTACCTGCCACTACATCTCCATCTCTAGAGGCGTCAGCGGTGGTAGGCGCCGCGCCTCGGGTTAGCTATGACGCATGGTCATCGGGACTTCACGGTGTGCTCATGTTCTTCGCTACCTGTTCTGTTGCCGGGCGGTTCGGGCGCTTCGGCGCTGTTCACAGCGCTGACGTGCTCGACCACCGCGGATACGTCCGGTGAACCGGTGATGCGCAGCGCTCGACCGAAGGCTCGCCGCCGAATTGCTGCGTCGAGGCAGTGCGGAGTGGGATGCAGCCACGCACCCCGCCCCGGCAGCTTTCTCGCCAAGTCGACGGTCACGGTGCTGGAACGATTCCCAGCCCCATCGACGTTGCCGACGGCGACCACCCGAAGCAGTTCGACGGCCAGCTCTCGTTTTCGGCAACCAATGCAGGTCCGCACCGGTCCGACAGGTTCGTCGGGGCTGCGTCGTTGCGCCGAAGCCGAAGTCTCGCGCTGGATCACAGGTGAGTCTACCGTCACTGTCGCTGGTAATTGAAATGGCTGCGCTGGTCGGCGTCGACGCGTGCGCGGGGCGGGCTTACCGGTCGCCGACGGGCCCGCGCGCCGCGTCCTGACCGGCCTCGGCCTTGCCCGCGGGGGCCGCGTCGCTGCGGATGTCGATGCGCCAGCCGGTGAGCCGGGCCGCCAGCCGCGCGTTCTGCCCCTCCTTGCCGATCGCCAGCGACAGCTGGAAGTCGGGCACCACGACGCGTGCCGCGCGCGCGGTCTCGTCGATGACCGACACCGACACCACCTTGGCCGGCGAGAGCGCGTTCGCGACGAACTTCGCCGGATCGGGGTCGTAGTCGATGATGTCGATCTTCTCGCCGGACAACTCGCTCATCACATTGCGCACCCGCTGGCCCATGGGTCCGATGCAGGCCCCCTTGGCGTTGAGGCCCGGCACCCGGGAGGTGACCGCGATCTTCGAGCGGTGGCCGGCCTCGCGGGCGACGGCCACGATCTCCACCGACCCTTCGGCGATCTCGGGAACCTCCAGCGAGAACAGTTTGCGCACCAGGTTCGGGTGCGTGCGCGACAGTGTGATCAACGGTTCACGCGCGCCGCGGCTCACGCCCACGACGTAGCAGCGCAACCGGTCGCCGTGTTCGTAACGTTCACCGGGCACCTGCTCGGCGGCGGGGATGACGCCCTCTGAACCCTTCGTCTCGCTGCCCATCCGGACCACGACGAGGCCTCGCGCGTTGGCGCGCGCGTCGCGCTGGATCACCCCGCCGACGATGTCGCCTTCGCGGGCCGAGAACTCGCCGTAGGTCTTCTCGTTCTCCGCGTCGCGGAATCTCTGCAGCATCACCTGGCGCGCGGTGGTGGCGGCGACCCGGCCGAATCCCTCTGGGGTGTCGTCCCATTCGGTGATCGGATTGCCGTCGTCGTCGACCTCGGTGGCGATCACCTTGACCTCACCGGTCTTGCGGTCGATCTCGATGCGCGCCTCGGCGGCGTGTCCCTCGGTGTGCCGGTAGGCGGTCAGCAGCGCGGACTTGATGGTTTCGACGAGTTCGCCCACCGGGATGCCCCGGTCCACTTCGATGGCGTGCAGTGCGGCCATGTCGATGTTCACGTCGAAGCCTCCTTCCCAGAACGGCCGACCAGCTCCAGCTCTCGCGGATTGGGAGGCGAGAATTCCACTTGCACAACGGCTTTCGCGATGCCTTCCAACGGCAGTTCGCGTACCGAGTAGTTGGCCCCTCGGCCGGCGCGGACCACCAGACGGACTACGCCGCCGGCGGTTTCGCCGAGCCGGCCGGTGAGCTGAGTGCCGTCGGACAGCGTCACCTCGACCTTGCGACCGCGGGCCCGGCGGAAATGCTTCTCGGCGGTCAGCGGTCGGTCCACCCCCGGGGAGGTGACCTCGAGGACATACGGCGCGGATCTGGCGTCGACCTCGTCCAGCAGCGCCGACGCCGTCCGGGACAGCCCGGCGATCGACTCGAGGTCGAGGCCGTCGTCCCCGTCGGCCACCACCGTGATGCGGGGCGGACGCGCCGCGGCGTCGACGACCACGTCTTCGATTTCGTAACCTGCGCGCGCGAACTCGCCGTCGAGTAGCTCGATCACCTCTTTCTGCGACGGCAATCCCGCAGAACGCTCCGTCACGGCGAGCTCCTCGTCTTGAGTTGTCCGGACTCGATTCCGCGGCACCACCGCCGAACCAACACTCAACGATACGCCAGGGCCGTCGCGGTAAACGCCAAACGCGCACCCGATGCGACGAGACCGCGATGGCAAGATGTTGCTCGTGCCGAGCACTCCGCCGACCATCAGCAGGAGACGCGTACTGGCCTCGGCCGCGGCGTTGGCCCTACTCGGCGCGACCGCGGCCGCCTGCGGGTCATCACCACCGCCGCCGGAGGTCGACGAACTCGCCGCCCAACTCGACCGGGCGCGCGCCGACAGCCAGCTGGCCACCGATGCCGCCGCCGAGGAGCGCGGACCCGTCGTGGCGGCGCTGACCGCGGTCGCCGCCGAACGCGCGGCCCATGCCCAGGCGCTGTCCGATGAGCTGGTCCGGATGCGCGGCGCCGAGGCACCCACCACCACGCCGTCGAGCACCACCGCCGAGGCGGCGAAGCCGCCCACGGTCAAGGACGCCGCCAACGCGCTGCGGGCATCGGCAGCCAGCGCCAGCGAGCTGGCGGCCAAGTTGTCGGGTTACCGCGCGGGGTTGATCGCGTCGATCGCCGCGGCCTGCACCGCCGCGTACACGGTGGCCCTCGCCGAGCCGAGGAGGCCGCAATGACGTCCGTGGAACCGACCGGACCGACGCGGCCGTCGAACCCCGCGGACGGTGCGCTGTTCGACGCGATCGCCACCGAACACGCGACGATCTACGGATACGGGCTGGTGTCGGCGCACTCCACGCCGGACGTCAACGACCTGGTGTCGAAGGCGATGGCCGAGCACCGCGAGCGCCGCGAAAAGGGCCTGGCCATGCTGAGCGGCCGGTCGGTCGAGGGTCCGCTGCCGGCCGCCGGATACCAGTTGCCGATGAAGGTCGACAGCCCGACCGACGCCGCCAAGCTCGCGGTCCGCATGGAGGAGGACGCGGCCGTCGCGTGGCGCGCGGTCGTCGAACAGGCCACCACCGAGCAGGAGCGCGCGTTCGGGGTGGCGGCGCTGACGCAGTCCGCGGTGATGGCCGCTCGGTGGAGCCGGGTGCTCGGGACGACGCCGGTCACGGTCGCGTTCCCCGGCGGCAACGAGTAGCCGCTAGCGCGACAGTTCGACGTGGACGTCGTACCGGTCGACGTAATCGGCGAACCGCTCGCGGATCCGCTCCTGGTGCAGTCCGTAATCCTCGAGCCGATAGCCGTGGGCGCCGAAGCGACCCCGTGGGTGGGAGCCGACGTAGTCACGGATCGCGTCGCGCGACCGGGGTGACAACACGCGACCGCAGGCCTGGTAGATCAGTTCGACGGTGCCGACCGGATCAGCGGTGAGGTCGGCGTAGTGCACATCGACGATGTGCCGGCCAGGGTTCGCGCGGCGGTATCGCTCGATCCGCTCGATGGACACCTCGAGCATCCGTGTCCAGTGCTCGGCGATGTAGGAGGTGTGGTCGGCGTCGCTGAAAGTCCCGGTCAGTGTCGACAACAGGCTGCACGCCGACGCGCACAGCACCGTCGGGTCGCGGTGCAAGACCACCAGTTGGGCGTCCGGGTACACGGCGGTCAGCGCGTCGAGCGCGATCGCGTGGTGCGGGCTCTTCAGGGTCCACCGCCCGCGCGCGCCGCTGCTCTGCAGGACCTGCAGGACAGTGCGGTGGTACTCGTATGCCGACCGCTGGTCGACACTCAACAACCAGTCGCTGTAGCTCGGCACATTGGCGATCGCCTCCCAGGTCAGGCTCTTGAAGTCCTGCCCCAGCAGCGTCAGGCACTCCGTCGGGCCGGCGGCATCCTCGTGATGCACCACTTTGATCTTCGGGTTCAGGGATTCGAGCATGTCGATGCCGGCCGCTGCCGCGTCGATGCGCGGGCCCGACCGCAGCGTCTCGACGGTCGGCGGCGGCACGCTGTCGCCCGCTTCCCAGCGCAGCAGAGACCGGTTGGCCGGGTCCCGGTCGAACAGTTCACTGACGAACGTGGTGCCCGCCCGGAACAAACCGATGACGACCATCGGTGCCTCGACGGGTTCGGCGACGACTTCCGGATGCCGACGTACCCAGTCGGTGACCCGCAGGCGATTCGCGAGACCGCCGATCATGTTCTGGCGCATGGCCATATCGCCGAGATCGTTGAGTTTGGCCTCGGAACCCGCCGCATCGCACAGCACCTCGAGACCCACGCGGAAGTCGCTGGGGCCGAAGTCGTCCGAACCCGCGAGTTCAATCGCACTCGCCATGATGTCGTCGGCGTCGAACGTCGTCACGGCCGGCCCTACCCGCGTCCGACCCTGACGACGGTCCTGCCCGCGGTGCGTCGCTGTGCGTGGTCCTGCAACGCTTCGGCCACCTTCTCCATCGTCACCTCTCGACCGATCACGGGCCGGATCGCGCCGGCGGCGACCAGGTCGCGCAACGCGCCGTGCACCTCCCTACCCACCTCGGCCGGGAAGAAGTTGAGGCCGAATCTGCGGAATTCGACCGGCATTTCGCCGTAGGCAAGGATCACGCCGAGGATCGAGATGTTGGCCATCGCGGCCTTGCGCAGCGGGCGACCGGTCAGGCCGGACTGCGGGTCATCGTTGAAGCCGACGGGCAGATACCGGCCCCCGCGGGTGAGGCAGGTCCAGATCTGTTCGGTTCGGTCGCCGCCGACCACGTCGAACGCGACATCGGCGCCGTGCCCGTCGGTGTGGGCGATCACGGCATCGAACAGGTCGACGGCGGTGTGGTCGACGCCCGTCGCACCGAGTCCTTCGCACAGTCGTACCTTCTCGACGCCCCCGGCGACGGCCAGGACGTCGGCGCCAATGGCGATGCCGAGTTGGATCGCGGCGGTCCCGACCGCGCTGGCCCCGCCGACGACGAGCAGTCGCTCCCCGGCCGTCAGACGCGCGCGGCGGTGCAGCGCAAGGTAGCTCACGTGGAACGGCAACGTGAATGCCGCGGCGTTCACATCGTCGAGTTCGGGCGGGGCGTCGAACACCGAGGTCGCCGGTGCGATGGCCAGTTCGGCGATTCCGCCCAATGACTGTTTGGTCATCGCGACCACCCGTCGTCCGACCCAGTCGGTCGCGCCCTCACCGGCGCGGTCGACGACACCGCACACGTCCATGCCGATCGTGAACGGCGGCTCGCCCACCACGGTGGCGACGGAGCCGCGGCACCGGGCGATGTCGCCGAAGTTCAGCGACGCAGCCGAGACCGCGATCCGGACCTCGCCGGGCCCGACGTCGGGCTCCGGAACATCCTGCATTGCAAGCACTTCGGTGGGTTCACCATGACGAATGACCTGAACTGCCTTCAACCCGAGACCTCCCGACCGCACGGACCCACCAGCAGCGGCTACGGTAATAAGCAGAGGTGCTTATGTCAATGGTGCGGCCAGCGCGGCGGCGGCCATCGCGACGAGGTTCTGCACGAACTGTTCGTAGTCGAGCTGTGGACGACTGCGCCGCCCCCGCCGCTCCAACAGCCGCGCACGGTCGGCGATCGCGCGCAAGATGAACATCACCAGCAACGAGAACCGTTCGATGCGCAACTCCTCGCTGAGGAATTGCGTTCGCGCGGTGAGCAATTCGTAAACATCGTCGCCTCCGGTCCTGGCGAGCACCGACTGCAACTCGACACTGTAAGAAGCCCTGTCCTCGCCCGTGAGTTCCACGATGATCAGCAGGCAGCACCGGCCCCGCCAGCCGCTGTCGGCCAATTCGGCCGCGGGCCGCACGATGGCTTCCAGGACGGGGGCCAGTTCGTCGTCCGGTGTGGCCAGCGCGACGTCGAGCAGGTCGCGTTCCCGGTGCGCCAGGAACTCGGCATGGCGGTCGATCACTGCGCACAGGATGCCGTCACGCGAGCCGAAGTGGTACCGCAGCGCCGCGCGGTTGCGCTGCCCCGCCTGGCGGGTGATGTCGATCAGCGACGCGTTGAACACCCCGTCCTCGGCAAACGCCAAAGCCGCGCAGTCGAGCAGCTTGTCTCGGGTCTTCGAAGCGTCCGGCGGCACAGGTCGCGCTATCCGATCACTGCGGTGATCTCCGCCGCCGCGCCCCCGATCGCGGCGTCGACGGGAATCTCGCGCGTCTCCCCGGTGAACCGGTTGCGAAGCTCCACGACGCCGTCGGCCCAGCCGCGACCGACCACGACGATCCACGGCACACCGAGCAGTTCGGCGTCCTTGAACTTGACCCCGGGTGAGGCCTGCCGGTCGTCGAGCAGCACGTCGTGCCCGAGCCGATCGAGGTCGGCCACCAACTCCTCCGCTCCGGCGCGCGCGGCGCTGTCCTTGTTGGCAATGACCACGTGCACGTCGAACGGCGACACCGACGACGGCCAGCGCAGCCCGATCTCGTCGTGGTGCTGTTCGGCGATGACAGCGACCAGTCGCGACACCCCGACGCCGTAGGAGCCCATGGTCAACCGAACCGGCTTGCCGTCCTCGCCGAGGACGTCGACCTCGAACGCGTCGGCGTACTTGCGGCCCAACTGGAAGACGTGGCCGATCTCGATGCCGCGGGCGGCCACCAGCGGCCCGGCCCCGTCCGGCGACGGGTCGCCCTCGCGGACCTCGGCGGCCTCGATCGTGCCGTCGGCAACGAAGTCCCGCCCCGCGACCAGGCCGACCACATGCTTGCCCGGCTCATCGGCGCCGGTGATCCACGACGTGCCGTCGACCACACGCGGATCGACGAGATAACGAACGCCGTTGGCCGACAACGCTTTCGGGCCGATGTATCCCTTCGCGAGGAACGGGTACTTGGCGAAGTCGGCATCGTCGAGCAGCGCGTAGTCCGCCGGTTCCAGCGCCGCGCCCAAGCGCTTGTCGTCGACCTCGCGGTCGCCGGGCACGCCGACGCCCAGCAGTTCCCATTCACCGCCGGGCTCCCGCACCTTGAGCATCACGTTCTTGAGGGTGTCGGCGGCCGTGACGGTACGGTCGAGCGTCGAGTTGGCCCAGTCGACCAGCGTGGCGATCGTCGGGGTGTCGGGGGTGTCGTAGACCTTGGCCTCGGGTTGGCCCTCGATCGGCAGCGCCTCCGGCACGGCGGTGATTACGGCCTCGACGTTGGCGGCGTAGCCGGACTCGAGGCAGCGCACGTAGGTGTCCTCACCGATCTCGCTCTCGGCGAGAAACTCCTCGGAGGCGCTGCCGCCCATCGCGCCCGACACCGCCGAGACGATCACGTAGCGGACGCCGAGGCGGCCGAAGATCCGCTGATACGCCTCGCGGTGGGCGTGGTAGGCGTTCTTGAGCCCGTCGTCGTCGACGTCGAACGAGTACGAGTCCTTCATGAGGAACTCGCGCCCGCGCAGGATGCCGGCGCGCGGCCTGGCCTCGTCGCGGTACTTGGTCTGGATCTGGTACAGCCGCAGCGGGAAGTCCTTGTACGACGAGTACTCGCCCTTGACCGTGAGCGTGAAGAACTCCTCGTGGGTGGGCCCCAGCAGGTAGTCGTTGCCGCGGCGGTCCTTCAGCCGAAACAGCGCGTCGCCGTATTCGGTCCAGCGGTTCGTCGCCTCGTACGGCGCGCGAGGCAGCAGCGCCGGGAACAGGATCTCCTGTCCGCCGATGGCGTTCATCTCGGCGCGCACGATCGCCTCGATTTTGCGCAGCACCCGCAGTCCCAGCGGCAACCAGCTGTACAGCCCGGGGCCGACCGGTCGGATGTAGCCGGCGCGGATCAGCAGTTTGTGGCTGGGCACTTCGGCGTCGGCCGGATCGTCGCGCAAGGTGCGCAGGAACAGCTCCGACATGCGGGTGATCACAGTCGACAACCTTACTGATGGCCCGGACTACAGCTCGCCGGCCTCCACCGCTTCCCGGGTGTGCTGCGCGGTGGCGATCTGGCGCGCCGAGAAGCCGATCCAGAACGCGGCGATGCCGACGATCACCTCGACGCCGGCGACTCTCCGGGGGTTGGATGTCGAGCTAAAGCTCTCCGGAGTCGGATGTCGAGCTAAAGCTCTCCGGAGTCGATCGCGTCCTTGACTTCCTGCGCGTGCGCGACCTGCGATGCGGTGTAGCCGATGAACAGCGCTGCACCGCCGACGATGACCGCGACCGCGGCCACCCACAGCAGGCCGTAGGTGTAGCCCTGGTCGAGGGCATGCAACTGCGCGGCGTTCATGTCGTTGACCGGGCCGGTGGTGCCGCCCAGATACAGCGTCCGCGAGGTGATCACGGCCTGGATCACGGCGAGCACGACGGGCCCGCCGAGGTTCTGCAGCATCAGCGCGATGGCCGACACCGGGCCGATCTGGTCGAAGCCGACGCCCGCGATCGCCGACAGCGTCAGCGGCACCACGATCATGCCGATGCCCGCGCCGCCGATGGTGATCGGCAGCACCAAGTTCGGGAAGTACGGGATGTTCGCATCCAGCGTCGAGCCGTAGATCATCGCGCCCAGCACCAGCACGCCGCCGGCGATCACCAGCACCCGCGGCGGGAACCGCTGCACCAGCTGCGACGACACGCCGAGGCCGATCCCGAGCGCGATGACGAACGGGATAAACCCGATCCCGGCCCGCAGCGGGCTGTAGCCCATGATGTCCTGCACGTACAGGCCGATCAGCACGGTCAGCGTGAACATCACGCCGCCGGCCAGGAACACCGCGGCGAACGTCGCGACCCGGTTGCGGTCCTTGAACAGGTCGAACGGCATGACGGGGTTGGCGGCGGTGCGCTCGACGTAGAGGAACGCGAGCAGCGCCGTGGCTGCGGCGAGCCCGGAACCCAGCGTGATGGGCGACAACCAGCCCTGCTCGGGCCCCATCGAGAACCCGAACACCGCGGCGGTACAGCCGAGGGTGGCCAGGATCGCGCCGGTGGCATCCAGCTTCAGGCGCTCGCGGCTCGTCTCCCGCAGCGTCCTGCGGGCCAGGTGGATCATCACCAACCCGATCGGCACGTTGATCAAGAACGCCCACCGCCACGACACCTCGGTCAGCGCGCCGCCGACGATCAGGCCCATCACCGAGCCGATACCGGTCATCGCGGCGAAGATCGCCGTCGCGGCATTGCGGGCCGGGCCCTTCGGGAAGGTGGTCGCGATCAGCGCCAGGGCGGTCGGGGACGCGATCGCCGCGCCGACGCCCTGCAGCAGCCGGGCGATCACCAGCGTCGCCTCATTCCACGCGAGGCCGCACAGGATCGAGGCGATAGTGAACAGCGCGACGCCGACGATGAAGGTGCGCTTGCGACCGATCGTGTCGCCCAGCCGCCCGCCGAGCAGCATCAGCCCGCCGAACGTCAGCACGTATGCGGTGATGACCCAGCTGCGGCCGGCGTCGGACAGGCTCAGCTCGTCCTGGATCTTGGGAAGCGCGACGATCGCGACGGTGCTGTCCATGGTCGCGAGCAGCTGCATGCCACCGATCGCGATGACCGCGGCGATGAACCGTCGCGACGGTAGCCACGCCGGATACCTGCTGGTTCGACCCTCCGCGGACTGCACAGCGTTCTTCTGCGGGCGAAATGAAAACGGTTGGTTTGCCCCACCCTCGGCGTCACGGCGCATGGCGGCACGCTCTGCGTCATTGAGAGCCGTCATGCGGGTTACCTTACAGTAATCTTAAGAATCCTTTAACCGCCGAAGGCGGCCACCGGCCCGATCACGATGATGGCGGGCGGCCGAATCGCGTCCTCCCGAATCCGTTCGGCGGCATCGGCGAGTGTCGCGCGCAAAGTCCGTTGCGCCGCCGTCGTGCCATGCTGCACCACCAGCACCGGCGTATCCGCAGGTCGCCCGCCATCCAGAAGTGCCTTGGCGAAAAGCTCGATGTGTTCGACCGCCATCAGCAACACGATCGTGCCCGACAGCGCGGCCAGCGCATCCCAATTCACTAACGATTCGGGATGCCCGGGCGCGACGTGGCCGCTGACCACCACGAATTCGTGGGTGACGTGGCGATGCGTGACGGGGACGCCGGCCAATGCGGGCACCCCTATGGCGCTCGTCACACCCGGCACAACCGTCACGGGAATCCCGGCTTCGGCGCACGCCAGCACCTCTTCGTAGCCGCGCGCGAACACGAACGGGTCGCCGCCCTTGAGCCGCACGACGAACTTGCCGGCCCTCGCGCGGTCGATGAGGATGCCGTTGATCGCGTCCTGCGCCATCGCCCGCCCGTACGGGATCTTCGAGGCGTCGATGACCTCGACGTGTGGCGACAGTTCGGCCAGCAGTTCCTGCGGCGCAAGGCGGTCGGCCACGACGACCTCGGCGTGCGCCAGCAGCCGGCGGCCGCGCACGGTGATCAGCTCCGGGTCGCCCGGTCCCCCGCCGACGAGCGCCACGCCGCCGTGGACGACATCGGGGGTCGCCGACATGTCCGGTGCGATGAGCCCCCGCTGCATGGCCTCGTGGATCGCCGTCCTGATCGCCGCCGACCGTCGGTGCTCACCGCCGGCGAGCACACCGACCGACAGTCCCTCGTACTCGAACGACGCCGGAGTGACCGCGGTGCCCTCCACGGCGACATCTGCTCGCACACAGAAGATGTGGCGGCGTTCGGCCTCGGCGACGACGGCGGCGTTGACGTCGGGGTCGTCGGTGGCAGCGATCGCGTACCAGGCGCCCTCGAGGTCACCGGTGCGAAACTCACGCAGCAGCAGTGTGATTCCGGTCATCGCCTCGACCGCGGGGGTGGCTTCGCGAGCGATCACGTGTACGTCGGCGCCGTTGGCCACCAGAAGCGGCAAGCGACGCTGCGCCACGCTGCCGGCGCCGACGACGACGACCTTCCTGCCGGTCAGGCGCAGGCCGACGAGGTAGGCGTTCTCGGAAATCACACTGCTCCTCGCGTCCGCGTCACTGGGTCCGATCCTCTTCGCGCAAGCGGCTCATCGGCGCGAGCTTAGGGCTACCCGAAGTCCTGCCGCACATCGAGCCGATGATCAACGGCGTCGAGATCCTCACCATCGCCGACTAGGGCGCCTCGATTGTGAATCTGACGACGCCCAGACGCGAATTTCCGTCGCCATTTTCACAATCGGCGGCGTCGACGACGCCCGACGGGTAGGCGTTCTCGGAAATCACACTGCTCCTCGCGTCCGCGTCACTGGGTCCGATCCTCTTCGCGTAAGCGGCTCATCGGCGCGAGCTCAGAGGTTGCCGCCGCGGCCACGAAGCGGCTGATCGCTTGCGGGTGGGCGACGGGATGGGTGTGCAGGTAGCCGGCGTGGACGCCGCCGGCCACGGCGCCGTCGTGGGTCCGCTTGACGTCGGCGTCGGAGAAGATCCAGGCGGGCGCGTAACTGTCGGCGAAAGAGACTGCGGTGCGGTGAAACTCGTGCCCCATCATCCGGTCGCCGATGCAGTGCAATGGCGAGTCGGCCACCACGACCGCTTCGCGGTAACCAAGGGTGAGGCGGTCGGTGAACGTCGCCGACCCGGACAACACACCGCACATCGGGTGGCCGTCGAGGTCGTCGACGAGATAGGTCAAGCCCGCGCATTCGGCATGCACCGGCGCACCCGCTGCGGCCAGGTGCCTGATCTGTGCGCGCGCGACGTCGTTGGCCGACAGGTCGGCGACGAACTCCTCGGGGAACCCACCGGGGATGACGACGGCCGACGTGCGTGGCGGCAGCGGGTCGGTCAGCGGGTCGAACTCGACGACGTCGGCGCCGGCCGCGGCGAGCAGTTCGCTGTGCTCGGCGTAGCTGAAGCTGAAGGCCCGGCCTGTCGCCATAGCCACCGTGGCGTTTCCGCCGACGGGGGTCACCTCCTCCGCGTCCCACGGATCGTCCATCACCCGGCTTCCGGCCAGCGCGGCGATCCCGACGAGGTCCACGTGGCGGCCGACGAGCGCGGTCATCGCCTCGACTGCCGCATGCGCCCTCTCGCCGTGTTCGACCGCGGTAACCAGTCCGAGATGCCTTGAGGGAACAGATAGTTCGTCGCTGCGCGGGATCGCTCCGAATACTCGGACGCCGGCATGTTCGCAGGCCTGACGCAGCACCTCCTCGTGGCGCGGCGATCCCACCCGGTTGAGGATCACCCCGGCGACGTGAACCGACGAGTCGAACGTCGAAAACCCATGCAGCAGCGCGGCGATGCTGTGGCTCTGCCCGCGCGCGTCAACGACCATGACGACCGGCGCGCCCAGCAGCGCGGCCACGTGCGCGGTGGAGCCGAACGCCGAGCTCCGCGAATCCTCGGCGATGCGCCCGTCGAACAGCCCCATCACGCCCTCGATCACCGCGATGTCGGCGCGTTCGCAGCCGTGCCGGTACAGCGGCCCGATCAGGCGCTCGCCCTGCAGCACCGGGTCGAGGTTGCGGCCGGGCCGCCGCGCGGCCAGCGAGTGGTAGCCCGGGTCGATGTAGTCGGGACCCACTTTGAACGGCGCGACGGCCCGGCCGGCGCGCCGCAGCGACCCCATCAGACCGGTCGCCACGGTGGTCTTGCCGCTGCCCGAGGCGGGCGCGGCGATCACCACAGCGGGCGTCGCCCTGCTCACACCGGCCGCTTTCTTCGCCGAGCAGATGGAAATTGCCCCGACACGCCGAGGAAAAAGGTCACTTCGCGTCTGTTCCCGCGAAAGACGGTCACCACTCGATGCCCTTCTGCCCCTTGCGGCCGACGTCCATCGGGTGCTTGACCTTCGTCATCTCGGTCACCAGATCCGCGGCGTCGAGCAGCGGCTGCGGCGCGTCGCGGCCGGTGATGACGACGTGCTGCGTGCCGGGCCGTGAGCGGATCGCCTCGATCACCTCGTCGACGTCGATCCAGCCCCACTTCAGCGGGTAGGTGAACTCGTCGAGCACATAGAAGTCGTGCCGTTCGTCGGCCAGCCGCCGCGCGATCTCGGCCCAGCCATCGGCCGCGGCGGCGGCGTGGTCGACCTCGTCGCCATGCTTGCGCGACCAGGACCAGCCGGACCCCATCTTGTGCCACTGCACCGGTCCGCCGACGCCGTGCTCGTCGTGCAGCCGCCCGAGCTCGCGAAAGGCCGCTTCTTCGCCCACCTTCCACTTGGCGCTCTTGACGAACTGGAACACCGCGATGTCGAAGCCCTGGTCCCACGCGCGCAGCGCCATGCCGAACGCCGCGGTCGACTTGCCCTTGCCCGCGCCGGTGTGCACGGCGAACAGCGGCGCGTTGCGGCGTGCGCGAGTGGTCAACCCGTCGTCGGGGACGGTGAGCGGCTGGCCCTGAGGCATACATCACTCCTTGGTCAGGCGGCGGTGCGGACCACGTCGGTGAGGCTGTCGGCCCGCAGCTCGGCCAGCCGCACCGCCGGGGCGCCCAACTGCTTGGCGAGCTCTTCGGCCAGCCCCAACCGCACATAGGACGTCTCGCAGTCCACCACCACCGCGGCGGCGCCCTCGGCGACCAACCGGGCGGCGGCCTCGCGCGCGCGGCCCAACGGGTCGGAGCCACCGGTGGCCCGGCCGTCGGTCAGCACGACCACCAGACTGCGCCGGGCGCGGTCGCGGGCCTTCTCGCGCACGACGAGGTCGCGGGCCGCCAACAGCCCCTGCGCCAGAGGCGTCCTGCCGCCGGTGTCGAATCGGGCCAGGCGCCGACTCGCGATGTGAACCGACGACGTCGGCGGCAGCAGCACCTGGGCGGCCTGCTGGCGGAAGGTGATGACGGCGACCTTGTCGCGCCGTTGGTAGGCGTCGCGCAGCAGCGACAGCGTCGCGCCGCCGACCGCGGACATCCGGTCCCGCGCGGCCATCGAACCCGACGCGTCGACGACGAAGATCACCAGGTTGCCTTCGCGCCCTTCCCGGATCGCCCGCCGCACATCGCCCGGCGCCGGCCGGGGCCGTCCCGGTCCACGCTGCCGCTCCACCGCCGCCAGCAGCGTGCCGAACACGTGCACACCGTGACCGGTCCCGTCGTCGCCGGTGGCCGAGATCGTCTTGCCGGTGCGGTTACGCGCCCGCGACCGTCGGCCGGGCGCTCCCTCGCCCACACCCGGTACCACCAGCGACCGGGTGCGAAAGACCGGCGACGGCGGGGCGCTCGGTCGTGACGCGTCGCCCGAAGTACGTTGTGGCCCTTGGCCATCCGAACCATTCTCCGATGAACCACCACCCGGCGGGTCGGGCTCGGGCTCGGGATCTCCGTCGGCGGCCTCGTCGGCCTGCGCCATCGCGTCGTCGAGTTGACCGGGGTCCAGACCGGGGTCGTCGAACGGGTCGCGGCGGCGGCGGTGCGGCAGCGCGAGTTCGGCGGCGACGCGGACGTCCTCCTCGGCCACCGTGTCGGCGCCGCGCCAGGCGGCATGCGCGACGGCGGTCCTGGCGACCACCAGGTCGGCGCGCATACCGTCGACGTCGAAGGCCGCACACAACGCGGCGATGCGCCGTAATTCGCTGTCGGGCAACGAAACCGAACCGACCGTGGCGCGGGCGGCCGCGACCCGGCGGGCCAGCTCGGCGTCGGCGTCGGCGTAGCTCTGCGTGAACCCGTCCGGGTCGGTTTCGTACGCCATCCGCTGGCGGATCACGTCGACGCGGACGTCGACCTCGCGGGACGCCCGCACGTCGACGGTCAACCCGAACCGGTCGAGCAGCTGCGGACGCAGTTCGCCCTCTTCGGGATTCATGGTGCCGATCAGGACGAACCGGGCGTCGTGGCTGTGCGACACCCCGTCGCGCTCGACGTGGACCCGGCCCATCGCCGCGGCATCGAGCAGCACGTCGACCAGATGGTCGTGCAGCAGGTTGACCTCGTCGACGTACAGCACGCCGCCGTGCGCGCGGGCCAGCAGGCCCGGGGAGAACGCGTGCTCACCGTCGCGCAGCACCTTCTGCAGATCCAGCGACCCGACGACCCGGTCCTCGGTGGCGCCGATCGGCAACTCGACGAGCGCGGCTCCGTCGACCGCCTCGAGCACTTTGGCCAGCCCCCGCACCGCGGTCGATTTCGCGGTGCCCTTCTCGCCGCGGATCAGCACCCCGCCGATGTCGGGACGGATCGCGCACAGCAGCAGCGCCAGCCGCAGGCGGTCGTGTCCGACAATCGCGCTGAACGGGTATGTCACGGCTTCAGCATAGGGACGTGCGGAATGCCGTCCTCGAGGAACTCCTCACCGTCGCGGACGAAGCCGAGGCGGGCGTACATGTCGGCCAGGTACGTCTGCGAGTCGATTCGGCAGGGGTAGTCGCCCACCTCGGCCAGCGCGGCCTGCAACAGCCGGGTGCTGTGCCCGTGGCCGCGGGCCTCCCGCTTGGTGCAGACTCGCCCGATGCGGAAGCCCTTCTGCCCGCCGGGGTGCTCCTCCATCAGCCGCAACGTCGAAATGACCTCGCCGGTGGGGGTTTCCAGCCAGAAATGCCGGGTCTCGGCCAGCAGGTCACGGCCGTCGAGTTCGGGGTACGGGGTGGCCTGCTCCACGACGAACACCTCGACCCGCAGCTTCAGCAGTTCGTAGAGCATCGCGGCGTCGAGGTCGCGCGACCAGCTGCGGCGCAGCGCAACCGTCATCCGGCGGCCACCGCCGAGGATTCGTCGAGCCGCAGCACGCGGGTCCCGTGCGACCACACTTCGTCGAACAGCGCCGGCTCCGAGGACAACTCGTGGCCCAGCGACGGCACCATCTCCCGCAGTTTCGGCAGCCACGCCTGGTAGCGCTGGGCGAAGCAGCGCTGCATCACGTCGAGCATCGCGGGAACCGCGGTCGACGCCCCGGGCGATGCGCCGAGCAGGCCGGCGATGGTGCCGTCGCCGGCAGCCAGTACGGTCGTGCCGAAGTCAAGCACGCCCTTGCCGCTCTTCCCGCAGATGACCTGCACCCGCTGTCCCGCGACATTGAGCTCCCAATCCGATTCCCTTGCGCTCGGGGCGAATTCGCGCAGCGCGTCGATCCGTTCGGCGTCCGACAGCATCAACTGACCGACAAGGTACTTCAGCAACCCGAACTGGGTGAGCCCGACGTTGACCAGCGACGCGACGTTGTTCAGTGTGACGGACTCCGGCAGATCGAAAACGTCGCCCTGTTTGAGGAACTTCGGGGACCAGCCCGCGAACGGCCCGAACAGCAACCACGCTCTGCCGTTGATCATGCGGGCGTCCAGATGCGGAACCGACATCGGCGGCGCACCCACCGGAGGCTGGCCGTAGACCTTGGCCCGATGCGCCGCGGTCAACCTCGATACGTCGGTGCGCAGGAATTTGCCACTGACCGGGAAGCCGCCGAAGCCCTTGGCCTCCTTCATGCCGGCTTTCTGCAGCAGGTTCAGCGCCCCGCCGCCCGCGCCGACGAAAACGAACTTGGATTTGAGCTTGCTGGTCCGACCGGTGCGCAGGTTTTCCACCTTCAACGTCCACGAGCCGTCGGACTCCTGGCGCAGGTCGCGCACCTCGTGCCCGAACCGTGTGGTCATACCGCGCTGAGCGACGAAGCCGATGAGTTGGCGCGACAGCGCACCGAAGTCGACGTCCGTGCCCTGCTGAGTCCAGTTCAGAGCCACCGGGTCGGAGAAGTCGCGCTTCTCGGCCATCAGCGGCAGCCGACGGGCGAACTCGTCCTCGTCGTCGATGAACTCCATCCCGGCGAACAGCGGATTGGTCACCAGCGCGTCGTAGCGGCGCCGTAGGTATTTCACATTCGCCGCGCCGTGCACGAAGCTCACGTGCGGAACGGGATTGAGGAAGCTGCGCGGATCGCTGATCAACCCGTTCTCCACGGCATAGGCCCAGAACTGGCGGGTCACCTGAAATTGTTCGTTGACGCGCACCGCTTTGGAGATGTCGATCGAACCGTCGGGCTTCTGTGGCGTGTAGTTGAGTTCGCACAGCGCCGAGTGGCCGGTACCCGCGTTGTTCCACGCATCGCTGCTTTCGGCGGCCGCCCCGTCGAGGCGCTCGATGAGCGTGATCGACAGATCCGGCTCCAGTATCCGCAGCATGGCACCCAGCGTGCCGCTCATGATGCCCGCCCCGACGAGCACGACATCGGTCGTCGGATGGTCCTCAGCCACTGTCAGCCCCCCAGACGCTGGACGCGGTTGTCCTTCGTGGTCGCGGTCATGGTCGGTCATCAGGTTAGCCCGCAGAGGGCCATCTCAACCCCCGCGCACGAAGTGGGACCGCTTCACCCGGGACGCTCGGCTGCGCCGACTATCGTTGCTGTCGTGCCCGACTGGAAGGCCGACGTACTGCCGGGCTACTGGCAACACACGATGGCCCTCGGCACAGACCCGGACGGCGAGGGTGAACTCGTCGCGACCGTGGTCCGCCGCGGTGAGCCCGATCCGTCGGCCACCCACGCGGTGCTGTTGGTGCACGGGTTCACCGACTACTTCTTCAACACCGAGCTCGCCGACCACTTCGCCGCGCGGGGATTCGCGTTCTACGCCGTCGACCTGCACAAATGTGGCCGCTCCTGGCGGGAGGGGCAGACCCCGCACTTCACCACCGACCTGACCCGCTACGACGTGGAACTCGAGCGGGCGCTCGACATCATCGCCTCGGTGTCACCGGCGCAGGTGTTGGTGTACGGGCACTCGGCCGGTGGCCTCATCGTGTCGCTGTGGCTGGACCGGTTGCGCAGCCGCGGGCTGACCGATCGCAAACGCATCGCCGGTCTGGTGCTCAACAGCCCGTGGCTCGATCTGCAGGGGCCGTCGATCCTGCGGGCCGCGCCGACCCGCGCCGCGCTGGGCGCGGTCTCGCGGTTTCGCAAACGGCTGGTGGTCCGCCCGCCGACGGAGGGCGGATACGGCACGACACTGCACCGCGACTACCACGGCGACTTCGACTACGACCTGCGGTGGAAGCCGGTCGGCGGCTTCCCGGTCACGACCGGCTGGATCCACGCCATCCGAAGGGGCCACGCGAAACTGCACCGCGGGCTCGACGTCGGCGTGCCCAACCTCATCCTGCGCTCGGACCGCAGCGTCCGTGAGGTCCGGGACCCCCGAAAAATAGATGAGATCCAGCGCGGCGACGCGGTGCTCGACGTCAGGCAGATCGCCCGGTGGGCCGGCTGCATCGGCAACCGGACCACCGTCGTGCCGATCGCCGACGCCAAGCACGACGTGTTCCTGTCGATGCCCGAACCGCGGCAGGCCGCCTACCACGAGCTGACCGGCTGGCTGGACTGGTATCTCGCCCACCGCTCCAACGCCACCACCCGTTCCCGAGGAGGCTGACCCATGACGCACTTCGACATCGCGATCATCGGAACCGGTTCCGGCAACACGATTCTCGACGAGCGATACGTCGACAAGAAGGTGGCGATCTGCGAGCAGGGCATCTTCGGCGGCACGTGCCTCAACGTCGGCTGCATCCCGACGAAGATGTTCGTCTACGCCGCCGGCGTCGCGCAGGACGTCCGGGAGGCGTCGCGGTACGGCGTCGATGCCCACGTCGACGCGGTGCGGTGGCCCGACATCGTCTCGCGGGTGTTCGGGCGGATCGACCCGATCGCGATGAGTGGGGAGAACTACCGCCGGTCCTCGCCCAACGTGCAGGTGTTCGCCAGCCACGCCAGGTTCCGGCCCACTCGCCCCGACGGCCGTTACGCACTGCGCACCGACGACGGTGAGGAGTTCACCGCCGACCAGGTGGTGATCGCCGCCGGTTCGCGAGCGGTGGTTCCCGACGCGGTCGCGGACTGCGGTGTGCCGTACCACACGAGCGACACGATCATGCGGATCGCCGATGTGCCCGAGCACCTCATCATCGTCGGCGGCGGGTACGTCGCCTGCGAGTTCGCCCACATCTTCTCCTCCCTGGGCAGCCACGTGACGCTGCTGATCCGCGGCAGCACGCTGCTGCGCGGCCACGACGACGACATCGCCATGCGTTTCACCGACATCGCCGCCAAGAAGTGGGAGGTGCGCAACCACCACGAACTGGCCGATGCCCGTGAGGTCGGCGGAGGCGTCGAGATCACCTGCACCGACGGCTCGAAGCTGCGCGGCGACACGCTGCTGGTCGCGACGGGCCGCGTTCCCAACGGCGACCTGCTCGACGCCGAGCACGCCGGTCTGAAAGTCACCGCGGGCGGACAGGTCGTCGTCGACGACTACCAACGCACCACGGCGCGCGGCGTTTTCGCGCTCGGCGACGTGTCGTCGGACTTTCAGCTCAAGCACGTCGCCAACCATGAAGCGCGCGTCGTCAAGCACAATCTGCTACAAGACTGGGACGACACGGATGCGCTGGTGGCGGCCAACCATCGCCATGTGCCGTCGGCGGTGTTCACCGACCCACAGATCGCCAGCGTGGGGCTGACCGAAAACCAAGCGCGTGCAAAGGGATTCCGGATCAAGGTCAAGATCCAGGACTACAGTGACGTCGCCTACGGCTGGGCGATGGAGGACACCACCGGCATCGCCAAGCTGATCGTCGACGACGACACCGGCCTGCTCCTGGGCGCACACATCATGGGCCATCAGGCGTCGTCGTTGATCCAGCCCATCATTCAGGCGATGGCCTTCGACCTGCCCGCCCAGGACATGGCGCGCGGGCAGTACTGGATTCATCCCGCGCTACCCGAGATCATCGAGAACGCGCTGCTGGCGCTCTGCGGGGAACCGCCGTGGCCGCCGTCCAAACGCCACTAGCGCGCCGGCACCTCGAAACCCCAGGGCAGCTCCAGGCGGTGTGCGGCAAGAAGTTCCGCATCGGCGAGGATGTCGCGGATCGGTCCGTCGGCCACAACTGTGCCGCGGTCCATCACCACCGCCCGCTCGCACAGTTGGGCGGCGTACGGCAGGTCGTGTGTGACGATCAGCATGGTCGCCTCGAGGCCCGACAGGGTTTCGGCCAGTTCGCGGCGCGCCACGGGATCGAGGTTCGCCGAGGGTTCGTCGAGCACGAGAATGTCGGGCGCACACGCCAGCACGGTCGCCAATGCCGCCCGGCGACGTTGGCCCGCCGACAGATGGGTGGGGCTGCGGTCGGCCTGTTCGGTGAGCGAAACGGTCTGCAACGCCTGCCGTACCCGCGCCGCCAGCTCGTCGCCGCGCAGCCCGAAGTTGGCGGGGCCGAACGCCACGTCCTGCGCGACGGTCGGCATGAACAGCTGATCATCGGGATCCTGGAAGACCAGCCCCACACGCCTGCGGATGTCGTGAATGGTCTTGCGCGTCAACACGGCATCACCGATCCGCACGGTGCCCGACGTCGCGGTGAGCACACCGTTCAGGTGAAGCATCAGCGTGGTCTTGCCGGCGCCGTTGGGACCCAGCACCGCGACGCGCTCTCCATGTGCGACGGCAAGGTCGACGCCGTCCAGTGCCACTTGGCCGTCCGGGTAGACGTGGCGCAGCGCCTCGATGCTGACGGCGTTCATCGCAGCACCCACGCCGTCGTGGCGATCGCCACCGCAGCGACGGCGGGTGTCATGGCGACCACCCATTGCGACGCGGCCGCCCGCGGCGGCGCCCCGATGACCGCCAGATCCGGTGCGCCGCCATCGAATCCGCGCGACAGCATCGCGACGTACACCCGCTCGCCACGTTCGTAGGAGCGCAGGAACAACGCCCCGATCCCCTTGGCGATCGCGCCCGCCTGATGCAGAACACGCGGCGAGTCGCCGCGCGAGACGCGTGCCATCCGCATGCGGCTGGCCTCGCCGGTGAGCAGATCGACGTAGCGGATCATCAGCACCAGGACCGAGGTCACCACGGCGGGCATTCCCAGCCTGCTCAACGCCATCGGCAACTCGGTCGTCGACGTGGTGGCCGCCACCGTCAGGGCCGCCGCCACCCCCAACGTGCCCTTGACGACGATACCCCACGCCGCCCAGAGTCCGGTCACCGAAAGCTGCAAGCCCGCCACGTCGACACGCTGGCCGCCGTCGGCGAACGGTAGGAGCACCGCCAGAACCAGGAACGGCGCCTCGATGAGCATTCGGGGCAGGATCCATCGCAGAGGGATGCGTGCGAGCCGCCAGACGACAACGACGATCGCGGCGTAGACGGCGAAGGGCCAGAACATCTCTCGCGGCGTCGCGACCACCGCGAGGACGAACACCAGCAGACAGACGATTTTGACCTCGGCGGGGGCACGGTGCACTGCGGAGTCGTCGTGCCGGTAGAGCGGATGGGCGCCCGCGCCCATGGCTAGCGCCGGCTCCCGCTGCCGTCGTCCGCTTTGCGGCTGCGGGCGATCAACCAGAACACCGAGCCCGCGACCACCACCGTCGCCAGCACCCCGATGATGCCGGCGACTCCACCGGTGCCGTCGCGCCCGGCGATGGCGTAGTCGGCCAACGGCGACGCCGCGAGGCTGTGTTCGTCGGCGTGCTGGGCGATGCACTCGCCGGTCAGCTCCTCGCCGTCGGCGGTCTCGACGATTTCGCAGCCCCGCAGGGTCGCCGAATCCAGCCCGTCGGGGCTGGAACTCGCGAAGTAGGACACCACACCGGCGATCAGGAGGGTGGCGACGGCGAACACCGTCCAGAACCGCCACCGTGCCCTCATGCCGCGACCTCCTGTCGGGTCCCGCGCAACAGGTACACCAGGTCGGGACGCGACCGCGCGACGGCCATCACGGTGACCGCGGTGATCAGCCCCTCCCCGACCCCGATCAGCGCATGAGTGCCGAACATGTATCCGCTGACGGCGCCCATCGACGTCGCCGCCGCGCCGCCGATCCCGTACTCGAGTACGAATCCCATTGCCGCGCAGATTGTTCCGATCAGCGCGGCGATGAAGGCGATGACGCCGAGCCCGCCCACCGGGACGTCACCTCGCCTGCGGGCGACCGCGTAGAGCAACACGGCCGTCGAATATCCGGCGGCCACCCCGATCACGGCCATGTTGGTGATGTTGGTGCCCAGCGCGGTGACCCCGCCGTCGGCGAACAGCAGCGCCTGCACCACCAGGACGATCGCGATGCACAGCGCCCCCGTGTACGGGCCGACCAGGATCGCGGCGAGGGCGCCGCCGAGCAGATGCCCGCTGACTCCCGGCAGGATCGGGAAGTTCACCATCTGCACCGCAAAGATGAACGCGGCGACCAACCCGGCCAGCGGCACCGTGCGTTCGTCCAGTTCGTTTCGCGCTTTGGCCGCGCAGAATGCGACGGCCACGACGGCGATGAGGCCGAAGATGACGGAGGTCGGCGCATTGACGATGCCGTCGCTCATGTGCATGGCGACGTACTGGTAAGCCACCCCGCAACCCTAGAACTTGGGTCGATACCTGTCTAGCTGAACAGATGTTCAGCTAGAGGGCTCAACGCTTGACTGCGGTCACCACCAGGTACTCGGCCTCCCACAACGCCCGGCTGTCGTCGCCGGTGTTCCACTTCTGCAGGAACGCCAGGAAGTCGGCGTCGAGGGCCTCGATCCGCTCGGGATCGTCCGCGTTGAACTTGTACGCCGCGATGGTCGGGCCGTAGTTGCGCTTCCAGTACTCGCGAAACTCGGCCGGAGTCGCGCAATGCTCCAGCCGCACGGTCTGTTTGCGCATGGTCGCCTCGGCGACGCGATCGCCCAGCAGCGCCCGGACATGATCCTCGTCGCCCCATAGGGGCGGCGGGCCCGCGCCAGGGGGTGGCGGCGGAGCGTACGGCTTCATCGTGGCGAAGAGGTTGCCGATGAATCCCTGTGGCGTCCAGTTGATCATCCCGATGGTTCCGCCGGGTCGGACGACGCGGAGCATCTCGTCGGCGGTGTCCTGATGGTGGGGCGCGAACATCGCACCGACACAGGACATCACGATGTCGAAACTGTCGTCGGCGAACGGCAACGCCTCCGCGTCGGCCTCCACCCACTCCACGTCGACTCCGTGTTCGGCGGCGATGCGGCGCCCGGCGTCGAACAACTCCGGGGTGAGGTCGCTTGCGGTGACGACCGCGCCGAGCTTCGCAGCGGGGATCGCCGCGTTTCCGGAACCGGCCGCGACGTCGAGCACCCGGTCGCCGGCTCGCACGCCGCAGGCCCGGACGAGTTCAGCCCCCAGGCTGGGGATCAGGTCCGCGGCCACGGCTGGATAGTCGCCGGACGCCCACAGTGCCCGATGCTTGGCTTTCAGTGCGCGATCGGCATCCTGATCCTTCGCGCCGGGTTTCGGCTGTGCCGTACTCACCATCCAAGGCAACCAGCCGATGGTGAGCCGCACGACCGCATTGACCAAATTTTCTTCGTTGATCCGTCACGCAGTGCCGCCCTTTCACGGTCGGCGGTCTCGCCATCGCGGTATCAGCTGTGGCGGGCGCCGATCCAGTGCAGCAGGTCGTGCACGGTCTGGTCCTGCAGGCGGTAGCTGACCGTCCGCCCGACCCGGGTGGACGAGACCCAGCCCTGCTGGCGCAGTACTCGCAGCGCCTGGGACACGGCGTTCTCCGACCGGCCGAGCGCGGCGGCGAGATCACCGACACAGATGCCCGGCGCACGGTGCAGCACCAGCAGGATCTCGAGGCGGTTCGGGTCGGAGAGCAGATCGAAGCGCACCGTCCAGTCGGTCGTGTCCACGTCGGCCAAGGCGGACGTCACATCCTTGGCTTCCGTTCGGCTACCGGACCGGACCATGGTGCGCAGTTTATCGAGGAAGCCGAGCGTAAGCGCCGAAGCGATCTTTTGCGCCGCCTACAGCGGGGTGACGTAGTGACCGCTGATGCCGCCGTCGACGAGGAACGCCGATGCGGTGACGAACGACGCGTCGTCGCTGGCGAGGAACGCCACCGCGGCCGCGATCTCGTCGGGTTCGGCGAACCGCCCGATCGGGATGTGCACCAACCGCCTCGCCGCCCGCTCCGGGTCCTTGGCGAACAACTCCTGCAGCAGTGGGGTGTTCACCGGTCCCGGACACAGCGCGTTGACCCGGATGCCCTGCCGCGCGTACTGCACCCCCAGCTCGCGCGACATCGCGAGCACGCCGCCCTTGGACGCGGTGTAGGAGATCTGCGAGGTGGCCGAACCCATCACCGCCACGAACGACGCGGTGTTGATGATCGAGCCCTTCTGCCGGGGCACCATGTGGCGCAGGGCGGCCTTGCAGCACAGGAACACCGATTTGAGGTTGACATCCTGCACCCGTTGCCAGGCGTCCAGCCCGGTGCGCTCGATGAGGTCGTCCTCCGGTGGGGAGATACCGGCGTTGTTGAACGCGACGTCGACGCGGCCGTGCGCTTCGGCGGCGGTGTCGAACAGCGTGTCGACCGCCGCGTCGTCGGAGACGTCCACCGGTACGAACGTGCCCTCCAGCTCGTCGGCCACCTTCTGGCCGGCTGTCGGGTCGACGTCGCCGACGACGATGGCGGCACCTTCGGCGCGCATGCGCCGCGCGGCCGCCAACCCGATTCCGCTGGCGCCGCCGGTCACCACGGCCACCTTGCCGGCAAGCCGCCGCGTCAGATCCATCAGGCCTCCCGCACCGCGAAGAAGACGTTCTTGGTCTCGGTGAACGACAGCGGCGCGTCGGGGCCGAGTTCGCGGCCCAGGCCGGACTGTTTGAAACCACCGAACGGCGTGTTGTAGCGCACCGACGCATGCGAGTTGACCGACAGGTTGCCGGATTCGATCGCGCGCGACACCCGCAGCGCCCGCGACAGGTTGTCGGTCCAGATCGACCCGGACAACCCGTAGGGAGTGTCGTTGGCAAGCGCGATCGCATCGGCCTCGTCGTCGAACGGCAACACGGTGACCACGGGCCCGAAGATCTCTTCGCGCACCGTGCGGTCGGTGCGTTGCGGCGTCAGCACGGTCGGCGGGAACCAGTACCCCGGGCCCGACGGCGCCGACCCGCGGAACGCGACGGGCGCGTCGTCGGGCACGAACGTCGCGACGGTGTTCCAGTGCGCCTTGGACACCAGGGGGCCCATCTCGGTGTCGTTGGCTCGCGGGTCCCCGACGACGACGCCCTTGACCGCGGGCTCGAACAGCTCCATGAAACGGTCGTAGACGCTGCGCTGCACCAGGATTCGGCTGCGGGCACAGCAGTCCTGGCCGGCGTTGTCGAACACGCCGTAGGGCGCGGTGGCGGCAGCCTGCTCCAGGTCGCAATCGTCGAACACGATGTTGGCGCTCTTGCCGCCCAGCTCGAGCGTGACACGCTTGACCTGACTGGCCGCGCCCGCCATCACCCTCGTGCCGACCTCGGTGGAGCCGGTGAACACGATCTTGCGCACGTCGGGGTGGCTGACGAACCGCTCGCCGACCACCGCACCCTTGCCGGGCAGCACCTGCAACAGGTCAGCGGGTAGGCCCGCATCGACGGCCAACTCCCCCAACCGGATCGTGGTGAGCGGTGTCCACTCGGCCGGTTTGACCAGAACCGCGTTTCCCGCGGCAAGTGCAGGCGCGAAACCCCAGGACGCGATCGTCATCGGGAAGTTCCACGGGGTGATGACGCCGACCACCCCGAGCGGCTCGTTGAACGTCACGTCGATTCCGCCGGCGACCGGAATCTGCTTGCCCGACAGGCGTTCCGGTGCGGCGGCGTAGAACTGCAGGACGTCGCGGACGTGGCCGGCCTCCCATGCGGCGTTGCCGATCGGATGTCCGGAGTTCGCGACTTCCAACGCTGCCAACTCGTCGACGTGCGCGTCCACCGTCGCGGCGAAGGCGCGCAGCGCGGCGGCCCGGTCGACGGGAGCTCGACGCGCCCAATCCCGTTGCGCCGCTTTCGCTCGCGCGACCGCATCGTCGACAGCAGCTTCGTCGGTCTGCTCGACGGTTTGCAGCAGCTCCTCGGTGGCCGGGTTGATGACCTCGGACGCGCTCACGCCTCTACCCTTTCTTGCGCATACGTGCTCGCGGCCTCGACGACCCCGGCGAACAACCGCAGGTCGTCGAGGCGCTCTTCGGGATGCCACTGCACCGCCAGCACCCAGCGATCCGGGACTTCGACCGCTTCGATGACGCCGTCGTCGTCGCGAGCGCTGATGACCAACCCGTTGCCGAGTTCGTCGATGGCCTGGTGGTGGTAGCACTGCGCGTCCGACGACTCGCCGATCAGCCCGGCCAGCCGGCTACCCGGCACGGTGCGCACCGTCGAGGTGGTGAACACCGCATTGCCCTGCTGATGACGGCTGTGGCCGATGACGTCGGGCAGGTGCTGGTGCAGCGTCCCGCCGAGCGCAACGTTGAGCACCTGGGCTCCGCGGCAGATGCCCAGCACCGGCATGGCGCGCCGCATCGCACCCCTTACCAGCGCAAACTCGAACTCGTCGCGGCGCCGGTTGTCGGCGACGTCCGCGTCGGTGGCCGGGTGCGGCTGCTGACCGTAGTGCGCGGGCACGACGTCGCGACCGCCGGTGAGAATGAGTCCGTCGATGCCGTCGAGCACCCGGTCGGCGATGTCGTCGTCAACCTGTTGCGGAGGAAGCAGCATCGAGACGCCTCCCGCCAATTCCACACCCTCGGAGTAGATCGCCGGCAGGAAGCTCGCCCGGACATCCCACACCCCGGTCTGCGCCTGCTGCAGATAGGTGGTCAACCCGAGCACGGGCCGCACCTCTTTTCCGCGAGCAGGGCCCACGCGTGAGCTGGGGAACGCAAAGTGTCCTTTTTTCGTCCCATTTCCGGGCACTTTCCGCTTGCTCGCCGGGGAACTAGAGCCGCTCAAAGCCGCGCATCCTCTCCCAGTCGGTGACGGCGGCGTTGAACGCGGCCAGCTCGACGCGGGCGTTGTTGAGGTAGTGCTCGACGACCTCATCGCCGAACGCTGCGCGGGCGACCTCGGACTTCGCGAACAACGCCGCCGCTTCGGCGAGCGTCGTCGGAAGCCGCTCGGCGCCACTGGTATACGCGTTGCCCTCGGTGGGCTCGGGCAGCTCGAGCTCCCGGTCGATGCCGTACAGCCCGCCGGCGATCAGCGCCGACACCGCGAGGTACTGGTTGACATCGCCGCCGGGCGCCCGGTTCTCCATCCGCATGCCGTGACCGTGGCCGACGACCCGCAGCGCGCAGGTCCGGTTGTCCATCCCCCACGCGATCGCGGTCGGGGCGAAACTGCTGTCGACAAACCGCTTGTAGGAGTTGATGTTCGGCGCGTAGAACAGCGTGAGCTCACGCAGCGTGGCCAACTGCCCGGCAATGAAGCTGCGCAACATCGGCGACATGCCCAGCGGATCGGCATCGTCGGCGAACACCGGGCTGTCGTCGTCGCCGCGCAACGAGATGTGGATGTGGCAGCTGTTGCCTTCTCGCGCATCGAATTTCGCCATGAATGTCAGGCTCTTGCCGTGCTGGTCGGCGATCTCCTTTGCGCCGTTCTTGTAGATCGCGTGGTTGTCGCAGGTGACCATCGCATGGTCGAAGCGGAACGCGATCTCTTGCTGGCCGAGGTTGCATTCACCCTTGACGCCTTCGCAGTACATGCCCGCGCCCGTCATGCCGAGCCGGATGTCGCGCAGCAGCGGCTCCATCCGGGTCGAGCCCAGCATCGCGTAGTCGACGTTGTAGTCCGAACCCGCCGTCAACCCCCGGTAGCCCTTCGCCCAGGCCTCGCGGAAGCCGTCGTCGAACACCATGAATTCGAGTTCGGTGCCGACGTAGGGCACCAGCCCGCATTCGGCCAGCCGATCGATCTGGCGCTTGAGGATGCTGCGCGGGGCCTGCTGGACCGGCGTGCCGTCGTGCCAGCCGAGATCGGCCATCACCATCGCCGTTCCGGGTAGCCACGGAATCAGCCGCAACGTCGAGAAGTCGGGCGTCATCACCATGTCGCCGTAACCGGTCTCCCAGCTCGACATCGAGTACCCGTCGACGGTGTTCATGTCGACGTCGACCGCCAGCAGGTAGTTGCAGCATTCGGCGCCGTGTTCGGCGATCTCCTCGACGAACAGCCGGCCCGACACCCGCTTGCCGGTCAGTCTGCCCTGCATGTCGCAGAACGCGACGATCACCGTGTCGATGTCCCCGGCGGCCACCAGGCGCTCGAGATCGGCCTGCGACAACATGCCCGATGTGACGCTCATCCGCTGCGGGGCCCTTCCTCAACGACCAGAGATGACGGCTAGTCAACCATTGGCGGTGGTTCGCTCCGACGTTCGCAGCGAACACTTCATACAATTGTCGCTCCCAACGATAGGAACCCAGCCCGTGACGGAAGCCCGAACGAAGCGGCTCGGCGAGGCCGTGATCGCCACCGGCGTGCTGCACGATGCGCTCGGCGGCTACCTCTACCGCAGGCAGCTCGCCGGAATGGCCCGGGACGGTCTGCTGAACTCGGCTTCTGACGCCCGGCTGGGCACCGTCGACGGTGAACGGCGCCACACCGCGTTCTGGTTCCTGATCGGCGGCCTGGCCTTCATCACCATGGGCGCGAGCATCCGCAGGTCGGGGGCGTCCGGCGAACCGATCGCACCTGCGCTCGGGCCCGGAATGGCGGCGATGGGCGCGATCGGCGCCGCGGTCATGCCCGTCTCGGGATTCTGGTTGTTGCTCGTAGAGGGGCTTGCCGCCATGGCCCTACGGCGCCACCAGCGCCAGTAGAGCCAAGTCACACCCGTCACGGGTTTCGCCAGCTTCCACAAGGGTAAAGTCCTTGGCGTGTGTGGAGCCACCGGCGAGGTGCGTCTCGACGGCCGGGTACCTGACGTCACAGCTGTGTCAGCCATGGCGGAGGCGATGGCGCCGCGGGGTCCGGACTCAGCGGGCGTGTGGTCGCAGGGCCGGGTCGCGCTGGGACACCGTCGCCTGAAGATCATCGATCTGTCCGAAGCCGGCGGTCAGCCGATGCTCGACTCCGAACTCGGCCTGGCGATCGCCTGGAACGGCTGCATTTACAACTACAAGCAGCTGCGCCGCGAGCTCAGCGAGCACGGCTACCGGTTCTTCTCCCACAGCGACACCGAGGTCCTGCTCAAGGCGTACCACCATTGGGGCGACCGGTTCGTCGACCGGCTCTACGGCATGTTCGCGTTCGCGATCGTCGAGCGCGACAGCGGCCGGGTCCTGCTCGGTCGCGACCGGCTGGGGATCAAACCGCTGTACTTCACCGAGAATCCGGCCCGGATCCGCTTCGCCTCGTCGCTGCCGGCGCTGCTGGCGGGCGGCGATGTCGACACCCGCATCGACCCCGTCGCCCTGCACCACTACATGACGTTCCACTCGGTGGTGCCCGCGCCGCGGACGATTCTGCGTGGGGTGACCAAGGTGCCCCCGGCGTCGCTGGTCGCGATCGAACCCGACGGCAGCCGCAGCACCCGCACTTACTGGGAACCGGACTTCACCCGGCGCGCGGACCGCGCCGACTGGTCCGAACGCGATTGGGAGGACGCCATTCTGGGCGCGCTGCGGGTCGCGGTCGACCGGCGCTTGGTCGCCGACGTTCCGGTCGGCTGCCTGCTCTCCGGCGGCGTGGACTCCAGCTTGATCGTCGGGCTGCTCGCCGAGGCCGGTCAGCACGGGCTGGCGACGTTCTCCATCGGCTTCGAATCGGTGGGCGGCGTCGCGGGCGACGAATTCAAGTACTCCGACATCATCGCCGAGCGCTTCGGCACCGACCATCACCAGATCCGCATCGGCACCGAGCGCATGCTGCCGGCGCTCGACGGCGCGATCGGCGCGATGAGCGAACCGATGGTCAGCCACGACTGCGTCGCGTTCTACCTGCTCAGCCAGGAGGTGGCCAAGCACGTCAAGGTGGTGCAATCCGGCCAGGGCGCCGACGAGGTGTTCGCCGGATACCACTGGTATCCACCGATGGCCGGTGCCGCCTCGCTCGACGAGTCGGTGGGGATCTACCGCGACGCGTTCTTCGACCGCGACCGGTCCGGCTACGAGGCGCTCATCTCGCCCACATTCGCCACACCCGACGACCCGAGCCTGCGCTTCGTCACCGAGAACTTCGCGCGGGCGGGCGCCGAGACCGGCATCGACCGTGCGCTGCGGCTCGACACCACCGTGATGCTCGTCGACGACCCGGTCAAGCGCGTCGACAACATGACCATGGCATGGGGCCTGGAGGGCCGGGTTCCGTTCCTCGACCACGAGCTCGTCGAGCTCGCCGCGACCTGTCCGCCCGAGCTGAAGATCGCCCACGAGGGCAAGGGCGTGCTGAAGCAGGCCGCCCGGCGGGTCATCCCGGCCGAGGTCATCGACCGGCCGAAGGGCTACTTCCCGGTGCCCGCGCTCACCCACCTGGAGGGCCCGTACCTGGATATGGTGCGCGACGCGCTCTACGCGCCCGCCGCCAAGGAACGCGACCTGTTCCGGCCCGCGGCGATCGACCGGCTGCTCGCCGACCCGAACGGTCGTCTCACGCCGCTGCGCGGCAACGAACTCTGGCAGCTCGCGCTGCTGGAACTGTGGCTGCAACGGCACGGGATCACGGGACCGGCGGCATGACGGCGACCGGTCCCGAGACCGACCAGACCGAAGCCATCACCCTCGGCCTTCACCACGCCTCGCCGCAGCACCTCGTCGACGCGATGGCCGACGATGTGGTCATCGAAATGGGCTGGGGCCGACTCATTTTCGGGCAGACGTTCGCCGACCCCCAGAAGCTCGCCGAGGTATTGCGCCACGAGGGCCCGGGCCGTCGCGACATCTGCATCTACGCCCGCGAACCCCATGTGCTGGTGTCGATGGCCCCCGCCGAACTGTTCATCGATCCGAGCCACACCTATCGGCTGAGGTTCACCGAAGACCATGAACCGGACCCGGCGCCGACCGGCTTCTCGGTGCGCGGCCTGCAGAGCGCCGAGGACGCCGACGAGATGAACCGCGTCTACGTGCGCTGCGGCATGGTGCCCGGGCCGGTCGAGGTGTTGTGGCAGAACCACCGGACGCAGGACGCGCTCGACTACCTGGTCGCGGTGCGTGACGACGACGGCACGGTGGTGGGCACCGTCACCGGCGTCGACCACAAACGGCTGTTCTCCGACCCGGAGAACGGCTCGAGCCTGTGGACCTTGGCCGTCGACCCGACCACCAGCCTGCCCGGCGTCGGCGCGTCGCTCACCCGCGCGCTGGCCACGCTCTACCGCGACCGCGGCCGGGCGTACATGGACCTGTCGGTGAGCCACGACAACGTGGCGGCGATCTCGCTGTACGAGAAACTCGGGTTCGAGCGCGTTCCGGTGATGGCCGTCAAGCGCAAGAACGCGATCAACGAACCACTGTTCACCCATCCACCCGAGACGATCGAGGACCTGAACCCGTATGCGCGGATCATCGCCGACGAGGCCATGCGCCGCGGCATCTGGGTTGAGGTGCTCGACGCGGGGGCCGGCGAGATGCGGCTGTCCCACGGGGGCCGCAGCGTCCTGACGCGGGAATCGTTGTCCGAGTACACGTCTGCGGTGGCGATGGCCCGCTGCGACGACAAGCGGTTGACGCGGCGCCTGGTGGCCGAGGCCGGCATCAAGGTGCCCACGGGCCGGTTGGCCACCTTCGACGAGAAGGACCACGAGTTCCTCGAGGAGGTCGGCGACGTCGTGGTCAAGCCGACCCGAGGCGAGCAGGGCAAGGGCATCACCGTCGGGGTCAGCGGCCCCAAGGAATTGGACGCCGCGCTGGCGCGCGCTCGCGAGGAACACCCCAACGTGCTCATCGAGCAGCGCGCCGAAGGTGACGACCTGCGCCTGGTGGTGATCGACGGCAAGGTGGTGGCCGCCGCGTTGCGCAGGCCGGCGGAGGTCGTCGGGACCGGGCACCACACCGTGCGCGAGCTCATCGAGGCGCAGAGCCGGCGACGGGCGGCGGCGACCGGGGGCGAGTCCCGCATTCCGATCGACGCGGTCACCGAGGCGACGGTCACCGAGGCGGGCTGGACCTTCGACGACGTGCTCCCCGAAGGGCAGCGGCTACGGGTGCGCCGGACCGCGAACCTGCACCAGGGCGGCACCATTCACGATGTGACGGCGAAGGTCGACCCTCATCTGTGCGAGGTCGCGGTCAAGGCGGCGCACGCGATCGGCATCCCGGTGACCGGCATCGACCTGCTGGTGCCCGATGTCGCCGAACCGGAGTACGTGTTCATCGAGGCCAACGAGCGACCGGGGCTGGCCAATCACGAACCACAGCCCACCGCAAAGGCTTTCGTCGATTTTCTGTTCCCGGGAAGCCCCGCGCTGCCGCAGGCCTGGACACCCGAAGAGGCGACCTGAGCTACCAGGTGCTGGTGCGCATCACGATCTCTGCGGCCAGCTGCGCCGTCGATTCGTGAGCGTTGCGCCTGCCCAGCAGGTCGACCATCCGATAGTCGCCGTACACGTACCGCTGGCTGGCCCGGGCGATCGCGCGGGCGGCGGGGGTGCTGACCAGCGCGGTGGTGTTCATCTCCACCGGCGGGCAGTGCTCGTCGCGGATGACGCCGGCGGCGTCGGCGACGCGCGGATGTCCGCGGTCGATGACGACCAGCCCGATGAACCGGTCGAGTCGGGTCGCGGCGAGTTCCCATGCCAGTTCCCCGCCGATGCGGTCGCCGACGAGCAGCGCCCATTTCACGTCGAGCGCGTCGAGGATGGCCACGACCGACTTGGCGGTCAGCCGCGGATCGGGAGGGACGACGACGGTGCGCAGCGACGCGGTGTGCAGCCGCTGACAGACCGCGTCGTAGGCGGCGGTCGACTGGTGCGCCGCGCCGAGCACCACCACGACAGAGCCCTTGTCGGGACCTGCGACATCGACGGGCACGCTGATTCCCTCAACGGTGACCGTGGTGGATGGCATTGGGACACGCTACAGCGGCCGCTGGGCCGCCGCGGTCGTTTCGCGGCAGGTGAACACTCCTGTCAGCCCGTGGGAACACGCTCGGCCTGCCGGGCCGCGATGTCCAGAAAGGTCTGCGGCAGCGCGGCTTTGACCGGAATGGTCGGATTCGGCACCGGAAACGCGATGCCGTAGACGGCCATGGTCCCGACGTTCTCGAACGAGAAGTAGACGCGGCTGTCGACGCCGCTCAGGCGCATCGTCTGCTCGTAGACGAGCGCGTCGCTGCGGGTGCTGTCCATCTTGGTCGTCGTCATCGGGATGCCGGGCGAGAACGGGTCGAAGAACGTCTGGAACTGTGCGCAGCGTTCCGCTGTGGCCGCCAACTTGTCGAGATCGAGATGCCACGTCAACACCGTCATCACGACACGGGTGCCGTCGTAGCCGACGACGTACTCGGCGGCGCTGCCCGGCCCCCGTTCGGCCGACTCGGCGATGACCCGGGTGAGCCCCTCCGAGCAGCCTGCGGGACGCGACAGCATGGCCGGCGGGGGTCCCGCGCCGTCGCCCCGCCCCGGCTCGCGGACGACGCGGTCGTATTGCACCCCCTGCGGGAAGTCGGCGGCGGTGAGCAATGTCCGATCCAACCGGGCGCCGGGCCACGTCGCGGTGCCGGCGATCTGATGGGCGCATCCGGTCAGCGTCACCGCTGCGAGGACGACCGCCGTCCCGTGTCGCCAGCTCATCGCCGTAATCCGGTCACGACGGTGGGCCTGGCCGGGGCGCCGTCGTCCAGCAGGGCAAGAATCGCGTCGATGTCGAGATGGCTGGTCAACAGGTCGGCCATCAGGTCGAGTTGGGCGTCGCGGCGAGCGCTGACGTCGACGTCGTCGGCGACGACGAATCCGGTGCGGCCCGCAGCGGCGGCGGCCTCGGCCAGCCACGCCCGGCGGACGGCGTCGTTGTCGAGCAGCCCGTGCCAGTGTGTGCCGTACACCGCGCCGCGGCGAAGACCGACTGGAATGCCCGAGCCAAGCCACTCGTCCTCAGCCGAGCGGCTGACCTGGCCGTGGTGAATCTCATAGCCCGACAACGGTTCTTGGTGGCGCCGCAGGGTCTTGGCGGCGGCGAAGACGATGTCCGCGTCGAGCAGGCCCAGGCCCGTCACGACGCCGGCCCGTGACTCCACCGGATCGTCGATGCGCGTGCAGAGCATCTGGAAGCCGCCGCATATGCCGAGCACGGGCCGGCCGCGGGCGACGTGTGCGTCCAGCGCTTCGGCCAGGCCACTGCGGCGCAGCCAGTCCAGGTCCGCGACGGTGGCCTTGCTGCCGGGGAGCAGGACCACGTCGGCGTCGGCGAGATCGGCGGGGTCGGTGACCCAGCGCACCAGCACGCCGGGTTCGCATGCCAGTGCCTCGACGTCGGTCGAGTTGGAGATGCGAGGCAGTCGGATCGCGGCCACTCGCAGCCACTCCCGCCCGCGCGGGGGCGGCGGTTCGCCGACCACGCGGTGCGCCACGACCGAGACGGAATCTTCGGTGTCGAGCCACAACCCGTCGGCATAGGGAATGACACCGTAGGTCGGTCGTCCGGACAGCTGCTGCAGTTGCGCCAGTCCGGGTGCCAGCAGCGACGGGTCGCCGCGAAACTTGTTGACGACGAACCCGGCGATGAGCTGTTGATCCTCCTCGTCCAGCACCGCGACGGTGCCGAACAGGTGGGCGAGCAACCCGCCGCGGTCGATGTCGCCGACCACGATCACCGGAATGCCCGCCGCACGTGCCAGCCCCATGTTCGCCAGATCGTTTGCGCGCAAATTGATCTCGGCAGGAGATCCGGCGCCCTCGCAGATGACGACGTCGAAATCGGAGCGCAGCTGAGCGAGTTCGTCGGCGACCACCGCGGCGAGCCGGTCGCGGTGGGTGAAGTAGTCCTTGGCGCTGACGGTGTCGACGACCTTGCCGCGCACGACTAGTTGGGAAGTGCGGTCGCTGCCCGGTTTGAGCAGGACCGGGTTGAAGCGCGAGTGCGGTGCGAGGCCCGCGGCGCGCGCCTGCATCGCCTGCGCGCGGCCGATTTCGCCGCCGTCGACGGTGACCGCGGAGTTGTTGGACATGTTCTGCGCCTTGAACGGCGCGACGCGAATACCCTTGCGGGCCAACAGCCGGCACAGCCCGGCGACCACCATCGACTTGCCGGCGTCCGACGTGGCGCCCGCGACCAGCAGCGCGCCGCCCGCCGATTGTGAAAATGGCGACGGAAATCCGCGTCTGGGCGTCGTCAGATTCACAATCGAGGCGCCCTAGTCGGCGACGGTGAGGATCTCGGCGCCGTCGTCGGTGACCACCAACGTGTGCTCGAACTGCGCGGTCCACTTCTTGTCCGTGGTGGCGACCGTCCAACCGTCGTCCCAGATCTCGTAGTCCAGCCCGCCGAGGTTGATCATCGGCTCGATGGTGAACGTCATACCCGGTTCCAGTACGGTCTCGACGGCGGGCTGGTCGTAGTGCAGCACGACCAGGCCGTTGTGGAAGGTGGTGCCGATGCCGTGCCCGGTGAAGTCGCGAACGACGTTGTAGCCGAACCGGTTCGCGTACGCCTCGATGACCCGGCCGACCACCGACAGCTGGCGGCCCGGTTTGACGGCCTTGATCGCGCGCATCGTCGCTTCATGTGTGCGCTCGACGAGCAGGCGATGCTCCTCGGACACGTCGCCGGCGAGGAACGTCGCGTTGGTGTCGCCGTGCACCCCGTCGATGTAGGCGGTCACGTCGATGTTGACGATGTCGCCGTCCTCGATGACGGTCGAGTCCGGGATGCCGTGGCAGATGATCTCGTTGAGCGAGGTGCAGCAGGACTTCGGATAACCCTTGTAGCCCAGCGTCGACGGGTAGGCACCGTGCTCGACCATGTAATCGTGGGCGATGCGGTCCAGTTCGTCGGTGGTGACACCGGGCGCGACGGCCTTACCGGCCGCGGCGAGCGCACCCGCCGCGATCCGGCCGGCGACCCGCATCTTCTCGATCACCTCCGGCGTCTGCACCCAGGGCTCGTCGCCCTCGCGCGCCGTCGACCTGCCGACGTATTCGGGCCGGGCGATCGAGCTGGGCACCGGCAGCGTGGGTGACACCACGCCGGGGCGAAGGGCGGTACGAACAGGCATGACGCCAAGGATAGCCACGAGAACGGCAATCTCCGTAGTGGAGAACAGTGCTAACGTATAGCTATGCTAAGCGAGTCGGTGCCGATGGAGGTCACACCAGGCCATCTGCTCGGTCGCCTGGGTATGCGGGATGTGGTGGAGACCGACGAGCGGCTCATCATCGAGATGGACAACCGGCCCGACCTGACGAACATCCGGGGGGCGCTGCAGGGCGGCTTGGTCGCGACGCTGATCGATATCGCCGCCGGCCGGCTGGCCGCCCGCCACGTGGGGTCGGACCAGAGCGTGACGACCACCGACCTCAACGTTCACTTCGTCGCGCCGATCGTCGTGGGGCCCGCACGGGCTGAGGCCACGATCGTGCGCGCCGGCAAGCGGCTGATCGTCACCGCCGTCGACGTCACCGATGTCGGCCGCGACCGGCTGGCGGCCCGGTCGACGTTGAGCTTCGCGGTGCTCGATCCCCGCTAGCGTTGCGCCATGACGATCGACGAAGTTGACGACGAGTTCGCCACCAGGTTCGCCGAACGGTTCGCCGATACCTGGCGCACCCCTGACATGGCGAAACACGAGGCGCTGTGGAGCGACGACATCGTGCTGGTGCAGCCGATGATGGGCCGGCTGCGCGGCAAGCGGGCCTGCCGGGCGTCGTTTCAGCGGTTGTTCGCACTGGTGCCCGATCTGCACGCCGACGTCCATCGCGTCGGTCATGGCCGCCACGAGGTGTTCATCGAGTTCACGCTGAGCGGAACCTACGGCGGCAAGCCGATCGCCTGGGATGCGGTCGACCGGTTCACGTTCACCAACGGCTTGATCGCCGAACGTGTTTCGTATTTCGACTCCGCGCCGCTGGCGGTGAAATTGGCGGGCCGTCCCGCCGGTTGGGGACAGCTGATCCGCACCGGAGCGGCGCTGTTCAGGCGTTAGCCACGCTTGAACCAGGATTTGCGCGGTCCTCGGATGTCCACCGAGCCGCAGACCACCTTGCCGGTCAGGATGACGTGCGGCGTGCCCTCGGCCGGCGCGTCCCGGCGATGGTCGTGCGCGCTGCCGACGGCGACCTCCACATCGTCGATCGAGGCGCTGGCGCCGTCGGGTAGCCGCAGTGCGAGGCCACCGAACTTCAGGTCGAGTTCGATGACGACCATGGGCCCGGCGAACCGCGCCCTCGTGAGGTCCAGATCCACCGAACCCATCCGCCTGTGCAGGGCGAGCCGGCTGGGCACGGTCCATTCGCCGTGCCGCTTGAGCGAGCCCAACACACCGCGCAACTCCACCCGGTCGGCTGCCGAGGTGACGATCGCACCGGGTCCCGGCAGGTCGCCGACGAGCGCGTCGAGGTCGGAGTGCAGCCGCGCGCTGGCCACCGCCGCCGAGCGCTCCTCGAACTCCTCGATGTCGATCAGGCCCAGTGCGACGGCGTTGTGCAGCCGCCGCAGTGTGCCGTTGCGGTCGGCGTCGGAGACGCGCATCGCGTCGTGCTTGTCGATGGTCATGGCCTTGTAGGAAACAGGCTACTCAGGCCAGATAGTCCGGCGGCAGCCCGTCGAGCATGCCCTTGACCATCCGCACGGCGTACTCCGAGGAGCCCCCACCGACGATCAGCGCGGCGAACGCCATGTCGCCGCGGTAGCCGGCGAACCAGGAGTGCGAACCGCCCGCGAACTCCGCCTCACCGGTTTTGCCCCGGACGTCGCCGGCACCCTGCAGACCCTCGGCGGTGCCGTTGGTCACCACCAGTCGCATCATCGGCCGCAGCCCGTCGAGGATCTTCTGGCTGATCGGCTCCGGCGCATCGTGCACCACCGTCTGCCTGCCCTGAATGAGTTGCGGCACGGGCGTTTTCCCGGCCGCGACGGTCGCCGCGGCCATCGCCATGCCGAACGGGCTGGCCAGCACCTTGCCCTGCCCGAAGCCGTCTTCGGTGCGCTCGGCGAGGTCGACCGTCGGCGGCACCGACCCGGTCACGGTGGTGAGCCCTTCGATCTCGTAGTCGGTGCCGATGCCGTACTTCGCCGCGGCTTTCGTCAGACCGCGCGGCGGCATCCGGCTGGCCAGTTCGGCGAACGTGGTGTTGCACGAACTGGCGAAGGCCCGCGACATCGGCACGGTGCCGAGGTCGAACCCGCCGTAGTTGGGCACCGTGCGGTGGCCGATGTCCATCGTGCCGGGGCACGGAAGCAACGTGTTCGGGGTGGCCATGTCGCGTTCGATGGCCGCCCCCGCGGTCACCATCTTGAACGTCGATCCCGGTGGATACAGGCCGTTGGTGGCGATCAGGCCCTCGGCGTCGGCCGACGCGTTCTGCGCCACCGCGAGGATCTCGCCGGTGGACGGTTTGACCACCACGATCATCGCCTTCTTGCCGGTGAAGTCGACCGCGTTCTGCGCGGCGTTCTGGACCGCGCGGTCGAGGGTGATCGTGATCGAGGGGGCGGGCTCACCCGGCACCTCGTTGAGCACGCCGACGTCGACACCGTTCTGGTTGACGCTGACCACCCGCCATCCCGCTTGTCCGTTGAGTTCGTCGACCACCGCGTTCTTGACCTCGCTGACGATCGCGGGCGCGAAACTTTCGTCGGTGGGCAGCATTTCGGCTTGCGGCGTGATCACCACACCGGGTCGCGTCCCGATCGCGGCGGCCACCCGGTCATGGTCGGACTTGCGCAGCGTGATCAGGTTCAGCGGCTGTTTCGACGAGCTGGCCTGCTCCGCGAGCCGCTGCGGGTCCAGCGTGTTGTCGAACGGCCGCAGTGCGTCGACGACGGCGCGCGCGGTCGGCATCAACTCCTCGCCTGCCGCGCCGGCATCCAACGCGTAGCTGTAGTGGTAGCCGGGCACCAGCACCTCGGTGCCACCACGCTCGATCACCGAGGCCCGCGGCGGTGGGTCCGCGCGCAACGCGAAGGTCTGATTCTCGCCGAGTCTCGGGTGCAGTCCGGTGGTGCTCCACCGAACCTCCCAGCGGCCCTCGTCGCGGACCATGTTCAGCTGTCCGTCATAGGTCCACGTGCGGTCCTTCGGCAGATGCCAGGTGTAGCGGTACGTGACGCTTCCCGTGTCCTCGGCGTACTTGGAGCCCAGGATCTGGCTGTCCAGGTGCGTGGCCTGCAATCCCGCCCACGCCTCGTTGAGCGCTTTGCGCGCCTCGGCGGGCCGGTCGCTGAGTTCGGCCGCGCTGGTGGTGTCGCCGGTGGCCAGCGCGGCGAAGAACTTCTCGGCGGCCGGTTCGGGTCCGGCGGGCCTGGGCGTACAGGCGCTGTTGAGGCTGACGACCACTCCTCCGACCGCCAGCAGGGCTGCGACACGTGTTGCTGTAGTTGCCATTGGGGCAGATGTTACGAACTCGAGACCTGCATTCGCGGGAGGCGCACCGGGATTTGCATCACCAGTCACACTCACCTACACCTTGCAGCGAAAGTCCGAGAAGTGACATGCAAAACGTCGATCGGTGTGCCAAGCGGTAGCCGTGTGACGAGCCCGTCGGCCGAACGGCACCGGCACCGTCCCCGCGGCTAGGAACCCGCGGCCGGCGCCCGGACCACCAACGGCACCGCCGGGAAATAGGCGGCCATCTCCGATCGCGACTTGCGCAGCGCCGCGGTGCCGTACCCCTGCTTGCGGTAGTCGGGGTGGATCCAGATCCGCACGTTCACCTCGCCGCCGACGAGGTCCCCGAATACCATTCCGACCTTCTCGGTGCCTTGCACCGCGACCAGCCAGGCGGCCTCCTCGGCGTCGACGCGCCGCAACCCGGCGCGGATCTCGTCGTCGAGGTCGCCCGCCGGCCCCCGCGACCCGTCGCCCGACTCGCGGACATCCTGGGTCCGCGCGGCGAAGATGTCCCGGTCGGCCGCGGCGAGGAACGGACGCAACACCAGGCTGTCGGCCGTGCGCGCCGGTTCGCCCATGGTGAAGCTCAGCTGATTGTTGAGGTCCTCGAGTTCGGCGGCGATCCGGCGCCGCGACACCTTGGTCAGCCGGTCGAACGACAACCGCAGCACCGCTTCGGCGGCCACGTGCGACGCGCCGAGCATGCCCGCGATCGCCTCGATCGCCGCGTCGTAGTCTTCGGAATCCACGATGACGTCGAGAAGTTCGTGTCGCCGCTCGAGGGCCCGGACCATCGTGTCGGCGATCTCTCTGCGCGCGATTGTGCGATCGTCGTCAGCCATGACGTGAGCGTAGGACAGTCGGACGGGCGGGAACCGTCAGTCGAGCAGAACCGTCGCGAACGTTCCGACCTGTCGGAAGCCGACGCGGTCGTAGGTGGCTCTGGCGACGGTGTTGAAGTCGTTGACGTACAGGCTCGCGGTGCGACCGGACCGCACCACGGCCGCCGCCAAGGTGGCGGTACCCGCGGTGCCCAGGCCGCGTCCACGCCAGTCGGGGTGCACCCAGACACCCTGAATCTGCCCGACGGTCGGTGACTGCGAGCCGACCTCGGCCTTGAACACGACCTCGCCGCGCTCGAAGCGGGCCCAGGCGCGGCCCGCGGCGATCAGTCCGGCGACCCGTCGCCGGTAACCGCGGCCGCCATCGCCGAGGCGCGGGTCGATGCCGACCTCGCCGATGAACATGTCGATCGAGGCGACGAGGTACGCGTCGAGTTCGTCGGCACGCACCTGGCGCACGGCGGGATCGACGACGCATTGGGGCGGCGTGCTCAGCGCCATCAACGGCTGGTGCTCGCGCACGTCCCGCGCGGTGCCCCAGGCCGGCTCCAGTCGACGCCACATCGGCAGCACCAACTCGGCCCGCCCGACCAGCGAGGAGCAGCGCCGCGCGGTACTCATCGCCTTCTCGGCGAATGCATGGAGATCAATTGGCGCGCCGCGCAACGGAATCAGGTTCGCGCCGGCGTAGCACAGCGATTCGGTGGCCCGGCGCCGCGTCCACAGTTCGCCGCCGATCGCCGACGGCTCCACACCGTGTTCGGCCACCCGGCAGGCGACCATGCAGGATCCGACCGGATCCTCGTCGAGGACCCGCATCACGGCGCCGACGTCGCGCACCACGGAAACCCGTCGTTCGTCGACGTGACGAAACAGCGGCGGTGCCGACATGGGAACTCTTTCTAACCGACGCCGGGCGTGGAGTCACCCAGTGTGTGGGATCACACTCAGCTTACGGTCACGACCGGCGAACCGCTGGTATCTGTTCCGGGCCCGGTGTTCATTTCGTCGGCCAACCGCATCGCCTCTTCGATCAGCGTCTCGACGATCTGCGCCTCGGGGACGGTCTTGATCACCTCGCCTTTGACGAAGATCTGCCCCTTGCCGTTGCCCGACGCGACACCGAGATCTGCTTCCCGAGCCTCGCCCGGGCCGTTGACCACGCAGCCCATCACCGCGACGCGCAACGGAACCTCCATGCCCTCGAGGCCGGCGCTCACCTCGTTGGCCAGCGTGTAGACGTCGACCTGGGCGCGTCCACACGACGGGCACGACACGATCTCCAGCGACCGCGGACGCAGGTTCAGCGATTCGAGTATCTGGTTGCCGACCTTGACCTCCTCGGCGGGCGGCGCGGACAGCGAGACGCGGATGGTGTCGCCGATACCGCGGGACAACAGCGCGCCGAACGCGACGGCGGACTTGATGGTGCCCTGGAACGCCGGGCCCGCCTCGGTCACACCGAGATGCAGCGGGTAGTCACACTGCGCGGCCAACTGCTCGTAGGCGGCCACCATCACGACCGGGTCATTGTGCTTGACGCTGATCTTGATGTCGCCGAAGCCGTGTTCCTCGAACAGCGACGCCTCCCACAGCGCGGACTCGACCAGCGCCTCGGGCGTGGCCTTGCCGTACTTCTCCATGAATCGCTTGTCCAGCGACCCGGCGTTGACGCCGATGCGAATCGGAATCCCCGCGGCGCCCGCGGCTTTGGCGACCTCGCCGACCCGGCCGTCGAACTCCTTGATGTTGCCGGGGTTGACGCGCACGGCGGCGCAACCGGCGTCGATCGCGGCGAAGATGTACTTCGGCTGGAAGTGGATGTCGGCGATCACCGGGATCTTCGACTTCTTCGCGATCGCCGGGAGCGCGTCGGCGTCCTCCTGGCGCGGGCACGCCACCCGGACGATGTCGCAACCGGACGCGGTCAACTCCGCGATCTGCTGCAGCGTGCTGTTGACGTCGTGGGTCTTGGTGGTGCACATGGACTGCACCGCGATCGGGTGGTCGCTGCCGATGCCGACATCGCCGACCATCAACTGGCGGGTCTTGCGCCGAGGCGCCAGAACCGGTGCCGGTGGGGCCGGCATACCCAGTCCAATCTGTTGCCCAATGCTGCCGACGGACATAGCTCTCCTACTGGAAGATTCTGATCGGATTGACGAAGTCGGCGGTCACGGTCAACAGCATGTAGCCGGCCACCACGACGAGGATCACGTACGTGGCGGGCATCAGCTTGAGGTAGTTGACCGGACCCGCGGCCACCATGCCGCGCGCCGACCGGATCATGTTTCGGATTTTCTCGTAGAACGCGATCGCGATGTGGCCACCGTCGAACGGCAGCAGCGGGACGAGGTTGATCGCGCCGAGCACGAAGTTCAACTGCGCCAGGAAGAACCAGAACGCGACCCACAGCCCCTGGTCGACGGCGTCGCCGCCGATGATGCTGGCGCCGACCACGCTGATCGGTGTCTCGGGGTCGCGTTCTTCGCCGGCGATGGAGCGCACCAACGCACCCATCTTGGTCGGCAGCTTGGCCAGCGACTTGCCGATCTCCACGGCGAGGTCGCCGGTGAAGGCGAACGTGCCCGGCACCGCCGTCAGCGCGTTGTACTGGGTCGGTCCGAACCGCGCCGCGGTGATGCCGACCGAGCCGACCGGCTCGGGTGCGGACGTGTCCCCCTCGGTGACCCAGCGCTGGGCCGGGACGACGTCGACGAGCGTGGTGAACTCGCTGCCATCGCGCTGCACGGTGAACTGCGTGGGCTCGTCGAGTTTGCGCACGGCGGTGACCAGCTCGTCGAAGTTGGCCACCGGGGTGTCGCCGATCTTGACGACCGTGTCGCCGGCCTTGATGCCCGCGGCCGCGGCCGGCGAGGGCGCCAGGCAGTCGCCGAGCTGGCCCTTGCTGACTTCGGCCTTCACGCACGACGTCTCGCCGACGATCGCGGTGGTCGGCGCGTGCAGGTTGGGCAGTCCCCATACGATCGCGACGCCGTAGATCAGCACCAGGCCGATGACGAAGTTCATGCCGGGACCGGCGGCCAGCACGGCGGCCCGCTTCCAGGTCTTCTGCTTGTACATGGCGCGGTCGCGCTCGTCGGGTGCGAGTTCCTCGATCGCGGTCATGCCCGCGATGTCGCAGAACCCGCCGAGCGGGACCGCCTTGACGCCGTATTCGGTCCGGTCGCCGAGCTTGTTCGTGCGCCAGGTGGACCACAGCGTCGGGCCGAAGCCGACGAAGTAGCGACGCACCTTCATGCCGGTGGCCCGCGCCACCCACATGTGGCCGCATTCGTGCAGGGCCACCGAAACCAGGATGGCCAGCGCGAACAGCGCGACACCGATGAACCACATCATCTGGTGGTGATTACCTCCCGCTCGACCGCGCGCTGCGCGCGGTCACGTGCCCACCGCTGGGCGTCAAGTACGTCTTCCACGGTAGCGGGTTCGGCGGCCCACTGGTCGGCAGCGCGCAGCACCTCGCCGATGGTGCGCACGATGGCCGGGAACCGGATGCGCCCGTCGAGGAATGCCGCCGCCGCTTCCTCGTTGGCGGCGTTGTAGACCGCGGTCAGGCAGCCGCCCGCTTCGCCCGCCTCGCGAGCCAGCCTCACCGCCGGGAACACCTCATCGTCGAGCGGCTCGAAGTCCCAGGTCGATGCGGTGGAGAAGTCACAGGCCGGCGCGGCTGCGGGGACCCGTTGCGGCCAGCCGAGCGCCAGCGCGATCGGCAGCTTCATGTCCGGCGGGCTGGCCTGTGCCAGCGTCGAACCGTCGGTGAAGGTGACCATCGAGTGCACGATCGACTGCGGGTGAACCACCACTTCGATGCGGTCGTAGGGCACCCCGAACAGCAAGTGGGTTTCGATGAGCTCCAGCCCCTTGTTGACCAGCGACGCCGAGTTCAGCGTGTTCATCGGCCCCATCGACCAGGTGGGATGGGCGCCGGCCTGCTCGGGGGTGGCCGATTCCAGCTTGTCGGCGGCCCAGCCGCGGAACGGACCGCCCGAGGCGGTCAGCACGATCTTGGCGACCTCGTCCGGGGTGCCGCCGCGCAGGCACTGGGCCATCGCGGAGTGTTCGGAGTCGACGGGTACGAGCTGGCCCGGCTGGGCGGCCTTGAGCACCAGTGGTCCACCGGCGACCAGGGATTCCTTGTTGGCCAGCGCGAGGCGCGCGCCGGTCGCCAGCGCGGCGAGCGTCGGTTCGAGCCCCAGTGCGCCGACGAGCGCGTTGAGCACCACGTCGGCCTCGGTGTTCTCGACGAGTCGGGTGACGGCCTGCGGTCCGGCGTAGGTGACGTCGCCGACGCGCGCGGCCGCGCTTTCGTCGGCGACCGCGATGTTGGTCACTCCGGTCGCGGCGCGCTGGCGCGCCAGCAGGTCCGGGTTGCCGCCGCCGGCGGCCAGGCCGACGACTTCGAAGCGGTCGGGATTGGCGCCGATGACCTCCAGCGCCTGGGTTCCGATCGATCCGGTGCTGCCGAGGATCAGCACGCGCCGTCTTGCACTCACCGGACCATTGTGCCGCCTGCGCACGTCGCGACGTCATCCGGCGAGTGCCGGCGCACCAGGTGTGACGCAAATCTGACGCAATCCATCCGCGTTGCGACACGGATCCGAATCCTCCGGTGTCACAGCAGAGGGCGGCACCGACCGTCCGCGACAAGGGAGCAGCGCATGAATATCGAGTTCCGCAAGTCCGTCACGGCGGCGGGGGTGGCCGCGGCCGCGATCCTGACCTTCTCGGCGTGTTCGAACGACACCAGCAGCCCGGCGCCTACCGCGGCCGCGCAGACCACTGCCGGTGCGACCAGCGTCGCGCCCACCCCGATGGATCGGCCGATGGATCCGGCCGCCGGCCTGGTCGGTCCCGGCTGTGCCGACTATGCCGCCCAGAACCCCACGGGGCCGGGATCGGTGTCGGGGATGGCGCTGGATCCGGTGACGGTCGCCGCGGCGAACAATCCGATGCTGACCACGTTGACCTCGGCGCTGTCGGGCAAGTTGAACCCGAACGTGAACCTCGTCGAAACCCTCGACAGCAGCCAGTTCACGGTGTTCGCCCCGACCGACAACGCATTCGCGAAGCTCGATCCGGCGACCATCGAGACATTGAAGACCGATTCGGATCTGCTGACGAGCATCCTGACCTACCACGTGGTGCCCGGCCAGGCGGATCCGGCGCAGGTGATCGGCACGCACAAGACGGTGCAGGGCGCCGAGGTGGACGTCACCGGCGGCGGTGAGGCCATCAAGGCCAACGACGCCAACGTGGTCTGCGGTGGCGTGCGTACCGCAAACGCGACCGTGTACCTCATCGACGCGGTGCTGATGCCGCCGATGAATTGATTTGCGCCACAACAGGTCTGGAGGGCAGCCCGATACCCCGAGCCGGGCTGCCCTCCCTCATGTCCGCACCTTCGCGATGATGTTCTCGGCGAACCGCTCGATGGGCTCCTGGTAGCGCTCGACACCACCGCCGGACGGCAGGTCCATCCCCATCCACGGACTGCACATGACCGCGGTGATCCCGGCATCCTCGGCCCGCTTGTACAGGTCCGGCGACGGTGGTTCCAGCAGTGCCAGCATGATGGCGAAAGGCTCGCCATCGCGGCCGTATTCGCGCAGCAGCGAGCGCAACTTCTGCGCGTAACCCACGGCGTCGTCCCACTTGTAGGCGTAGCCGACCCAGCCGTCACAGAGTCGTGCTGCGCGACGGAGCGCCGCCTCCGACTCTCCTCCGCACAGGATCGGCACCGGCGCGACGGGATGAGGTTCGATCATCATCTCCGGCACCTGGTAGTGCTCACCGCTCCACGACACCCATCCGCCCCGCCACAGCGCCCGCAGAGCGGGGATCATCTCGTCGAGGCGCTTGCCGCGGGTGCCGAAGTCCTGGCCCATCAACTCGTATTCCTCGCGCATCCAGCCGACGCCCGCGGCCAGCGACACCCGCCCGTCGGACAGCACCGAGGCCGTCGCGACCTGCTTGGCCACCTCCAGCAGCGGACGCGCCGGCGCCACGTAGACGGCGTTGGAGAACCGCAACCGACTCGTCACCGCGGCCATCGCACCGATCTGCACCCAGCAGTCCGGCCAGGCGGTCTCGGGCGCCCACATCGGCTTACCGGTCGGCGAGTCGGGATACGGCGAGGTGAGCTCGCGGGGATAGATCATGTGGTCCGAGCAGACCATCCCGTCGTAGCCGGCCTCGTCGAAGATGCGCGCGAGACCGAGAATTTCTGACGTTTTCATGAACGCGGTGCCCGACCAGAACTCCATCCTGTTTCTCTATCGCGAATTCGGGGCAGCATCAATGCCATGCCCACGTTGTTGTGGTTTCGTCGCGATCTGCGGTTGCACGACCTGCCGCCGCTGCTCGATGCCGCCGCCGACGACGGCGAGGTCCTCGCCTGCTACGTCCTCGACCCCCGGCTCGAAGCGTCGGCGGGTGCGCGCCGATTGCAGTACCTCTACGACGCGTTACGCGATCTACGCGACAATCTCGACGGCAAGCTGCTGGTGACACGAGGCCGACCGGAACAGCGAATACCATTGGCGGCCAAGGCCGTCGGTGCATCCGCGGTGCACATCTCCGCCGACTACTCGCCGTTCGGCCGGCGGCGCGACGACGCGGTTCGCACGGCGCTCGGCGAGGTGCCACTGGAAGCGTCCGGCTCGCCGTATCTGGTCTCGCCCGGCCGGGTCACCAAACCCGACGGCAGCGCGTACAAGGTGTTCAGCCCGTTCTATGGGAGCTGGCGCGACCACGGTTGGCGCGCGCCGGCCAAAACGGGGCCCACATCGGCGCGCTGGCTCGACCCGGCCGAGGTATCCGGCGCAGTGGAGATCCCCGATCTCGGAGCCGAACTCGATCCACCCGCCGGTGAGACAGCTGCCCGCAAACAGTGGAAGACGTTCGTGGACAACGGGCTTGCCGGTTACGCCGACGTCCGCAACCGCCCCGATCTGGACGCCACCAGCCGGATGTCGGCGCACTTGAAGTTCGGCGCGATCCATCCGCGCACCATGGCGGTCGACATCGGCCGCGGCAAAGGCGCGCAGGCTTACCTGCGGGAGTTGGCTTTTCGCGACTTCTACGCCGCGGTACTCAACAAGTGGCCGCACAGCGTCTGGTGGAACTGGAACTCGTCGTTCGACGCGATGGAGTTGGACGGCGGACCGCAGGCCGAGAAGCGGTTCGAGGCGTGGAAGGCCGGTCGCACGGGTTTTCCCATCGTCGATGCCGGGATGCGTCAACTCGCCCAGACCGGCTGGATGCACAACCGCGTCAGGATGATCGTCGCCTCGTTCCTGGTCAAAGATCTGCACCTGCCGTGGCAGTGGGGGGCGCGCTGGTTCCTGGATCAGTTGGTCGACGGCGACATGGCCAACAACCAGCATGGCTGGCAGTGGGCGGCGGGCACCGGGACCGACGCCGCGCCGTATTTCCGTGTCTTCAATCCGGCCACCCAGGGTGCCAAATTCGATCCCGACGGCAGCTATGTGCAGCGGTGGGTGCCCGAGATCGACGACGGCGCCTACCCCGCCCCGATCGTCGATCACGCCGCCGAACGCAAGGAGGCGCTGCGCCGGTACGCCGCACTTGACTGACGCCTACTTGACAGCCAGGCCGGCGTCGACCGGCAGCGCGACCCCGGTCAGGTATCGGCCCGACGCGCCGCACAGATACACCATTGCGTCGCTGACGGCCTCCGGTGTCACGAGCCCGTCCGGCAGCAGCGGAATCTGCGATTCCCCGAATTTCGGGTGCTCCGTCAGGTAGCCGGCAACCGCGTCGTTGAGGATCATCGGCGTGGCGACCCCGCCCGGATGCACGGAGTTGACCCGGACGTTTCGCTCCGCCAAAGACGTTGCGTAGTACCGCATCAGGCCGACGACACCGTGTTTGGCGGCGTTGTAACCGGCGGCGCCGTGGCTCATCGTGTCCACACCGGGGCTGACGGACTTCAATCCGGCTGCGCTGCTGGTGATGACGATCGCTCCGCCGTCGCCGTGCGCCAGCATCGCCGGTAACGCGGCCTCGATCGTGAAATGGACACCCTTGAGCATCACGTCCACCGCGTCGACGAACGCCGCGACCTCGCCGCGATGCTCGCCCATGGCCGGCAGTACGCCCGCGTTGGCCAGCACGAAGTCGAGGCGGCCCAGTTCGGTGACGCCGTGCGCGACGATTTCCTGTAGCCGCTCGAAGTCGCGGACGTCACCGCGTTCGGCCACAATCCTGCGGCCGGTCTTCTCCACCAGGTTGACGGTCTCGTCGAGGTCCTCCGGAGTGGCCATCGGGTAGGCGACGCTGTCGATCTGCTCGCAGAGGTCGACCGCGATGATGTCGGCGCCCTCCTCGGCGAATCGGACCGCGTGTGCACGACCTTGCCCGCGCGCCGCGCCGGTGATGAATGCGACCTTGCCGTCGAACTGATGCGTCATGAGGCATCACCCTACGGCCGCGCGTAGTAGGCCTATGCCAGAATGTGGGCCAGTACCAAGCCCGACCGTGAGGAGCAGCCGTGGCCAGCACCGAGGTGCAGCGACACACCGGAGTCGACGTCGAAGACGTGCCGTCCGCGGAATGGGGCTGGTCGAAGGAGAACCCGAGGTTCTTCCACATCGGCGGACTGCTGGCGGCCCTCTTTCTGCTGGCCCTGATGCACGGCAACCATGTCGGCCACGTCGAGGACTTCTTTCTGATCGGGTTCGCCGCGCTGATCGTCGCCGCGGTGATCCGCGACTGGTGGCTGCGCCGGCGCGGCTGGATTCGCTAGACCGGGCACTTAGACCGAACACAGGGGCCGCAACGGCGACTCGGCCCCCAGGTCGAAGAACGTCTCTGTGGCGCCGACAGCCGGCGCCAGTTCGGCGGCGGCCAGCGCCCGGGCCTTGAACGCGCGCGCCGCGACGCTCAACCGGTGCTCGGTGGCGTCGACATGACCTCCGAGCTGCGCCGGCCAGACGTCGCCCCACGCCATCACCTCGGCGTCGCCACTGTTCACCAGCTCGAAGACGTGGGCGCGCATGTGCGGATCGTCGTTCAGCAATTCTGCGCTGACCGCCAGCGCGGCCCCCGGGGGCAGGTCGGACAGGACGGTCTCGGTGGACTCGTCGACAACGTTGGCGCCCAGGATCATCAGCGGCCGCAGATCCCGGCAGCCTTCGACCCGGACGCTGACATCCCATCCGGCGCGCGCCCGGTCAAACAGCCAACCGCCGGCCATCCCGACCACGTCAGCCAGGCCCGCGGCCAGGATGGTGAGCTGATGCTGGTTGATCCGGCCCTCGGCGGCCCGCGCTTCGTCGGCCAATACGTAGTCATCGGTGAGGGGTCGAGTCGGCAGTCGAGTTGGCATAGTTCCCATCCGAGTTCCCATCCGATCAGATCAGCGAGCCGGACGAGGGGCTGTCACGGCACGCATAGAGCGTGACACTATTGTGTCGATCTGTAAAGGTTCGGTTTGGTCGGACCCAGGCCGCTCAGCGCGCCGCGCCGGCCAGCGGCAGCGCCGAATCCACGGCGGCCAGCTCGCCGGGGAGGCCGGCGGCGCGCCGTATCTCGGCGAACGCCTCGAGCAACGCGTCGGTCGCCTCGTGCGGGTCGTCGAGCGTGCGGTCGTCGGTCAGCACGGAGATGGCGAGCTGGTCGACGTAGCTCCACACGGTGATGTTCATTCCGCTGCCGGTGACGACGGGCCCAACCGAATAGATCTCGCTGACGACGCCGCCGGCGACGTGTCCGCGTTCGCGGGGGCCCGCCACGTTGGAGATGGTCAGATTCATCACCGCGCCGGATTCCATCCGGCGGGCCTGCATCCGGAAGAATCGGGGGGCCAACGCCGGCGGCAGGTAGGACATCCACGCCGGCAACACCGTCGGCCCCAGCAGCTGATGGCTCTCCTTGGCGATTCTCGTCGCGACCGACGTGAGCCGGACCCGTTCCAGCGGATCGGGTATGTGCACCGGCAGTGACGGCATCATGTAGGTGAACTCGTTGCCGGTCAACCGATCTGGCGACGGGTCGGTACTCACCGGGACGCCCGCGATCAACGGCGCGTCGGCGCACCCGTCGTAGCGCAGCAGCATCTTGCGCAACGCGCCGGCGGCGGTGGCCAACACGACGTCGTTGAGCGTCACGCCCAGCTGCCTGCCGGTCTGCTTGACCTCCGCCAGGTTCAACGGTGCGGTCGCGAACCGCCGGCCCGGCGACACCACGTGGTTGAGGAAGGTCTGCGGCGGGGCGAAGTTGCGGGCCAGATCGGGATGCCGACCCCGCTCCCTGGCGCGCCTGCGCACCCGCGACACCCCGGCGGCGGTCTCGTTGACCAGCCTGGGCAATCGGCGGATGAGGTGCGCGTGGTCGCGGCCGGCGGCTTTGAGCAGTTGCGCAGTGGTCCGCGCCGCGGGGTCGGGAACCGCCCTGACCGGCGACGGCTGGCCGGGTTCGAAAGCCTTGGCGATCTGGTTCGCCGATGCGACGCCGTCGGCGAGCACGTGATGAACCTTGTGGATGATCGCAACACGGTCGTCGGCCAGTCCCTCGGCGACATACATCTCCCACAGCGGACGGCTGCGGTCCAACGGCGTGCAGGCGATCTCGCCGATCAGGTCGTCCAGTTCGCGGCGCCCACCCGGCGCTGGTACGCGCGCCCTCCGGAGGTGGTAGTCGAGGTCGATGTCGGGGTTCTCCCACCACATCGGATGGTGCAGCTTCAGCGGGATGTCGACGAGTTGATAGCGCAGGGCCGACAGCGCCATCAACCGCGGATACGCCACCTCCCGGAACATGTCGAAGCAGTAGCCGTCGACGCCCGACACGTCGAGGATGCCGATCTTGAGCGTGTGCATATGGATCTCGGGCGTCTCGCTGTACAGCATCAACGCGTCCACGCCGTTGAGTCGCTTCATCTCACCCCTCACGCTCGCTGCTACCGGTTTCCCAATTGCCCGCATTTCCACGCAAATTCGGCGAAGAAGTGACGCTGCGGCCGAGATTTGTAAAGCTGTGCGGCATGAGTCTCGTCGCCGCCCGCGGCCCGCTGAGCAAAGATCCGGCGGGCTGGTTCACGCCGCCGCTGCCCGCCGAAGTGGTGTTCATCGAGCCCCATCCGCGACGCGTGCAGGCGCTTCTCGACGGCCGCCTCGTCATCGACACCGAGCGGGCGCTGATGGTGCACCGTCGCGACCACCCGCTCAGCTATGCGTTTCCGGTCGGCGAGGTCGGCGACCTCCCGGGTGAACCCGTTCCGGAGGCACCCGGATTCGTCCGGGTGCCGTGGGAGGCCGTCGACACCTGGCTGGAAGAGGGCCGCACGCTGGTGCACTACCCGCCCAACCCGTACCACCGGGTCGACTGTCGGCCGACAAGTCGCCGGTTACGCGTGACGGTGGCGGGCGAACAGCTGGTCGACACGACCGAGACGGTGATCGTCTTCGAGACGTCGCTGCAACCGCGCCTCTACGTCGATCCATCGCACGTGCGGACCGCCCTGCTGCGGCCATCGCAGACGAGCAGCTACTGCAACTACAAGGGATACGCGACGTACTGGTCGGCGGCCGTCGGCGACGCGGTGGTCGACGACGTCGCGTGGAGTTATCCGGATCCCCCGCCGGAAACACTGCCCGTGAAGGGTTTCCTCAGCTTCGACGCCGGCCGCGCCGAGGTACTGGCGGAACTTCCGGGGGCTGCCTTGGTGCGCCGAGACTGCTGAGAGATCGCCGATGCGCACGAAACTGCGATCTGGCCGCAGTTTCGACGAGGGGCTCGGCGTCAGGCGGCGGCGCTGATCACCGATTTGCCGAACCGCTCGATGGTCTCCAGCACATGGGCGAGGCTGTCGCCGGGCAGCCCGACCTGAACCCACGTCACACCTGTCGCGGCCAGCTTCTCCAGGCCGGCGAGGTATGCGTCGGCGTTGAAATCGTCGCTACCCGGACTGCCGCCCTCCGGGTTGGTGAAGGTGATGTCGATGCGCGACCAGTCCCGGCCGGCCTCGTCGAACCGGCGACGGAGATCATCGATTCCGGTAGCGAGGGTCTCGGTGTCCATCGTCGCGGTGCGAGCCGTCTGTGCCAGCAGCGCGGGCGCCGGGAACGGACACCAACCGTCGCCGTAGGCAACAACGCGCTTGCGGGCGGCGGCGGTGTTGCCGCCGATCCAGATCGGCGGATGCGGATCGCTGACCGGTCGTGGATGCGCCGTGATGCCGCTGGCGGTGAAATGCCGCCCCCGATACGAGAAGTCGTCGGTGGTCCAGATTCCGCGGATCACCTCCAGCGCTTCTTCGAACAGCGCGGCCCGTTCCTCGAAATCGACTCCCAGCGCGGTGAACTCCCGTTTGAGATAGCCCACGCCGACGCCGAGCGTGAACCGGCCCTCCGACAGCAGATCCAACGTGGCGCCGGCCTTGGCGACGACGAACGGGTTGCGGTACGGCAGCACGACGATGTTCGGGATGAGCCGCAGGGTGGTCGTGGTCGCGGCGGCATAACCCATCGCCACGAACGGGTCCACGGCGTCGTGTCCGCCGGCCTCGAGCCAGCGCTGCGTCGGCGCGGGATGGTCGGTGAAGCCGAATCCATCGAAACCCGCGGCCTCTGCGGCCGCCGCGACCGTCGCAATCCCCTTACCGGTGACCAACTCCGGGTTGTACGGGTGAGTGTGCATCGGGTGGGTGAAGGTGAACCGCATATGAGTATTGTCCCGTCCTAGAACATTCTTCTCGATTTCTGAGAATGTCGTTACCATGCGAATCGCGGAAAGTACAGCGTTGCCGACGATTGGACTGCGGACGTGACTCACGCCGGACCCACGAAGCCCGAGATCGGCGTCTACCTGCCGCAGATGGGCTTCACCTACGAGCAGATGTTGCACCGCACCCGGCGGTGCGAGGGACTCGGCATCGACTCGCTGTGGCTTTACGACCATTTGTACGGCCCGGGCGCACCCGGCTACCCGTCGCTGGAGGCATGGACGCTGGCGACGGCGCTGCTCAGCAACACCGAGCGCATCCGCATCGGACATATGGTGCTGTGCAACCAGTTTCGTCATCCGGCGGTGCTGGCCAAGATGGTCACCACGCTCGACCAGATCTCTGCGGGCCGGCTGCAGCTCGGACTCGGCAGCGGGTCGATCGAGGACGAGCACGACCGGGTCGGATTGCCTTGGGGATCCTTCCGCGAGCGTTCTGAGCGGCTCGGCGAGACACTGGAGATCCTGACCCAGGCCTTCGCCGACGAGCGAATCGACTTCACCGGCAAGCACTTCACGGTCAAGGATTTTCCCGTGACACCGGGCGCGGTCCAGCAGCCGAGGCCGCCGATCGTGGTCGGCGGTGTCGGCGAGAAGTACACGCTGCCGCTGGTCGCCCGCTACGCCGACGTGTGGAACGTGCCCACCTATGCGCTCGGTACGCTGCAGTCCAAAGTGACGGCGCTGCGGGCCATCTGCGAGGACATCGGCCGCGACCCGTCGACCATCATGCTGTCGGTCGAGGCGGTGATGGCGCTGGCACCCGACGACGCGTCGCTGCCGGAGGTGCGCCGGCTCGCCGAGAAGCGTTTCGGCTCACCGGCGTTCGGGCTGACCGAAGCGGGACTGGTCGGCACACCGCCGACGGTCGTCGACCGCATTCACGAACTGCAGTCACAGGGTTTCGGCCAGATTGTGCTGTTCACCCACGACCGCGGCTCCGATCAGACGCTGGAGCTGTTGGCTTCCGAGGTGATCGCCCGGCTCTAGCGTTTCACCGGCGGCGCATACGCCGGGCGGCCGAGCCCCAACGCCTGCTGGGCGATCATGTTGCGGAACACCTCGAGCGTGCCGCCGTAGATCCCGGTCGGCCCGGCCAGCCGGAACATGTACTCCGCTCCCCCGTCGTCGGCGGCGCCCCCGACACCGACAGGCAGGGCCGCGGCCGCGCCGAGCAGGTCCATCAGGTCCGGGGCCACGTCGCGCATCGTCTGCGCGATCGCCACCCGGCCGTACATCTCCGGCGTGCTCGCCGCGGCCTCCGTCCGGGCGACCGCGCGACCGAGGCGATACCGGGCGGAGTCCTCGTCGCCCGCCACCGCCGCGACGCGGTCGACCGCCTCGCCCAGCAACAGCAGATGCTCGCTCATCGCCGCCAACTTCTGCAGACCCTCGTCGTCACGCTCGACGGTGCCGTGCTCGGCGTTGAGCGCCTCGCGCAATACCGACCAGCCGCCGTTGACGTCACCGATCCGGTACTTGTCGTCGACCCGGACGTCGCTGTAGTAGGTGATGTTGGTGCGATCGCCGTCCACGGTGCGGATCGGCTGGATCTCAACACCCGGCGAAGCGAGCGGCACCAGGAACATGGTCAGGCTCTGGTGCTTGGGCGCATCGGGATCGGTGTTGGTGATCAGGAAGACGTACTGCGCGTTCTGCGCGTTCGACGTGAACATCTTGGAGCCGTTGATGACCCACGCGTCTCCCGAGGCGTCGCGCACGGCGCGGGTCTTACAGGTCGCGACGTCCGAACCGCCCTCGGGTTCGGTGTAGCCGAGGCACAGCCGGTAATGGCCCGACAGCACTTTCGGCAGCACCTCCCGTTGCAGCTGCGGCGAGCCGAACTGCTGCACGCAGCGCGCGACCATCGCCGTCGTGCCCCAGTGGAACCATGGGGTGTGGGCGCGGCCGATCTCCAGTTCCCAGATGCGGCGGCGCACCACACTGAAACCGCCCTCGGCCTCGTCCTTGAAGTCGGCGGCGAGATAGCCCGCCGCTCCGAGTGCGAGATGCACGCCCTCGTCGAAGTTCTCGCCCGTCTCGCGATCCCGTCGGATGACCTCGTCGGTCACGACCGAACGCAGGAAACTGCCGAGCTCGTCGCGGAACGCCCGGTCGTCCTCGCTCAGCTGTACGCGAGAGAAGTCCACCTGGACACCGTGACACTATTGCGGTTAGTTGTAAAGTCTGGGCCGAGATCCGAACGGAAGGCAGCACCTTGGGCGTCGTCACCACAAGCTCGGAAACCGCGTTCCCGCACGCGCCCGAGACCGTCTACGACTTCGTCACCAACCCGGCGAACTGGCCAAAGACCTATCCCAGCAGCGTCAACATCGGCGGGCTTCCGGACGCCTTGCCGCTCAAGGTCGGTGATACCTGGACCGAGACGGGTCCCGACGGTGACCGCATCTTCACCTGGCACCTCGCCATCGCGATGCGGCCGACCATGTGGGTGTTCAACTCGGTCGGCCGGCTCGGACACGGTCGCGACGGCGACGGCGGCATGGAGGGCCGCATCACCGTGCAATACCACTTCACCCGACCGGGTGCCGACGTCACACTGTTCACCCGGACGATGACGATCGAGGCGTACCGGCACGCGCCGCTGCCCGACGGGTTCTTCCGGACGGTCAACCCCGCGCACATCGACGCCTATCACGCCGCGATCGCCCGCGAACTCGGCTGAGCTCACATCCGGTGCAGCGCGCGCCGCAACGCCGCCCCCTGCAGCTCGAACAGCCGCACGCTGGTCTCCCACTCCGGCAGCAGCGAGTCGAACCCGTGACACGTGCCGGGGAACACGTGCAGTTCGGTCGCGACCCCGGCGCGCATCAGCCGCAGCGCATAGTCCACCGCTTCGTCGCGCAGCGGGTCGAGGTCCGAACAGCTGACGAACGCGCCTGCCACGCCGGACAACTCGGCAGCCCGGCCCGGCACCGCCGCGGCGCACGCGGCCGTGTTCCCCAGATAGTGCCGCCACATCATTTCGGCCGCCGGCCCGTCGAAACCGGGCGTCGTGTCGAACTCCTTCTTGGAGTCGGTGGGCCGGTCGTCGAGCACGGGTTGATGCAGCAGCTGAAACACCACCGGCGGTGCCGCTGCCGCTGCCGAGCGCTGCGCGAGGCCCGTGGCCAGCGCGGCGCCTGCGCTGCTTCCCGCGACCGCCAGCCTGGCGGCATCGATTCCGAGTTCCGTCGCGCACTCCATCGCCCAGTTCAGCACGGTCAGCGCGTCGTCGAGCGCAGCGGGATACGGGTGCTCGGGCGCAAGCCGGTAGTCGACCGAGATCACCGTGCAACCGCCACGCCTGGCGAACTCGACACATTGCAGATGGTCGGTATCGAGATTGCCCAACACGAATGCGCCTGCATGGCAATAGATCACCGCAGGCGCAGGCGCAGGCGCGCCGCGGTAGATCCGCACCGGCACCGACTGAGCGACCCGATTCTCGATCTCGACGCCGATGTCGTTGACCGCCTTGACCGTTTCGGCCCGGCGCTGGTTCAGCGAGTCGCGGACGACACCGAGAAGCCCGGGCGACAGATCGGTGCGCGCATCGGCGAGGTGACGTAGCGCGGGGTCGAGCCGATCGGCGATGGTCACGGCTCAGCGTCTCGCCGCCGTCTGGGTTTCGGGCTGGCCGACGCTGGACCGCTCGGGCGGGTCGAATGTGTAATCGGAGCTCTTGAAACGCCGTGTCATCGCCCAGAACGCGCGTGCGCTGCGCGGCCACTGGGTGACGACGCGACCGTTGGCCGCGCGAAAGTAGTTGCTGCACCTGGTCAGCCACACCGTGCCCGCCATCGCGCGGTCGATGTCGGCGAGGTAGGCCGCCATTGCGCGCGGCCGAACCGCCACATACGACTTGCCCTTGCGCCGTAGGTATTTCAGTGCGCGCACGATGTAGTGGGCCTGCGCCTCCAGCATGAAGATGACGCTGTTGGAGCCGACGTTCGTGTTGGGGCCGTACAGCATAAAGAAGTTCGGGAACCCGGGCACCGCCATCCCGAGGTACGCGTACGCCCCGTCGCTCCAGGTCTCGCGCAGTGTCGTTCCGTTCTCGCCGACGACCTCGATCTGGCCGAGGTAGTCGGCGGCCGCATACCCCGTCGCGCAGAGCACCGCGTCGACGTCGAGTTCGGTGCCGTCCCCGGTCACCAGTGTGTTGGCGCGCAAAGTCCGTGCCGCGCTGGCGATCACCTCGACGTGGGGTCGGTTGAGCGACTGCAGGTAGTCGTTCGCGAAGACCAGCCTCTTGCATCCGAACGGGTGGTCCGGGGTGAGCTTGCGCCGCAGCTCCTCATCGGCCACCGTGGCCTCCAGCGCCTTGAGCGCGATGCCCTTGAACTCCTGGGTCTTGTCGCTGCCGTGCTCGATGACCGAGATGTTCGACTCGCTGCGCAGCCACAGCCGCGTCCGGTAGATCTTCTTCGCCAACGGGATGTTGCGGAACACCCACTTCTCCCGATCGGTGTACGGGCGGTCGGGTTTGGGCAGGATCCAGGTCGGTGAACGTTGCACCGAATACACCTTCTCGGCCACCTTGGCGACCTCCGGAACGAGTTGGGCCGCTGTCGAACCCGTGCCCAGTACCGCCACCCGCTTGCCCGTGAGGTCGACGGAGTGGTCCCAGCGCGCCGTGTGCATCACAGTGCCGGCGAACGGTTCCTCCTCGATCAGGTCGGGCATCACGGGACGGGTGAACAGGCCGATCGCCGAGACGACCACGTCTAACTTGTACCGCTCGCCCGTGGCGGTGGTCAGCTGCCAGGCGTCGTCGATCCAGTGGGCCGAGGTGATCTCGGTGTTCAGCTTCAGGTTGGGCCCGAGCCGGTAGCGCTGCGCGCAACGCTCGAAGTACTCGAGAATCTCGCGTTGCCCGGACCACAACCGCGACCACTCCGCGTTGAGGTCGAAAGAGTAGGAATACAGATGCGACTTCACATCGCAGGCCAGACCGGGATACGTGTTGATCCGCCAGGTACCGCCGACGCCGTCCTCCCTGTCGAAGATCGTGAAATCACGAAACCCGGCCTTACGTAGGAAGATTCCCAGCGCGAGCCCGCCCGGCCCGGCGCCGATGATGCCGATCGTCATCCCGCGCGTCATCCGAGTCGCAGGCATTGCCCTCCGTCCACGACCAGTTCGGCGCCGGTGATGAACGACGCGTGGTCGGAAACGAGGAAGGAGACGACGTTGGCCACCTCGACCGGCTTGCCGAGGCGGCCGAGCGTGGCGGCCAGCCTGCCCTGAGTCGTTTTATCGAGCATCGGCGTCTCGATCGGGCCGGGGAACACCGCGTTGACGCGAATCCCAGAAGGGGCGAGTTCGGCCGCGACGATCTGGGTGAGCCCCCGCAGCGCCCACTTCGATGAGCCGTAGGCGGCATGGTTTGGGAAGGGGCGGATGGCGCCGGTGCTCACCGTGTTGACGATCGCGGCACCCTCGGCTCGCCGCAAATGTGGAAGTGCCGCTTGAATTCCCAGGAACGGGCCGAGGCAGTTGAATCGCCAGCTGCCCTCGAAGCCCTCGGGAGTTTCCTTCTCGAGCGCCGCGCGGTGCAGCACGCCGGCGTTGTTGATCAGCGTGGTCAGGGCGCCAAAGCGGGCGACGACGGTTTGCACCGCCGTCGCCCACTGCTCCGGCGACGTCACATCGAGCGGGACGGCGATGACGCCGTCGTCGCCGAGTTCTTCGACGTTCGCCTGCAACTCGTCCATCCGCACGTCACAGGCGCCGACGCGAACCCCGTCCTCGCGCAGCCGTCGCACGATCGCCGCACCCTGTCCCCGTGCGGCGCCTGTCACCAGGGCCACGCGGCCCGCCGGCGTCATCGCGCCTCCCGCAGGATCTCGGCCGCGCCGTGGCGCAACGCCTGTGACTCCGACGCGAGCGTCAGCATCCGAAAGCCCCACTCGGCGGCCATCTTCGCCGGCTTTCCGGCTCCGGCATGGATACCCGCGATCAGGCCGGCCGCCGTGGCGCTGTCCGCAATTCGTGCGATCGCGTCCTGCACCGCCGGAGCGGTCCAGGCTTCCGCTGGCCGGTGTCCGAGCGACAGCGCCAGATCGGACGGTCCGACGTAGACGCCGGCCAGGCCCGGTACGGCGCAGATTTCGTCGACCGTCGCCAGCGCCTGCGCACTCTCGATCATCACGAAAACGTCCACCCGCGCTTCGTGTTCGGCGGGCTCACGGCCGAGGTCCGCCCGCAGCGGTCCGTAACTGCGCACGCCCGCAGGGCCATATCGTGTCGCGGCGACCGCCTCGGCGGCCTGCTCGGCCGAATCGACCATCGCCACGATCACGGCGTCGGCCCCCGCGTCGAGCACCCGGCCGATCGGGGCCGGATCGGTCGACGGAACCCGCACCGCCGTCGCGATCGGCACGTGTTCCATTCGGCGCAGCAGCAGCGCGACATCGGCGTCGTCGAGGTAGCCGTGCTGGATGTCGAACCCGACGTAGTCGTACCCTGCGGCGGCAAACTCCTGGGGGCCGATGATGGTCGGGCCGACGACCCATCCGCCCCACGCCCGCTGTTTGGCCGCGAAAGCGTCCTGCAGCTTGCTCGTGGTCATTCGACGATCGCGATCTTGACGCGGTCGGGCGCCGGCCGGCACGCGAGTTCGAAGGCGGCCTGGGCGTCGTCGACACCGAATGTGTGAGTCACGTAGGCGGGCAACAGGTCCCGATGGCGTCGGGCGAACTCGTCGGCCGCGGTCAGCATGCGTCGCCGGTCGAGTGTCACGCCCGATTTGAGTGTCAGGTTGTTGCGCAGCATGGTGCGCATGTTGATCGGGTAGCTGTCGTCGTCGGGCACTCCGAAATAGAAGACCGTCCCTCCCGGGGCAGCGGCTTCGATCGCGTGGCCCAGGGTGGCGACCTGATGGCCGACCGCTTCGATCACCACATCGGGCCGGTCTCCGGGCTCCAGGTGGCTCACCCAGCGGTCGCTGGTGGCGCGCACAATCGTGTCGACACCGAACTCCTTGGCCACCGCATCACGGTCGACCGGATCGACCCCGGTCACCCGGCGCGCGCCGAAAGCTTTTGCTGCGTAAGAGAACAGCAGGCCGATCGACCCCTGGCCGATGACTGCGACGTGCAGCCCCTTGAGCTTCGGCAACTGTTCGATCGCGTAGAGCACGCACGCCAGCGGCTGCAGCGCGACTGCATGTTGCGGGGTCAGATTGTGATCGTAGGGTGCGAGGCCGTCACCGTCGGCGACGACGAACTGCATCAAGCCGTCGAAGCCCGACGCCCAGCCGACGACCCGGGTGCCCACGCCGTGGCTGCGGTGCCGGCTGGCGACCACCTCACCGACGACCTCATGGATCGGAAAGCCGGGCATCTCGGCCGCGTTCAACCCCTGATCGCCGGGGATCTTGCCGCGGACCCCGCGAAACGGCGATAGGTCGCTGCCACAGACTCCGGCGGCCTCGAAGCGCAGCAGCACCTGCCGGTCGCCCAGCGACTCGGGTGTCGGCTCCGCAATATCGGCTTTTTCCAACGTGTACGGCGCAACCAGTCGATACGACCACATCTCACACGCCCTCCACCTGGACCTCGACGGGAACACTGTTCCAGCCCCACTGGAAACTCGACGGTGGCCGCGAGGCGGCCGCGTCGTCGATGCGCCATTCGGTGACGCGGTCGAGCCATTCGCTGACCAGGATGCCGATCTCCAGCCGGGCAAGGTGCACACCGAGGCAGAAGTGTTGCCCGCGACCGAAAGCCAGCAACCGCTCGATGGGCCGGTTCCAGATGAAGGCGTCCGGATCGGGATACTCGCGTTCATCGCGGTTGGCCGACGCGAGCAGCGTGATGACCCGCTGACCGGGTCGAATCGTGGTGTCGTGGACCGTGAACGGCTTGCGGGCGGTGCGCGCAAACCACTGTGCCGGTGCGCAGTAGCGGATCATCTCCTCACGCGCCACGGGCACGTTCGCGTCCGGGTCGGCGCGCACGGCGGACAGTTGGTCGGGTCGCCGCCCCAGTTCCCACAGGCCGTGGGCGACGATCTTCGGCACGGTTTCGGTTCCGCCGATGAAGATTCCGAGCATCTGGGTGGCGGCCTCGATGTCGCTGAACGCCGATCCGTCCGGCAGGCGGTGGTCGATCAGGTTGTCCGCGATCGGGTTCTGTCCGGCGGCGGCGCGGCTGCGCTGGATGATCGGAACGAGATACTCGAGATAGCCCGGCCGGGCGTTGGCCACCTCCACGCCACTTCCCGGCTGTGCCAGGCTGCCGGCGTTGACGGTGGCCAACACATCGGCCGCGAGATCGACGGGCAGGCCGAGCAGTTCGCACACCACGGACGCGGCGACGAGCCCGCCGTAGTCCTGGGTCAGGTCGAAATTTCCGCGCGGCAGAAGCTCGTCCAGGCGTTCGTTGGCCAGCGTCCGGATGCGATCGGCCAGCTTGGCGACCGACCTCGGCCGCAGCGGGGGCGAGGTGCAGCGGCGCACGGTGTCGTAGATCGGCGCGTCGAAATTCGCGTGAAACGGCATCGGGTGCAGCGGCGGGTCGGGGACAGGCCCGTCGTTGCGCTTCGCCAGAACCGTTGCGGCGGGCAATGTTCCCTCCGACGCCACGAAGGTGCCGTCGTTGACCTCCAACACCCGCCAGATGTCGTCGAACCGCGACAGGGCGTAGGTGTCCCACTTGTCGAGGTAGTACACCGGATATTGATCACGCAGCGTCCGGTAGTACGGCAGCGGGTCGGCCATCACCGCCGGGTCGAACGGGTCGTAGGAGAAGCCTTGCAGCACTGGGCTCCTCATTGCAGCGGCGAGGGGGGTAGGGCCTGCAGGATGGAATCTTCCCAGCCGTCACGCAACGCGGGTGCGACGCTCATCCAGGTGACGATCTCGGCGGGCGGACTGTCTTTCCATGACGGGTAGTGGTTCGCGAAACAGTCCCAGTCGCCGTCCAGCGCCCAATAGTGGATGACCTCGTTGAAGCGGAACGTGGTGATGAACGAACCGAGCCAACGCTTTCCGGTGCGCTCGGACCACGGGACGTAGAGGCGTTCCAGTTCCCGGATGTAGTCGTCCTGCCGGCCGGGCTTGGTCTGCATGATCTCCTGGATCACCAGGCCGGCACCGAAGTTCGCCTCGCGTAGCTGCGCCAGCGTCCGGTTGTACTTGCCCGCGTACATGATGCGGCCCTCGCCCGACGCGCCGATCTCGGCGAGGAACGTCGACCATTTCGCTGCCGCCGCCTCATGCGAGCCGCCCCGGGCCCGCGCCTTTCCGATACGCGCGTAGTCGGCGAACTTGTCGACCTCCCAGACGATCGTGACCTGCGGCCAATGCCCGTTGTACGGCGTCGTCTCCCAGATCGCGAACAGCCGCGCGCCGAGTTCGGCCATCATCGGGTGGTAGAGGTCGCTGAACGCCTCAGTGAACTGCTCTTCGCGCGAGCGCTCATCGCCGGTGAATTGAGCGGCCAGGCCAGAGCCGAGCGCGATGGTCTCATGCAAGTAGAGCAGCGTGTGACCATAGAACTTCTTCACGAGCTGCACCCATTTGACAGTGGCACCCTGCGAGCGTGACACTTGTCGCGTGTTTTGTAAAGGTGTGGGGGCGGCGAGCGGATGACGTTGACACCGCTGGCGAACGGACTCTGCTTCGGCGAGGGGCCACGGTGGTTCGAAGGTCTGCTCTGGTTCTCCGACATGCTCGGTGAAGCGGTGCACACCGTCGACCTGCACGGCGACATGGCGACGCTGCCGCTGCCCGGCCATGCCCCCGCCGGCCTGGGCTTTCGCCCCGACGGTTCGCTGCTGATCTCCTCCACCGAAAAGCGCCAAGTGCTCCGTTACGACGGCGAGAACGTCGCAGCCGTCGCCGATCTGTCCGACACGGTGCCGGCCGGCCTCGGCGACATGGTCGTCGACGACAGCGGTCGCGCCTACGTAGGGTCACAGGCCCGCGAAGGTGGGGTGATCGCGCGGCTCGACCCCGACGGCTCGTCCACCGTCGTGGCCGCCGACCTGGACTTCCCCAACGGCATGGTGATCACGCCGGACGGCGCGACGCTGATCGTCGCGGAGTCGACCGGCAGGCGGCTGACCGCGTACTCCATCGGCGCGGACGGATCGCTGACCGGTCGCCGGACGTTCGCCGACGCGCTCGACGGGCCGCCGGACGGCATCTGCCTCGACGCCGACGGCGGCGTGTGGACGGCGATGACGCTGGCTCATCGGTTCGCGCGGATCACCGAGGGCGGCACCGTCACCGACCGCATCGACATCGGCGCGCGCATCGCGATCGCCTGCGCACTCGGCGGTCCCGAACGCCGCACGTTGTTCCTGGTGTCCAGCACCGACGCATATCCGCAGCGGCTGATCGGCACCAAGCTGTCCCGCGTCGACGCCACGACCGTCGACGTCCCGGGAGCGGGCATGCCGTGACCGACGCCTATTACGAACTCGTCGACGACGCCGATCCGCTCGGTGAGAAGTTCCGCGCAACCGATCTCGTACGCAGCACCTGGTCGGCCGCGATCCAGCACGGTGCGCCGGTGTCCGCGCTTCTGGTGCGGGCGCTCGAGCGCTGCGAGACCCGCGAGGACACCCGGTTGAGCCGGGTGCTGATCGACCTGCTCGGCGGTGTTCCCGCCGAAGGAGACCTCTGGGTGCGCTCCCGAATCGAGCGGGCCGGCAAGCAGATCGAACTGGTCAGTGCCGAACTGCTGGCTCAACGCCCCGACGGCGAGCCCCGACCCGTCGCCAGGGCCAGCGGGTGGCGGTTGAAGACCATCGACACCCGCGCGGTACAGCACGCGCCGGCGCCGCCGCTGCGCCCGCTCGCGGACGCGAAAAGCCGTGACATGAAGAAGGACTGGGACCGCAACTACGTCCACAGCCTGGATTGGCGGTGGCTGACCAGGCCGCTGGACGACGGCCCCGGCGAGTCGTGGATCCGGCCCGAGGTCGACCTGGTCAACGGTGAGACCATGACGCCGCTGGAGCGGCTGTTCGCGGTCGCCGACGACGCCAACGGCATCGGCACCAAACTCGACATTCGCAAGTGGACGTTCATGAACACCGACCTCGCCGTGCACGTACACCGGATCCCCGACGGTGAGTGGATCGGCATCCGTGCCGAAACCAGTTACGGGCCAGACGGTATCGGCACCACGCTCGGCACTCTGTTCGACGAACGCGGTGCTGTCGGTGCGATCCAGCAGTCGGTGTTGGTGCGGTCCGCGGGCGGAGTTGGGGTGGGAAACAGCAAGCCGGGCCGGTGATCAGGCGACGACGCAGGCGCCTGTCTCGACGGGCTGACTTGCGGCGACACCCTCGAGCATCAGCGCGAAGATCTGCTTGGCGGTGAGCACGAACCCGGTGTGGGGCTCGTCGACCGCCGCCCCGAAACTGATGCCGAGCACGCGCCGGTCGAGCCCGAGAAGCGGTCCCCCGGACTCGCCCTGCCGGATCGCGCCCCTGATGACGTACACCTCACGCTTCAACGTCGTGGTGCGGTAGATGTCGGGCCCCTGAAGGTCGATGACCTCGCGGATCCGTGCGGGCGTGGCGGTGAACGGCCCGCCACCCGGGTATCCGAGCACCACGGCGTCGGTGCCGGTGATGGCCGGTGTGTCGGCGAATGCCAGCGGCGGCGCCTGCAGGTCGGGCACGTCGAGCACCGCGATGTCCATGTAGGGGTCGAAAACCACGACGGTGGCGGGCTGTTCCCGATCGCCGACCCAGACGCTGACCGTGCCCCCGCCGGCGACGGCGTGTGCAGCCGACATCACCTTGTTGGGCGCGATGACGACTCCGCTGCCCGCCAGCGTCTTCTGACACGACGGCGCGATGGTTTGGATCCTGACGACGCTGCGCGCAGCCTCGGCGACGACCGCGTTGTCGACCAGCGCGGCGTCGGGTGCGGCGACCGAGGCGATCGCGACGGGGCCGGTCGGTTCGGCGTCGACGGCGACGTCCAGGGATTCAGTGAACCTGCCGCAGCCAGGCACGCCGATCGACAGGGCGATCGCGAGCAGGCAGACCGCGAGTCTTCTCGGCGTCATGGCGGAAACGATAGCCGCCCGGCATCGCGGCAGGCGTGCTCAGTCGACCAGTCGCAATGCCGCGACGGGGCACTGCGTCACGGCCTGCTGCATGCGGTCGCGGTCGGACTCCGGCCGCTCCGGCTCGTGGATGACCACGAAACCGTCGTCACCCACCTCGAACACCTCCTCGGCGATCGATTCGCAGATTCCGTGTCCGGTGCACTTGTCGAGGTCGACCGCGACGCGCATGCTCAGTCCCCTAACGAACGACGGCGGGCAGCCGTTTGACGCCGTGCACGAAGCTGCTGTACAGCAGGTCGGGCTCGGAGAACTCGATGGTTTTCAGCCGAGTCAACAACTCGTGGAAGAGGTTTCGCAGTTCCGCTTTGGCCAGCTGGCTGCCCAGGCAGTAGTGCGGCCCGCCGCCGCCGAACCCCAGGTGCGGGTTGGGTGAACGGGTGAGGTCGAATGCGCCGGGAGCGTCGAACACGGCCTCGTCCCGGTTCGCCGAGCAGTAGAACAGGCCGACCTTGTCGCCGGCCGCGACCGGGTGGCCGTTGATCTCGGTGTCCTCGGTGACAAAGCGTGCGAACTGCAGCACCGGCGACGACCAGCGGACGAATTCCTCGATCGCCGTACCGATGCGACCGTCGAAGTCGGCCATCAACCAGTCGCGCTGTTCGGGGTGTTCGACGAGCGCCATCATGGCGTGCGTCGTCGCCTGCTTGGTGGTGTCGTTACCCGCCGACGCGAGCAGGATCAGGAAGGCGCCGATCTCTTCGTCGGTCAGCCGGTGACCGTCGACCTCGGCGTTGACGATGCTGGTCATCAGGTCGTCGCCGGGGTGGGTGCGCCGGAACTGCGCCAGTTCTACGCCGGTGTTCGACAGCAGCGCGATCTGCGCGACGGGGTCGGCCAGGCGTTCGTCCTCGGTGGCGTACTCGTCGTCGCTCATCCCGAACAGCTTCTCTGCGGCATAGGCGACCGCGGGCTGGTCGGCGCTGGGCACGCCGAGCATGTCCATGATCGTCAGCATCGGCAGCTTCGCCGAACACGCCGACACGAACTCGACTTCGCCTGCACCGACGAGGTTTTCGACGATGGCGACCGCATTCTTTTGGATCTGCTCCTCGATCAGGCGGATGTTGCGGGGGGTGAACGCCGAACTGATCAGCCGCCGGTACACGGTGTGCTGCGGCGGGTCCATGGTCAAGAAGAACGAGGCGAATCGCTGGATCTCGGCGGGCATCGGGTTCAGCGCCACCCCCTGAGCGGAGGTGAACAGTTCGGGATGTTGGCTGACGTAGACGATGTCGGCGCGCCGCGTCAATGCCCAGAACCCGGGCTCCTCCATCGGGAACATCGACGGCAACGGCGGGTGCCAGGTCAACCCGTCGGCAGCACGCAACCGCGCGAACGTCTCGTCGCGAACGGCGAACGGCCGGCTCCAAAACTCTTCCGACGTGATGTCGACGGCACTGTGTTCACGGGCTGATGTCACCGAATCAGCGTGACACTTCGTCAAAAATTTGTAAAGCTATGGCGGTGCCGGTAGCCGATGCGGACTCTTCGACGCGGGAACGCATTCTCGCCGCGACCGCGGAGGTGCTCGGCCGCCACGGCATGACGAAGCTCAGCCTGTCCGAAGTTGCGGTGCAGGCGAAGGTTTCCCGACCCACCCTCTACCGCTGGTTCGCCTGCAAACGTGACCTCCTCGACGCGTTCGTGGTGTGGGAACGCCAGTACTACGAACGCGCGGTGGCCGAGGCGACCGCGCACCTGCCGGCGGGCGAACGACTCGACGCAGCGCTGCGGGTGATCGTCGAGTATCAGCAGTCCTATCCGGGGTTGCGCATGATCGACATCGAACCCGAACAGGTCATCAGGCGACTCGCCCGCGTCATCCCGCTGATGCGGCAGCGCCTGGAACGGCTCGCCACCGGACCCGACGCCGCACTCGCCGTGTCGACCGCGGTGCGCGTCGCGGTGTCGCACTATCTGGTGCGCAGTGACGACGACGCCGACTTCCTCGCCCAGCTCCGCCATGCCGCGCGGGTCAAGCATCACGCGCCGGGAAGCGAACGATGAGGATTCCAGCCGGCGTCGAGGAACTCACACCCGACTGGTTCAGCGAGATATTGCACGCCCCGGTCGACGGGGTTCACGTCCTCGATGCCCACTCTGGCACCACCGGCCGAGCCCGCGTCAAGCTGACGAGTCGCGGCGACGTGCCGGACACGCTTTTCGTCAAGCTGCAGCCGTTCGTCGATGAACAACGCGCGTTCCTCCGCCGAATAGGTCTGGGGGTCGCAGAGGCACGGTTGTATGCCGAGGTCGGCAACGAACTCCCGGTGCGTGCGCCGCGCGTCTGGCACGCCGGCCACGACGATTCCGACGGTTCGTTCGTGATGGTCCTCGAAGATCTACAAGCGTCGGGATGCCGTTTCCCCACCCCGGCCGACAGCGACATCATCGACGTCGCGGCCTCGCTCGTCGATGAACTCGCCGCATTGCATGCTCATTTCCGGTCGCGTGACCTCGGCTGGCTGCGCACCCCGTCGGGGATGCGGAACAAGCCCGAGGATGCCGCGGTGGCCGCCCAACGGGCCCAGTTCATCTTGTCGGCAATCGAGCAGTTCGCGCAGGAGATGCCGCCGGCGTTTCAGCGCATCGGGGAGCTGTACGCCCAGCGCTCCCCCGACATCGTCGAGCTGTTCAACGAAGGCGAACGCACGCTGATTCACGGCGACACCCACAGCGGCAATCTCTTCGTCGACGCAGGCCGATCCGGCCTGTATGACTGGGCGGTCGCCGGCCGCGCGCCAGGCGTCCGCGACGTCGCGTACTTCCTGTGCAATTCGCTGCCGGTCGAGATCAGGCGCGCCGAGGAGCGCGCATTGCTGGATCGGTATCGGGCGGGCCTGGCCCGGCATGGAGTCGCACTCGACGAGGGCACCGCTCACGAGCAGTACCGGTTGTTCTCGGTGTACTCCTGGATTGCTGCCGCATCAACGGCGGCCATGGGGTCGCGCTGGCAACCGATCGAGGTGTCCCGCGCAGCGATGGTGACGACCACGCAGGCGATCGAGGATCTGGATGCCGTCGGCCTGCTCGAAAGCAGATTGAACTGACCGGATTTCGCTTTCAGGCGATTCTCACCGGCATCACCGGCCCGTCGTCCAATTGCTCGGACACGTCGAGGTCGGTCAAACCCATCTGCGTGAAAAGCGGTATGCCGTAGGCGTTGAGCAAGAAGCGCTGGTCGTCGGTGGCGCCCGTGTCGAATAAATGGGCGCCGACGAGGTTGATCACCGCGAGCTTGAACGCATTGAGCGCGCGATACCACTCGCGGTGCCGGACCGCTATGCCGCTGGAGGTCTCATAGCGGGCGATGATCTCGTCGATCGTGAGGGCCGCTGGATGGGTGGGGATTCCGACGGGCATCCGCCACAACAGTTCCAGGTAGCCGATGTCGGTCAGCGGGTCGCCGACGGTGCTCAGCTCCCAGTCGAACACCGCGCTCACCTCGTCGCCGACGAAGGCGAAATTGCCCGGCTTGGCGTCGCCATGAACCAGCGCCACGCTCGAAGACGGCTGTGGCCGCGAGTCTTTCAACTCCGTCAACAACCGCTCGAGGGCCGGCAACGGCCCGCGCTTCACGCGCTCCATCTCACCGGCCCAGTGGTCGATCTCGCGGTCGAGATGACCGGCACCGTCGTCCAGCGCCGCCAACCCGAGGGCAGCGATGTCGACGGTGTGGATCGCGGCGAGTTGGTCGGCCAAGCTCTCGCACATGCCCCGCACCCCGCCCTGGGCCGGCTCGGGCGCCTCCATCTCGTAGACGGTTCCCGCCACCCGCTCCATGACGAAGAAGGGGCGGCCGAGCACGTCCCCGCTGTCTTCGAGCCACAGTGCCCGCGGCACGCGCACCGCCGACCCTTCCAGAGCGCTCAACACGGTGAACTGCTTGGCCAGGTCGTACGGTTCGAGCAGTGCAGGCGGCCGGGGCCGCAGGCGCACCACGACGTCACGCCGGATCTCCCCGGCACCGGTTCCGGTGACGATCGTCAGCATCATCATTTCCGCCGAGTGGCCGAATTCGATCCGATCGAACCCCTCGACCCGCAGCCCGTCGGTATCGGCGAGTTGAGCACGCAACCACTCGGCGAGCCGGTCGCGCACGGCACTGCCGGACGTCATGCCTGCGCCTCCTGCGCGGGCGGCCGGTCGACCACTTTCCTGTCCTGTTTGAACTTCGCCATGTCCATCGGGCGCCAGTTGGGGTAGCGGCGGTAGGCCTCACCGCCCATGAGAATTTCGAAGACGCCCCAACCGACTCGGCCGTCGAAGTCGAATCGCATCAGCTGGTCGATCGCCATGGCCTTGTCCTCGTTTTCGACCAGCTCGTCGCGATCGTTGCTGTCCCACAGGAAGTGAATGAAGTACGCGCCGCCGCCGAGATCCTCGTAGTTGCATTCCGCCATCGGCAGCCCGTAGTAGGCGTTCACGTGCTGGTGCACGGACTCGGCGGTGACGCGGTACCGGGCGCCGTCCTCGTCGGTGAAGACCAGCACGGCCCGGGCAGGGCGCTTGCGGTCGGCGTCGAATTCGACGTCGTGCTCGATCTTGACGAAACGCTTGGACAGTGTGCCGTCGTTGTGCGTGATGCCGCCGTCGACGTAGGTGACTGTGCCGTCGGAAGTTTCGAAGATCCACGCCTCGATGGCGCGGTCGTCGAAACCCGCGTCGAGCCAAAGCCAGAAGTCGATCTCGTCGGCGACGCGCACACCGAACGTGCGATCGCGACCGCCGTGGAATCCGTCGACGGAGATGCGCTCACCCTCGATCTCCACCCAGCCCGTCCATTTGCCGGGCTCCTTCATGTGGTACATGTCCGCGATGACGCGCCCGTTCTCGCCGGTCACCTTGAGCGGCAACAGTTCCCACATCGGGGCGGTGGGTTCGTAGTACAGCTCCCACGCGATCCCGGACCCGTTGGATGCGACTTCGAGCTTCCACTTCTTCAGCGGCTCAACGCATGTCCACCGCAAGGGCCCGGCGCCCACGTCGGCGCGGTCTGCACCGTCCACGACGGGGCGGCCCGCCAGCAGGTCGTAGTGCCGCCCATCGGCGAGCGTCACCTTCACATAGCCCAGACCCGTCCCCGTGTTGGGGTTGTTCCCGTAACCGGACGCCAGGAGAAGATCACCGTCGGGCGACGCGGCGAAGAAGTAGCACCGATCCGACCAGGTGGCGTCGGGATGGTGCACTTCGTCGAACGGCCTGGGCAGCTGGTGGGTGAACGACTCGTCGGCGGCGCTGTATCCCATAGTCAGCAGAGCGTGACATTTTCTGACGATTATGTAAAGGTTGGCCGATCGCCCAGTTCGGTCATGATCTCGTCGGTGTGCTCCCCGAGCCGCGGTGCGGCCGACCGCGCCTCCCATGGGGTGCCGTGGAAGTCGGCTGGGGTGGCGACCATCGGTGTACTGCCGTCGCCATCAGGCACGTACACCACTCCGCCGGCGGCGTGGAACTGCTCGTCGCCGACCACATCTTCGAGTGTGTTGATCGGTGACCAGAAGAAATCCGGTTCGGCGGCGAAGGTTTCGGCCCACTCGTCTAGCGGCCTGGTTGCGAATATCTCGTCGAGTGCGGCGATCAGTTCGACGGCGTTGGCGGCGCGCGCCTGCGGGGTGTCGAAGCGCGGATCGGTCAGCCACTCGGGCCGCCCGACAGCGCGGCACAGCGGCGGCCAGTGGCGGCCGGCCTGCAGACCCACGATCCAGAACCGGCGCCCGTCTGCGGCCGCGTAGTTGTTCATGCACGGGTTGCCCATAGTTTCGCGCTGACCGATCGCGATGGCGTTTCCGGTGAGCAGGAACGTGTTCAAATCGAAGCTGACGGTGTAGGCCCCCTGGCGATACAGCGACGTGCTGACCAACTGCCCGGCGCCGGTGCGGGCCCGGGCGACCAGCGCCGCACACACCGCTGCGGCGAGTGTCATGCCCGCCATGTGGTCGCCCATTCCCCCGCGTTGGAACGGCGGCGTATCACCGGGACGGGTGAGCAGATGCGCCAGCCCCGACCGCGCCCAGAATGCCGCGACGTCGTAGGCCGCCCGGTCGGCATCGGGCCCGCTCTCGCCGTACCCGGTGATCAGTCCGTAGACCAGTCGCGGATTTGCCGCTGTCACCGCCGCGAAGTCGAGGCCGATGCGCTTGAGCGCCGCGGGTCGGACATTGGTGAGGAAAACATCTGCGCCGGTGAGCAATTGGCGAACGGTCGCGGTACCGGCGGCCGAGGTCAGGTCGAGGACGATGCTGCGCTTGCCGCGGTTGTCCATCTCGAACGGCGGGTTCGATTCGCCGTCGACGCCCAGCATCCGGCCGAACATCCGGCCGGGATCGCCCGCCGGGGGCTCGATCTTGACGACGTCGGCGCCCCAGTCGGCGAGTATGCCGCCGGCGGCGGGTCCCGCCACCCACACGCCGAGATCGACGACCCGCACGCCCTCCAGTGGACCCGCCATCGACACCTTCTTTACATTAGAGCGGCAATTTGTAAACTGACGTGGTGACGCACGCCCCGCCGGCCGTCGGCCTGGCAGCACATCTGGGCCGCGGGATACAACGTATCGCCACCGACGCCGCCATCGGTCGTCGGCGATCACTTCCGCGCTCCGTGTCCGAACTCGACGAGCCCGCCATGTCGCGGATCATCCGGCGTCGCGTCACGTCGGTGTCGGTGCTGGGCGGTGACGCCGGCACGTCGTCGCGCGCCCGGCTCGCCCTTGCCGGTGACGACGTCCCGCCGACGGTGTTCGTCAAGATGGCGGCCGAGACGGTCGCCACCCGGCTGATGGGCGAGATGGGTCGACTGGGGGCGACCGAGACACGCTTCTACCGCGAGTTGTCCCCGCGGCTGACCGGAGTTCCGATCTGCCACGGCTCGGCGTTCGATTCGATGACCGGCCGCTACGTGCTCGTGCTGGAAGACCTACCCGCCGACGAATGCGAGTTCCCTGACACCCTTCATCCGATCGGCGCCGACCGGGCAGCGAAAATCGTCGAACTCCTCGCGAGGCTGCACGCGACGTTCTGGGAACGCGTCCCCGCCTGGCTGTACACCGCGTCAGGCGACACCGCGTCGTTGCTCACCGCGCCGCTGCTGAAGACGTCCGCGCGCCGCATCGCCGAGCGGTCCGACATCGCGGTCGACGCCGGTCGCTTCATCGACGACAACTACCGCGCGGTGGCCCGTCTCATCGACGAGCCGCCCCACACCGTCATGCACGGCGACGCACATCCGGGCAACGTCTACTTCCGAAGCGGCGCGGCCGGGCTGTTCGACTGGCAGGCGGCGCGGCGCGGCCATCCCGGCCGGGAACTGGCCTACACCCTGGTCACCAGCATGACGCCGGGCGATCGCCAGGTGCACCAACGCGACCTGCTCGACGTCTACCGTCGAGCGCTGGCCGCCTCGGGCGGTCCCGAGCTGAATCGCGACGAGCTATGGCATCGCTACCGGCAGGGCGCGCTCTACGCCTATGTCGCCGCGCTGATCACCGCGGGGATGGGCGGAATGCAGGCCGAGGGCATCGCGCTCGAAGGTCTGCGCCGCGCAGTGGCAGCGCTGGAAGATCTCGACACGGTGGCCGTACTCCAGAAGTCGATGTAAAGAAGGATCTACGATCGGCACGTGAACGAACCGCTGCGCGACACCTCCGGAATCGAGGACACCTCGACGCGGCACCGGATCCTCGTCGCGACAGCGGAGGTGCTGGCCCGCAGCGGACAGACCAAGCTCAGCCTCTCGGAGGTCGCCTTGCAGGCGGGGGTGTCCCGGCCCACGCTCTACCGCTGGTTCGCGTCAAAGGGTGAATTGCTCGACGCGTTCGGTGTCTACGAGCGCGACTTGTTCGACAACGGCATCAGCAAGGCGACGGCCGGTCTCCGGGGCACCGAGAAGCTGGACGCCGCACTGCGGTTCATCGTTGACTACCAGCACTCGTATTCGGGCGTGCGGTTGGTCGACATCGAACCCGAGGTCGTCATCGCCCAACTGACGAAGGTCATCCCCGTGATGCGCGCGCGGTTGCAGAAACTGCTGAGCGGTCCGAACGGAGCGGTCAAGGCAGCGACCGCGATTCGCGTCGCGATCTCGCACTACATCGTGCGCAGTGACGACGATGACCAGTTCCTCGCGCAGTTGCGCCACGCAGCCGGGCTCAAGCCGCAGGGCTGATCGCTCGACTCCGCCGATGGGCTGACACTCGCGCGAAAATTTGTAAAGCTGTCCGCATGACCCAGGTACAGACTGACAGCGGTGTGTTGGCGGGCGACGAGCGGATGTTGATCGACGGCGAGTTGCAGACCACCGCCGGCGGAGCGACGTTCGAGGTGATCCATCCGGCCAGCGAGGAGGTTGCGGGCCGGGCCACCGACGGCACGGTCGAGGACATGGCGCGCGCGGTCGGCGCGGCGCGGCGCGCGTTCGACGAAACCGACTGGTCGCGCGATCTGGAGTTCCGCTACCACTGCCTGACCCAGCTGCACGAAGCCCTCGAGCGGAACAAGGAACGGTTACGCCGGGTCCTGATCACCGAGGTCGGCTGCCCGGTCTCGGTGACCGGCAGCCAGATCGAGAGCCCGATCGAAGAGGTCAAGCACTGGGCCGAGCATGGACGCGCGTTCGACTATCTGGTCGACAACGGTGTGCACGACACCCCGCTGGGTCCGGCTCGGCGCAAGATCCACTACGAGCCCGTCGGTGTGGTCGGCGCGATCACGCCGTGGAATGTGCCGTTCTATCTCAACGTCGCCGAGACGGTGCCGGCGTTGATGGCCGGCAATACGGTGGTGCTCAAGCCCGCGCAGCTGACCCCGTGGTCGGGCAGCGAGTACGGACGCATCGTGGCCGAGGAAACCGACATCCCCGCCGGCGTGTTCAACGTCGTGGTGTCCAATGCCAACGAGGTCGGGGCCGCGCTGTCGGCCGATCCGCGCGTCGACATGATCACGTTCACCGGGTCGACGGCGACCGGGCGGGCGATCCTGGCCGCGGGTGCGCCGACGGTGAAGAAGACGCTGCTGGAGTTGGGCGGCAAGTCCGCGCACATCGTGCTCGACGATGCCGACTTCAATTCGGCGTTGCCGATGGCGGCGATGATGGCCTGCGTGATGTCGGGACAGTCCTGCATCCTGCCGAGCCGGATTCTGTTGCCGCGCAGCCGCTATGACGAAGGTATCGAGGTCCTCAAGACGATGATGGAGGGCTTCCCGGTCGGCGACCCGTGGACGCCGGGCAACATGCAGGGCCCGCAGATCAGCGAGACCCAGCGCCAGAAGGTGTTGGGTTTGGTCAAGAGCGGCATCGACTCCGGTGCGCGGTTGGTCACCGGCGGAGGCATCCCGGAGAACCTGCCCACCGGCTACTACACCCAGCCGACGCTGCTGGCCGACGTCGACCCCAATTCACAGGTGGCGCAGGAGGAGATCTTCGGTCCCGTGCTCACGGTCACCCCGTATGACTCCGACGACGAGGCGGTCGCGATCGCCAACAACACGATCTACGGCCTGTCCGGCGAAGTGAGCAGCGCCGACGTGGACCGCGCGTTCGCGGTGGCCTGCCGGATGCGCACCGGCAACGTCACGATCAACGGCAAGAGCCACTTCGGCATCAACAGCCCGTTCGGTGGCACCAAGCAGAGCGGTCTGGGATACCGCAACGGCGAAGAGGGTTACAAGGAATACCTGGAAGCCAAGACCATCGGCATGCCGGACACGGTTGAACCGTGAATCAGGCCCCGAGTGACGAAGCCGAGATCGCCGCGCTGCTATACCGCTACGCTCGCGCCGTCGACACCAAGGACTGGGAGTTGTACCGCTCGGTGTTCACCGACGACGCGGTGATCGACTACTCATCGGCGGGCGCCGTCACGGGTGGCCGCGACGAGGTCGTCGACTGGTTCGCCGCGAATTTCGGTGTGATTCCGTGGAGCATGCACTACATCACCAACATCGAAGCCGAAATCTCCAGCGGCCCCGACGGCGACACGGCCAAAGTCAGGGCGATGTTCCACAACCCGATGCAGCTGCCGGGCCTGCCGGAGATGAGTAGCTGCGGCGGCTACTACCACCATGACCTCGTCCGCACCCCGGACGGATGGCGCAGCCGGCGGCTGGTCGAAGAGAACGTCTGGTTCGTCAACGGACCCACTCAGTAGCGCCCAGACCGACGTTTTGGCGGAAAAGCGCGCGCAAAATCCGCCAAAGCGTCGGTCTCGAGGCGACGAGACTGAAGGGTCAGCTCTGCGCCGCCAATTGCCCGCAGGCGGCGGCGATCTCACGGCCGCGGGTGTCGCGCACCGTGCACGACACACCCCGCTCGCGGACGCGCCGAACGAATTCGCGTTCGGCGGGTTTGGGACTGGCGTCCCACTCACTGCCGGGCGTCGGATTGAGCGGAATGACGTTGACGTGCGCCAGCGGGCCGAGCGCGCCATGCAGCCGCTTGCCCAAAAGGTCTGCGCGCCAAGGCTGATCGTTGACATCGCGAATCAGCGCATACTCGATGGACACTCGCCGGCCCGTCACGTCGGCGTAGTACCGCGCGGCGTCGAGCGCCTCGGACACCTTCCAGCGGTTGTTCACCGGGACCAGCGTGTCGCGCAGTTCGTCGTCGGGGGCGTGCAGCGACAACGCCAGCGTGACGCCGAGCCGTTCGTCGGCGAGCTTGCGGATCGCCGGTGCCAGCCCGACCGTCGACACGGTGACCGAGCGGGCCGAGATGCCGAAGCCGTTCGGGGCCGGCGCGATTATCCGTCGCACCGCGGCCAGCACCCGGTTGTAGTTGGCCAGCGGCTCCCCCATGCCCATGAACACGATGTTGGACAGCCGCCCGCCGCGGGCCGCGGGAGCGATCCCGTCACCATCGCGGTCGCGCAACTCGACCGCGGCGGCGCGTACCTGCTCGAGGATTTCGGCGGTCGACAGGTTGCGCTTGAGTCCGCCCTGGCCCGTCGCGCAGAACGGGCAGGCCATGCCGCATCCCGCCTGCGAGGAGATGCAGACGGTGTTGCGCTGCGGGTAACGCATCAGCACCGACTCGAACGTGGTGCCGTCCACCGCGCGCCACAACATCTTGCGCGTCTCGCCCGCATCGGTCTCGATCTCGCGCAGCGCGTCGAGCAGAGTCGGGAACAGCGTCTCTGCGACCTGATCGCGCACGGCGGCCGGCAGGTCCGTCATCTGGTGCGGGTCGGCGATCAGCCTGCTGTAGTACTGGTTGGCCAACTGCTTACCGCGAAACGCCGGCAGCCCCAGTTCGCCGACGGCGGCGGCGCGGCCAGCCTCGTCGAGGTCCGCGAAATGCCGCGGCGGCATGGCGCGCCGCGGCGGATCGAACACGAGCGGCAGGGCCGCAGGAGAGTCAGCCATCGGGTCCTACCAGTATGCCGGGCCGCGTTACGCCAGCAGCGTCAGCACGATCCAGCCGGCCACCGCAGAGGGAAGCATCGCGTCGATGCGGTCCATGATGCCGCCGTGCCCCGGCAGCAGCGTGCCCATGTCCTTGATCCCGAGGTCGCGTTTGACCTGCGACTCGACCAGGTCGCCGAGCACCCCGGTGATCACCAGCATCAGGCCCAGCGGCACCCCGACCCAGGCGGGCTTGTCCATCAGGAACGTCACCGACAGCACCGCGGCGGTGATGCCGAACACCAGCGAGCCGCCCAGCCCCTCCCAGGACTTCTTCGGGCTGATCGCCGGCGCCATCAGGTGTTTACCGAACAGCACGCCGGCCACATAACCGCCGATGTCGGCGAATACGACGGTCGCGATCACGGTGAACACCCGGCCGCCGCCGTGGTCCTGGAAGATCAGCAGCGCGCTGAAGCTGGCGAAGAACGGCACCCACGTCGCCAGCAGCACCGCGGCGGAGATGTCGCGCAGGTAGTTGACCGGCTGTCGGCGCAGACCCTGCCCGACGAGGCGCCAGACCATGCAGACGACGATCGTCCCGCCGTAGGCGCCGAGCAGCCCGACCGCGCCGAACGGCCACGTCAACCAGATCATCGCCTGACCACCGACCAGCAGCGGGACCGCGGGCAGGGCGTAACCGGAGTCGCGTAGCCGGCGGATCACCTCTGCGGTGGCGACCGGAATGAAGACCGCCAGCACCGGCAGCCACCCGATCGGCGCGAACAGCAGCGTGCCGATGGCCACGGCGCCCAGCAGGACACCCACCGCGATCGCCGCGGGTAGGTCACGGCCCGCCCGCGACTTCTTCTTGGGCGGTTCGTCGACCGGCGTCTCTGCCACGGGACCCTTGCGCTGTTCGGTCACTAGACCTCCAGCAGCTCGCCTTCTTTGTGCTTGACCAGCTCGTCGATCTGCGCGCTGTAGGTGTGGGTCAGCTTGTCCAGGTCCTTCTCCGCGCGAGCCACGTCGTCCTCGCCCGCCTCGCCTTCCTTTTTGATGCGGTGCAACTCCTCCATCGCCTTGCGACGGATGTTGCGCACCGCCACCCTGGCGTCCTCGCCTTTCGCCTTGGCCTGCTTGACCAGGTCACGGCGCCGCTCCTCGGTCAGCTGCGGAATGGCGACGCGGATGACGTTGCCGTCGTTGGTCGGATTGACGCCCAGGTCGGAGTTGCGGATCGCGTCCTCGATGTTGCGCAGCTGGTTGGCCTCGTAGGGCTTGATCACCACCAGCCGCGCCTCGGGCACGTTGATGCTCGACAGTTGCGTGATGGGCGTGGCCGATCCGTAGTAGTCGACGTTGACGCGCGCGAACATGCCGGGATTGGCGCGGCCGGTGCGGATCGACGACAGGTCGTCACGCGCCACCGACACCGCCTTCTCCATCTTCTCCTCGGCGTCGAAGAGGGTTTCGTCGATCACGGTGCTTCTCCTTCATCCGCGTGCGCGTCTTCGTCATGCTTATCGCGTGCACTGCTGTCAGGTGGTGACCAGTGTTCCGATCTTCTCACCCGCGACCGCTCGCGCGATATTGCCATCTGTGAGCAGGTTGAACACCAGGATCGGCATGCCGTTGTCCATGCACAGGCTGAACGCGGTGGCGTCGGCCACCTTCAGGCCGCGGTCGATGATTTCGCGGTGACTGATCGCGGTGAGCAGTTCGGCGTCGGGGTGCTGGCGCGGGTCGGCGGTGAAGACGCCGTCGACGGCCTTGGCCATCAGCACCACTTCGGCGCCGATCTCCAGCGCGCGTTGCGCGGCGGTGGTGTCGGTCGAGAAGTACGGCAGGCCCATGCCCGCTCCGAAGATCACCACGCGGCCCTTCTCCAAGTGCCGCACGGCCCGTAGCGGGATGTACGGCTCGGCGACCTGCCCCATCGTGATCGCGGTCTGCACCCGGGTGTCGATGCCTTCCTTCTCCAGGAAATCCTGCAGGGCAAGGCTGTTCATGACGGTGCCCAGCATGCCCATGTAGTCGCTTCGGGCCCGCTCCATGCCCCGCTGCTGCAATTGCGCACCGCGGAAGAAATTGCCGCCGCCGATGACGACGGCGACCTGCACCCCGCTGCGGACCACTTCGGCGATCTGGCGGGCCACCTGGTGCACGACGTCCGGATCCAGGCCTACGTCCCCGCCGCCGAACATCTCGCCGCCGAGCTTGAGCAGGACGCGGCCGTACTTCGGGCGGATCGCCCCGTTGGGACCGGTTGTTGCCGCCGCGCCGGCGACGCTGGATTCAGGAGCCGCCGCGCCGGCGACAGAGTTTTCCCGGGGCTCCGGCATCCGACTCCTTCGGGGTCCGCGCTGAGATGCCCCTCATCCTGCCTCATGGCCGGCGGCACAGCCGCCTCCGGGTCGCGACTCGCCGGGTCAGCCCGGCAGGTGGGCGCTCAGCAACCAGGCGGGCACCGATTTGCGTCCTTTCGGCTCGTCCCGGACGTCGGTCACCGGGAAGAACTCCTGGAAGCCGTCCGGGAACACGGCGTGGATGCGCGCGGGCCTGATCTCGTCGATGGTCCAGTACTTCGAGACGACGTCACGCAGCTCGTCCTCGGTCACCGGGAAGGCCGGACCGCCGGGCATGCCCGCCTTGTCGAAAACCAGCACGAAATACGAGGCCCCGGGAGCCGCGGCCCGCACGATCGAGCGCTGATACCCCTCGCGCAGTTCGACGGGCATCGAGTGGAACAACGTCGAGTCGACGATTGTCCCGAACCGCCCGTCGTAACCCTCGAAGTCGCTGATATCGGCCACCTCGAAGCTGGCGTTGGTCAACCCGCGACGCGCGGCCTCCGCTCTGGCCAGCTCGATCGCCGTGGGTGACTGGTCCAGACCGACCGTCGTGAAACCCCGCTCGGCCAGACACAGGGCGATGGCGGCCTCACCGCACCCGGCGTCGAGCACGTCACCGTGGAATTTGCCCTGTTCGATCAGGGCGGCGAGCTCGGGTTGCGGTTCGCCGATGCTCCACGGCGGTTTCGCGCCGCTCATCTCGGGGGCTTCGCCCTTGTAGGCGCTGTCGAACATCTCGATGGTGGGTTCGGTCATGACTCGTTGATATCAACCCGGTTGATATATGTCAATATGATTGACATGGATGGGCCGCTCGAGGAACAGCCGCTCGGTTTTCTGCTCTCCCGGGTGGCGAACGCACTGCGCGCCGAGGTCACCACGACGGTTCTGGAACCGCTTGACGTGGCGTTCCCGCAGTACCTGTGCATGCGGATCCTGTCGCAGTATCCCGGCCGGTCCAACGCCGAACTGGCCCGCGATTTCAACGTCTCGCCGCAGGCGATGAACATGGTGCTGCGCGGCCTGCAGGACCGCGGCCTGGTCAGCCGGCCGGCGAGCGTGTCGTCGGGACGTTCGCTGCCGGCGCAGCTCACCCGCGAGGGCCGGGAGTTGTTGAAACGCACGGACTCAGGGGTGCGTGCCGCCGAGCGAAAGTTGATGACGAATCTGACCCAGCGCCAACAGCGTGAATTCAAGCAGATCCTCGCGGCCCTCGGTACGGACTGAAGGTCTGCCAGACTACGGTTCATGAGCGGCTCGTATCCGTCCCTGACCTCAACGGCGCCGCGATGAAGATCGTCCTGGCGCCGGACTCGTTCAAAGAGTCGATGACCGCATCCGAAGCGGTCGCCGCGATGCGGGCCGGCGTGGCGGCGGTGCTGCCGGACGCCGAAGTCCTCGGCGTACCGATGGCGGATGGCGGGGAAGGCACCGTCGACGCCGTCGTCGAGGCGTTGCACGGCCAGCACCTGGAGGTCCCGGTCTGCGATGCGCTGGGTCGCACCGTCACCGCCAGGTACGGCTATGTGCCGCTGCGTCAGCTCGCGGTGATCGAGGTGGCAGCGGCCGCTGGCCTGGAACGCATCCCACCCGATCAGCGAGACATCCTGCGCGCCAGCACATTCGGCGTGGGCGAATTGATTCGGTCCGCCTTGGATCGCGGCGCCGAGGATTTCCTGGTCGGCTTGGGCGGCTCGGCGACCAACGACGGCGGGACCGGAATGCTCACCGCCCTGGGCGCAAAGTTTCTCGACACCGACGGGCGGCCGCTGATGCCTGGCGGCGCGGCGCTCGAAGGCCTCGAGCGCATCGACCTGACCGGTCTCGATCCACGCCTGCGCGACGTGCGCATCCGCGTGGCCTCCGACGTCACCGCGCCGCTGCTCGGGCCCAGCGGTGCCAGCGCGGTGTTCGGCCCCCAGAAGGGGGCCGGCCCGGCCGACGTGGCGCGCCTGGAATCCGGATTGTCTCGGCTGGCCGCCGTCGCGTCCGCGACGCTCGGCGGCACGCAGCCTGCGCTACCAGGAGCTGGCGCCGCGGGCGGCCTGGGTTTCGCGCTCGTCGAATTCCTCGGCGCGACAAGCAGATCCGGCGTCGACGAGGTCGCCGAAACCGTCGGGCTGGAACGAGCGCTGCACGGCGCTGACTGGGTATTCACCGGAGAGGGCAGCGTCGACGCGCAGACCGTCATGGGTAAGACACCCTTCGGCGTCGCTGCGGCCGCGGTGCGCGCCGGCGCGCGAGTGATCATCTTCGCCGGCCGGGTCGCAGCGGACGCCGCGGTGTTGCTGGATCACGGCGTCGAACGATTGGTCGCGATCACCGCCGAAGGCACGCCGATCGAGCGGGCGCTGCGGGACGGCGCCGCGTCGCTGACGCGCGCGGTGGCCGAGGTCTGCCGCGACCTTTCCTAGCGAAAGTCAATCCTGGATGCGCCGCCAGGGGCGGGCGCGTTCGAGCTCGTACGCCAATTGGAGCAGTCGGCCCTCCTGGCCCCACGGCGCGGCGAACATCATGCCGACCGGCAGACCCGACGCGGACTCCGCGAGAGGAAGCGAGATGGCGGGCTCGCCGGTGGCGTTCTGCAGAGGCGTGAACGCCACCCACTCGACGAGCCGGTCGATGATCTGCTGGTAGTCCAGGGTCGGGTCGAGGTGGCCGATCCGCGGCGTGACGTCGGCCAGCGTCGGGGTCAGCACCACGTCGTAGGTCTGGGTGACCCTCGCGGTGATCCGGCGCACCCGCGAGAGCCGCGCGATCGCCGACGGCAGCCGGTGCAGGTTCCGCGACGCGTGGCGGTCGAGCCCGAGTGTCAGGTTGTCGAGACGTTCGCGGTCGAAGCTGGGCCCGAGCGTGCGACGCCCACTGCGCACGAGCGCAAACGCCAGGAACGACCAGTAGAGCAGGAAGTCGTTCATGAAGTGTGGCGGCACGGGATTGTCGATCGTGGTGACCTTGTGGCCCAACTCCTCGAGCAGCGCGGCCGTTTTCAGCGTGAGCTCACGCACCTCCGGGCTGGCCTCGCGTGTGATCGACTGGGTGCACACCGCGATACGCAGGCGCTGCGCCTCGGGGCCTGTGACGTCGCCGATGGGGGGCAGCCGCGGGTTGCGATACACCCGCTCCATCTCGCGGTAGAACGAAGCAGTGTCGCGCACGGAGCGGGTCACCACGCCGTTGGCGACGATGCGCAGCGGCATCTGTTGCAGCGTGCGGTCGAGTGGCAAGCGGCCACGCGACGGCTTGAGACCCACCAATCCGTTGCAGGAGGCGGGGATCCGGATCGAGCCGCCGCCGTCGTTGGCATGTGCGATCGGCACCGCCCCGGCCGCGACGAACGCGGCGGAACCCGACGACGACGCGCCCGCGGTGTGCTCGGGATTCCACGGATTGCGCACGGGGCCGAGCCGCGCGTGCTCGGCCGACGCGCTGAAGCCGAACTCCGACATCTGTGTCTTGCCCAGCGGGGCCAGCCCCGTCGCGAGGAACGAACGCGCGAAGTCACCGTCGGCCGGTGGATGCAATCTCGCCCGTAGGCCGCGAACGGGAAAGACCCCCAGAGTCCTGGGGGTCTTTCGCGCAAGCTCGCGTTGTTACGCCTGGCCGACCTCGAAACGGACGAACCGCGTCACGGTCACACCCGCCTCGTCCAGCAGCGCCTTGACCGTCTTCTTGCTGTCGGACACCGACGGCTGGTCGAGCAGCACGACGTCCTTGTAGAAGCCGGTGACGCGACCCTCGACGATCTTCGGCAGCGCCTGCTCGGGCTTGCCCTCGGTGCGGGCGGTCTCCTCGGCGATACGACGCTCGTTGGCCACGACGTCCTCGGGCACGTCCTCGCGGGTGAGGTACTTGGCCTTGAGCGCGGCGATCTGCAGCGCGACGGCATGGGCGGCCTGCTTGTCATCGCCCTGGTACTCGACCAGCACACCCACGGCCGGCGGCAGATCCGCGGCGCGCTTGTGCAGGTAGGCCTCGACAGTGCCGTCGAAGTAGGCGACGCGGCGCAGTTCGAGCTTCTCGCCGATCTTGGCCGACAGGTCGGCGATGACCTGCTCGACCGTCGTATCGCCGATTTTGGCGGCTTTGAGCGCGTCGACGTCGTTCGCCTTGGCGGCCGCCGCCGCAGCGACGATCTGCTCGGCGACGGACTGGAACTCCGCGTTCTTCGCGACGAAGTCGGTCTCGGAGTTCAACTCGATCAGCGCACCGTCCTTCGCGGCGACCAGGCCCTCGGCGGTCGCGCGCTCGGCACGCTTGCCGACATCCTTGGCGCCCTTGATGCGCAGCAACTCGACGGCCTTGTCGAAATCGCCGTCGGCCTCGACGAGCGCGTTCTTGCTGTCGAGCATGCCGGCGCCGGTCAGCTCCCGCAGTCGCTTGACGTCGGCGGCGGTGTAGTTGGCCATATCAGGTCTCCCTAAGCGTCTGGGGTTTTCGGTTCGGTCTGGATTTCGGCCTCGGGCGTGCCGGGCTCGGCACCCGCGGCGGTGGGCGAGGCGGTCACGGTGCTCGTCGCGGTCGCCAGCAGCTCCTGCTCCCACTCGGCGAGCGGCTCGGCGGCGTCGGCATCGGGCTTGTCGCCGTCACGGCCCACGCCGGCGCGGGCCTGCAGGCCCTCGGCGACCGCGGCGGCGATCACCTTGGTCAGCAGCGCGGCCGAGCGAATCGCGTCGTCGTTGCCCGGGATCGGGTAGTCGACGAGATCGGGATCGCAGTTGGTGTCGAGGATCGCGATGACCGGGATGCCCAGCTTGCGGGCCTCGCCGACGGCGATGTGCTCCTTGTTGGTGTCGACAACCCACACCGCCGAGGGCACCTTGGCCATGTCCCTGATACCACCCAGCGAGCGCTCCAGCTTGTTCTTCTCGCGGGTCAGCATCAAGATTTCCTTCTTGGTGCGCCCCTCGAAGCCGCCGGTCTGCTCCATCGTCTCGAGTTCCTTGAGGCGCTGCAGCCGCTTGTGCACGGTCGAGAAGTTGGTGAGCATGCCGCCCAGCCAGCGCTGGTTCACATACGGCATGCCGACACGGGTGGCCTCTTCGGCGATCGACTCCTGGGCCTGCTTCTTGGTGCCGACGAACATGATCGTCCCGCCGTGCGCGACGGTCTCCTTGACGAACTCGTAGGCCTTGTCGATGTAGGTCAGCGTCTGCTGCAGATCGATGATGTAGATGCCGTTGCGGTCGGTGAAGATGAACCGCTTCATCTTGGGATTCCAGCGACGGGTCTGGTGCCCGAAGTGGGTGCCGCTGTCAAGCAGCTGTTTCATGGTCACAACAGCCATGAGTCCATGGTCCTTTTCGTCGGTTGATGCCGGCGTCGGGTGACGCCGGGCCCTGGTGACTGCTCGGAAGCCAGAACCCGTCCGGAGACGGGACCGACGGCATCCGGAATACGACCTAGTGGAACGGGTCGTGGTGCAGACACGCGAAGTCAGCCCGCGCAAGCGAGCTGCGGTTAGCAGTTTACACCGTGCGCAGGTGTGGTTTTTCCACACTGACCTGGCGATCCACAGATCGGCGCGCGGGGCTGGCGCCGAGCGCTCTGGATGCGCTGAGCTGGGCAGATGCGAACCTCGGTGCTTTTCCTCGTCGGGTTGGTCCTCGGGCCGGTGTGGGCGGCGCCCGCGACGGCCGCCGGTGATCGGCTCGACTGGCCGCTGCGACCGCGTCCTCAGGTGACGCGGGCGTTCGATGCGCCGTCGCCGAACTGGACACCCGGTCATCGCGGTGTCGACCTGGCGGCGGAACCAGGTCAGTCGGTGTACGCGGCGGCGGAGGGGACGGTGGTGTTCGCCGGCCAGCTGGCCGGCAGGCCCGTCGTGTCGGTCGCGCACCCCGGCGGCCTGCGGACCAGCTACGAACCGGTCCGCCCGACGGTGCGGCCGGGGCAGCGGGTCGCGCCCGCAGCGGTCATCGGCGTGCTGCAGGCCGGACACCCCGGCTGCCCGACGCAGGCCTGCCTGCACTGGGGCGCGATGTGGGGGCGAGCCGCCAACGCCGACTACGTCGATCCGCTGGGCCTGGTCGCCACCACCCCCATCCGCCTGAAACCGACGCACAGCTGATCCGGCGCGAGCGACCGTGTTCCCCTACTCCCCAGCTTGCGCGTGGGCCCTGCGGTGTGGGCCCTGTACGCGACACGCGACGAATGCTGTACCGCAGCGGTCGCTCGCAGCTGGTGAGAAGCCGCATACCGTCGAAATCATGACCACCGCAGCCCATCGATCCCGTCGCCCGCGATTCGGCTTGAACTGCGGCCGGCCCCGCACCGGCGAGCAGGCCCGCGAATTCGCGCAGTCGGTCGAGGCCGCCGGGTTCGACGTGCTGACCTTCGCCGACCACCTGGGGCCACTGGCGCCACCGTTCACCAGCGCGACAGCCGCGGCGATGGCCACCGAACGCCTGCACGTCGGAACGCTGGTGCTCAACAACGACTTCCGGCATCCCGTCGAAACCGCCCGTGAGACGGCGGGTCTGGCACTCGTTTCCGACGGACGGTTCGAGCTCGGCATCGGCGCCGGCCACATGAAATCCGAATACGACGCCGCCGGCATCCCGTTCGACGGCGGTGGCGTGCGGGTGTCGCGGTTGGAGGAGGCCGCCGGGCTGATCCGCACATTACTCGACGGCGAGGCTGTCGACGTCGACGGCAGGCACTACTGTGTGCGCGCCGACGCTGGTCAGCTCCTGGCGCAACCGCCGCAACGCGTGCCAATGCTCGTCGGCGGCAACGGGACTCGTGTCCTTCAGCTCGCCGGACGCCTCGCCGACATCGTCGGTCTCGCGGGCATCACCCACAATCGCGACGCCACCGAGGTATGGCTGAGCCACTTCGGCGCCGCGGGCCTCGAGGACCGCATCGCAGTGGTCCGCGAGGCCGCGGGCCAACGATTCGAGGAACTCGAACTCAACGCGCTGATCCAAGCCGTCGTCGTCACCGACAAACCGCGGCGGGCCGCCGAGGAATTGGCCGGCGCGCTCGGCGTTGCCTCGCCGGCCGAACTTCTCGACTCACCGTTCGTCCTCATCGGCACATACGAGGAGATGGCCGAGCAACTCGTGCAGCGGCAGCAGCAGTTCGGCGTCAGCTACTGGACGGTGTTCGACGAGCTGCCTGGGCGGGCTTCTGCGATGCCCGACATCGCCGAGGTGATCAAGCTTCTGCGTTGAGCGTGTCGAGGAACTCGAGCATTTTGGGTACGACTACGTCGGGCCGATCGCGCTGAACCCAATGTGCGGCACCCTCAACCACTTTGAGACGTGCATCCGGCATGAGATCGGCTGCCGCCCGCGCCGCCGCGACAGGCACACTGGTGTCCTTGTCGCCGTGGATGATCAGCACGGGGCGCGGGAACGTCGCGAGCCGGGCGCGGTAATCGGTGGTGAGCCGATTCCACCTGACCTGATCGCGCTGCCACTGCCCGAACGCATCGAATGCGTGGTCCGCTCGGGCCGCCGACAGAATCTCGTCGACCAGTTCGGGCGTTCGTTGAGCGGGGTCGCCGATCAACGCCGGCATTACCCACCCCATGGCACGCTCGCTTCGTCCCGACCACCGGCTCACAGCGCGCAGCAGACCGGTATGCAACATGACCCAGGTCGTCGCCTGTCGGACACCCGACAGCGGTCCTGAAGACAGCCGGGACATGAACCCGTAGCTGCCCAATAGCATTGCCCCCGTGACCTTTTCCGGACGGTCCAACACGTGCCCGATCGTGATTCCGCCGCCTAGAGACAAGCCCCCGATCGCGTAGCGGTCCAGACCGAGCGCGTCGACGAACTCGCCGACATAGGTCACCAACCGATCCTGGGTCGACGGCCATGGCGCCGGCGGGCTGTCGCCGTAGCCCGGATGATCCGGCGCAAGGACGCGGTAGCCGCTGGCCGCGAGCCGCGGCCCGACACCACTCCAGGAGAGCGACGCACTGTCTACTCCCCCGCCGTGCAGCAGCATCACCGTCGGCGCGGCGTCGGCGCCATCCGGTGTCCATTCGAGGTAGGAGATCGTGCCCCACGACAGCCGAACCGTTGCCCTTCGCACGTAACCTCCTTGGTGATTTCGGTGCCCGCCGTTGCGCCCGGCGCGACCAATTACACCGAAATCACCGATTACGCCCGCGGGTGGGCCTGGTCGTGCACGGCGCGCAGCCGTGCGACAGTGACATGCGTGTAGAGCTGCGTGGTGGCCAGTGTCGAATGACCGAGCAGTTCCTGCACCACGCGCAGGTCGGCCCCGCCCTCGAGCAGATGCGTCGCGGCGCTGTGCCGCAGCCCGTGCGGCCCGATGTCCGGCGCGCCGTCGACCGCGCCGATGGTCTGATGCACGACGGTGCGCGCCTGCCGCGGGTCGAGCCGACGCCCGCGCGCACCCAACAGCAAGGCCGGTCCCGAATCCGCCGTCGCGAGCTGGGGCCTACCGTCGTCGAGCCACGCCGTCAGCGCCGCCTGCGCGGGCACACCGAACGGCACGGTGCGCTGCTTGTCGCCCTTGCCCAGCACCCGCAGCAGGCGCCGCGCCGTGTCGACGTCATCGACATCCAACCCACACAGCTCGCTGACGCGAATTCCGGTGGCGTACAATAACTCCACGATCAACTGATCGCGAATCGCCAACGCATCACCCTGCTGCGCACCGGTTTTCGCAGCAGCCATCGCGTCGAGGGCCTGGTCCTGGCGCAATACCGCTGGCAACGTCCGACGAGCCTTGGGTACCTGCAGCCGAGTCGCCGGATCGCTCGTCATCAACCCACGCCGGACCGCCCACGCGGTGAACGTTTTCACCGCCGACGTGCGCCGCGCCAGCGTCGTGCGCGCTGCGCCCGCGGCTGCCTGCGCGGCCAGCCAGGACCGCAGCACCGGCAAATTCAAACCCGCCGGGCCGGCCTCTCCCCCGCGGTCGGCGACGAACTCGAACAGCGACCGCAGGTCCCCGAGATAGGCGCGGCGGGTGTGCTCGGAGCGGCCTCGTTCCAGCGCGAGGTACTCGTCGAACTCCTCGAGGACGGCATCCACGTCCCCACGGTCGCAGAAGCCGACCGCAACGCTCAGGTGACGCGCCGCAGTGTGTCGGGAGTGAGATCGGCCAGCGTGGGATAACCGTCGACGGCCATGGTCAGATCGGCCTCGGCGAGCAAGGAGCGCAGCACATGCACGACGCCGTCCACCCCGCCGAGTGCGAGCCCGTACGCATACGGCCGCCCGATCCCGACCGCGGTGGCGCCCAGCGCGAGCGCCTTGACGATGTCGGCGCCGCTGCGGATACCCGAGTCGAACAGCACAGGCAGCCCGTCGACCGCCTCCACCACGCCCGGCAGGCAGTCGATGGCCGCCAACCCGCCGTTGGCCTGCCGTCCACCGTGGTTGGAGCAGTAGATCGCATCGACGCCGCCGTCTTTGGCGCGCCGCGCGTCGTCGGGATGGCAGATCCCCTTGACGATGAGCGGCAGGTCGGTCAGCGAGCGCAGCCACGGCAGGTCGTCCCATGTCAGCGGATTCCCGAAGAGCCCGACCCAATGCAAGACGGTGGCTTGCGGGTTCTCCTCGGGGGGCTGCTGCAGGCCGGCGCGGAAGACCGGGTCGCTGGTGTAGTTCGCCAGACAGCGGCCGCGCAGCTGCGGGAAGTTCGACGTGGACAGGTCACGCGGTCGCCAGCCCGGCACCCAGGTGTCGAGGGTGACGATGATCCCTTTGTATCCGGCGGCCTCGGCGCGGTGGACGAGGCTGGCGGCCATCTCGCGGTCAGTGGGCGTGTACAGCTGGAAAAAGCCTGGGGTGTCACCGAATTCGGCCGCGACGTCTTCGAGCGGGTCCTCGGTGAGCGTCGAGACGACCATCGGCACGCCGGTGCGCGCCGCCGCGCGGGCCGTGGCGAGGTCACCGTGGCCGTCCTGCGCGCAGATGCCGATCACCCCGACCGGCGCCATGAACACCGGCGACGGCAACGTCATGCCGAACAGGTTGATCGAGAGGTCGCGTTCGCGGGTCGCGCGGAACATCCGGGGCATCAGACCCCAGTTGTCGAACGCGGTGCGGTTGAGCCGCTGTGTGCGCTCGTCGCCCGCACCGCCCGCGACGTAGGAATACACCGACGGCGGCATGGCCGACTCCGCCTTGGCCTCCCACTCCGCGAAAGTCATCGGCAACTTCGGCACGATGCCGGACAGGCCCTGCAGGTAGATCTCGAACTGGTAGTTACCGAACGTCATTACGTATGCTCCCGTGTTTACCTGCGGTTTTATACCTCGGTCGAAGATACCGCGTGCGCATAACGCTGCTGCGATAGGATATCGATCATGCTCGAAGATTTGCTGGGATCGTGGCAGTTGACTATGAAGGCCGAGCGTAAGGCCGACAAGACCATCAAGTCGTACTCCGAAGGTGTGCAGAGGTTTCTGGCGTGGTGCGCGTCGACCGGCACGACGCCGGAGTTGACGGCGAAAACGGTCGAAGCCTTCATTGCCGACCTATTGGAACACGGTGCCGAGGCCTCAACGGCGCTGTCGCGTCAGAAGGCGCTGCGGCTCTACGCCGAGTGGCTGGTGCGCGAAGGCGAGATGGATTCAAACCCGCTCGTTGGACTCAAGCCGCCCAAGCAGGACAAGAAGGTCACGCACGGGCTGACCGAAGATCAACTCAAGCGACTTATCAAGGCGTGCCAGGGCAAGACTCTTCGGGACAGGCGCGACGAGGCACTAGTTCGGCTGATGGTGGAGACCGGCATCCGAGCCAGCGAGACCGTCTCGTTGCAACTGCCTGATGTGGACTTAATCCAGGGTCGGGCTATCGTCCACCGCGGCAAGGGCGGAAAAGGTCGAACGGTATCGTTCGGACCGCAGACGGCGGCATGCCTTGATCGCTACATTCGCGCCCGCAAGGCGCACCACCTCGCCAGCAGCACGGCCCTGTGGGTGGGCGGTCGGACGGGGAAACCATTTACCTACCCCGGACTGGACAAGACGCTGAGGTATCGCGCCGAGGTCGCCGGGATCGACGGCTTCCACCTTCACCTGCTCCGGCACACGTTCGCGCAGCGATGGCTTCGCGCCGGCGGCAGTGAGCAAGGGTTGATGGCGGTCGCCGGTTGGGAGAATAGGCAGATGCTGGATCGCTACACATCCGCCTCTGCCTCAGAGCGCGCACTAACCGAAGCGCAGAAGCTCGGGCTTGGCGATCTGTGATCCCGGTCACGGCGGGCTGGCAAACCTCAGCCCCGAATCCGCGCATATCCGGCACGAATGTCGTTTATGACATCATAAGAGCAGGTTAAGGCAATAAATGACACTGCTGTTCGCTTCGATCCGGCAGCACAGCCTTGCATACTGCTTTCATGCACCAGCAAACGCCCGCAGAGCTCACACTCACCGCCAAACGAAACGCCCACAAGAGTTGGGCGGCAACACCCGACAGGACTAAGCGCACCGCGCCAGCCCGCCGAGCATTCGAAAACCGATTCCTGCGGCAGGCCGACGGCGACCCAGTACGCGCCGAGTGCCTCCGCAAGGCCTACTTCGCCGATCTGGCCCTCAAGTCCGCCCGCGCCCGCCGCCGTCGCGGCGCGATGGACAAGCGGGAGACGACCCGGCCGGGTGGCGCACGATGACCTCACTTGTCGAGATGGTCACCGGCGAGGCAACCGCCCGGCACGCGCACCATGAGGCAGGGCACGCGGTTGCCGCCGTCGCAAGAGGCGGCACACTGGTCGATATCTACCTGGGCCATGCCGATTGGTCGACAACCGATGAAATCGCCGATACGCCCGGCGGCACAGTGCACGAATCGCGTTGGGAAGATCAGCCGTTCGTGACGTTCGCCGGTCCCTGCGCTACCGCGATGTGGATTCTCCACAACGATCCTGACGTCGATGACCTCGGTGAGGCCCTAGCCTTCGGCTGGGATGAGGAAGACCACGACCGCGAAAAGTACGACGCCCGTGTAGAACCCCTACAGACAGCCGCCGCCGAGTTGGGCTTTCCCCTGCCGTGGCTCCCGTGGGAGTCCGAGTGGTGTGACGAACTTGAGGAGCTGTGGCCCGCCATCGAACAAGTAGCTGCGCTGCTGATTGACGGTCAACCCGTAGACCATCGGGTTGTGGCGGAATTGGTAGAACAATTGCGGCCTCAAATCCGCAGGTAGACAATTTATCGTAAATTCAAGGACGCTATTCGATAGAATAGGGATAGGACGACAGTGGCTGGACGGCCACCCATCTGGAATCATTTTGTTCGCTTAAAATGGGCGCAGGAATACCAATACAGTCCTGACGGGCGCATCCGCGATAAGAGCCGAAATGTGCTCACCGAACGTGGGCCAGAATTTCAGGTCGTGCTCAGAGTCGCGGGCGCCCGAAAGGGATTCCCGAAGCGGGAAATTCTCGCGCTTGAATACTTCGACACCCCGCCACGATCCGATTGCGTGGTATGTGGCAAGGGGCCGCACTATCGGGTGGTGCATCTCGACGGGAACCACCGCAACTGTGCCCGAGACAATCTGAAGTACGCCCCCGACGAACTGGCAGCCCGCCGGCATCAAGTGAACTGCTTTGACCGGTTGATGCGCCGACGTCCTGAAGGCACTGCGTGGGGCGTGGGGATATCGCCCGGTTGCATTGGGTTCACCCGCGCCACAAGGTCGACATGAAGCCGTTCAAGTACGCCTACCTTGAAGCACTGCGAGACGCAGACCTGACGCACACCGAGTACCGGGTTCTGGTGAATCTGCTGACGTATGCCGACGCTGACGGGACCAACGCCTATCCCAGCATCGCAATGCTGGTGGATGACTGCCTGCTGAGCGAACGGCAGGTGCAACGCTGCTTACGGCGCTTGTGTGAATCGGGCTGGATTCGGGTGGCGAGTCCCGGCGGACGGATTCGCGGCGGACGGGGCAAGGCGACCGAGTACGTCCTGACTACCCCCAAAAAGGGTGTCAATGGTGTCACCCTTTCTAACACTAATAGGGTGACAAATCCGAACAAAAGCCCAGAGGAAAAGGGTGCCACGGGTGACGCCCCACCAATGCAATTACCACATACGGGAGCAAAGACTCCCGTAGATGAGGGATATAAAGAAGATCCATGGGGTCGGGTTGGGTAGCGGCTCGCTACGCTCGCCGGGGCTATCCATTCTCTCAGAGATAGCTATCTACCTCTATGGCTTCTGGATAGCACTTGGGTGGAGTTCCGCGCGTCTTTGCTACCAGGGCCGCTACAACGGATAGCAGAAAGAATCGAATGAGAATCAAGACCGACAACGGCAACGACATTATCATCGCGCACCGCGCAAATGGCGGTGCGGTGATCGAGCAGGGACAGTCGCACATCTTGTTGAACAGGACTGAGCTTCACCTTTTCGTGGGCGCTCTGAATGACTTCACCCGCGAGTATCAACCGCCGCCCCGCCTTCAGCGTTTCGTCGGCGGTGTCGAGCAATTTTGACGAAAGTAGGTTGTCCTGATCCATCCGACTCATGTCGACGTCATGGTCGACGCGAACAGTTCGGACGTCGCCTTGCGGTTCGACGACGGCGACGTTTTCGCGATGTCGGCATCGCTGGCCGCTCAGATCGGCCGAAGCCTGCTGGACGCGACTAGTCGCCGTCCGCGTGCGGTGAGTCCCGCCAAAGCGCGATTCCTGCCGACGCAATAGTTTTCTCCGCCCTCAAATAGCCTGTCCGCCACCGTGACACCGGCAGGGCGGGTTTAGGGCGTTCCTGCGCTCCTGCGAACCCAATACGCCCCCACGACTTCCCCGCTGGCACGGCGGGTCTTGCCCAACTCACCGGCACCGTGAGGTTGAGCCGTCCCGGCACCGGACGTAAAACCCCAATTCCCCTTGTGGGCCGCAGCCTTGGCACGAGGCGCGCTCACCTACCAGAAAGCACAAACATTGAAGGAAAAGCTGACGCGGCTTCAGGAACTCCGCGCAGATGCAATTGCGAAGCGAAACAGCATCGTGACGACTGTCCAGTTCGAAGGGCGCGACAATCTCAGTTCGTCCGAGACGGTGCGGTTCAAGAAGTTGTCCGCCCAGATCACCAACCTGGATCGGGAAATCGCCGACGTGCGCGACGATATCGCGCGGTCTGGCCGCGACAACGCGACCGCCTCCCACGTCGCTCGGGCTAGCGCCCGCATCGGCGGCGGCGGCACCGATTGGGCGACCCGCGCAGCGACCGCCATGCACAAGATGGGCGGCGAACACCGTGCGGTCACTTCCGGCAGCATCGACGTACCGACGCTGGTGGAGCCCGACGTCACCCCGAAGGCGCGCCCCGAACGCCTACTTGATCTGTTGGTCAACCGCACGGCGATCCCCGGCAACGCTTTTGAGTACTTCCGCCAATCGGTGAGAACCAATGCGGCCGACACCGTGGCGGACTCCGCGACAAAGCCCACCAGCACTTTCACGGTCGAGCCGATCACCGACAGGGCAAGAGTCATCGCCCATCTGTCGGAGCCGATCCCGCTGCGCCTGCTCGCCGATCACGACGAACTGCGCATGTTTCTGGATGCGGAAATGCGCGCCGGTGTGCTCGACGCCCTGGAAGCGCAGATCGTCTCGGGCAGCGGAACCGGTGAGGACTTCACCGGCATCCTGACCGCTACCGGCACGACCGCCGTCGCGTTCGACACCAGCCTGCACGTCACCCTGCGAAGTGCCCTCACTGCGGCACAGACCGCCGGTGAGCGCCCCACCGCATGGGTGCTGTCGCCGGCCGACGCCGAGACGCTGGACCTCACCCTGGAAACCTCGGGCTCGGGCTTCCTGCTCGACGGTGTGAACGCCTCAAACGCGGGCAGTGGCAACGTATTCGGCAACACCTTGCCGCGTGTGGTCAGCCCATCCATTCCGGCTGGCACCGCCCTGCTGGCGGACTGGTCGAAACTGCGCCTCTACGTCCGCGAAGATGTCCGCATCGACGTCGACACGGCGGGAGCGGACCTGTTCGACAAGAACCTTGCCAAGCTGCGCGCAGAAGGTCGGTTCGGCATGGGACTGTTGCGCCCGTCGGCATTCTTCAAAATCGATTTGACGGCGTGATATTGGACGACGACCGCTTCTTCGTCCCTGTTGACGAATGTGCACGGCGACTGAACCTGACCACGGCGGAAGTCATGGAGTTGGTTCGCCTCCGTGCGCTGCGGTCCGTCGCCGTCGTTGATGAGGTCTGGGTAGAACCCGCAATCATCAGCGGCACACCGTAGACGTGCGCACCCCGAGGGGCTTTCCTATTCACCCTCGGGTGCGCCGACCGCCGCGGAACTAGGTATTCGATCGCTTCGGTGATCGGGGGGCACTAAGCCCGCCCCCGGCATGGGCCTAGTTCAAGCCCCGCGAGTGCAACCCCGGTAACGGGGTCGGGTTCGCCCGACGCGGGGCACGCGGCGGTTTCCCATCACAGAACAGGTTTGACCTATCAACGCCCGCGACATTGAGAAGGCCATCGCCGAGGCGGTAGCCGAAAGCAAAGACCTCCACGGCGAGTTCGACAAGTTAGTCGAGGACGTCGCCGACACCTGGCGCAAGCTCTCCCCCGAAGACACCGGAGATTACAAGCGCCACATCAAGAAACAGCCTCTCCGCGCCCGCCTAAGCGAAGCCGCACTACGCCGTGGCGCGCCCATCGGGCAGGTCTACAACGACTCCGAGATCGCCCACATCATCGAATGGGGCTCCGAGGACACCCCCGAGCACGCGCCCATGAGAAAAGCCGCCGCGCGATTCAGCAGTGAAAGCAGATAGCCATCGCAAACGTAGTACTGGACTTACAGACAAAAGTCGACCCACGTTCGACCTCACGCGCCGCCCAGGACTTGACCCGCGAGTTCACCGAGGCGGGCCAGAACGCGGGCACCCGCTTCTCCCGTGAGTTCGAGCAGCGCATGCGCAACGTGGACGCCAGCAGCGCAGCCAACAACGCCGCCCGCGAGTTCGGTTCGGCAGGCACTCGCGCCGGCCGACAGTTCGCCGACTCCGCCACTAGTGGTATGCGCGGCGAGTTCTCCGACGCCGGGAGGGAAGCTGCCCGCGAGTTCCAGCGGTCCTTTGAGCGCCAAGCCAACCCACGGGTGGACATCAACGCCCGCACCGCCGCCGCCGACGCTGGCGATGACGCGGGCGACTCGTTTACCGGTGGCTTCACCGGTGCTCTAGCGGGATTGGGCAGCCGTGGCGGTCCTATTGGCGCCGCCATCGCAGGCGGAGCACTGGCGGGTATCAAATTGATTGGCCCGCAGATCGAAGCGGCGATGGCGCTAGAAGCCTCCCAGGACTTGACCGCCGCCCGCCTCGGACTTGATGACGCGACTATGAAGAAAGTCGCTGACGGTGCCGCCCAAGCCTTCTCATCCAACTGGGGCGAGTCCATTGAGGCCAACCTTGGTACCGCCACAGCGGCAATTCAATCGGGGCTACTCGCGCCGTCCGCCGACACCGGCGACGTGCAGAAGATGATCGCCCAACTCACCGACGTCTCGACGTTGCTCGGCGACGACATCCCCGCCGTGGCCCGCTCAGCCGCCCAGGCCATCCGTACCGGTATCGCCACCGACGCCACCCAGGCCTTCGACCTGTTGGTGGTGGGCCAACAGAAGGGCCTCAACGTCTCCGGTGATCTTCTCGACACCGTTGATGAGTACAGCACCCAGTTCCGCAAGCTCGGGTTGACCGGTGAGGAAGCTTTCGGGCTACTGACCCAAGCGGTCAAGGGCGGCGCGAGGGACACCGACATTGCCGCCGACGCCCTCAAGGAGTTCTCCATCAGGGCTGTCGATGGATCGAAGACCACGACCGATGCGTTCACCGCGTTGGGCCTCGACGCCGACGAGATGGCGCGCCGTTTCGTCGCGGGCGGACGGGCCTCGGCGACCGCCTTCGATCAAGTGGTCGACAAAATCCGCGGCATCCACGATCCGGTCGAGCAGTCGCGTATCGCCGTGGAACTATTCGGAACTCAAGCCGAAGACCTCGGCGGGGCACTGAACAGATTCGATCTGAGCAAGGCTGTCGAGGAGTTCGGTCGGGTCGAGGGCGCCAGTCAGGCCGCCGCCGACAAAATGGTCAGCAACTCGCAAAGCGAATGGCAGCAAGCCGGACGCAACATCCAAACGGTCATTGCCAAAATCCGCGACTCGCTCAACATCGACGACTGGTTTGAGGATTTGCCCACCGCCTTGAACGATTTATTCGATGATCCGCCAAAACTAAGGAAAGGCGCCCCCGGTCTGCCCGCTGACCCCAGGATCAAACAGGGGCCTGCGGTCAACCCGCCCGCCCTGCCGAGACCCCAAGTCAGCAACCCGCTCGATATCATCGCGCCGACCCGCGCGCCGGGAACGGGTGGACCCACCAACAGCTACAGCCCGAGCCTTGACCAGCTCACGCAGATCGCGGAGCGCTTCGGGCTGGAACTAACGAGTGGATTCCGTGCCGAGCCGGGGTCATTCCACGCGACAGGCAACGCCGGTGACTTCAGCGGTCCGCCCGCCGCCATGCGAGCGTTCGCTGAATTCATGGCAGCCAACTACGGTTCGCAGCTTCAGGAACTCATCTTTGAAGACCCGCGCTTCGGGCCGGAATCCTTTAAGAACCAGATCGATTCAGGCCAGATCGTCGGACCCGGCGGCGGCGACTACGGCTTCTTCGCCGGTGCAGGCAATCACGATGACCATGTCCACGTCGCGACCGGGCCTGACGGACTGATCCCGGTCAAGGACGGCGCGGTCCCGGTGACCGTGGTCGACACCGCCCACGGTGCATATCCGAGTAGTGCGAGTGGCACCGCGACGTCATCAGCACCCAGCATGGGGCAGATCGGCAGTCCGCTGGATCAAGACTTTGGCGCATCCCAAGGACTTGCGGGACTGGCTGACAACCTCACACGTTTCGTCGGCAATCTCGCCTTCGCACCGACGCTTGGTGCCCTCAGCGCGGTCAGCCAAGCATCACCCGTACAAGGCGGATACGGCTTGGCTGGCATCCTCGGCGCTCAGAACATGGCGGCGGGCTTGTCGCCGTTGGGTTTTGGTCCCGCTGCGATGGGGCCAGCACCGTTAGGTGGCGGCGTGGGTGGTCCCATCACACCCGGTATCCCCGGCATGCCCGGTCCGCTGGGGCAACCCGGTCCGTTCGGACCGCCACCCGGTCCTGTCGGGTTGGCACCGGGACAAGGCGGGTTTCAACCCAGCAGCGGCGGATTCAGCGGCGTCGGTGGCCTGCCACTAGCAGCAATGCAGACCGCAGCTTCGGGCCTCGACATGCTCGCACCCGGCGCAGGGCAGGCGGCGCAGACGGGCATACAACTGATCAACCGGACCATCGCGTACGGTGGACAAGCAGCCGCCATCGGCGTAAATGGTCTTTTGGAAACATTCGGGCTCCATGATTCTCAGCTTGGTAGCCCACAGAACTCCTGGATTGGCCGGATAGCTTCCAGCCTCGCCGGTGCCGCTCCCGCGCTACCGACGTCAGCGGGACAGACTCAACCCCCCGCACCGCCGCAGGATGATCCGAACCGGACCGAACACGGTCAGGGACAAGGTCAACCACCGGGCCCGCAGATCAACATCGAGAACTGGAATCAAGCACCGCACCGCGACACTCAGAAATCGTTGGCGGACTTGCAATTCCAAAGCCACGCCTCATGGGGCGGTAGGTAATCAAGCTTCCGACTGGTGGGGGGCTTCGGGCGTTACAACCTCCAAAGCCGCGTCCGAAACCCACCAGTCGGCCCTCTCCCTGCTGGGAATAGCAAACTTAGTCGTCTGGCGCCCAGCATGACGGGGAGAGGTTAAGCCCCGCCGGGGTCTCCGTTGAATAGTGGTTCCCCAACGGACCCCGGCGGGCACCCCAGGGGCGGGGTCAAAAAGTCCTGTGGCACACGATCCCCGACATTCCTGTCGCTGGATTTTTTCGCCAAGAGGGTCCGACCTCAACATTTCCCAGCAACACCCTCAACACCCCAAGGAACACCCGTGCCCGAAGACCTGACGCCGGCCGACGTCGCCCAGTACACCCGTGGCCGTCTCTCCGCCGACGACCCCGAGACACTGCGCGCCCTGAACGCCGCGCTGGCGAAGGCCCGCCGCTGGTGTGGATGGCACGTCAGTCCCGTCCGCACAGAAACTCTGACGCTGGACGGAAGCGGCTCCCTGGTACTAGAAGTACCTACGCTGAAAATCGTCAGCCTGACCTCTGTTAGTGAGGGCGGCACCGCCGTCGACCTCGCCGAGGTCCACCAGTCTCACGACACCCCCGGCTTGTTGGTGCGCACCACACCGTGGACGTGCGAATGGGGAGCCGTCGAGGTCACCTTGACCCACGGCTTCACCGCCGCCGAAGCGCAGGACTGGCGTGAGGCAGTGTTGGCGATGGTGGATCAGGCGACCCTCAACGTGGGCACCGGCGCGGCTGGTTCCGTGGTATCCCAAAAGGTCGATGACGTCGAGTATTCCTGGTCAAACGCCGCGCTCGGCACGACGGCGCTGGATAGCTACCGGTTGTTGCCGGTATAACGGCTACTCGCCGCGCTAGGCGGTACGCCATTCGATTTCTGACGCTTCAGGGACTCCACAGTCTGCGGGCCGACGCCCTTAACCAGCAAGGCGATCTCGTCGGTAGGCACTCGCTCGCCGAGCATCTGATACACGACGTAGGGGCGCGTCTCTACGGGGAGAGTGACATCCGCTAACCCCTGTGCACGCCAAGCATCGGTGAACGTCTCGAAACCGAGCGGTTCCCAAGCCCGCCGTTCGATTACCTCTGCGATAACCGGCAGCGGATTCAGGGCTTGCCATAACCGCTCAGCGTCACCCATGCCCTCAGCGTCGGGCGTCAGCCGTGCCATTGGTCCGCCGCCCGCATCGCCTCGTCAAGGGTGTAGAAGTGGGACCACTGCTCATGGAGGTCCGCAGCGCCCTCGGTACCGAGCAGGCGGATCACAAGCGTCCAATCCTCAGCCCTCGTCGTGCCGTTGAACATGATGCGGAATTCACGCCCGTCGCGGACCTTTCGGTACCGCCACTCGGGCATGACCGCCTCGGGGCTATGTTCCCACTGCTCTGTAGTTGCCTTCATGCCAGCCAGCATGGGCAGGTCGCGCGGGGTGGTCAACCAGAATGTCGAAAATGACACCGGGTTGTCAGAGCCTCCCCGTCACGGGTAGCGACGTTTGCCTAGTCTAAGATACCGACCGGCACAACGCTCCGAGATTTGCCCATTTCAGCAGGTCGCAGCATAGCGTGAGGCGTTATCTACCGAACTGGTAGTTACCGAACGTCATGCGGTCAGCGTGCCAGGCGGGGTCTCACGCGTTGGCCCGTTCCTCAGCCTTGGCCAGTTCGGCCTTCCACTGGCGGAAGGTCTCCTCCGTGCGGCCACGGCGCCAGTACCCCGAGATAGACGACGCCCACTTGGCCGGCACACCCCGTTCCTTGCGGATGTAGGGCCGCAGATTGTGCATGACCGTCTGCGCCTCGCCGTGGATGAAGACCTGCACCTGACCCGGCAGCCACGGCGTCTCCTTGACCGCGGCGATGAGCGGGGCGTGGTCACCGGCCTGATCCTCGGGCACCAGGTCGGCACGGCCCCCGCGGTAGATCCAGCGCACCTCTACGCCGTCGGGTTTCTTCAGCGGTACCTCGTCGTCGGGCCCCGCGACTTCGATGAAGACGCGGCCAATTGCATTGTCGGGCAACGCTTCCAGGGCTGCGCTGATCGCCGGCACGGCTGCCTCGTCGCCGGCCAGCAGGTGCCAGTCCGCGGCGGGGTCGGGTGCATACGCTCCGCTGGGCCCCATCAGGTATGCGGGTTGCCCGGGCACCGCCGAGGCCGCCCACGGTCCGGCGACGCCGTGCTCTCCGTGCACCACGAAGTCGATGGAGATCTCGCGGCGCTCGGAGTCGACCTGACGCACGGTGTAGGTGCGCACCGTCGGCCGCTGCTCGGGCGGCAGCGACGAGAAGCTGTCCATGGTCAGCGGCTGCGGCAGGCTCGCGACGTCGATGTCGGAGTTCACGATCACGATCTTGACGTAGGCGTCGGTGAAGTCGTTCGGGGTGAACGTGTCGAATCCCCGGCCACCCAGCACCACCCGGATGAGATGCGGTGTCAACTGCTCGGTACGCACCACCTCGAAGGTGTGTATCGGACGTCCTGCCACTTAATCCTCCAAACCTCGACCGGTCATCAATTAGCCGGTCTTATCGACTATACGAGCGGGTTTCGCACGTCGGGGCGCTACCTCGCGCCGCTCCCTGTGCACTTCGGCTCCTGTGTACTTCATTGTGACGCCAGCTTCCACCGCCCGTCTCGGCACACCACCAGGCCGGAAAGCTCGAGATTCGCCAGCGGACCCAGCACCTGACGAGCCGGCAGCCCGGAGGTCACAGCGATCTCGTCGGCTGTAAGACCCCCACGGCGCGGCAGCGCGTCGTAGACCCGTTTGTCGGTTTCGGTCAGCTCGTCCAGCGGTGAGACGGCACGCTGCTCGTCCGGCGCCAGTTCCCCGATGCTTCCGACCAGTTCGACGACGTCTTCTGCGCGCGTCACGATGTGCGCAGCGTTCCGCAGCAGCGCATGGCATCCGACCGATGCCGCCGACGTGACCGGCCCGGGCACCGCGCATACCGCACGTCCCAACGAACGCGCCCAGGCCGCCGTGTTCGCCGCACCGCTGCGGGCCCCGGCCTCCACGACCACTGTGGCCCCCGCCAGCGCAGCGACCAATCGGTTGCGGGTCAGGAAGCGGTGGCGCGCGGGCCGTACGCCGGGCGGATATTCGCTGAGCAACAAGCCGTGTTCGGCGATCCGCCGCAACAGCGCCGCATGCCCCGCGGGGTACGGAACGTCGATACCTCCGGCGAGCACCGCAACGGTCAATCCGTCGGCGGCCAGGGCGGAGCGGTGGGCTGCGCCGTCGATGCCGAATGCACCACCGGATACCACCGCGACGTCGCGCTCCGCGAGCCCCGTGGCGAAGTCGGCCGCCACGAATTCGCCGTACGCGGTGGCCGCCCGGGTACCGACGACCGCCGCCGCCCGCCAGGCGACCTCGTCGAGGGCCGCCGGCCCGATGGCCCACAACGCCATCGGCGGGTGTGCCTGCGATCGCCGGTCGCCAACCCCAGCGAACCCGGTGAACGCCAGCAACGGCCACTCGTCGTCGTCGGCGGTGAGCAGCCGCCCGCCGAGTCGCGCCAGCACGGCGAGATCCTCTGCGGCACAGTCGATGTCACGCCGAGCCTCGACATAGCGGTTGATATCGTCGCCCGCCCGGCCGCGCCGCACGCGCTCCGCAGCCTCGACCGCGCCCACTCGCTGCACCAGGGCCGCCAGCGCGGGACATGGCGGTTCGGCCACCCGCGAGAGGTACGCCCAGGCTTTGGCGAGTTCATCGGTCATCGCGCACCTCCGGCGGGTCGGAAACTCAACGCGGTGGTGACGTCGTCAACCGTCGGCGACGTCCGGCCGGCGAGGTCGGCGAGCGTCCACGCGACCCGAAGCCCAACAGAGTCGCATTACTGGAAGGAAGACCTATGCCCACGATCAACGTTCCGAACCTGCCCGTTCCAGCCGGAGCCGCAGCCGACGAGTGGTGCGACCTGCTCGAAGGGCCCGACGCCATCCGGTCCCTGAACTGGTCCAAGCACGACGCCGCCGGCGTCGGCGTTGGCGTTGACGGCCTCCAATACGGTGACGGGCGGGTCGACCGTTTCGTAACGATCTACGCCGACAACCCCGAGCTGACCGCCGACGAAGCACGCGCGGTCGCCGTCGCGCTCAACGAAGCGGCAGCAGCGCTCGAATTGGTGCAATCTCGGCTCGCCGCGGAAGGTTAGGCTGAGATCGCCTTGCCGGCCCCGCCCACACTCTCCGAGTGGGCGGGGCCGGTCAGTTTCCGATCCCGACGCGACTCGGTCACGGCCCCATCCCTGGCTGTCCGGCTCTGGTGACGGCGCGGTGCTCGTTCTGGCGGCGGCGCCGCTCAATCTCATCAGGCGACCAGCCGACGTTGCCGTGGATTTGCGTCGAGGCGTCGATGACGGTCGACGGTCCCGGCGCGCCGGTGCCGGCGTGGGTGTTGCCGGGCGGCATTGGCGGCGCGGCGATGTCCGGCATACCGAACGGCGCCGACGACGTACTGGCGTCCTGCGGGCCCTGCATCTCCGCCGGAATGCCGAGCGCTGCGCCCAGCAGGCCGCCGGGAGCCCACTCGCCGTTCGCATAGGCCGACGCCATCGGAATAGCTGTACTGAGTAGCGCTTCGGCGGCCTGGACGCCGGGGAAGCTGGCGATATCGGGCAGCCATGAGCCGACCCCGAACGTCTCCTTCAGGAACGAGCCGCCGATGGCTCCCAGCTCGCCGAGCACCGGCGACTGCGTTCCCTCCTTGCCTCGCTTCTTGTCCTTGGGCGCCTCGCGCGCCTCGGTGAAGTCGCCCCTCTTTGCCTCATCGGCCTCGGAGCGGGCATCGTCGCGTTCGCGGCGTGCGACCTTGGCGTCGTACTCGGCCTTGCGCACAGCCTCGTCGGCCTGGCGGCGTTCCTCGGCACTCGCGTCGGCTTCCAGCTCGTCACGTCGTGCCTTCGCTGCGATGACTGCCGAATCGGCGTCGAGAATCCTCTGCTCGGCGTCCTCGGCGCGCTGCTCAGCCTCGCGGACCTTCTCCGGGTCGACCTCGTAGTACCCAGGCTGGCCGAACTCGTTGTATCCCGGCGTGCCGATACCGGCCTCATAGCCGGGCCCGAAGGCGTTGTTGACGTCCGCGCTGACCGGGCCGGGCCCGACCCCTGACATGGGCCCGACCCCTGACATGCCGTTGTACGACAGCGGCTGATTTCCGACCCCCATTCCGACGCCAGACGACCGCACCGCAACGTGGACGTGATCCCAATGGTCCTTCCCGCCGAACACCGAGGGATCGACCGCCTTACCCTCGTCAACCAGCTGGGTCATCTGCGGATGGTCGAAGATCAACTCGGCCAACTGCGAGCCGTAGTTGGAGAACATGTACTGCGCGAACGCCAGCATTCTGTCGACCGGCCCAGCGAAGTCGCCGGCCTGGCCGCTGCTGTGAAACGACGTCGTTTCCGCTTCGCGACCGGCGCGCCCCGACGTAAGTGTGAGGCCGAACTGCCGCGCGATCGAGTCGACCGCACTGATCTCCGGGACAAGTCCGCCGGACTCGAACGCGTTGATTCCTTGCAGCAGCGGCAGAAACCTTTGCGTAGCTTGTTTGTTGACGACGAATTCACCGGCTGTCAGCCACGCCGGCACGTTGTCAATGCCGCCCGGCCCCCGCACGCTGCCGCCCTTGACATACCAGTTGTTCGCTTCATGGAAGGCCAACGCGGCACTCGGTGTGCCGTAGCGCTTTTGGATGTACTGAAACATCAGCTGCAACTGCGCGCGCGGGTCGCTAGTCGGCGCAGCGCCGTACTCGGCGAACGTGGTGTCAAGGAACTGGCCGATTCCGAATGCCGAGCTGCTCGGGTTCTTTGCCCAGTTGTCGTAGCCAGATTCCTTCATCACCAGCCGGTCGAACGCGGCCCACTCGCCCGGGTTGAAGTAGGTCGGGAACATCGACTGTGCGAGCTGCTTGTTCGACTGTTTCTGCGCCGGGCTGCTCGGTGTCGGGCTCGACTGTCCAGGCAGCAGCCCACTGCGCGGTAGCACCAGGCCTTCGCCTGCGCCGATGGTTGGACCGCCCGGCCCGCCGATGGTGAAACCAGGACCGCCGCCCGACCCCGGCGCAGCTGGCGCGCCCGGCCCCAGCGGCGTCAGAAGCGGATTCTGGCCGGCCGGATAGCTACCCGGCGCGCCCGGCAGAACCAGCCCTGGCAGCGGCGTCTTCGACAGCTTGTCCAGGGATGCCTGTAAGTCCTTCACATCGCCAGCCGACGTGCTAGCGCGCTGACCAATGCCGTCGATCGAGTCGTCGAGGTCTTCGCCTTTACTGGCGGAGTTTTTCATCTCGTCGCCGAGAGCGCCGATGCGGTCCTTCAGCCCCGGAAGGGTGGAGCGCACATCGTCAATCACGCCGATCGATGTGTCGAGAACGTCGGGGAATTCGGACATTCCGGCCGCAGTCGTCTTTCCGGCATCCGCGAGGTCACGCAATCCCTGCCCGAGCCCACCGATTCCGGGAACCCAGTCCGGCAGCAGCCCAATCATGTCGCCGAAGATGCCGGCGAACGTCGACACTTTGTCCACCAGATGGCCGAAGTAGAGCGCCGACGCCTCTGCGAACGGCTTCATGATCCGCAGGAAACCCGCAGCGAACGCCGCGACGGCATCGACGCCATCGATCAGGCCTCCGGCGATTCCGATCGCCGCAGAGATGATCTCGTCTTTGTTCTCGATGACCTTGGTGGTCAACGACTCCAGCCCGGTCGACGCCTCGGTGAACACGAGATTGGCCAGCGGTTCGAGCGCGATCGCGACGTTGTTCTTGAACTCTTGCCACGCCTCCGCGCCGTCATCAGTCGACTCGGCCACCTCATTGATCGACTGCGGCGTCTGACTCATCGCCGCGTTGAGCGCCTCAATGTCGAGTTTCCCGCTCTTGATCAAGCCGAAGAAGTTCACACCGCCGCGCGTGCCGAACACCTTGCCGGTCAGATCAGCAGCACCAGCCTCATCGCCGATAGAGACGAGCCGCTGAATCTCGGTGATGGTGTCGCGCAGTCCCTGCTGCGCCGGAATTCCCTCTCGGGCAAAGTATCCGAACGCGCTGTTGAGGGTCGCGACCGTCCGGTTGGCATCGATGCCTTCTTCTTCGAAAAGCGCCAGCAACGCCGCGGATTGGCCGAAGCCCAGCCCGAACTGGCGCATCGCTTCACCGTTTTTGGCCATGATGGCCGTCAGGTCGTCGACACCGACCCCGGCGGTAGTAGTGATCGTGTAGAGCTGATCGAGAGCCCCGACCTGATCCTTGGCCTCGACTCCGAACCCGCGGAACGCCTTACCCAAGTCCCGCATGTTCAGCTGGTCGCCGGTCATGCGGTTCAGGTTGGCGATGGTCTTAGCGACCGCTTCGAGATCACCACCAGTCAAATGCAGGTTGCGGCGCGTCTCCGCGAAAACGTCGCCGAGTTCGGTGATCCCGACCGGTGTCGTGCGAGCAACGTTCTTGATCGACTCCGCCAACGCGTCGAGTTCGGCCCCCGTCGCACCCGTCTTCACCCGCAAGTTGTCAGCGACGTCGTCGAACTGCGCGCCGAGTTCATACAACTCGCGCGTAGCCCGCACCGCACCGACCGCCACCGCGCCCAGCACCGCCACACCACCGATCGCCACCGCCTGCGCAGCGAACGCCGCACCAGAACGCGCCGCACTCGTCAACGTGGAGCCGAACCGGCCGATACCGCGGTCAGCATCAGCGGTACCGCTGTTCATCCGCCGCTGCGCGTCATCCATATCGGAGTAGGCGCGCCGCGCATCGCCGATCACGCGCTGCTGATCGCGATAGGCCTTGTTTCGGCGTTCCTCGATCGCGACGATCCGATCGTTTCGGGCACCGGATTCGCGGGCCTGCTTAAGCGCCTCTTCCTCCTTGCGGAGCTTCCCAGCCGCGTCCTGCACCTTGTCGTACAGCTTCGCGTAGGTGTCGGCGGCCTTCCTGAACTCCGCCTGACCATCAGCGAAGCCCTCACCGAGTTTCTTGCTGCCCTTCTTGCCGGCGTCTTTGAAGACGCCGCCGAGTTCCTTCTCCGCCGCCTTGCTGGTGTCTCGAAAACTCAGCAGAACAGGCAGCGTGAACGTTTCGGCGATCTCGGCCATCGTTGCGCTCCGATCCGTTTCAAAATTTCCCGAAATCGAGGGGGGAGAGGCCGCCTTACCGCGGGGAGTCGGCCGTTGGTCAGGGTGTTTGTGATGTTGACCCCCTTGGGGGTGGGTGTTCCGCGGGCGGCGGGTGGAAAGGGGCTGACCGAGGGAGCCGCCGCCCGCGGAAGCTGTTAGGCGGCGGTGAGGTCGGCTATGACGACACCCATCGGCTGGAATACCGACGTGGCGAATCTGCCCTCGCAACGAGCGCGCACCTTGTTGGTTGCGAAGTCATCCTGGAAGAGCTGCGTCCACTCGATCCTGACGCCGAGCTTGTCGGTATCAACGCCGACTGCCCCGGAGGCCAAGACGCGAGCTTCGCCTGCCGTTGCGACGTTCGCGACGACGACCGGAGCGCCGAACAGGCGTCGGCTCGCGGGATCGTATGGCAGTCCGCGGAACTCGACTGCGGCGTCTGCGGACAGCTGAAGCTCGATCTCTTCCCAATCGAGCGGGTGCACCACGATGGCGCTGGGGCTGAAGTCGAGCACCTCAAGCTTGGTGATGCACTTGCGGATTGTGGTCAGCTTGTTCGTGGCGAATGCCTGTGTCTGGACACCGCTGGTGGCGTCGATGTCTTCGAGCACTTTCTCTTCGACCGCCAAGCGAAGACCGTAGCTGAGCTCTTCCTCCATGAATGGCTTCAGTGCCTCGGCATCGTCAAACCAGTATCTTGCGACTCCCTGGGACAGATGCGCGATGATATCCAACGAGTTGTCGATCTTGATGATGGTGTAGTCGGATTCCGGTTTGGTTTGGCCCTCGGGCACAACGGCTGCGGCGTTGTTTCGCACGCTCTGCCTGATATACCCAAACGTCGGCTGGTCGTGCATCTTCACTGGTAGCACGTTGAGCAGCGAAGTCGCGGGTCTACCCATTGGAATCGGCGTGGTCATGAGTTCGGCGTCGATGAAAACTGCGCTGTCGGCCGCCAGCGCCTTCTTGCCCACCGGCATGACCTTCTCAGCAGCGCCAGCGGCCCACGCCTTGCTGAACGACAGGAATCTGTCGCCGTTTCCGGCGTCTTGGCCTCGGGCCATGTCGTCGAGCTGGCCCAAGATGTTGGCGGACTTCGCGTCGGCGCTCAAGTCATCGTTGATGCTCTTGACCTCGGTTATCTTGCCTTCGACGGTCTGGAGTTCTTGGTATGTGAGGTCTCGGTCTTCGCCCTTGGCCTTCTCGACGATGGCTTTGGCCTCGGCGAGGAGTTGGTCTCGGCGTTCTTTCAGATTCATGGTGTGCGCCTCCTAGCGCAATCCGGCGCGCAGCGGCGCGCTACGTGTGTGGATTCGCTTGGGAGACGGACGGATTCGGCGTGGTCGGCCCCGATCCGAGTCGGGCGACGGTTCCTTACCGCTGGTCTGAAACCAAGTCTTACGGTTCCGGTTCGTCGAGGGCGCGGCGCCGGGGTGCTCCCGCTGCGTGGCGGGCCGATGCCGGACGCCGCCGCCCCACTGACAGAAACCGATCCGCACAGCCAGCATAACCCGCTACTCCGACTTTTCCGCGAAGGCGATGGCTTCCATTGCGTACATGTCGAGAATCCTTTGGCAGTCGATGTCGTAGAACTCCTTGGCGATCGCCGCCAGCCGGGTCGCGGTCGCGAGCACGAGGCCGGCCAGGCCGACTGGTCCGTCTTGGCTCATGGTTTCGGCGATGACCGCTTGGGCGCCGTCGTTGTCGTTCGCCGCTAGTGCGGCGGTGATGCGTGCGCTGCGGGCGGCGTCGAGTGCGCTACTGCTCATCGTCGGCTTCCTGCGCGCCGAGAATGACTCCCTCGAAGAGCTGCCGAATCTGTGTCTCGCTCATCGCGGGTTGCTTCATGCCTGCGACGAGATCGTTGACCACGACTGCGATCAGCAGGTGTAGTGCGTCTTCTTCTTGCGCGTCGATGAGGGCGCGGTTGATGCGGGGAATGTCGCCGTCGAGCAGTGCGAGCACGATTCGGGCGGCGCGGGATTGGTCGATTGGTCGGATGGCCATATTGGTTGCTCCTTCAGTTCGGTTGTGGTGTCGAGATGCGGCCGGCGACTACGCCGAGCGGTCGTTCTGCCGCCGGCAAGCTGTCGAGCCAATCTCGGCAGGCTTCGAGCGCGGGACATGCCTTGCAAAGGCGGATGGCGGTCGTCGCTGCGTAGTCGCGCGTCTCGGGGTCGGTTGTGTCGCTGGATGTGTAGAAGACGTGTGGGTGGTCGGGGCACAGGGCGCCGGGAAGCACCGGGACTCCATGCAGGATTCTGGCGAGAAGTGCGATTGCCTCGGGTGTCATAGGCGTGTCCCGTCCGGTGCCATCGTGTCGCCGTAGGTTTGCGGATCGTCGTAGGGCGCGCGCTCGAACTCAGTGAGATCCCTTACTGCAGCGCGCCACTCCCCGACTTCAGCTGTCACCGGTTTTGTCCAGCGTTCTGTCCTGTCCACCCCTCTAAAGAGGGGTGGTGGTGGACAGAGTGGACAGATTCAGTGAACAAGCGGTGGACAAGTGGACAGATCATCATTCGGCCTCCTGCTTGTAGAACGGTCGTTTGTCGGTGCCCACATTGATGAGATCGCCTGCTTTGAGCAGGTCAGATAGGGCGCGATGGAAAGTGGCCGAGGGCATTCCGGCTACATTCCGCAGCTCTGATTTGCTCGCTCCGATGTTCGCGAAATGCTGAACAAAGGTGGACAAGAGCTTGTCTGCGCGCTCGGTTTGTCCACCCCCCCGGTGGACAGATATCGCGGCGCTTCTGGTGCCTTCGATCGGGTCGATTCTGAGTTCGTGCCGGTCGTATTCGGGGCCGTCTTTTCGCTTTTCGCGGTTGAGCGTGATGACCCCACCCTCTTTGACAGTCGAGTAGACGGTGTCTACGCCGCTCTCGAATGCTGAAGACCCACGCAGTGTCTTGCCGTCCTTGCCGGTGTGGTGGACGCCGAGAATGACTCCTCGGCCGCCCGGCGTGCGGCCAAGGAGCCGCGTCAGGACGTCGATAACGATCCCGCAGTCCTTGGCTGAGTTCTCGTCCGCCCCGACCATGCAGCGAGCCAGTGTGTCGAGAATGACGAAGTCGAAGCCACCCCAATCGATGAGGGCCGAGAGGTTGACGACGTCGACGGTCCTGGTGAGGTTGACGGGCACTTTGAGTATCTGGAGGTTGGTGTCATCGATTGCGCACTGCCATGCGATTTCCCACGCATCGGTACGCCCTTTGAATCCGAAGGCTCCCTCTGCCGCGACGTACAGGACGCGGCGCTGTGCGACGCGGCGGCCTTGCCACTTGCGGCCCATCGCGACGCTGGCCGCCCAGTCGAGCGCGATGAGCGTCTTTGCGGTGCCCCACTTCCCGTACAGCAATGCTGTGGTGCCTTGGTCCAGCACATTGGCGATGAGCGGCTCGGGATCTGGAAGTGCTCGCAGTGCGGATCGATTGAGCAGCATCTCTGCGAGCACCGGCGGACCGAGGTGGTTGCCGTTGTGTGGTGTTGGTTCTTCGGCCGGTTCTGGTGGGCCGGGGTCACCTGTGAACGCGCTGGAGTAGGCGGCGAGGATGTCGGCGGCGTCTGGCATCATGCGACCTCGCCGTCGCATGCGGCGTGGAGCTGCTCGGCGAGTACGCGGTCGGGCCCGCCGCGTTGCCACAGCGCGCGTAGTACTTCGATTGGCAGCAGCGGAAGTTCGCCGCAGAACAGCAGTCTGAGCGCGGCGTCGCGCCATCCGTCGAGCGCGTGATCGCTCAGCGGCGGCTCGGTGCACCTACACGTCCAGCTGTCTTTGCAGCCGCAGTCGAGCGGTTCGACACGGCGAGCGGCTTCGTGGCGGCGTTTCCAGGCCGCGACGCCGCTATGCTGACTGATACCCCTTTCGGAGGTGGCCGCCGAGTCCTGCCCTGGCCGGCGGCTTCTTCGTTCGTAGACCCTCATGCCGCACCGCCCGCCCGAAGTAGCGAAGCGATGCGATCCCGCTGCGCTTCGGTGAGGGGCGGCGCTTCAGCCACCACGCGTCGCACGTGCTGTTCGAGCGTTGCGGCCGCGAGGTCGCGGCGCGCTTCAGTGTGATCTTTGTCTGGATGGTGCCGCACTGCGGCGGCGAGTCGCGCACGTTGAGCGAGTAAGGGATTCGACATGGGGAAGCTCCATCAGCGCAGGAGTTGCGCCACCCCGACAAGGTGCGGCAGGACTCCTGGCTGGTAATCGGCTTCCCAGGCTCACCGGCGTAGATGGAGATGCGCTATTGCTTCCAAGCTAGCATTGCTAGCCGCCAAGTACGTGGACGTGCACCTCGCGAGTTCGGTCGCGTCGCGCAGCCTCAGCTTCCTCGTAGGCACGCTCGACGCTCAACAGCAGATTGAGCCGCTTGCCATCGTGGAGGCAACGGTCGCAGGTGAATCGAAGCGGCTCCCGACCAGTGATCTCGCAGCCCTTCCGATGCTTATCAAGTACCAATGTCGTTCGCACCGGGTTGTCGAACTGCATGAGGTACCCGACTACATGGCGGGCTGGACACTCCAGCCGCACCTGGCCGTCTACGTAGTCGAAGACGTAACCGTGCTCAGCACGGAACCTCTGCGATCGGCGGCTCATGCCTTCCTCCACTTGATTTCGACGGTTTCGGGGCGGAAGGTGCGTGTGCCACGGCCGGGCAAGTGCAGCACCGGCGTCATCAGGGCGGAGATGATGCCGCGGCGTTGGGCAGTCGAAAGCCCGCCCCAAGTTTCACGGACGTCTTCCGCAGCGACGATCGCGAGCGGCGACGAGGATCCGGCAGCCGCGATCTGCGCCTCGATTTCGCCAAGCCGTTCCAGGACGCGAGTGTTGGCCGTTCGGAACTGCTCTCGTGTCATGGCACCGTCCGCGTAGTCGAGCGCGATGTCGTCGCGGCGCCGGCGCAGCGTGTCGGCCTCCGTCATCAACGCATCAGCATCGGGCAGATCGGCCGTCCACAATTCAGCCGCGTCGGGCTGAGTAAGCCGCGCCAGCACCAGCTCTGTCACGTACTCATCGACCGGATCGGACTTCCTCGCCACATGCGCGCCGCTCTTGCATCGATAGGTTCGGCCGCCTGGATTGGCGGCCGAACCTCGATGCACGGTCGCACCACAGACCCCACACACCGCGACGCCGGTCAGTAATCCCTTGCCGCCGATTGGTGCACGACGGCGCTCGGGGGCACACAAGATGCGCACTGCTGCCCGCCACGTCGCTTCATCAACGATGGCCGACCACTCCGCTGATCCGACAATGCCCAGTTCGGGGTTCTTGCGGATCGTCGCTCGATCCTCCTGCGCGCGATAGCGCCTCAGCCCGGCATGGCGCGGATTCGTCAGGACGTCCTTGACCGCGTGCCTGCTCCACCGCGAGGCGCCTTGCGTCGTAGCGATCCCCGACGCTTCCCACCGCCTCGCAATCTCAGCGAGCGACTCGCCGGCGAGCACATCCGCGAAGCCCTGTTTGATCAGCGCGGCCTCGTCCTCGCGCACAGTCACGCCGTCAGCCTCGAAACCGAACGCTCGGCGCCCACCTACCCACCGCCCCTGCTTCGCGGCCTGTATGGCCGCTGAGCGCTGCCGCGCGCTCTTGCGCTCCACCTCGCCCTGCGCCACCGACGACAGAATGCGAGCAACCAATCTGCCGCCGTCCGTTGACGTATCGACGCCATCGGCCGCAGTGACAATCGCTGTCTGCGTCTTCTGACACCGTTCGAGCACGCTCTCAAACTCGGCGAGCCGACGCAGTAGCCGGTCCATGTGGCGCGCCACGATCACGTCGAACTCGCCGCGATCGACTCCAGCCATCATCTCCTCGAACTGCGGTCGCGGCTTGCGGCTCAGCGCCGACACATCGTTGTCCACGAACTCCCGGGCGACCGTCCAACCGCGAGACTCGATCAAGCGCCGCACATCGTCGCGTTGGCGGTCGACGCCGAGTTGGTCTCCGCTTCTGTCCTGGCTCTGTCTGAGGTAGATCGCTGCGCGCACACTTGCATACTAGACGACCTCTGCTAGTTTGGTGGGCACGCGACGCGCAGCGTGCGGTCCATTCCGCGGACGCTGAGCGTGCCACGGTTGAGCGCCACCTCGAACGGTTTCATCACGGTCGGGGACAGCCGGAACTTGCGGCGCAGCAGGGAACCGCTGACTTCGACGTTGGTTCCGATGCCGTAGGGCCGCCACCGCTCGGCGGCGGCCGCTCGCGCTGTGGCCACCCGCTCGCGCACCACCTCGGTGGACTCGCCGTCCTTGGCCACGATCGCTCCCGCCCGCAATGAGTTCATGCGAACGTGCAGGTCCACGCGGTCGAGCAGCGGGCCGGAGAGCTTACCGAGGTAGCGGCGCTTCTCATGGCCGGTGCACACGCAGTCCCGAGGGTCGGGACGCGCGCATGGGCACGGGTTCGCGGCCAGCACCAGTTGAAACCGCGCCGGGTAGCGAGCGACACCGTCGCGGCGGGCGAGGCGAATCTCGCCGTCTTCCAACGGAGTCCGAAGCGCCTCGAGCACATTGCAGCCGATCTCGGCGCATTCATCGAGGAACAACACCCCGCGGTGCGCGCGGCTGACCGCGCCGGGCCGTGCCATCCCCGTACCGCCGCCGACCATCGCCGCCACGCTCGACGTGTGATGCGGCGCGACGAAGGGCGGCCGGGTGATCAACGGGGTCTTCTCCAACAGCATGCCGGCCACCGAGTGGATCGCCGTGACTTCCAGCGCCTCACTCTCCGCCAGCGCCGGCAGCAAACCCGGAAGACGTTGCGCCAGCATCGTTTTGCCCACCCCCGGCGGCCCGGTCAACATGAGGTGATGACCACCGGCTGCGGCGACCTCGACGGCGTATCGCGCCTGGGTCTGTCCGACCACATCGGCGAGATCGGATGTGCGTTCGGGTTGCGACGACGGCGATGCGATGCGGGATTCGAGTCGCCCTTTGCCTTTGATCCACGACTTCAGCTGACCGAGGGTGCGGACTCCCCATACTTCGATTTCGTCGACCAGGCTGGCTTCGGCGAGGTTCTCGGCGGGGACGACGGCCGCGGGCCAGCCCTCCCGCTTGGCGGCCAGCACCGCCGGCAGGATGCCCTTGACGGGCCGGACCCGTCCGTCGAGGGCCAACTCGCCGAGCAGTACGGTCTTCTCGAGCCGTGTCCACCGCTCCTTCACCTGCGCCGACAACACCGACAACGCCAGCGCCAGGTCGTAAACCGACCCGACTTTGGGCAGCGTCGCCGGCGAGAGCGCCAGCGTCAGCCGAGACTGCGGCCAGTCATCACTGCCGCAGTTGGTGATCGCGGCGCGGACCCGGTTGCGCGACTCCTGAAGGGCCGCGTCCGGCAGGCCAACCAGGTGCACACCCGGCAAACCGGACGCGATGTCGGCTTCGATCTCGACGATCTGACCGTCGAGCGCGGACACCGCGACCGAGTACGCGCGCCCCAACGCCATCTACCCCACCCCCTGGAGATGGGTGATCTCCGGTGTACGACGCCGGCCGATCCGCACCCCGACGACGTCGATGCGCACCTGCGACCAGCGGGTGTCCTGGGCCGCCAGCCACAACCCGGCGAGCCGGCGCAGCCGGCGCACTTTCTGCGGGGTGACGGCTTGTGCGATGCCGCCGAACTGATCGCTCGTGCGAGTCTTCACCTCGACGAACACCACGATGCGGGCCGTGTCGTCGACGGCGATGACATCCAGCTCGCCGTACCGGCACCGCCAGTTGCGGCCCAGCACCCGCAGCCCCAGCGAGCGCAGGTGATCGACCACGAGTTGCTCTCCGAGCGCGCCGATCTCGGCGCGGGTCAATGAAGTCATGCCGTCACCGTCGAGCAGGCGACCGACACCTCGACGGCGATCGGGCGGCGTTGCACCCAGTAATCCCCAACCAGCGATTCATCCACAGATCACGTCGGCGTTGTTTCGCCGGCGTCAAATCGGGGATACACGCCGGCATGACTGACAAGTCGTTACAAGGTGTTGCCGACCGGGCCACCGACAGTGATGCGTTCGAATACACCGCGCGGGCCGGTTTCGCGGTCAGCGGCGTGCTGCACCTGCTGGTCGGCTATCTGATCCTTCGTATCGCATTGGGCTCCGGCGGCAACGCCGATCAGTCCGGTGCCCTGGCGACGCTCGCCCAGCAGACCGGCGGCGTCGTGCTGTTGTGGGTCGTCGCCGTGGGGCTGTTTGCGCTCGGCCTGTGGCGGATCGCCGAAGCGATCGTGGGCGCCAGACCCGGAGAGGGGTCCGGGCCGCACAACGACGACACCCCGGCGTGGAAGCGAGCGAAATCGCTCGGCCTGGCGGCGGTCAACGTCGCCATCGCAGTCTCCGCCGCGCGCTTCGCCATCGGCAGTGGCCAGCAGAGCAGTCGGCAGAACGCCGGGCTCAGCGCGCAGATGATGCAGTCCGGGTGGGGCAAGGCTCTGCTGGTCGCGGTCGGGCTGGGGTTGATCGCCGTCGGGGGCTACCACGTCTACAAGGGCGTGACGAAGAAGTTCCGCAAAGACCTGCGCACCTCTGGCGGCACCGGCGTCACCGCCATCGGGGTGACGGGCTATATGGCCAAGGGTCTGGTCCTCGCGGGCGCGGGCGTGCTGGTGATCGTGGCGACGATGCACGCCGATCCCGCCAAGGCGAGCGGGCTCGACGCGGCGGTCAAGACGCTGGGGCAGGCCCCGTTCGGCAGGTTCCTTCTGGTGCTCGCCGCCGTCGGTATCGCCGCGTTCGGCGCCTACAACTTCGTGCGGGCCCGGCAGGGCAGGATGTAGCGCTCCACCCCAGTAGAGCGCCAGCCGAAAGCGACAGAGCAAGCAAGCCGAAGGGCAGAACCGGTATGTTCATTAGGTAACCCTCAAGTGCGGGCTGACCTGCGCGAACGGCGAAAGGATCCCCCGGATGCGACCACAGTGGAGGCGGATCGCCGCCGTCTTGTCGGCCCTCGCCGTGGCGGCCGCCGCCGGCTCGTGCTCGGATTCGGGTGACAGCGACGAACTGCTGGTCTACAACGCCCAGCACGAGTCGTTGACCAAGGAATGGATCGACGCGTTCACCGAGGAAACCGGAATCAAGGTCACCTACCGGCAGGGCGGTGACACCGAACTCGGCAATCAGCTTGTGGCCGAAGGGAAAGCATCGCCGGCCGACGTGTTCTTGACCGAGAACTCCCCGGCGATGGCGGCCGTCGAGCGTGCCGGGTTGTTCGCCGACCTCGAGCCCGAGGCCCTCAATCAGGTTCCGCCGCAGTACCGTCCGCCGACCGGCAAGTGGACCGGGGTGGCCGCGCGCAGCACTGTATTCGTCTACAACACGGACAGGTTGCAGCCCGATCAACTGGCGAAGTCGCTGCTGGACCTGCAGCGGCCCGAATGGAAGGACCGTTGGGGTGCACCGCCCACCAAGGCGGACTTCCAGGCGATCGTCTCGGCGCTGCTTCAGTTGCAGGGCGAGCCCGCGACGGCGCAGTGGCTGGCCGCGATGAAAGCCAACGCCAAGCTGTACAACGACAACATCGCCACTCTCAAGGCGGTCAACGCCGGCGAGGTCGACGGCGGTGTGATCTACCACTACTACTGGTTCCGCGATCAGGCCAAAACCAAAGAGATGAGCGGCAACACCGCGCTGCACTACTTCAAGAACGAAGATCCCGGCGCGTTCGTGAGCCTGTCCGGAGGCGGGGTGCTGGCCTCGAGCGACAAGATGGACCAGGCCCAGCAGTTCATCCGGTTCATCACCGGCAAAGCGGGCCAGGAGGTGCTCGAAAAAGGCACCTCGTTCGAATACCCCGTGGGCAGCGGTGTGCCGGCGAACCCCGCTCTGCCGCCGCTGAATACATTGCAGGCACCCGATGTCGATCCGTCGAAGCTGGATGCGCAGAAGGTGACCGACCTGATGACGAAGGCTGGCTTGCTGTAGGTGGTCGCCGCCGCCCCGCCCGTTCCACCTCCCGCGGCCCCGGTCACGCGGTCCGGTAAGGCGACCCGCCCCGGTCCCCTTGTGTCGGTCACCGTCGCCGTTCTGGTTGCGGCGACCTTCATTCCGCTGGGATACGTAGCGTCGGCGGCAGTTTCGGTCGGGTGGACACGAGCCTACGAGCTGATCGTGCGTCCGCACGTCGGCGAACTGCTCGTCAACACGATCGCCCTGGTTTGCATCACCGTTCCGCTGTGCGTGGTGATCGGCGTCGGGGTCGCCTGGCTGGTGGAGCGCACAGATGTGCCCGGCAGGGCGTTGTGGCGACCGTTGTTCGTTGCACCGCTTGCCATTCCGGCGTTCGTCAACAGCTACGCGTGGGTTTCGGTCATACCGTCGCTGCACGGATTGTGGGCCGGGGTGCTGGTCACCACGTTGTCCTACTTCCCGTTCATGTACCTGCCGGCCGCGGCGACATTGCGCAGGCTCGACCCGGCCCTCGAGGAATCGGCGCGGACATTGGGATCCGCCTCGATCGGGGTGTTCTTGCGAGTCGTGTTACCGCAGTTACGGTTGGCGATCCTGGGTGGTGCACTGCTGGTCGGTGTGCACCTGCTCGCGGAGTTCGGCGCATTCGCGATGGTGCGCTTCGACACGTTCACCGTCGCGATCTTCCAGCAGTTCCAGGCCACCTTCGACGGCGCGGCAGGCAGCATGCTCGCCGGCGTGCTCGTCCTGCTGTGTCTGGTGTTGCTCACCGCCGAGGCCGCGGCCCGAGGCGGCGCCCGTCTCGCCCGGATCGGGTCTGGCGCACCACGCGCAGCGATGCCGGTCCACCTGCGCCACAGCAGAATTCCAGCGCTCGCAGTGTTGCTGGCGGTGACTGTGCTCGCCATCGGCGTTCCGGTGTGGACCATCCTGCGCTGGTTGTGGCTCGGCGGTGCCGAGGTGTGGATCGTCGACGACATCGTGACCGCACTCGGACAGACCATCGGGTTGGCGACCGCTGCCGCGGTCCTGACGACCATCCTCGCGTTCCCGATCGCGTGGGTGGCGGTGCGCTCCAGCGGTTTCCTCGCGCGCGCCGTCGAGGGTGCCAACTACGTCACCAGTTCTCTGCCGGGCATCGTCACCGCGCTCGCGCTGGTGACCGTGACCATCCACTTCGCCCGTCCGCTCTATCAGAGCGTGGCGCTGATCGTGTTCGCCTATGTCCTGCTGTTCATGCCCCGCGCGCTGGTCAACGTCCGCGCCGGCCTCGCTCAGGTACCCACGAGCCTCGAGGAGGCGTCCCGGTCACTGGGTAGATCACCGACCGCGACGTTCTTCCGGGTGACGCTGCGCTTGACGGCGCCCGCGGCGGCGGCCGGCGCGTCGCTGGTATTCGTCGCCGTGGCAACGGAGTTGACCGCGACGCTGCTGCTCGCGCCGACCGGCACCCGCACGTTGTCGATGTTGTTCTGGTCGTTCTCCAGTGAACTCGACTACGCCGCGGCCGCGCCGTACGCGCTCGCGTTGGTGGTTCTCGCGATTCCGGTCACGCTGCTGCTGTACCGGCAGTCGACGAAGGCGGCGGCGCTGTGAGCATCCTTCAAACCCGGGGACTCGCCAAGTCGTTTCACGGCCACACCGTGCTGGACCACATCGACCTCGATCTGCACGAGGGCACCGTCACCGCAGTCGTCGGAGCATCCGGCTGCGGCAAGACCACGCTGCTGCGGTTGATCGCCGGCTTCGAGAATCCCGACGCAGGCACGGTCACCATCGCCGGGCGGCAGGTGGCCAGCCCCGCGGCCGCGGTGGCGCCGCACCGCCGTGCGGTCGGCTATGTCGCCCAGGACGGCGCACTGTTTCCCCACCTGACGGTCGGCCAGAACATCGCATACGGCCTGACCGGTTCGCTACGCCGCCCCGACGTTCGCAACCGGGTGGCCGAACTGCTCGAAACGGTTTCGCTCGACCCCTCCCACGCCGCGCGCCGACCCGATCAGCTGTCGGGAGGACAGCAGCAGCGCGTCGCCCTGGCCCGGGCGCTGGCCCGCAAACCGGTGGTGATGTTGCTCGACGAACCGTTCACCGCGCTCGACACCGGCTTACGCGCATCCACCCGAAAGGCCGTCGCGGGCCTGCTCACCGACGCCGGTGTCACCACGCTGCTGGTCACCCACGACCAGGAGGAGGCGCTGTCCATCGCCGACCAGGTCGCGGTGATGCGCGACGGGAGGTTCACCCAGGTCGGTCCGCCACAGCAGGTATACCGCGAGCCCAACGACCATTTCACCGCCGCCTTTCTCGGCGACTGCATCTCCCTGCCCTGCACCATCAGTGACGGCGTCGCCGATTGTGCGCTCGGGCGCATTCCCGTGCACGGCAGCGAGTCCCGTACGGCCGGCCCCGCAACCCTGCTGTTACGACCCGAACAACTTGTCGCAACGGTGGTTTCGGACACCGAACGGCTCCAAGGAGTCGGTACCGTCCTGGCCGTCGAGTTCCTCGGCCACGACGTGCTGCTGACCGTCGACCCCGCCGGGGACGCGGACCCGTTCATCGTGCGCCAGCACAGCCTCGATCCGCCCCCTGTCGACGCGAAGGTGCACATCGAGGTCATCGGCAGCGGAGTCGCGCTGTGACCGAACACCTCATCGACCACTTGCGAAGGTACGGCGAAACCGTCGCCGTCTACACCGATTCGCAGACGTTGTCCTATGCCGAACTGGCCGACCGGGTGCAGGCTGCTGCGGCGAATTTCGGCGACCGCCGTCGGCTGATTCTGCTCGAGGCCCGCAACGACGCTTTCACGCTCGTGCAGTATCTCGGCGCCCTGGCTCATCGCCATGTCGTGCTGCCTGTCCCCGCCGGCCGCGACCACGACACCGTACTGCAGACCTACGCCTTCGACTCGGTCGTCGCCAACGGTGTCGTCCACCACCGCCGCGCAGAGGGCACGCACCGATTGCACGACGACCTGGCCATGCTGATGTCGACGTCGGGCAGCACCGGCTCACCCAAGCTGGTGAGGCTTTCGCGCACCAACCTGATCTCCAATGCGCTCGCCATCTCCGGCTACCTCGGCATCGGCGAGTCTGACGTCGCCGCAACGACATTGCCGATGTCGTACTGCTACGGACTGTCGGTCATCAACAGCCATTTGATTTCTGGCGCCAGCCTCGTCCTCACCGACCACTCGGTCACCGACGAGCGGTTCTGGCAGTTGTTCCGCCGACACCGCGGAACCTCGTTCGCCGGCGTGCCCTACACATTCGAACTGCTCGAACGGATCTCGTTCGAGACAGTGGACCTGCCCGATCTGCGCTACGTCACGCAAGCCGGCGGGCGGATGCCGCCCGAGCGTATCCGTCGATTCGCCGAACGGGCCCGCGACGGCGGCTGGCAACTGTTCGTCATGTACGGGGCGACCGAAGCCACCGCGCGGATGGCCTACCTCCCACCGGAACTCGCGCTGTCACGCCCCGAGGCGATCGGTAACCCGATACCCGGCGGATCGTTCAGCATCGAACCCCTCGCGAATGGATCCGACGCAGCGGTCGGGGAACTGGTGTACCGCGGGCCCAACGTCATGATGGGCTACGCCCACGGACCGGCCGACCTCGCGCTCGGCAAGACCGTGGAGTCGCTGCGCACTGGCGACCTGGCCCGTCAGACCTCCGATGGGCTGTACGAGATCGTCGGGCGCACCAGCCGCTTCGTCAAGATGTACGGCCTACGCATCGATCTGCAGCGGGTCGAGTCCGCGCTGAGCGCCAAGGGAATCACCGCATTCTGCACCAACGACGACGACCGGCTGGTCGTCGCGGCGACGGGCGCGGTCGCCGGACACGACGCCCAGCACATCGCAGCCGAAGCCGCCGGTGTGCCGGCCTCGGCGGTGCGCGCCGTCACCGTCGACGAACTGCCGCTGCTGCCATCGGGCAAGCCGGACTATTCCGCGGTCCGCGACACCGCGCGCGAGCTTGACGAACGTGCCCCGGCGAACCTACGCGAACTGTTCGCCGACGTCCTGCAATTGGACCCGGCCGACATCGACCCGGGCGCGAGCTTTGTCGACCTGGGCGGCAACTCGTTGACCTACGTCGCGATGTCGGTGCGGTTGGAGCGCACGCTCGGTCAGCTGCCCGCCCAGTGGCAACAGCGGCCGATCCGGGAACTCGAGTCGGTCGCGAAGCCGGAAAGACGACGGCGGCGGTTGTGGACCGCGACGTTGGAAACCAGCGTCGCGTTGCGCGCCGCCGCGATCGTACTGATCGTCGGCTCGCACGCTGGATTGTTCGAGCTGTGGGGCGGCGCTCATCTGCTGCTCGGTATCGCGGGGTACAACTTCGGCCGATTCTGCCTGACGTCATTGCCGCGCACGGACCGGGTTCGCCATCTGCGCAACACCATCGGCTGGATCGCGGTGCCGTCGGCGCTGTGGGTCGTTCTCGCGCTGATGATGACCGACGACTACGCCTGGACCAACCTGCTGTTGGCCAACAAGATCCTGGGTCCGCACGACAGCATGACCGCGGGCCGGCTGTGGTTCGTCGAGGTGCTGGTGTGGACGCTGGTGGCGCTGGCGCTGCTGTTCTGGGTTCCAGCGATGGATCGCGTTGAGCGACAACGGCCGTTCGCCGTCGCGGTCGTGTTCCTGACGCTCGGCTTGGCGGTGCGCTACGACGTGCTCGGGCTCGACATGGGCCGCGAGGCATGGTTCACCATGCTCGCATTCTGGTTCTTCGCGATCGGGTGGGCGGCTTCGAAAGCCACCACGGCCGCTGCGCGTGCGCTGCTGACGGTGGTGCTGGCGGTCGCGCTGCAGGGCTATTTCGACAGCATGACGCGCGAGCTGCTGGTGTTCGGCGGTCTCGCGCTGATGATTTGGCTGCCGACGATCCGATGTCCAGCCGCGTTGACCGTCGTAGCCGGCGTCCTCGCCGAAGCGTCGCTCTACACCTACCTGGTGCACTATCAGGTGTACGCGCTGTTTGAGGGCTACCCCGCGATCGGGATGGCCGCATCACTCGCCGTCGGGATCCTGCTCACACACCTGTTGGCGATGCTGCGACGCCGCGTACGCAGCGGTTCGCCCGGCTCGATCAGGGTTGCCGTTCGGCGATAAGGCCTTCCTGCGCAAGGGTGGCGGCGACGACGCCGTCTGATCGAATCAGGCTGGCGGTCACCACGCCTCGTCCCCGCGCTGCGGCGGGCGAGGTCGATTCGAGCAGGTTCCACTGATCGGCGTACACCGGCCGGTGAAACCAGATCGATGAATCCGTTGTGCCGCTGCGGTGTGTCCGCGCCTGCATCGAGTGACCATGAACCTGCAGTGCGGGGTCGATCATGTAGACGTCGCAGACGTACACCGCGACCAGGGTGTGCATCAACGAGTCGTCGGGAAGCGGCACGGTCGCGCGCCACCACAGCCGGCGGACGAACTCGCCGGTCGACGTGTCGTCGGCGATTCTGATGTCGAGTTCCTCGAGCGGCATCGACGGCGCCGGACCGGCGGGGCCGGTCTTCGGCAGAGAATCAGGATCGTACGGCGCCGCGGGCCGCTGACCATGTTCCGGTCCGCGGGCAGGCAATGCGAACGACACGGTGGCCGTCGTCAACATCCTGCCCTGCTGATGGGATTCGATTCTGCGGGCCGACGACGTGCGGCCGTCGAAAACCCTTGTGACGCGGTACTCCACGGCCTCGCCGGCCTCACCCCCACGCAGGAACTGCAGGTGCATGTTGGTGGGCAACCGGCCGGTGTCGACGGTGCGGCATGCCGCAGCGAGGCTTTGCGCGACGAACTGCCCGCCGTAGGCCCGCTTTTCCGGCGGGCCGCTGGCCGGCCCGATCCAGGAATCGGTTTCGGAACCGGCCCGCAGGTTCAGCAGGGTGAGCAGGGCGCTCACTCGACACGTCCGGTCGCCACGGTGCCGGCCCGCACCAAGCGGTCGACCTCGTCGGCGGACATGCCCAGCCAGTCGTTGAGCACGCCGACGGTGTCGTCGCCCAGCGCGGGTGACGCGGTGGCGGGAGGGTAACGTCCGCCGATCGACATCGGCAGGCCCGGCGCAAGATAAGTGCCGATCCGCGGTTGATCCAGCGAGGTGAACAACGGGTTGGCAGTGACCTTGTCCTCGGTGGCCGCCTCGGCGAAGGTGCGGTACCGCTCCCACAACACCGACGTGGCCGACAGCGCCGCGGTGACCTCCTCGGCGGTGTGCATGCCGAACCACTCGCCGAACAACCCCGTCAACGCCTCCCGGTGCTCGAATCGCTGTCCTTCGTCGGTGAAGTCGGCGCCGAGCGTCTCAGCCAGCGCGGCAACGGCTTTCGATGTCCCGGTGAGCTCGGCGAGGTCGCGGAAGTGCCTGCCGGTGAGCGCGACGATCATGAACGAGACGCCGTCGCTGCTGAGGAAGTCCTGACCGTACTGGCCGTACACCGAGTTGCCGATGCGCTCACGCGCGGTGCCGTTGATCATCACCTCGGTGAGGAAGCCGAGGTTGCCCGCCGTGGCCAGAGCCACGTTCTCGAGCGGAATACTGATTCGCTGGCCTTGACCCGTCGCATCGCGTTGCCGCAGGGCGGTTACGACGGCCAGCGCCGTGTAGATTCCGCATGCGACATCCCAGGCGGGCAGCACGTGGTTGACGGGTGCGCCGAGTTCGGACGGACCGGTCACCATCGGAAAACCGATGCCCGCGTTGACCGTATAGTCGACCCCGGTGCCACCGTCAGCGCGCCCGGAAACCTCCACGTGTATCAGATCGGCCCGCAGCCTGCTCAGGGTGTCATACGAATGCCACTGGCGCCCAGCTACATTGGTGATCAGCACACCACTGCCCGCGATCAACCGTTGGACCAGGGCCTGGCCCTCTTCGGAGCGTACGTCGGCGGCCACCGATCGCTTGCCCTTGTTCAAGCCTGCCCAGTAGATGCTCTCGCCGCCGTCGGTGACCGGCCAGCGGCGGTAGTCGGCGGCCCCGCCGATCGGGTCGACGCGCGTCACCTCCGCCCCGAGTTGGGCCAATGTCATCCCGGCGAGCGGAACCGCGACGAAGCTGGAGATCTCGACGATGCGCACGCCGTCCAGTGGCCGCGTCGCCTCGGGTGTGTCGGTCATCGGGCACAGTGTAAGCAAGGGCTCGACCGGCGGCGATCACACCAGTTCGATGGCGTCGGCGATGGACGGCAGGACCCGGCTGGGCCGGAACGGATACCGCTCCACCTCCTCGACGGTCGTCGACCCGGTCAGCACCAGGATGGTCTCCAGGCCGGCCTCGATACCCGCAACCACGTCGGTGTCCATCCGGTCGCCCACCATCACCGTGCTTTCCGAATGTGCCTCGATGCGGTTGAGCGCGCTGCGGAACATCATCGGGTTCGGCTTGCCGACGAAATAGGGCTCGCGCCCCGTCGCCCTGGTGATCATCGCGGCGACCGAACCGGTGGCCGGAAGCGGCCCCTCGGCCGACGGTCCGGTCACATCGGGGTTCGTCGCGATGAACCGGGCGCCCCCGAGAATCAGCCGCACCGCCTTGGTGATCGCCTCGAAAGAGTAGGTGCGGGTTTCGCCGAGCACGACGAAGTCGGGGTCGATGTCGGTCAGCGTGTAACCCGCCTCGTGCAGGGCCGTGGTCAGCCCGGCCTCACCGATGACGTAGGCCGATCCGCCCGGTAGCTGGTCGTTGAGAAACGCCGACGTCGCCAGCGCCGATGTCCAGATCGACTCCACGGGCACGGTCAGGCCGCTGCGCCGCAGCCGCGCCGACAGGTCCCGCGGTGTGAAGATCGAGTTGTTGGTGAGCACCAGAAAGGGCCGCTGCCGGTCGACGAGTCGCTGCAGGAACTCGGCCGCGCCGGGCAGCGCATGCTCCTCACGGACGAGCACACCGTCCATGTCGGTGAGCCAGCACTTCGGGGTGTCGCGCACACCCCCAGTGTGTCAGCTCCGCGCTCGATCGTTAGCGCATCGGCAGGTCGGGCATGGCCACGTTGCAGCGATCGCGGAAGTCGGCTGCGGCCTGCCGAACGGCCCGCAGTTCGTCGCGGACCCGCGGGTTCGCGTCCATGTACGCGTGGATCTCCGCCGTCATCTGCTCCCGCGGCTTGCCTTTGAGTCCGGTGAAGAACGCGTTGACGTCCGGATGCGTGAACAGATACGACGATGTCCCCGCCGACACGCCGGCCATGACGCCGGCGAGATCGGCGGCCGTGCAGTTCGGCGGATCGGCGGCGGCGGTGGCCGCGGTGCCGAAGAACATCGCGCCGGCGGTCAGGGTTGCGCCAATTGCCTTTCGGGTCAACATATGGGACTCCTCACTCGGATAGTCGACGAGACTGCTTGAAGCTCAACGCGGTCCGCGGCCATCACCGCCGGGGCGGTCGGGTCGATCCGGACGATCGATGACGATGTCGATCCCCCAGTCATCGCTGCAATACCAGGGGTCTGCACAGTATCCCGGATAGACCGGTCCGGCTTGCGGTGCATCGGGGCCTCCGCCACGAACCGACCCCTGTGCACAGACCGTGGCGGCGCCTGCGTCCGTGCAGTCCGCCGCCGCCGTAGGTGAACCCACCACGACGGCGGCCGGCATCACCGCCGACAGCGCCAACACGACCGAACGGAGCGGATTGAGGTTCACGCGTGCCCCTCCTCGACCGACCGAAAATCTTCGTATGCCGGGAGGATACGGCCGCCGCTTTTCGTTTTCCGGCTATTCGAGCAAGTTGGGGTTACCCTTCCGAAAGTAGCGTGACAACAGCCTATCTGGGTTGGTTCGGCACACCGGGGAACAACTGCACGTCAGGTCCCGAGGTCACGTAACCCAACTGTTTCGTCAGAAGGTGTGGTGCGAAAACAGCGCCGTAGAGGACGTTTCCGACGACGATGACGGAAACGATGGAGACGACCGCGGCTTGGACCCGCGTCTTCGACACCTTGTCGGCGAACATCTCGATCACATTTCGCCCCTGCGAATCCGTGCGGCCGAGCAGGTAGGTGAACACCATCATCTGAATGCCCATCGCGATGGCGTCATAGATCGGGTACTGGTGCAGAGTCCCCTCGAACAGTCCGAGCCCGGGAATCACGTAGGCGTAGTAGAAGACGCCGAGCCGGGCGCCGAGGCCGGCATTGAACAGTAACGCCCAGCAGAACCCCACCGCGAAGCCGACGATCAGCAGCGTGATCGGCGCGCGCCATCGGAACCGCGCGCTCAGCCGTCGGCCGAGCGCGGCACCGACGACGGCTGGAATGCAGAAATAACCGATGTAGCCCAGCGGGACCGACGACGGCAGTCCACCCCAGGTCATGTTCAACGGCCACCAGGACGGCATGCGGGGAAGCGCGGGTGGGAACTGCGCGTACATCGCCCAGTCGTAGGGCGCCTCGATCCATGAGAACGAAATCGCCGAAATGCACAGCAGCAGTAACGGGTGCAGTCGGCCACGGCGAACGCTCAGATAGATTCCAGCGACGGTGAACCCGATGCCGCTGAGCCAGCCGAAAGCGTTCGCCGCTGCCAGTAGCGGCGTCAGCTCGGTGTTCATCGGTCGCGATCGTCGCCCGCGGCGCCGCGCGCTTCGGGATCGAAGTAGAAGACCAAGCCGAAGATCAGGACGATCAACCCGAACAGCGTTCCGAGCATGATGAGTTGGCCCACGGCCACACCCCTTCCGTACGACTGGTAATAGTGCACACTATTACAGTGGCGAGGTCAAGGACCGCTATCGTGATCACCGATGCCCCAGCGAGGTTCGCCCAAAAAGTCGGCCCGGTCAGCCGCGTCGTCGGCGGCCGTACGCCGGCCCCGTGGCGAGGCGCGCCGGCTCCTGCTCGACGCCGCCCGTGAACTGTTCGCTCGCCGGGACTACCGGGCCACGACGACCCGTGAGATCGCCGAGGCCGCCGGCGTGACCGAGTATCTTCTGTTCCGCCACTTCGGTTCCAAGGCCGGCCTGTTCCGCGAAGCGCTCGTGCTGCCCTTCACCGACTTCGTCGCCGACTTCGGCAAGACGTGGCAGGCCGTCGATCCCGAGGCGACCGACGAAGAGGAACTGTCCCGGCAGTTCGTCGGGCGCCTCTACGACGTTCTCGTCGACCACAAGGGTCTCTTGCTCACCCTCGTCGCATCCGACGGCCTCAGTGAGGAGGAGATCGAGAGTGCCGGCATCGCCGACATCAGGCGAGCGCTCGCCTTGCTCGGCCAGATCAGCGCAGAGGGTATGCACCTTCGCGGACTGCACTCGGGTCAACCGGATCTGCCGGCGCACTCGACCGTGGCGATGATCGTCGGGATGGTGGCGTTGCGGTCGACGTTCTTCGGGACCAAGCCGCCGGCGCGGGAGGCGATCGTCGACGAACTCGTCCAGGCGATCCTGCACGGCTTCCTGCACCGACCGTAGCTTTCGCTCCGCCTAACCGCCGGGACCGTTGGGCCACTTCAGAAGTGACCCCGCGTCGACGCGGATCTGCTGACCGGTTATGTAACGGCTGTCGTCACTGGCGAGGAACACGCCGAGATTCGCCATGTCTTCCGGTTCGATATACGGAATCGGCATGGCCTGGAAGATCGAGAACAGCGGTTCGGCCTCCTCACGCGTCGGCTTCTTGCCTTCGGCGATGAGGTCGGGCCGGAAGACTCCGTACATGCCTTCGTTCTGAAGCAGATGTGTGTTGCAGTTCGTCGGATGGATGGCGTTGACGCGGATCATCCTCGGCGCCAGGTGCAGACTCATCTCCTCGACGTACTCGATCACGACGCGCTTGCTCCACCCGTAACCGGCACCGCCGGGCCCCATGTCCGGGCTTGTGGTGGTGCCGCGGATCATGCCCGCCGTGGATCCCGTCACGATGATCGATGCACCGTCGGGTAGATGCGGGATGGCCACCGCAACCGTGTTCATCACGCCCACCAGATCGACATCGGACGCGTCGACGAACCCCATGGGATCCGGATTTCCCATGGCCATCGGCAGAATGCCCGCATTCGCCACGACGATGTCAATCTTGCCGAGGTCGGCGACGCCTGCCTCGACGGCATCGCGCAGTTCGTGGCGCTCACGAACGTCGGCGACCCGGGCCACCACGCGTCTTCCTGTCCCCTTCACCGAGCGTTCCGTCTCGGCGAGATCCTCCGGTGTCGCCAACGGGTATGGGTTGGACGGAATGTCGCGGCAGATGTCGACCGCGATGATGTCGGCGCCCTCCTTCGCCATCGCGATCGCGTGCGCGCGGCCTTGACCACGCGCCGCACCCGTGATGAAAGCCACCTTGCCGTCGAGCTTTCCAGCCATTTCGCGCTCCTTTTCGCCCAGTTCAGGCGATCGGTGTGAAGGTGATGTGCAGTTCGCTGAGGCCACGCATGATGAACGTCGGCTCGTAGGTGTACCTGCGGTTTCCCGGGGGTCCGTGGTGCTCGGCGGAGATCGTGATATCGCTCATCCGGTCGAGGATCCTGTTCAACGAGATCCGTCCTTCGGCGCGAGCCAGCGGCGCCCCGGGGCAGCTGTGCACCCCCCGGATGAACGCGATCTGCTCGCGCACATTGGCGCGGTCGGCTCGGAAAGTATTGGGCTCGGGGAACTTCCGTTCATCTCGGTTGCAGGCCCCCGGCAGCAGCATGACCGTCGTCCCCGCAGGCACCTCGACATCGCCGACCTTCGTCGTCGTGCGCGCCATCCGGAAGTGCGACTTCACCGGGCTTTCCATCCGCAGCGTCTCTTCCAGGAAGGCCGGAATCTTGCTGCGGTCGTCACGTAGTTCCGTCTCGAATCCATCGTTGTCGCCGATGAATCGGACCGCCGAGCTGACCAGCTTCGTCGTTGTCTCGGTGCCTGCAGCGAACAGAAAGGTCGACAGATTCATGACATCCTCGATGTCGGGTGTCGACCCGTCTTCGTGCCTGGCCTGTGCGAGTTCGGTCAGCACGTCCTCGCGCGGTGAGCGTCTGCGGTCTTCGATGTAGGCGTAGAACTTCTCGTTGAGCCACTGCAGCGGATTGTGGGACGTGGGCGCTTCCTTGCCCAACTCACCGACGGTCTCGAGCGCGAACACCGCCTTGAACTCGTCGTGGTCCTCCGGGGGCACACCGAGCAGGTCGGCGATGACCAGCAGGGAGAACGGCTTTGCGTAATCGCCGAGGAACTCACAGCCGCCCTTCTCGATGAACGTGTCCAGTTGCCGATCGGCCAGCCGCCACATGAAGTCCTCGTTCTCCTTGAGGCGCTTCGGGGTGATCAGCTTGTTCAGCAAGCCGCGAGTTCGGGTGTGCAGCGGTGGATCCTGTGACGTGATGTGTTCGGCCATCGGAACGGCGTCGCGATGCTTCTCGATCAGCTCCGTGACGTCGTCGGTCTCGCCAGGCCCGAAGGGCATACCGGAGAACGGCCCGGCGACCGACACGCACGACGAGAACGACGGGTCTCGGTAGACAGCCAGGGCCTCGTCATAGCCGGTGACGGCCAGCACATTGAACGGGGTGGTCCTGGCCACCGGACATTTCGACCGCAGGTGGTCGAAGTAGGGGTACGGGTCGGGCACAAGTGATTCGTCGGTGAAGAAGTCCACCGTCTCGAAGTCGGTCACGAAGTGCTCCTCACCGGTGTCGAATCGCCGGCTCGGCCGGCCGGTGTCGAATCGCCGGCTCGGCCGGCCGGTGTCGAATCGCCGGCTCGGCCGGCCGGGTCGAAAACAACCGGAACGGACGTCGGCGAGCGGAACGCCTGACCGCGGATGTACGGGTCTTCGGCGTCGGGGTCCAATCGCAGATTCGGCAGGCGATCGAACAGCAGGTTCAGCGCCACGCGCATCTCGAGCCGGGCCAAATGCATGCCGAGGCAGACGTGAACGCCGTGGCCCCAGCCGATGTTGGCCTTCGCCTCCCGAAAGATGTCGAACCGGTCGGGATCGGGGAAGCGTTCCTCCTGCCGGTTCGCGGCGCCGAGCACCGGCATGACCGACGACCCTTCGGGAATCTGTACGCCGCCCAGTTCGGTGTCGCGGTTTGCCACCCGGGTGATCATGATCAGCGGAGGCTCCCACCGGACGCCTTCTTCGATCGCCTGCGGAATCAGTGAGCGATCGTTGCGGACGGCCTCGAGCTGATCGGGGTTGGACAGCAGGGCGAACAGGAGGTTACCCAGTGACCGATAGGTCGTCTCGACACCGGCGGGCAGCAGCAGGCGTAGGAACGAGAAGATCTCCTCGTCGCTGAGTTTCTCGCCGTCGATCTCCGCGGCCGCCAGCCCGCTGATCAGGTCGTCGCGCGGGTCCTCGCGGCGCGCGGCGAGGATCGGGGCGAAGTACTCTGCCAGCGCTTGCGAGGCTTCGCGGCCACGTTCGGGATTCACGGTGAACGACAGCAGCGAGATCGACCACTTCTGGAACTGCGCGTAGTCCTTCTGGGGAAGGCCGAGCAGGCCGGCGATGATCAGCGTCGGATACGGGAAGGTGAATTCCTTGACCAGGTCCGCGCTGCCCCGGTCCGCGAAGCGGTCGATCAGCGCGTTGCCGATCGCGGTGACCAGCTGGTCTTCCCAGCGGGCCAACGCCTTCTGGGAGAACGCTTTTGCCACCAGCGCTCGGTGCCTGCCGTGTTCGGGTTCGTCCATGCCGAGCATCACAAACTTGCCGAAAACGTCGCCGAACGCCTGAATGATGATGGAGGACGAGAACGTCTCGTTGTCCCGAAGCATCTGCTGGGCCTCTTCATAGCGGTACACCATGACGATGGGCTTGCCCTCTTGCCCCGGGATCCCGGGGATCTCGATCTTCTGGATCGGCTCTTCCCGGCGCAGCCTCGCGAGTTCGGTGTACGGGTCGCGGACATCGCCGGACACGAAGTCGTCGAACTCCCCGAAGTCCTCGAGGTCATCGAATAGCTGTTGCACGAAATCCTCCTTCGGGCCTTGGTTCCTCGCGCGAGCGCTCGTCAGCAGGCGGGGTAAGCGACGGACTTGATCTCGGTGTACTGGTCGAATCCAGCGACGCCGTTCTGCCGGCCGACGCCGCTCGCCTTGTATCCGCCGAATGGGGTGTCGGCGCCGTATCCGGCTGTGCCGTTCAAACCGATGAAACCTGCGCGTAGCCGCTTCGCCACGGAAAGCGCCCGGTCCACAGTGCCCGCCATGACGTTGCCGGCCAGACCGTACGGGCTGTCGTTGGCGATGCGCACCGCATCGTCCTCGTCGTCGTACGGGATCACCGATAGCACGGGCCCGAAAATTTCCTCCTGAGCGATGGTCATCGAATTGTCGATATCGACGAAAAGCGTTGGCTTGACGAAGAATCCCTTCTCCATGCCCTCGGGAGCCTCGGCGCCGCCGACCAGCAGGGTCGCCCCTTCGTCGATCCCCTTCTGGATGTAGCCCCGTATACGGCTGCGTTGTTTGTCGGAGATGACGGGGCCGCACAGGGTCGCCGGATCCTGTGGATCGCCGGCCGCGACACCTTCGTAGATGCCTCTGAGGATCTCGACGCCCTCGTCGTATCGGCTCCGCGGGAGAAGCAAACGGGTCGGGTTGGCACACCCCTGGCCGGCGTGCATACACGGGGCGATGCCCATCATGCAGCCGAACGCGAAATCAGCGTCCTCCAGAACGATGGTCGCGGACTTGCCGCCGAGTTCGAGGAACAGGCGCTTCATCGTCGCGGCGCCCTTTTCCATGATCCGCTGTCCGACCACCGTCGATCCGGTGAACGAGATCAGGTCGACCTTCGGCGACAGCGTGAGTTCCTCACCGACGAAATGATCCGAAGCGGTGACGACGTTGACGACACCCGCTGGGATGTCGGTGTTCTCGGCGATCAGCCGGCCCAGCCGGGTGGCGTTGTACGGCGTGTTCGGTGCCGGCTTGAGAACGACGGTGCACCCTGTTCCCAACGCCTGGCCGATCTTCTGGATGGTCACCTCGAACGGGAAGTTCCACGGCACGATCGCCCCGACGACACCGACGGGCTCGCGCCATACCTTGCGGGTGGTGTTGACTCCGGTGACCGACACGACGGCGTCGCCGAGCGAGGTTTCCCACGGGTACTCGTCGATCAGCTTGGCGGGGTATCTCAGCGCGTCCGAAAGCGGTGCGTCCAGCGCAGGACCGTGGGTGATGGCTCGTGGGCACCCGACCTCGAGAATGAGCTCCTCGCGCAACTCCTCCCGTTCGGCTTCCAGCGCCTCCTGCAATTGCAGCAGGCACCGTTGCCGGAACGCATGATTGCTGGCCCAGTCCGTCTCGTCGAACGCACGTCGGGCCGCGTCGATCGCGCGGTGCATATCGGCCTTCGACGCGTCGGCCACTTCGCCGAGCACTTCCTCAGTCGCGGGGTTGATGTTGGTGAAGGTGCCCGCGCGTCCATCGACGAGCTTGCCGTCGATCATCATCTTCGTTTCGAAACGGACTGCTGGTGTGTCAGCCACCGGTGCTGCCTCCTGGCCGTAGTGCGCCGAACCGCGGGATGCCCATCATCAGCCGGGTCATCTGATGTAACCCGGCCGAAGGGAGTATTCGGTTGGCGATCAGTAGCATTCGTGCGTCAGGCCCGACTGCCGTCTTGACGAACGGTTTCCTGCTGTCGAGCGCCTTCGCCAGGCCCGCGGCGAACTTGTCCGGAGACCGGGCGGCCATCCGCATCGCGGCGCGGCCCCGCTTGTCCATGGTCTGATGGTGACGGGCGTACGGGCCGTCGAGGTCACGACAGTCGGTGGTGCCCGCGTCGGTGATGATCTCGGTGTCGTAGGTGCCCGTGACGATGATCGTCACACCGATGCCGAACGGTGCCACCTCTCCCGCCATCGACTCGCCCCACCTCTCGAGGGCGCCCTTGACCGCGGAATACGGTGCAGTCGCGGGCATTCCGCGCACGCCGCCCTGACTGGACACCAGCACGATTCGTCCGGCCCCGGCCGCCCGCATCGACGGCAGCAGCTCCTTGGTCAACAGCACGGGCCCGAAGATGTTGGTCGCGAACATCCGCTGCCACAGGTCGGGCGGCGTCTCCTCGACCATGCCCGCCGCGGAAATCCCCGCGTTGTGCACCAAAGCGTACGGCGCTCCGACGGCTTCCTGGATGTCCGCCGCGGCCGCGGTGATCGATGCCGGCACGGTGAGGTCCACCGGAACACAGACCAGCCGGGGATCGTCCTCACCTGCGCCGGTCGCCTCGCGAAGCGCCTTGATGCCGGTGTCGGCCGATCGCATTGCGGCGACGACACGCCACCCCTGCCGGTAGAGGTGCGTCGCCGACGCGAAGCCAAGACCCCTCGACGCGCCGGTGATGACGACGCTGCGCGGTTCAGCCATTGGGGGCATCCGGTGCGCAGCGGTCACTCTTGGACCCCAACTCGACATCGGGCCTGCCGTCGGGTTGCATACTCATCCACGTCGACCAGATGCCCACCGAGTATGGGCCCGGATGTCCGTTCTCCTCGTAGAAGCCCTGTGGGTCATACACTTTGGCTTCCGGGTACGGCCACGGGCAGGCCACTGAGGTTGCGGTCCTGGTCCATTTGATGATCGCAAAGCCGGTGCCGTAGGCGAAGTACGCAAGGTTGATGATCACGAACATCACCACGAACATGCCCAGTGCCGGCCGACCGACAAAAATCCGCGCGCGCTGCGCCAACTTCTCGGCGACGGTGCGGCCCGTGTCGTCGCGGTAGAGCAGCACGCCGGCCGGGATCATCACGAACGTGACCATCACCGATTCCCAGATGAGCGGGAACTGGTATGTCTCGCCGACGAATATCGAACCGAACGGAATCACCTGGGAGTAGATGTAGAAGCCGGTCCGCACCAAGGTGACCTCGAGCATCATGTCGATCAGGAACCCGATCGGCAGGATCAGCAACGCCATGCTGATCAACGGATGACGCCAGACGAACGCCGTCGGCGGTCGCTTGGCCTGCAGCCTGCGAAGGATCCAGTTGGCCGGGAAGTACGGCCCGAGATAGAACATGATGTAGCCGATCACCAGGAACGGTTCCACCGTCGGCGAGATCGACACCAGCGGCCAGTCTTCGGGCCAGTGCCACAACTCAGGGTTGTACACCGCGAACGGCGACCAGTTCATGATCGGGTCCTGCCAGACGATCAACGTCGTGACGATGCCCATCAGCAGCACGGGGTGGGCGCCGTAACGGCGCCAAGCCACCACGTACACGACGATGATGATCGACATCGAGATGATCGTGAAGATCTGGAACAGGTCGAGCCAGTTGTCATAGCCGAAAAGGGGCTCGACCGGGCGCGGCGCCCCTTCGACGGCGGGGTTGCGAATCCGGGGTGACACCGCGCCTTGGCGCGCGTTGACCGCGATCAGGACAAGCAGTACGAGGGCGACGGCGATCCACACCGCCGCCTGCCACGAGCCGCGTTTCTCTTCAGCGGCAGGTCTTTCCGGCGCCGGCGTTGCTTCCTGCGTTGCCATCGACGATCACTCCTCACCGAATCGATCGACGAGATGGGAGTTGACGCCGTCGGCGTCGAGTCGACGGGCGACGAGGTAGCCGGCGCCCATCCATGCGCGTCGTGTCCAGTTGCCGAATGACACCCGGGTGCCGGGCGCCCCCGCCGCGGCGGGCATCATCTTCACCCGCTCCAGCGCTTCTTTCACCCCTCGGGGACTCAACGGATGAGCGTCGGCGCAGGCGCGAAGCAACGCGGTCGCGACATCGCAGTTCACCACCGGCACGCAATATTCGGGGCGGCGACCGAACTTCAGTTGGTACTTGTCGAGGAAGCGCTGGCCGACTGGGTTTCCCTCGTCGTACTGGTCGACACCGGTCCAGCCCATGAACGCGTTCCACATGATCGGGTTGATCCACGCGTTCTGGAACGCGGTGCTTGTGAACCGCGGCGGATCCCAACCGAGTTCCTCAAGTGCGGGATTGACGAAGACGATGCCGAAGCCGAATCCGGCGTGCACGATGGCCTGAGCTTTGGCCTCGTGAAGCGTCCGCACCGCCTCGGACACATCCTGCGCGGTCTGCGCGATCGCGGCTTCGGCGACGATGCGAATGCCCTTACCGCGACATGCTTTTCGGAAGTTCTTCACATACGTCTCGCCGACCAGCGACTGTTCCATGAGGACACCGACCTCGACGTGCCCGCCCTTGGCGAGCAGATCCGCCCAGAAGATCGGTTCGTCGGTCAGCGACCCCTGCGGGAACGAGAAGGTCCACTCGCCGAGCCACGCGTCGCTGCCCGTCACGCTGAGCGCCGGCACCTTGAACCGCTCCTCGATCGCCTCCCGCGTCGGAACACAGTTGTCTGTGATGTGTGGGCCGAAGACTGCGAGACATCCCTCGTCGACGAGCTCGCCGTATGCGTCGATGACCGCCTTGACCGACCCCTTCGGCAGTCCTTCGACTTCCCTGTAGATGATCTGGATCGGCCGGTCGATCACGCCCTCTTCGACGGCTTCTCCGAAGATCAGCTCGAAGGGGTTCGACAGATCCTCCTTCATCTCCTGCGGATACAGGTCCGGGAGTTTGAAGTCCATCAGGTAGCCGAACTTGATCGGCTCTGCGCTGCTCTCGTACGACATGCAACCTCCGTTGGCGTGCAGCTCCGCGGTGCCGAGATGAAACCTAAAATTTGTTCAGACACTATCGAGGCAGCGCCTCAGCGTCAATCACCGAGCTTCGGACTGTTCGCCGAGGTAGACGTCGATCATCTCGACAAGTCCGCGCGCCACAGTTGAATCGTCGGTCAGCGGCCCCGCTATCGCGGCCCGCGCGGCATCATGCGGGCTCAGTCCGGCCGCGATCAGCCGGCCCGCAGCGATCAGCACGCGCGTGGAGGCCACTTCCCGCAATCCCCCGGTTTCCAACCGTCGGATCGCCTGACCGAGTCGTACCAGTTCCGCCGCGCGTTCGTGGTCGATACCGGCCTCGGTGGCGAGGATCTTCTCCTCGACGTCAGGCGCGGGAAAGCCGAACTCGATGGCGACCATCCGCTGGCGCGTCGAGTCCTTGAGGTCTTTGAGCACGCTCTGATATCCGGGGTTGTACGAAACCACCAGGCAGAAGCCCGGAGCGGCGGCCAAGGTGACACCCAACCGCTCGATCGGGAGCTGGCGGCGGTGATCGGCCAGCGGATGGAGCACGACCGTGGTGTCCTGCCGAGCTTCCACCACTTCGTCGAGGTAACAGATCGCACCTTCGCGAACCGCATGCGTCAGCGGGCCGTCCACCCATTCGGTCTCACCGCCACGCAACAGGAAGCGGCCCACGAGGTCCGCGGTGGTCAGGTCGTCGTGGCACGCGACGGTGACGAGGGGCCGATCCAGATCGTGGGCCATCGCCTCGACGAACCGGGTCTTACCGCAACCTGTGGGGCCCTTCAATACGACGGACAGCCCCTGGTGGTACGCGGCCTTGAAGACCTGTTCCTCGTTCGCGACGGGCACGTAGTACGGCCTGGCCGGACTCGGTGTGGGATTCACCGGCATCGTTTCCTCCTCGCGACGCTTCGCAGGCAATGTAGCGCGGAACAGAAGTTTGGTTCAAGGCGGGCGCACGGTCACGCGGCCCGCCGGCGGAGATCAGCGGTGCGCAACGCCGCGCGGAACAATGGTCCGATCACCTCCGCGAGTTGTCTCGGTTTGGGAATCGACGCGTGTGCGGCGCTGCCGAAAACCTTGCGAAGCTCGCCTGTGTCGGTGGCCGCGCCGATGGTCAGGCACAGACAACCGATGCCCTGCCGCCGCGCTTCGGCAAGCGCACGACGTGCGTCGGCGGCGCCGTACACCCGTTCGTATCCGTGGTCGTAGGCCAGTCCGTCGGACAGCACGACGAGCAGGCGGCGTTTGGTGCCCGCCTTGTCGGCGATCACCGAGGTGCCGTGGCGGATCGCCGCGCCCAGCCTGGAATACGCTCCCGGCTCTAAGCCCTGCAGTCGCTGCATCACCCGTGCGTTCATCGGGTCGTCAAATCCCTTGACCGGCATCAGATTCACCGAAGCACGGCCCTGCGACCGGAATGCGTAGAGCGCGACGCGGTCGCCGAGTTCGTGCAGCGCGATGGTCAGCGCGGCCGCGGCTGCCCGCTGTTGCTCGTGAATGTTCTCGCCGAACGTACCGGCTTCGCCTGCAGAACCAGACACGTCGAGCAGGACGAGTACGGCGAGATCACGACGGCGGCGCAGGCTGTCGACGTAGACGGCCTCGTCAGGGGCTGAGCCGGCCAGCAATTCGACCCTGGCCTCGACCGCCGCGTCGACGTCGATGTCGTCGCCCTGCGCCTGGCGGTGACATCTGTCGAGCCCGATTCCCAACCGGGTCAACGGCCGCCGCAGTGCGTGCACGTCGGGGCGCGGTAGGGCTTTGAGGCCGTCGGCGAGTGGTTCGATCTCGTGCACGGTGCACCAGTCACGCCGATATCGCTTACGGCGTACGTCCCATTCGGGATAGCTGTGCCCGCCAGTCCCGTTGTCTCCGGCGTCCACGGAATCCGACAACGCGGCCGCCACCGAGGTCACCGCGCCCGAGCCACGTATGCCCTTCGCCGACCGGTGGGTCGGCGTGTCCGCACCCGGTGGGCCGCCGCCACTGAGCTGGCGGACACGGCTCATCATGCGCTGCAACAACTTTCCCGCTACTCCGCCTCCGCCGACCGGACTGGAGAACGGATCCATCACGTCCTGACCGTCTTCGGCGGCCTCGTCGAGTTCGGCCAGCTCCTTGCGCGCCTCTTTGCGGGGCACGTGCGCGGTGTGCGCCTCGGCATGAGACGCCGGCGTGGCCAACAGCCTGCGTGCCTTGATGGCACCAAAACTTATGGGCGGATCGGCGATTCCGGTGTCCTCTGCCGCAAGGGCCAGCGACGCCTCCGGAGAGTCGGAGCGTGTCGCGGTCTCGAAGTCGATCAGCCGGCGCACGGACCGCGGCAGCAGTTCGTCGTTGGCCGACAGGGCGCGCTGGGCCTCGAACGCGAGATACCTCCGCGCCAGGGCTGTGCGTCGAACAAGCTTGCGCACCAGAGCCGGTTCGAGGCTGCCGCCCGCCAGAAGGCAGGCCTGAACTGCCACCGATTCGAGTTGTTCGGAAGGGCTCGCCGCACCGTCGAGGAAGATCGTGACGCCGTCGGTCCAAGCGCGTTCGCCGCGTTCGCCATCGGCGACCGCGACGGTGCGGCCGGCCAGTGCGGACGCCAGCAGCGCGAGCCGATGCGGGCCGCCGTCGGCCGTTGCCGCTGCCTGTTCCACGCCACACCCTTCTTGACCAAATATCTGTTCCACCGTAGAGTCCGGCATCACCGCCAGTCAATGACCGGAGGATCGATTGATCGACTTCGACGGCCAGGTCGCCGTGGTGACCGGCGCAGGCCGTGGCCTCGGCCGCGTCTACGCGCTCGAGCTAGCAAGGCGCGGAGCGTCAGTCGTGGTCAACGATGTGGGCGGCACCATGGCCGGTGAGGGCGAGGACAACACGGTCGCGGATCAGGTCGTCGACGAAATCACGGCTGAGGGCGGGGCGGCCGTCGCGTCACACGACTCGGTGGACAGCGCAGAAGGCGGCGAAGCGATCGTGCGTACTGCCGTGGAATCGTTCGGCCGGCTCGATGCGGTGATCAGCAATGCCGGAATCTTCAACGCCATCCCGTTCGACGAACTGACACCCCATGACTGGCGGCGCATGCTGCGGGTCCATCTCGATGGCGGCTTCTACCTCGCCCAGCCCGCCTACCGGAAGATGAAGGCGCAGGGCTACGGCCGGTTCGTGTTCATCGCGTCGTCGGCGGGCCTGTTCGGGCAGCACCTGGAAGCGCACTACGCCGCAGCCAAGGCCGGGATCGTGGGCCTGGCCAACGTGATCGCGCTCGAAGGCGAACCACATGGGATCCGGGCGAACACCGTGTTGCCCTTCGGCCTCTCGCGGATGGTCACCGAAACGCTCGGCGATCCGAAAGCCCTTGAGGACAACGGGTTCTTCGCGGCCATCCGGCCCGAACTGGTAGCGCCCATCGTGGTGTTCCTCGCCAGCCGGGCATGCGACTTCGGCCACCAGAATTTCTCGGCATGTGCGGGCCGGTTCGCCCGGGTGTTCGTCGGGTTGAGCGATGGTTGGCTGGCACCGCGGGACACCTATCCGACGGCCGACGACATCGCCGAGCATTTTGCGCAAGTGGCCGCAACGGAGCCGTTCACCATCCCCGGATCGATCTACGACGAAGTCTTCGCGGTCACCCGGCGCCTTAACATTACCTAACCTTTGTTCCGTCTGATCTGGGCGATCGGCGAGAACCAGGTCGACAACCCTGCGCAACCGATCTACCGGGGCTTTTACTATGCACACGGCTGGGCGTCGGCCGAACTTCTGGTAGCGTCTACCAAACATCTGGTCAGGGCGACCAAACAGATGACGGGAGACGGTTCCTTGGAGGTGCTGTGGGGCGTCCACGCGTGACGCCGAAGGCCGACCTCGCCGTTCACGCCGGCCACTCGTACGACGACGGGACCCGCCGTACCGAGATCCTGCACACCGCGGCGTCTCTGATCGCCACCTCCGGCCTGCGGACATCGCTTCAGGAGATCGCCGATGCCGCAGGCATCCTGCCGGGCAGTCTCTACCACCATTTCGAGTCCAAGGAAGCGATCCTCGTCGAATTGCTCAGGCGCTACCACGCCGACTTGGACCGCATCGCGGAACAGGCGCAGCGCCGACTGGACGATCCGACGTCGCTGTCCGCGTTCGACCGCCTCGTCGACCTCGGTGCGGCGATTGCGCAGTGCGCGGTGACCCACCGTGCGGCGCTGCAGATGACATTCTACGAGGGACCGTCGTCCAATCCCGAACTGACCGCACTGGCGCAGCAGCGCCCGACCGCGATTCTGCAGGCGATGCTGCAGACGCTGCGCGCTGCGAGATGGAGCGGGTATGTCCGGGCCGACGTGGACCTGCCGGTGCTCGCCGACCGCATAGTCCAGACGATGCTGCAGGTCGGCCTCGACGTCATACGGCACAAGGCAAGTGCGGACAGGGCGGCCACTCTGCTGTGTCGGATCCTGCTGGAGGGTCTGGCCACGACACCCATTACCGACGCGGCGTTGGACGCCTCCCCCGCCTTCGTCGCGGCCGATGAGGTCGTGCGGTCCTGGGAAGGACTCGACGACCCCGACGACAAGGGTGCACACATCCGCGCCGTGGCCAGGGCGGAGTTCGGACGCAGGGGCTATGAGGTCACCACGATCAGAGACATCGCCTCGGCGGCGGGGCTGGGCACCGGCACGGTCTACCGGCTGATCGGGTCGAAAGACCAGCTGTTGGTCTCGATCATGCGGTCGTTCGGTGAACGGGTCGCCCAGGGCTGGACAAGCGTGCTCGGCTCGAGTTCCTCCCCCGTCGAGAAGATCGATGCGCTGTCGTGGATCAACACCAACGTGCTGGACCGCTTCGGGGACGAGTTCCGCATCCAGTTGGCGTGGATGCGTCAGTCACCACCGGATACGCCCAATCCCGGCTGGCTCTTCACGAAACGCGTCAAGCAGATGAAAGCGCTTCTCGCCGAAGGGATCCACTCGGGCGAGATCAAAATCGACAGCCCGTCGAACGAGATGCTCGCCCGCGCGGTGATCGGCGTCGGGTGGATTCCGGAGAACATCCTGCACGACCTCGGGACGCGCGCATCCCAGGTTCACATCCGCGACACGCTGTTGCGGGGAGTGACCAACCGCGACAACTGATCAGCCGACGATCATCGGGAGCTTGCCCCAGCCCCGCACACTCGAGGTGTGCGCCATCGCGGCATTCTCGTAGTCGACCTCCCACTCGGGCCACCGGCTGAGCAGTTCTTCCAGTGCGACTCTGGCCTGCATGCGGGCCAGAGAGGAGCCCAGGCAGAAATGCAAACCCTGTCCGAACGACAGATGTGGCCCGGTGCGGTGAATGTCGAAGCTCTCACCATCGCGGTAGTGCCGCTCGTCCCGGTTGGCCGATCCGTTGAGCAGCAACATGATCGAGCCTTCGGCAATCGGCTGCCCGCGGCATACGGTGTCGCGGGCGACATAGCGTGCCTGCACCGGCGAGGGCGCCTGGTACCGCAGCACCTCTTCGATGGCCCCGGGAATCAGGGAACGGTCGTCGACGAGTTCGCGTCGCTGTTCGGGATGCTCGGCGAGTACTTGGGCGATGAATCCGATCAGCCGGGTCGTCGTTTCGTTGCCGGCACCGGCGATCATGCTGGTATAGGTCAGGACTTCGATGCGGGTCAACGGTCGCAGCTGTCCGTCCTCCTCGATCTGCGCATTGAGCAACTGGGTCATCAGATCGTCGGATGGATGCTCGGCACGCCACTCGATGTAGTCGGCGAAAAGCTGGTACGAATTCTCGAAGGTCGCCGCCGACACCGACCGGAAGCTACCTTCCTTCAGCCCGATCGACGCATCTGTGTTGTCCCGGATCTGCTGCTGCCCTTCTTCGGGTATGCCCAGGAGATAACCGATAGTCCGCATCGGGATCAACGCGCCGAAATCCGAGATGACATCGAACCGTGAGGAGCCGGCCAGTGCATCAAGCGCCCGGACACAGAACTGACGGGTCAGCGGCTCGATGGCCTCCATCCGGCGGGGCGTGAAAACCTTGGACAGCACCCGCCGATGGAGATCGTGAAGCGGCGGGTCTTCGAAGAGGATGACGCCGGGCGGCACTTCGACGCCGCTCATGATGACGTCCATCGTGGTGCCCCTGCCGGACCGGTAGGTGTCCCAGTTGTGAAGCTCGCGCGCGACGTCCTCGTAGCGACTCAACGCATAGAAGTTGTATTTCTCGTTGTGGTAGAGCGGCGCTTCGTCCCGCATCCGCTTCCAGATCGGGTACGGATCGTCGTCGATCGCGAAATCGAACGGGTCGTAATACAGGTCGACGGTGTGTGCGCCGGTCATCGGGTCATCCCTCGGGTCGGCATATCCAGATCTCCTTTGTGAATCAATCGAATGCGTGGCGCGGCAGGGTGTCCGGTAGGTCCAATGAGCTCAGCAGGCCCGAGGGAGCCGCAACGACATAGGGAATGGCATTGACCACCCGCATCGCGGTGGCGGTCATCGCCGCGTGGCCCGCGGCGTGCCCCTGCCCCGCCCCCACATTCATCGCGCAGTGAATGTCGGGATCGCCCTCGATGTCGACGCGGTATGTCGCGTCGAACTCCGAAGCGAGCCAGTCCGGCGCGACGTCGCGTGCCATCCGGATGATGTGCTCGACGACGATGGCCTCCCGGCCGTTGACCACTCCGGCCGCCCGGGTGCTGACTGCGCCGCAGGTGCCCGCCTTGATCGTGCCGAAGGCCACCTCGATGTCACGATGGGTGCGGCGGCGGTCCAGTGTTCCCCGGACCTCCTCGACCTCGACACCCAGTCCCGCGGCCATCAGGCAGATCGGCGCTCGCCATGCCATTTCGATGAAACCCGGTGTCTTCAACAGCGGTTCGAAGTCGAGCGGGCGACCGAAGCCCATGCCGTTCATCATCACGTCGGCCACTGGATAGTGATCGTTGAGCGCGACCTCGGTGACCTTGAGGCAGCGGATCTTCTTCGACTGAGTCGCAAGCGACAGCGCGAGCTCGTCGGAGCCGAAGCCAGGGAAGATGCCCGACGCATAGAACGACGCATCACCCGTCCTGGCCGCATCTTCCATCTGGGCACGCCACTCGGGCGAGTAGTACGCCGGCGGGTACACCAGGCTGGTCGACGACGTCGACACGACGTTGATCCCCGCTTCGAGCAAGTTCAGATAATCGGGCACGGCTCCCGCGTCGCGTTCGGGGCCGCTGGCGGCGTACACCACACAGTCGGGCCGCAGCGCGATGAGCGCCGCCCGGTCGTTGGTGGCTGTCACTCCGATCGGGTCGATACCGGCGAGCACGCCCGCGTCTTTGCCGAGTTTCGTCTCCGAATGCACCCACACCCCAACGAGTTCCAGGTCGGGTCTGCCGCGGATCGCGTCGATGGCGATCGAGCCGACGCCGCCCGTCGACCAGACCACGGTTCGCAGCGGAGATGTCACAGATCCTCCTCTCGGTCACGCACGCTCGGACGCCATCACAGCGCGTTCCAGGTACGGCCACGCGACATCGGGTGGGACACCGCCGCAGAGCGGCAGAAGCGGCAGTGGCTTGCCGCCCCGGACGTACGCGGCGGCCTCGTCGATGGTGAAGATCCGGTAGGGGCCCTGTGGATCCCGCAGTGCGGCGACGGTGTCGGCTCGCGAGATGCTGGCCACCGAGTCGTCGCCGTGTCGGTATGACGCCGCCGTCACCGCGTCGTGCAGCAGATGTGGTCCGAGCTCAGCCCAGGCGGCATCCACATCGTCGGCGACGAATACCGTTGTGGGCGCACCAGGTTCCGGAAACTGAATGATGCCCGGCTCGTGCCCGTTGGCGCGGCACTCTGCTTCATAAAGCTCCTTCAGTGCCGACGACGCGGTCTGCGCGATGAAGCCCAGCCCGTGCCTCGCGGCGCGCCGCGCTGCGGCTTTGCTGCCGCCGGCGACGAGCATGAGCGGACCACCGACCGTGACGGGTGCTGGTGTGACGTGTATACGCCTGCCGCCACGGTCGACCGGCTCACCCGCGAGCAGCAGGCGAAGAAGCGCCAGCGACTCATCGGCCACCTTGCCGCGCCCGGCCATGTCGACGCCGAAATGCTCGTATTCCTCGGTGCGGTGTCCGATGCCGAAGGCATACGACACACGGCCCTTGCTGATGATGTCCAGGACGCTGATCTCCTCCGCCAGCCGGACCGGGTCCCAGAACGTGATCGGCACCGCCGCGAGCAGGATCGCAAGCTGCCGGGTGCGGGCGGCGATCGCCGATGCGAGGATGAGCGGGACCGGCAGGTGGCCGTCGTCGGCGCCATGATGCTCGGACAACACCGCGATCAGCGCACCGCGCGTCTCCGTCCACGCGCACATGTCGATGGCCGCTGCGTACAGGTCGCTCACGGCTGCGCCGCTGGCTGGCGCGCGCATGTCTAACCGCAAGGTGAACATCAGCGCTGAATCATGACCGGAGGGCTCACTTCGACCGACTATAACCTAATTTTTGTTCTCTCTTGATGATAATAGTGAATGCTATTCTAAGCTGGCGTACTCAGCTCGGTCGACCTACCGTTGACCATCCCGCGGCACGCGGTCAACCCACGCGGGTCAGCGTGAACGGCATCTCGATGTCGAGCACCTTGTTGAATCCGCAGGCGCCACTGGGACCCTCGGTCTTGTCCCACCCGACGTACTTGTTGGGGTCCTGCGGATAATCCAGCCAGAACACCCACGCCTGTTTGCCCGGGTAGGCCGTACCGTCGATGCACGGCTCCCAGTCCGGGACCGTCCTGCTGACCTTCCACCGGCCGCTCATGTACACCAGATCCGCGCTCCAGCCCTGATCGCTCTCGACCCGACCGGTGCAATCCTGATACGTCGTACACGTCGAGGTGATGGTCCACGTCTGCGTGACGCTTGCCTCGTCGTGACGCGAATCGTTGGTCTTCGCCCACCGGCCGTCGGAGAACGCGGTGAAGACGCCGTTGATCGCGACCTCGTTCTGCGCCTGCGCGGGGGGCGCGAAGTGGACGGCCGCGATGATCGTCGCCGCGATCGTCAACGCCCGGATCACTGTGCGCCTCCCTCGTAGATCAGCTCCTGCCACGACTTCGGGGTCTGCACGAGATCGGTTTGGCGGCCGACGTTTCCGTCCGGTGTCGCATACCGGCCGGTCTGCGGATCGTAGTGCGCGATGGCGACGGACGGACTCTCCGCCGGACCGGTGGTGGCAGAACTCGGGGTCGCGGGCACCGCCCCCGGCGGGGGCGCCGACCCGTCCGCCGGCTGCGGGCCCTGCGCCGGCGGCCCGTGTGGAGTCGCAGGCTGCGGTGCAGTCGCGTTGGCACCTTGCTGGTCCACCTCCCGAGACACCAGGGGCGGGATGGCGTTCGGCGGCAGCGACGGCATCTGTGCACCGGACGCCAGCGGCGGAGGCGGGATCGGCGGCAGCGGACCTCTCGGGACGGCGCCGGGCGGAAGTGGCGTGCCCTCGAGCGGGGCGAAGAGGTTTTCGTCCGCCCTGACCCGATCGTCGGGAAGCACGCCCTGTGCGATGAGGTTCGGATCGATCGGATACGCACCCAGAGAGTGCTGCCGCATTGCGAGCGGTTCGTAAGGCTTGTCGCTGTAGCACAGCTCGACGGTGGGCGCCCGCTTACCGGGAACCCCCATGCACGGCGCGTTGCGCGCACCCCGGACGACGATCGGCGAGTCCTGAGGCAGCTTGCAATACAGCCCGTCTGGCGTGTCGATCGTGGTCTGGTCGTCGGGGCTACGCCACTCCGAGGGCGGCAGGAATCCGACGGTACACGGATTGGGGTCGGCCATCTGAATACGGAAGTCGCCCAACGCGATACCGGTGGGATTGTTTTGGGGAGCGGACGACTGCACGTTTGCCACGAACGGCGGTAGCAGCACGAGCACCTGTTCGAGCGAGGGCCGATAAGTCACTGCCACCTGACCGATGGTGGTCATGTTGGCCAACAGCACCGGCAGGGTCGGCTTGATCTGCTCGAGCAGTCCGGAGGCCTCGTTCGCGGCGGCGGGGCCCTCCTCCAGCAGTGTGCGGATCTGCGCGTCGTCGGCCACGACCTGCCCGGTGATACCGGCAAGGCTGGAGGCCCACAGACGGAGCGCGTCGGTCGAGCGGGCCTGCGAATCCAGCAGGGGCACGGAGTCTTCGGCCAACGTCGCCGAGCGGGACGCGTCCTCGTTCAGGGCCTCAGAGAGCGTGGCCGACGAATCCACCAGTGAACCCATGTCGAAACCGGCCCCATTGAACGCTTTATACGATTCGTCGATCAACTCCGTCAAGCGGCCCTTGGGAATGCTCGCGATCAAGGTGTTCACCTCCTCCAGCATCGGGCTCACCGGCTGCGGAATCGTGGTGTCGGCCATCGGGATCACCGATCCGTCTTCCAGATACGGTGGAGAGTCGGTGCGCGGAAGCAGTTCGACGTACTGCTCGCCGACGGCTGACACACTGCGCACTTCGGCCTGCAGATCGGCCGGGATCCTGGGTGACGTGTCGAGCCGCAGCGTCGCGGTGGCCCGGGTGCGGGACACGTCCATCTCGGTCACCTTGCCGACCTGCACACCGCGATAGGTGACGTTGGCGAATCGGTAGAGACCGCCGGACGAGGGCAACTCCAGTGTGACGGTGATCTTCCCGATGCCCAGCAGGGTGGGCACCTGCATGTAGGCGAACACCATCGCGACGACGCCGATGATCGACGCGATCGAGAAGATCACGAGCTGGATGCGCACCATCCGCGGGAGCATTAGCCACCACCCGCCGGTTCCCACGGCGCGGGCGCGGCATTGGGGATCGGACCGAATGGCGGCGAGGTACCAACGCCCAGAGGGAATTTGGTGTAGTACGCGTCGTATCCGGGGTCACCCGGCGCGGGGATCAACGATGCACGGTCCTGTCCGAGTGCGGTGCCGAGCAGCAGTCCACGCTTGAGCCGCGGATTCGTCCAGTCGACGGTGACGAAGAGGTTCACGTAATCCCCGCGCACCCCGCGGTCGATCAAGTTCTGGGTCAACGGAAACGTCGGCAGCCACGCCAGCGCCGTGTCGATCTCGGCGCCCACGTCGGCGAGTGCGCGCAGCGTCGGCTCCAGGTTCTTCAGATTCGTCACGAGGTCGGCCTGCGTGTCGTTGATCAGGCCGGAGACCGTGTCGCTGAACTGCCCCAATCGATTCAGTGCGGTGGTGAAGTTGGGCCGTTCGCGGATCAGGACGTCGAGCGCGGGCGGGATCTTGTCGAGCGCCCGGGTGAGCACCTCCTGTTCATCACCCAACCGCTGCGAGAACCTGTCCAGTTCGTCGATGGTGGCGATGATGTTCTCGCGCTGTTGGTAGAGGGTCCCGACGAAGGTGTCCAGCCGGGCGATCAGGTCGCGCACGGTTCCCTGGCGTCCCGACAGCGCGGTGTTGAAATTGGCGATGATGTCGCCGATCTGGCCCAGTCCCCCGCCGTTGACCACCGCCGCCAGTGACGACAGCGTCCGTTCCGTCGACGGGTAGGTCGACGTCTTGTCCAGACCGATGGTGGCGCCCGGACGGAGCCTGCCACTCGGCTTTTCACCCGGCGGCGGGTCCAGCGCCACGTGCATGGAGCCCAGGAGGCTGGTCTGGCCGACCGTGGCGACGGCATTGGCGGGCACCGCGACGTCGGGCTTGACCGAGATCTCGAGGTCGATGTGCCAGCCGTGCAACGTCATCCTGCCCACGCTGCCGACCACGACGTCGTCGATCATCACGGGCGAATTCGATTCCAGCGTCCCGACGTTGGCGAGTTCGACGTGGTAGACGTGGGCGTCCGGCCCTCGGCCCACTGCGCCCGGCAGCGGCAGCGAGTTCACCCCTTGGAACGAGCACCCGGTGAGCGTCAGCAGGAGTGTCAGCCCCGTGGCCACCGTACGACGGCCGATCATGAGGGTCCCCCGCCGTGTGGAACGGGGGGCGCCCCCGCCGGCTGTGCCGGCGAGTTCGACGGCGCCGGAGGTGCCTGCGGGTCGGGCCGCTCCGCGGGCAGCAGCATGTCCTGCAAGGACGGCGGACCGGGCGATGCGGGTGCAGCGAGTGGTGCGGGCGGGATGCCCGGCGGTGGCGGGGGTGTTCCCCAACCCGGTGGCGGCGGTACGTCGCCGATTCCCGTGTAGGCAGATACCGCGGGCGGGGGCTCCGGCTGGTCGTCGGGCGGCCCACCCGCGCCGGGCATCAACTCCGGTTCCGAATACCGCAGCATGTACGGCGGTGGGTTCGACGTCAGGAACAGGCTGAACGGGAACGGCACGTTGTTGATGCTCGCCGTGCGCAGGCCGGGCCCGAGGTACTGCGCGCACAGCTTGCCGGTGGTCGGCGAGGTGACGTTTTGCAGTGCTCCGATCATGCCGCAGATGGCCCACACCGGATCCGACAGGTTGTTGAGCACGAACACGCCGCTGGCGGCGCCGGTGCGGGGGTCGAACATGTTGACCGCGTTGGCAATCGAGTGCGGCGCGATGTGCAGGACGTTTTCCAACGCCATGCGGTTGTCGACGAGGTTCTGGGTGACGTTGGCCAGTCGTTGGATCTGTTCGGCGGTCTGGTCGCGCGTGCCCCGGATGAATCGGGTGGTCTCGCCGACGACCTCGGACAGGTTCTTCAACGCGGCGTCGAGATCGGATCGGCTGTCGTCGACGACGCTGGTCAACGTCGCAAACCTGTCCTGGAACTGCACGATCTGCTCGTTGCTGTCCCGCAGCGCGGTGACGAACGCCTGCAGGTGGTTGATGGTGTCGACGATGTTGCCGCTCCCGTCGGCGAGTATGCGACCGACGCCGGACAGCTGCGCGAGCGTTTGGCGCAGTTTGTCGCCGTTGCCGTCGAGCGCGTTGGCCGCGCTGTCGATGAACCGCCCGACCGACCCGGTCGACATACCCTCCGCGGGCCCCAGATCGGTCGCCAGGCGCATCAGCTGTTCTTTGACTTCGTTCCACTCGACCGGAACGGCTGTGCGCTCCAACGGAATAACGGCACCGTCGAACATCACCGGACCCGACTCGTAGGCGGGCGTCAGCTGGACGTACCGCGCCGAGACCAGGTTCTGGGCGACGATCACCGCCTTGGCATCGGCCGGCACCTTGACGCCGTGGTCGACGGCCAGCCTCATCTCCGCCTCTGTGCCGACCGGTTTGATCGACTCGATCGAACCCACCTTGACACCGGCGATCCTCACCTCGTCACCGGGATAGATCGCGGTGGCGGTGGTGAAGTGAGCGGTGATGGTCGTGGGCCGGAACACGGTCTGCCGGATCAGGACCACGACCCCACCGACGAGGGCCACGGCCAACACGGCCGCCAGCGCGCGCTTCACCCAGATGTTGTTCATCGTCCCGGCCCCCACTGCTCGTGAGGCATCGGAATTCCGTTGTAAGGAAACGGAAGCTCGGCGCGCGGTCCGGCGTTGTCGGGTGGCTGGCCGGCGTTGACCCCGCGCCGGAACCCGAACGCGTAATCGAAGAACGGCTGGAAAATCTGGCCGAAGAGGATGTTGGGGACGTAGGCCTGGTAGTACGGGCCGTTACCGATCGTCTCGCCCAACGTGGTCTGGAACTTCGCCAGCCCGGGCAGCGCCTTGGCGATGTTGTCGCGATTCTTTTCCAGGACCTCGGTTACGCCGTTGAGCTTCTCCAACGTGGGGGCGAGCTCCTTCTCGTTGTCGGCGATGAGACCGGACAGCTGCTGGGACAGCGCCGAAGTGTGCGCGAGCAGTTCGACGATGGCGTAGCGCCGTGCCGACAACACCGACACCAGGTCGTTGGCGTTGAGGATCAGTGTGTTCACCTGCTGGCTGCGGTCCGACAGGATCTCGGTGACATCGGCGCCGTTTTCGAGCAAGTCCCCCAGCGTTTCGTCCCGGTCGTTGATCGCCTTGGACAGCCGGGTCAGCCCGTCGAACGCGGGGCCAAGTTGCGGCGCCACCTGGTCCAGGGTCGCCGACAAGGTGTCCAACGACTGGTTCAACGACGCGGTGTCGGTGCCCGCGGTGTTGCTCGTCAGCTCGCTGACCGCCTCGGTCAGCGAGTACGGGGATGCGGTGCGCGACACGGGGATCACATCCATCGGATGCAGCGACCCCTCGCCCTTGGACTCCAGGGTCAGGACCCGCTCGCCCAGCAAGGTGCCGGTACGGATGTGCGCGGTCGTGGCCGATCCCAACGACACCGACCCGTCGACCTCCATCGTCACCAGGGCGTTGCGCCCTTCCAGCGCGACGCTGGAGACGGTGCCCACCTTGATTCCCGAGATCGTCACGTCGTTGCCCACTGCCAGCCCGCCGGCGTCGGAGAACTGCGCCTGATACCGCACCGCTGTCGCCCATGACACCAGCCGTTCCGGAGCGAGCCCGACGGCGATGACGAGGACGATCAGCACCACGCCGAGGACCCCGGCGCGGATGAGTTGTCTGCCACGGTATTTCAGCATCAGGGCTCGGCACACCTCCCGGTTTCCTGTTTGAGCCATGGGAATACGGCAGTGCGGCCCTGCAGGTCGGTCACCCGCCACTTGAGTTCGCAGATGTAGTAGTTGAAGAAGCTTCCGTACGACCCCGTGCGGATCAGTTTGCGGTAGTTCTCGGGTGCTTTCTGCAGGCTCGTGTCAAGCCGGTCCTTCTGGAAGTCAAGGTTGGTGGCCAGCCGGGCGAGTTCGTCGACTGTGCCGGCCAGCGGTGCGCGCGCATCGCTGAGGAGGTCGACCACCGATGCCGATCCGTTGTTCAGTGATTCGATCGCGTTGCCGATCGGATCGCGTTCGGCGGCAAGCTCCGTGACGAGTTTCTCCAGGCGGTCGATCGTTCCCGAGAATTTGTCCCCTTCGCGATTCAGGGTCGCAAGCAGGGTGCGCAGATTGTCGATCAGCGCCTGAATCGTCCGGTTGTGCTCGGCGAGAGCCGTGGTGAAGCCGGAGGTGTTGTTCAGCAGCGACTGCAGGGTGCCGCCCTGCCCCTGGAATATCTGGATCAGCGACGCCGACAAGGCATTCACGTCTTCCGGATTCAGTCCCCGGATGACGGGTTTGAGCCCGCCCAGGAGGAGGTCGAGATCGAGCGCGCCCTGCGTGCGCTCCCGCGGAATCTGAGAACCGGGCGGAAGAGGCGTTCCGTCCGGTCCCTCGATCAGTTCCAGGTATCGGTCCCCGACCAGGTTCAGGTACCGCACCGCCGCCCGTGTGCCCGTGGTCATGCGTACATTCGGGTCGGCGTCGAATCTGACGAGCACCGTCTTGTCCGGACGTAGCTTGACGCTGTTGACCGTGCCCACCCGCATCCCGGCCACCCGCACGGACTGGCCCGCCTTCAGACGGGAAGCGTCGGCGAACACTGCCGAATAGTCCTTCGTGCTCCCGGTTTGGTACTGGCCGAAAATGAAGAACAGCGACGCGGTCAGCATCGTCATCACGACCGCGAATATCCCGAACTTGACCAGGGTCGGCCGCAGCGAACGCCTCATCCGGGCATTCCGATCTGTGCTGTATTGCGGGGTGGGCCAGCGGTTTCGGTGTCGGGGAACATGATCTGCTTGATGATGTCGGCGTTGAGGACGATGCCCGGGTAGGTGCGTCGCCACGGATTGGTTCCGGTGTCGGCCACGACATACGGTGCGGCGGTTTCGAACGGCAGCTTCGGCAGTCCGGTGCACTGTGGACCGCCTTCGGCGCCGGCCTTGGGCAGGTCCAAGGGATAGCGGTACCGCTCCTGGGCCCACAGGAACCCGGCCAGCACCTCGACGCCTGGTGGCTTCAGCGGTGGCCGGTGCGACGACTCGACCATGCCGGCCAGCGCGCACCACAGCGCCTGGTTGTACTCGTTGGTCAATGCGGTGGTCGGGACCAGCAGCCGCACGACCTCCGTCAGCGCCTGCCGGTTCTGGCCGATCACCTCGTTGCCGACGTCGGCCAACCCGATGACGCTGACCAGCGCCGCGTCCAGATCGTCTTGTTTGTCGACGATGGAGTCGCTGATGCGTGCCGCGTTGTCGGCGATCGCCACGAAATCCCCTGTGGCGTCGGCGTATGCACGCAGCACGTCCGGAGCGAGTTCGAGATCGCGATTGAGCGCAGGCAGGCTGGGTTCGAGCGTCGCGAGGTAGGAATCCAGATCGGAGAGCATCTGGCCGAACTTCTGCCCGCGACCGGATACGGCCTGCGCGATCGCGCCGAGGGTGGCGTTGAGCTTCGCCGGTTCGATTGTGGACAGCACCGAGGTCAGTTGTTCAAAGATGGTGTTGATCTCGACCATCACGTGCTGGGCCTCGATCACCTGACCGGCGTGCAGCGATTGCGGCGATGGGTTGTCGGGGAAGACGAACTGCACTTGCTTCGCGCCGAAGACCGTCGGCGACGCGATGTCCACCAGCGCATTAGCCGGGATGGCGCTGAGCCGCGAGGGATCCATCGCGAGATGGATTGCGGCCTGACCGCCCGGCAATTCTTCGATCGAGGTGACTCTGCCGACCTGGACACCCCGAACTTCAACCTTCGCATCCGGATTCATCACAAGGCCCGCACGCGCGGAGATGACCGTCACCGGCACGCTGTCAGAGAAGCCGCCCCGAAAGAGGTTCGCCGCCAACACGAACACCGCGACGGCCAAGACGAGGGACACCAGCCCGACGAGTGGACGCAGCAGCTGCCGACTCACCGAACGACCCCGGTTTCGCGCCCGAGGCGCTCGGAACCGCACCACGCCGCTCGGTATGACAATCCCGTTTTCCCCCCAGCATGCAATCGAGGACGGTGCAGGACTTTACGCCGGAACATATCTTTGGGTCAATCGCTCCCGAGTGGAGGTGGTCAACGCCTGGACTGCCCTGCCTCCTTCCGTCGACCGCGAACCGCGAAGAATGTTTGCTGTGCAAGCATGCCACACACTTCGACACTGCTCAAGGCCGAAAAATGGGACATCATGGTGTTTTCTGTCTCACGCGTGCAACGCTAGTGCCCGACGCGTCAACGCCCGGGGATATCAGAGCATAGCGGAACAAGAATTAGGCTCCGCTGCAACTCGGCCGCCAACAATGGTTGGTTGCGAGCCTCGAACCGCCGACCCAGCGCCCCAATGATCATGCCGCGAGCACGCCCGACGGCAGGGGTAAATGGCAATTTTTATGACAATAGAGACGGTCAGTATCAAAAGCGCCAGCCGCCGCGGCTTAGCCGACAGCGCGACAAGCGTTGTCGCGCACGTCAAAAGCGCGTTCTGAGGAGACTGTCGAAGCGCCGCTACTCGGGCAGGCGCAGCTCGGGTTTCTCGACCTCTTCAATATTGACGTCTTTGAAAGTGATCACACGCACCTGCTTGACGAAGCGCGCGGGTCGATACATGTCCCACACCCAGGCATCGGCCAGCCGCAGCTCGAAGTACACCTCGCCCTCGGAGTTACGCGGCACCACCTCGACGCTGTTGGCGAGATAAAACCGCCGCTCGGTCTCCACCACATAGCTGAACTGACCGACGATGTCCTTGTATTCGCGGTAGAGCGAGAGCTCCATCTCGGTTTCATACTTCTCGAGATCTTCGGCACTCATCAGCTCAGCTGTCCTTCATGTCGGTCACGGCGCTCTCACTGGCCCTATTGTCCCCTACCCCACTTCACCGCGCTGATCCGGTGCGCAGTCATCGACCAGCTCGGTGACGACCCTGATACCGCCGGCCGTTGCCACCCGGCGCACGTTGATGAACGAGTACCGATGCTGCGCGCACGGCCCCAGCTCCGCGAGTGCCGCGCCGTGGGCCGGGGTGCTGTAGCCCTTGTGATCGGCGAAGCCGTAGCCCGGATGCTCGGCCTCCATCTTGACCATCAACCGGTCGCGGCTCACCTTGGCCAGCACACTGGCCGCCGCTATACAGGCCGCGGCCGCGTCGCCACCGACCACGGGCAGCGAGGGTGCCGGCAGGCCGGGCACGCGGAACCCGTCGGAGAGCACGTAACCGGGCCGCACCGACAGACCCGCGACCGCCCGGCGCATGCCCTCGATGTTGGCCACGTGCACGCCGCGCCGGTCCACCTCCGCGGCGGGGATGAACACCACGTGATAGGCCAGCGCGTACCGGCGGATCAGCGGGAACAGCCGCTCGCGTTCCTTCTCGTTGAGTCTCTTCGAGTCATCGAGGGCGGCCAGGCTCTCGAGCCGGTTAGGACCGAGCACGCAGGCCGCCACCACGAGCGGTCCAGCGCACGCTCCGCGACCCACCTCGTCGACGCCTGCGACCGGCCCCAGGCCGCTGCGATACAGCGCCGATTCCAGGGTGCGCAGGCCCGAGGATTTGCGGATCACCGTGCGCGGTGGCCATGTCGCCGGCAAGAACACCCTCTCCTATGCGTCCTACTGCGTCTTGGCGGTCACGTCTGCGGGTTCACGCTGCCCACGCCGCCCCACCGGGACGGGGGCCAGGCGATGAACCGTGCCTTCCCGATCACATTGTCCACCGGGACGGTGCCTGCCATCGGGTCGCCCGTGCACAGCACCCCCTTCTGGACGTCGGCCGGAATGTTGGAGCAGTGCGCGCGCGAATCGGCCGAGTGGGTGCGGTTGTCGCCCATCACCCACAACCGGTCCTCGGGCACCGTCACGGGCCCGAACTCACTGCCCAGACACGGGTAGACCGCAGGGTCGGCCCGCATCGTCTCGGGGTCCAGGTACGGCTCGTCGAGCCTCTCGCCGTCGACGGTCAGCCCGGTCGCGGCGCGGCATGCGACGGTCTGTCCGCCCACCGCGATGACCCGCTTGACGAGATCGTTCTCGTCCGGCGGAACGAAGCCGATGAACGACAACGCGTTCTGCACCCATCGCACAGCGGTGTTGTCCGAGCGGATCGACTGGTAGTTGATGTTCCAGTTCGGCGGACCCTTGAACACGATCACGTCGCCGGGTTCGGGGGACGAGAACCGGTAGGTCAGCTTGTCCACCATGATCCGGTCACCGGTACAACCCGCGCACCCGTGCAGGGTGGGTTCCATCGACTCGGACGGAATCAGGTAGGGCCGCGCGACGAACGTCAGCATGACGTAGTACAGGACCAGCGCGATCGTGATGAGGATCGCGAATTCGCGCAGCGCGCCGCCCTTCTTCTTCTCGGGCTTGTCCGTGTCGGGCGCTGAAGCGGTGTCCTCGGGCGGGCGCTCGGCTGACGACTCGTCGGACTTCGGGGAACCGGTCACCGCATCAGGGTAGCCAGCGCGGTGCTCGGCACCGCGCGGCTCGCGCTGCATGGATCAGCCCCCGATGCCGACGGCCGACTCGCAAGTCAGCGCTTTTCCTTGATTTTCGCCTTCTTGCCGCGCAGCTCACGCAGGTAGTAGAGCTTGGCGCGACGGACGTCGCCGCGGGTCACGACATCGATGTGATCGATGTTGGGTGAATGCACCGGAAAGGTTCGCTCCACGCCGACGCCGTAGCTCTCCTTGCGCACCGTGAACGTCTCCCGGACACCGCCGCCCTGGCGACGCAGAACAACGCCCTTGAAGACCTGGATGCGCTCCTTGGAGCCCTCGATGACCTTGACGTGCACGTTGACGGTGTCGCCGGGGCCGAATTCCGGGATGTCGTCGCGCAGCGATGTCTGATCGACGAAGTCCAGCGTGTTCATCGGTGACACTTCCTTGCGGTTGGCGGCTGCGGGCGCTGCCGTCACGATGGACGTCGTGACATAAGACTGCCGAGCCGATCTGATCGGGCGTATCGGGGTGTATCTCGCAGCGGGCGGAACTAGGCCGTTCCCGGGTCCTGCACAGACAACTGCTCAATTGTGCCAGATGGGGTCGAATCCGGAGAAATCGAGCGGCATCGGCGTTCCGAAGAGAGCGCATTTGCGTGCGCGGGCGGCGCGGATCCGAACCGGTTAGGCTGGTTTCGCGGGGCTGATCGCTGGTGATGACCCTGAGAATCCTCGTCCACTGCACCGTGAGGAGGGCCATGCGGCGTCGGCCGTCAAGGCTGGTGAGGGTGGCTGCAACCATCGTCATCGCGGTACCGGTCGTCGCGGGTTGTGAGGCCAAGGTGTACGGGACACCGCCCGAACGAGCGGCGCCCTATGCGACCGTCGTCGTTCCGCAGGGCAAGTTGGCACCGCTGCCAGAGGCCCCACCCGACGAGCCCGCCGCATCGTTCACCGGCCTGCAGTTCCGGGTGCAGCAGGCTACCGTCGAGGCCGCCGGGGCCGGCGCCGACATCTCGGTCACGGTCCTTGACCGCAACACCGGCCAACTCGTCTCGAATGGGAACGACGAGGCGATGCCCATCGCCTCGGTGGTGAAGCTGTTCATCGCCGACGACCTGCTGCTGCATGTGTCGCGGGGGAAGGCCGAACTCTCCCCCGACGACTGGCGGGCGTTCGAGGCGATGTTGCGGTCCTCGGACGACAGCGCGGCCGAGGTCTTCTGGAACCGCGGCGGCGGCAGCGTGATGGTGTCGCGGGTCATCGCGCGGTACGGCCTGAAGGCGACGAGGACGCCCTACAACGGGCGGTGGTTCAACACGTTGAGCACGACCCGTGATCTCGTTCGGTACTACGACAAGCTGCTCTCGGGCAGCGGCGGGTTGCCTGAGGACAAAGCCGACATCATCCTGTCGAACCTGGCGGCGTCCACACCGACGGCACCCGACGGCACCGTGCCCGGTGGCGTCTACCCGCAGCGGTTCGGCATCCCCGAGGGTCTCTACGCCGACCGGGTGGCGGTCAAGCAGGGGTGGTTCTGCTGCTGGAACGGCGGCAACTGGGTGCACTGGTCCACCGGAGCGGTCGGCGGCGACCGTCGATATGTGATGGCGATCGCCTCGATGCAGCCCGCCGACGACGTGACCGCGCGCAACACGATCACCCAAGCGGTCAAGACCATGTTCCCCGGCGGGCGGATCTAGTCGGTGCGGTCCAGGAGCTCCGGTCGACGTTGCCGGGTGCGTTGCAACCCTTGTTCTCGCCGCCATGCCGCGACCTTCGCATGGTCGCCCGACAACAGGACGTCGGGCACATCGAGGCCGCGCCAGCTCGGCGGCCGGGTATAGCTCGGCGCCTCCAGCACTCCGTGCGAGTGCGAATCATCCTGATGCGACGCGGGATTGCCCAGCACACCGGGTAGTAACCGGACGATCGCCTCGATCATCACCAGCGCCGCCGACTCGCCGCCGGGCAGCACGTAGTCGCCGATCGACACCTCCGCGACGCGCATGCGGCGCGCCGCATCCTCGACGACCCGTTGATCGATCCCCTCGTACCGACCGCACGCGAACACGACATGCTTCTCACCAGCCCATGCCTGTGCGTCGGCCTGCCGAAACAGCCGCCCGGCCGGCGTAGGCACCACGAGAAGCGTTTCGTCCGAACAGATCTCGTCGAGCGCATCGCCCCACACGGGGGCCTTCATCACCATTCCCGGCCCGCCGCCGTAGGGGGCGTCGTCGACCGAATGATGTACATCATGGGTCCAGCGGCGCAGGTCATGCACGGCAAGCTCCACGATGCCCGATTCGATCGCCTTGCCGGGCAACGACTGTCGTAGCGGGTCGAGGTAGGCCGGAAATATCGTCACGACATCAATGCGCACGGTCAGATCTCCAGCAGGCCCTCGGGGGGATCGATCTCGATGAGCTGTTCGGTCAGCGAAACCGCCGTCACGATCGCGCTGACGAACGGGACCAGCACCTCGCGTTCGGCGCTGCGCACCGCGAGCAGTTCACCCGCCGCGGTGTGCAACACCTCCGCCACGGTACCGATGTCGTCGCCGGCGGCGGTGCGCACGTGCAAACCTTCGAGTTGATGGTCGTAGTACTCGTCGGGGTCTTCGATGGGCGGAAGCTCTCGCGAATCGACGACGAACAACATGCCGCGCAGCGCGTCGGCGGCGTCCCGGTCGGCGACGCCGTTCAACCGCACCAGCAGCCGACCGCCGTGCGCGCGCGCTGACTCGACGACATAGTCGCGCTCGGCTCCGCCCTTGGTGGGGCGGCCGCGAAGTGACGCACCGGGCGCGAAGCGCGCGTCGGGATCGTCGGTGCGGACGTCCACCACCACCTCACCGGTGATGCCGTGCGCTTTGACGATGCGCCCGACAACGAGGTCCATGTCGGATTACTGGTCGGTGTCCACCACGTCGACGCGGATACCGCGACCGCCGATGCCGGCGACCAGCGTGCGGAGCGCGGTCGCGGTGCGTCCACCTCGCCCGATCACCTTGCCGAGGTCGTCGGGATGCACATGCACCTCGACCGTGCGTCCGCGCCGGTTGGTCACCATGTCGACGCGGACGTCGTCGGGGTTGTCGACGATTCCGCGGACCAGGTGTTCGACGGCGTCGACGACGACAGAACTCACGGCCGGGCTCAGCTCTCGCGGGTGCTGGCGTCGGCGCCTTCGGCGGCCGCTTCGGACTCGTCCTTGGCACCCGACGGATCGGCCGTCGCCTCGGCCTCGACGGCCTTCTGATCAGCCTCGTCGCCGGCCTTTTCGGCAGCCTTTTTGGCGGGCGCCTTCTTCTTCTTGGGCTGGGTGGCCTCGGTACTCGGGCCGCCCTCGGCCTCGGCCAACGCTGCGTTGAACAGGTCGAGCTTGCTGGGCTTGGGCTCCTTGACCTTCAGCGTGCCCTCGGCGCCGGGCAGACCCTTGAACTTCTGCCAGTCACCGGTGATCTTCAGCAGCGCGAGCACGGGTTCGGTGGGCTGGGCACCGACGCCGAGCCAGTATTGGGCCCGCTCCGAGTCGATCTCGATGAGGCTGGGCTCTTCCTTCGGGTGATACCGGCCGATGACCTCGATCGCCCGGCCCTGACGGCGGGTGCGCGCGTCGGCGACGGCGATGCGGTACTGGGGGTTGCGGATCTTGCCAAGCCGAGTGAGCTTGATCTTTACAGCCATGGTTGTGCTACTTCTCCTGTGATTGCCACGCTGCAATTCAGCGATCGAGACGGGTTGCCTCGGCCCGGTTTTGCCTTGCGTGTGTGACCGCCGCAGAGCCGGAGTCCTGCGGTAGACAGCCGCCCATTGTGCCAGAACCGGTCCTACCGGCAAAAATCCCGCATTGTCGGCCCCGCCGTGCTTGTTGCGGCGTTGACGAGTTGATCCCAAGCACCAGGTGGGGGCAATCAACCCGTCAAGGCCTCCGATGGCGGCCGCGTGCGCGCCCGGTCCGGGCGCTCAGAGCAGCTTGTCGAAGCACTTCTCCTCGACCCGTCTGCTCATCCGCCAACCGTCGGCGGTGCGCACGAACTCGTCGACGTACCAGATCCCGACGAAGTAGATCTGGCCCTCCCCGCCCATCACCATCGGGTTGAAGCAGACGGCGCGCGAGGACGCGGTGTCGCCGGCCGGATCGTAGGAGACGCGTACGTCGACGTTGCCGAGCATGTGGTAGTACGCCGGAAAGTTCGGCAGCACCTCCTTAAGCCAAGCCTTCACCTCCGGGTAGCGGCCGTCGATTCCTCCGGTGACGCGGTAGTCGATGTAGGCGTCGGCGGTGAACACCCGGTCGAGGTCGTCGAATCGCTTCTGATCGATCGCCGTGGAGTAGTCGATCAGCAGTTGCTGTATTTCCAAGCGATCCGAAATCTCCTCGAGGCTCAACATGCGTCGATTGAACACGACTAGGCTGCCTGCCCATGCGGAAGCTGTTGATCTGCTTGATGACCTTGCTGAGCCTGGCCGTCGGGGGGACCGCCGTCGCCACCGCCGCTCCTATCGGGGTCACTCAACCGTCGGGATCGGTGCCGATTCCCGACGGGCCCGCCCAGGCGTGGGTGCTCGCCGACATGGACAGTGGCGCCGTGCTGGCCGCGCGCGACGAGTACGGCCAGTACGCGCCCGCAAGCACGATCAAGGTGCTGCTGGCGCTGACGGTGCTCGACGAATTGCCTCTCGACGCCACTGTGGTCGCGAACGAGGCCGACACCCAAGTCGAATGCAACTGCGCGGGCGTGACGCCCGGCATGGTCTACACCGCGCGCCAGCTGCTGGAGGCGCTGCTGCTGGTGTCGGGCAACGACGCGGCGAATACGTTGGCCACCATGCTCGGCGGCCACGACGTCGCCATCACCAAGATGAACGCCAAGGCCGCGTTGCTCGGCGCGCACGGCACCAACGTGGGCTCGCCGTCGGGACTCGACGGCCCCGGTATCGACATGTGGTCGTCGCCGCACGACCTGGCGGTCATCTTCCGCGCCGCGATGGCCAATCCGGTGTTCGCCTCGATCACCGCCCAGCCCACCGCGGTCTTTCCCACCGAGGCCGGCGACAAGGTCCTGGTCAACCAGGACGAACTGCTCAAGCGGTATCCGGGCACGCTCGGCGGCAAGACGGGATTCACCGATCGCGCACAGAAGACCTTCGTCGGCGCCGCCGAACGCAACGGCCGCCGACTGGTCGTCGCGTTGATGTACGGGATGGACAAGCCCGGCCAGCCGACATACTGGGATCAGGCCGCGAGCCTGTTCGACTGGGGTTTTGCGCTCAATCCGGGAGCCAGCATCGGCACGCTGTGACCGCGCCCGTGAGTTGCTGAATCGCAACCGATCCGAGACCGGGACGGGGAACGCGGGCGATACGCTCGGCGGCCATGCGAGGCATGTTGGCTGCGTTGGCCATTGCGCTGGCCACCGCGCTGACCTTGGCAACGAGCCTGGCCATCAGCGTCGCTTCGCCGGCGTCCGCCCAGCCCGGAAGTGAACCGTCGGGCGCCGTCGCGCTGCCGGACGGACCGGCGCAGTCCTGGTTGCTCGCCGACCTCGATTCCGGCCGGATCCTGGCTTCCCGCAACCCTCACGAGCCGCACGCGCCCGCGAGCACCATCAAGGCGTTGCTCGCCATGGTTGTGCTCGACCAGCTTCCGCTGAACGGGGCGATCGCGGCCCGTCCGGCGGCCGCCGACGTCGAATGTTCTTGTGCGGGAGTAAAAGCGGGGCGTGCCTACACGGTGCGTCAACTGCTCGACGGGCTGATGCTGGTGTCGGGCAACGACGCTGCCAATGTGCTTGCCGACGGCCTCGGCGGCTATCGAGTCGCGGTCGCGAAGATGAACGCCAAGGCGTCGACGCTGGGAGCGCGCAGCACGCGCGTCTCCTCCCCGTCGGGGCTGGACGGTCCGGGGATGGAGTCGGTCACCACCGCCAATGACCTCGCGATGATCTACCGCCAAGCGCTGCGGTATCCCGCGTTCGCCGCGATCGTGCGCCAGCCGTCGTCGCTGTTTCCGACCGACAACGGCCCGAAGACCATCACGAACCAGAACGAGTTGTTGAAGCGGTATCCGGGCACGCTCGTCGGCAAGACCGGCTACACCAACCTGGCCCGCGACACGTTCGTCGCCGCCGCACAACGCAACGGTCGCCGGCTGGTGGTCGCGCAGCTCTACGGCGACGGCGACCTCTACGGCCAGGCAATCGACCTCTTCGACTGGGGCTTCAGGCAGCCCTAAATCTTGTGCGAGCGACCGCGTTTGCCCGCGACACGCCGCCATTGCGCGGCATTTTGCGGTCGCTCGCGCGTCACGGGAAAGTGCGGCCCCGCAGGATGACGAGATCCGGCTGGTTGACGACGGAGGCGCCGAGCCGCGGATCGTCGGCGTAGCACACCAGGTCCGCGGGTGCGCCGTGCTGGATACCCGGCCGGCCCAGCCACTCGCGTGCGCTCCAGCAGGCAGCACCCAACGCCTCGGTGGCGCTCATGCCGATGCCCTTGAGCGCGTCGATCTCATCGGCGATGCGACCGTGCGCGACCATGCTGCCCGCGTCGGTACCGGCGAATATCGGTATGCCGGCCTCTCGGGCCGCGGCGATGCGCGGGTAACTCTTCTCGTGCAGGTCGCGCATGTGTCGCGCGTATTTCTGGTACTTCTCGGCGGCGCCGTCGGCGATGCCCGGAAAGTTCGCGATGTTGATCAACGTCGGCACCAGCGCAGTGCCGTGCTCGACCATCAGGTCGATGCTGTCGTCGGTCAGGCCGGTGCCGTGCTCGATGCAATCGATACCGGCCTTGATCAGCCCCGGCAGCGCGTCCTCGCCGAACACGTGGGCGGTCACGCGAGCACCGTTGTCGTGGGCGGCATCGATCGCGGCCTTGAGCACGTCGTCGGACCACAACGGTGCGAGATCGCCGACTTCCCGGTCGATCCAGTCGCCGACGAGCTTGACCCAACCGTCGCCGAACCGCGCCTGCTCGGCCACCGCGGCCGGCAGCGCGGACTCGTCGTCGAGTTCGATCGCGAATCCACGCTGGTAGCGCTTCGGCCTGGCGAGGTGGCGGCCGGCCCGGATGATCTCGGGCAGATCGTCGTGGTCGGCGAGGCTGCGGGTGTCGACGGGTGATCCGCAGTCGCGGAGCAGCAGCGCTCCCGCATCGCGTTCGACCTCGGCCTGCTCGATGCAGTCGTCGAGGTTGTCGAGCGGGCCGTGCGCGCCGAGCCCGACGTGGCAGTGCGCGTCGACGAGTCCGGGCAGTATCCAGCCGTCAGCCCGGTCGGCACCGAAGACGGTCTGAGCTCCGCTCACCGGTTCGGCGCTCAGCACACCGTCGACGATCCACCACTCCACCGGCTCCTCGTCGGGAAGTCCCCGACCGCGCACATGGAGGCGCATCCCTATTTCTGGCCCGGGAACTTCAGCTTGGACAGGTCGATGTCGGCCAGTCCCGGTGGGAGCTCATCGAGGCCCTTGGGCATATCGGACAGATCGGGGAACCCCGCGGGCATCCCCGGCATTCCTGCGCCGAGCGGATTGCGCACCTTCGGCGGCGTCGGCCCGCTCCCCTTCTTCCGGCCCTTCTGCCCCTTCTTACCCTTCTTGCCCTTGCGGTTGGATGGCTTGCGGCCGAACGGCATTCCCATCTGCCCGGCCATCTGCGACATCATCTTGCGGGCTTCGAAGAACCGCTCGACAAGCTGGTTCACCTCGCCGACCGTCACACCGGAGCCATTGGCAATGCGAAGCCGGCGCGAGCCGTTGATGATCTTGGGATCGGCACGCTCCTCGGGTGTCATGCCGCGGATGATCGCCTGCAGGCGATCGAGTTGCTTGTCGTCGACGGCGGCCAGCGCATCCTTCATCTGGCCCGCGCCGGGCAGCATGCCGAGCAGGTTGCCGATCGGACCCATCTTGCGGATCGCCAGCATCTGCTCGAGGAAGTCCTCCAGCGTCAGTTCGCCGCTGCCGATCTTGGCGGCGGCCTCCTCGGCTTGCTGGGCGTCGAAGACCTGCTCGGCCTGCTCGATCAACGACAGCACGTCGCCCATGCCGAGGATGCGACTGGCCATCCGATCGGGGTGGAAGACGTCGAAGTCCTCGAGCTTCTCTCCGCTCGAGGCGAACAGGATCGGCACGCCGGTGATCTCGCGGACCGACAGCGCGGCCCCACCACGGGCGTCGCCGTCGAGCTTGGTCAGCACGACGCCGGTGAAGCCGACGCCCTCGCGGAACGCCTCGGCGGTCGTGACGGCGTCCTGGCCGATCATCGCGTCCAGCACGAAGATCACTTCGTCCGGGTCGACGGCCTGCTTGATCGCGGCGGCCTGACCCATCAGCTCCTCGTCGATACCGAGGCGGCCCGCCGTGTCGACGATGACCACGTCGAAATGCTTGGTCCGGGCCTCGGCGAGACCGGCGGCGGCGACCGCGACCGGATCACCGGGCGCCGCGTCCGCCGATCCCCCGCTGCCCTCGGGTCCGACACCGGGGTGCGGTGCGAAGACCGCGACGCCGGCACGCTCGCCCACGATCTGCAGCTGACTCACGGCCCCCGGCCGCTGCAGGTCGCATGCCACAAGAAGCGGCGTATGCCCTTGCCCGCGAAGCCATTTCGCGAGCTTTCCGGCCAAGGTCGTCTTACCGGAGCCTTGCAGACCGGCCAGCATGATCACGGTCGGCGGAGTCTTGGCGTACGCCAGCGTGCGGGTCTCCCCGCCGAGGATGCCGATCAGTTCCTCGTTGACGATCTTGACGACCTGCTGGGCCGGGTTGAGGGCGCCGGACACCTCGGCGCCGCGGGCGCGCTCCTTGATGCGGTTGACGAAAGCGCGCACGACGGGCAACGACACGTCGGCTTCCAACAACGCCAACCGGATCTCACGGGTCGTCGCATCGATATCGGCGTCGGTCAACCGCCCCTTGCCACGCAGGCCCTGCAGGGCGCCGGTCAACCGGTCGGACAGGGATTCAAACACTTAAGCCTCCTGCGGCCTAGCCTAACTGGCCTCGGAGACCGCCTTGGCGGGCGGCGGCGCGGGCAGCACCGCGTACAGGTCACGCTCGATGTCGTCGCGAACGGCCGCGCCGGCGGTGATACCGAACACATCCACCACCGAGGAGCCCAGCGTGGTCACCTTCGCCCAGGCGATGTCGACGCCATCGCGCTCGAACACCGCGGTGAGCCTCGCCAGCAGACCGGTGCGGTCGGTGCTGCGGATCTGCACGATCAGCTCGCCCGGGCTAGCGCCCTGCGACCACAGGATGCGCGGTGGAGCGGTGACGTGATTGATCGGCACCGCCGCCAACACCTCACCGGCACGGGTGGTGCCGTGTTGCGCGGCGTCGCGATCGCGGCGGTCGAGTGACTCGAGCACGTCGAGTTCGCCGTCGAGGGCGAGGATGAACTGCTGACGCAACAGCTCGCCGGCGGGTGGTGATCCGAAATGCGGTGAGACGACGAACGTGTTGATCGCCGAGCCCTGGTGGCCGTTGACCGACGCCGAGTGCACCCGCAGCGAATTCAGCGCCAGCACCCCGGCGGCCTTCGACAGCAGCCCCCGTCTGTCCGGCGCGATGATCGTGACGTTGTAGATGTGCGGGCTGTCCGCCGGCGTCAGCTCGACATGCACCCCAACCTCGGCCGCCAGTGAAAGATACCGCGGGTCAATGGGATCCGGTTCGGGCAGCGGCTCGCCGGCCATCACCATCTTGCACCGGTGGACCAAGTCGCCGATCAGCGACGCCTTCCAGTCGCCCCAGACGCCGGGGCCTGTCGCCAGTGAATCCGCTTCGGCGAGCACATGCAGCAATTCCAGCAGCACGGCGTCGCCGTCGAGATCGGCGACCACCGCTGCGATCGTGTTGGGGTCTTGCAGGTCGCGCCGTGTCGCGGTGTGCGGCAACAGGAGATGATGGCGCACGACCTTGGACAAAACCTCGACGTCCGAGGGCCACAGGCCCAGTCGGGTGCCGATCTGGGTCGCCAATTCGGCGCCGATGACGCTGTGATCGCCGCCGCGTCCCTTACCGATGTCGTGGCACAGCGCGCCCAGCATCAACAGGTCGGGTCGGGACACGCGCGTGGTGAAAGCGCTTGCGCGCGAAACTGTTTCGACGAGGTGCCGGTCGACGGTCCAGATGTGCACGACGTCACGCGGCGGGAGGTCGCGGACCGCGCCCCACTCCGGGAACAGCCGGCCCCACAGACCGGTGCGGTCCAGCGCCTCGATCGTGGCGACCGCCGACGGCCCCGCTGCGAGCATCACCAGCAGGTCCTTCAGAGCCTGCCGCGGCCAGGGCGTGCGGAGCTCGGGCGCCGCCTCGGCAAGCCGGGCCAGCGTGGAAGCGGCCATGGGCAGCCCGGTGGTCGCCGAGGCGGCGGCCACCCGCAGGATCAGACCGGGATCGCGTTCGGGACGGGCGTCGCGCGCGAGGATCACCTCGCCGCCGAACTCGATGACGCCCTCGTCGAGGGGGCGGCGGGTGGGGCGGCGCAGCGACGCGAATCCGCGGCGGGGCAGCGCGTTCGCCGCGGTGCGGACACCGGCGTCGACGTAGAAGCTGATGGTGCGCGCGGCATCGGAGAGCGTGCGCGCCAGATCGAAGCGGTCCCCGATGTGTAGTGCGGCGCCGATCTCGTCGGCATGCTGGGCCAGCAGCAGGTCGCGGCCGCGCCCGGCGACCCTGTGCAGCTCGGTCCGCACGTTGAGCAACGCCAGGTGGGCCTCCCCCAGCGTGCCGAGCGGCGAGGCCGAGGTCCGATTGGGGTAGACGTCGGTCAGCTGCGCGATCGCCAGCGCATTGAGCAGTTGCACGTCGCGCAGACCGCCGCGGCCACACTTGAGATCCGGCTCGGCACGGTGCGCGATCTCACCGCTGCGCTGCCAGCGCGCTCGGGTGTGTTCGACGAGTTCGTCGAAGCGCGAGACGATTCCGGTGCGCCACTGCCGACGGGCGCCCGCGATCAGCAATGCCGACAGGTCCGCATCGCCCGCGATGTGCCGCGCTTCCAGCATTGCCAGGCCCGCCGAGATGTCATCGCCGCCCACCTTCAACGCCTCGGGTACCGTCCGCACACTGTGATCGAGACGAATGTTGGCGTCCCACAACGGGTACCACAACAGCTCTGCTACCTGCCCGACCAAGTCGGGCGGCATGTTGTCGTGCAACAGCGTCAGGTCGAGGTCGGAGTACGGCACGAATTCGCCCCGGCCGAGTCCACCGGTCGCGACGATGGCGAAGCCGCTGGTGGGTGTGATGCCGACCTCGGCGGCCTTCGTGGTGAGCCAAAACTCGTACAGATCCTGCAGTGCCTGCCGCAGGGCTGCCGAATTCAGTTGGCGGGCAGTGCCTGCCAGCAACTGCTTGCTCGCGGCGGCGAGGTCCGTCGCTGGCCGAGACGAGCCCGCCGCCGGCGCTACCCATCGGGGATCGGGTTTCTGCTCAGTCATCTCGGTTTCTCCCGCCCTGTCGAGAACTGCTCATGGTGTCATCGGTCGGGAGACGAATTCTCAGTTCTTCAAGCGGCTCAAAGGGCGTCGGCTCCGCGTTCGCCGGTTCGCACCCGCACGACGGTGTCGACAGGACTCACCCACACCTTGCCGTCGCCGATCTTCCCCGTCCGTGCGGCCTGGACGATGACATCGACCACTTTGTCGACAGCGGAGTCTTCGACGACCACCTCGACGCGCACCTTCGGCACGAAATCCACGGAGTACTCGGCGCCGCGGTAGACCTCGGTGTGCCCTTTCTGCCGGCCGTATCCCTGGACCTCGCTGACGGTCATCCCGAGGATCCCCGTCTGCTCGAGCCCGGTCTTGACGTCTTCGAGCGTGAACGGCTTGACAATCGCAGTAATCAGCTTCATGTAGTCGATCCCTTCCGAGGAAATTGTTGCCGATCAGACGAGCTCGTAAGCGGTTTCGGCATGTTCGGTCTCATCGATGCCGGTGTCCTCGTCTTCCGCGGTAACGCGCCAGCCCAACGGCTTAACGATAAAGGCAATGATCGCCGTCATGATGCCAGTGAAGATCACGGCCACCGAGGCGATCACCACCTGCACGACGAGCTGGCGGATGCCACCGCCGTAGAACAGGCCGGTGTCCAGCGCCAAGAAGCCGATGCCGACCGTGCCCCACAGGCCCGCTACCAGGTGCACACCGACCACGTCGAGCGAATCGTCGTAGCCGAACTTGTACTTCAGGCCCACTGCGAGGGCGGACAACACACCGGCGATGACGCCCAACATCAGCGACCCGATCGGCGACAGCGCACCGCAGGCCGGGGTGATCGCCACGAGGCCGGCGACAATGCCCGACGCGGCGCCGACACTAGTCGCGTGACCGTCCCGGATCCGCTCCACGAGCAACCAGCCGAGCATCGCCGCGGCGGTTGCCGCAGTGGTGTTGACCCAGACCTGGCCGGCGATCATGTCGGCCGCGCCTTCGGATCCCACGTTGAAGCCGAACCAGCCGAACCACAGGATGGCAGCGCCGAGCATCACGAACGGAATGTTGTGCGGCCGATAGGCCATCCTGCCGAACCCGGTCCGCTTGCCCAGCAGCAGCGCGAGCACCAGTGCGGCCATGCCGGCGTTGATGTGGACCACGGTGCCGCCGGCGAAGTCGATCGGAGCGACGTTCGCCAAACCTTCTTCGTTCACCCCGAACAGCTTGGCCGCGATGCCGCTCCCGGACGACGACATCAGGCCACCGCCCCAAACCATATGGGCAAGTGGGAAATACACCAGGGTGACCCAGATTCCGCCGAACACCAGCCAGGTCCCGAACTTCATCCGCTCGGCCACCGCGCCGCTGATCAGTGCGACGGTGATCACCGCGAAGGTGAGTTGGAAGCCGGCCCAGACGATCGCGGGGACCGTGCCGAACCCGCCGAGTACGTAGAGAGTGGTCTCGCCGACCTCCTTGGTTTCCAGAAGTGGACTCAACCCGAACAGCGCGAACGGGTTGTCGAATACGCCGAGGATGTCGTCGGTACCGGTGTGCCCCGATGCAAACGACATCGAGTACCCCCACAACACGTAGATGACGCTGACGACGCCGAGGGTGCCGAACGACATCATCATCATGTTCAGCACCGACTTCTGCCGGGAGAGGCCACCGTAGAAGAACGCCAGACCGGGTGTCATGAACAGGACTAGCGCCGCGGCCATCAGTACCCACGCGGTGTCGCCCGCGCTCAACCCTTCCGGGCCGAACGGCGCGAACGCATCATCGGGAAGAGCCAGGGGTAAGGCTGAAACCACTTTGTGTGAACCTCCTCGGGAAGTGCGCCGATCGGATCGGCCTCCCGAAGAGACTCTTCGGCCCGCGTTTCACCGGTGATTCTGTTCGGTTTCCAGTAAGTGAACGCGCACGCGAGAAGCGTTACGCTCGTGTTTCTGCGAGCGGCCGCCAGCAAAAACGGTGTCTGCCGAGGTCCTTGGCGAGTGCAAACGCTTACCCGAGGAGCGCGTCGACGAAGGCCGCCGGCTCGAACGGCGCGAGATCGTCGGCCCCTTCCCCGAGCCCAACGAGTTTCACCGGTACTCCCAGTTCCTGCTGCACCCGAAAGACGATTCCGCCCTTGGCCGTGCCGTCGAGTTTCGTCAGCACGACGCCGGTGATGTCGACGACTTCAGCGAACACCCTGGCCTGCGGCAGACCGTTCTGGCCGATCGTGGCGTCGAGCACCAGAAGTACCTCGTCGACCTCGGCGCGGCGGCTGACCACCCGCTTGACCTTGCCCAGTTCGTCCATCAGGCCGGTCTTGGTGTGCAGCCGCCCGGCCGTGTCGATGACGATGACGTCGGCGCCGTCCTCGACGCCCTTGTCGACCGCGTCGAAAGCCACCGATGCGGGATCCGCGCCCTCCGCGCCACGCACCACGTGTGCGCCCACCCGCGACGCCCAGGACTGCAACTGATCGGCCGCGGCGGCCCGGAAGGTGTCGGCCGCGCCGAGCACCACGCGGCGCCCGTCGGCGACCAGCACGCGGGCCAGCTTGCCGACGGTGGTGGTCTTGCCGGTGCCGTTGACCCCGACGACCAGCAACACCGACGGTTTGTCCGCATGGGGCAGCGCCTTGATCGACCGGTCCAGGTCGGGCCGCAGTTCGGCGATCAGGACATCACGCAGCACGGCGCGGGCATCGGCCTCGCTGCGCACGTTGCTGCTGGCCATCCGGGCGCGCAGCGACGACACCACCGACTCCGTCACGACCGGCCCGAGATCGGCGATCAGCAACGTGTCCTCGACCTCTTCCCAGGACGCCTCGTCGAGGTCACCACCGCCGAGCAAGCCCAACATGCTGCGGCCGAGTGTGTTGTGCGACTTGGCCAGGCGGCCACGCAGCCGCTCGAGCCGGCCTTCCGTCGGCGCGATCTCGTCGAGGGCCGGAGCGGGGGGTGCGCTGTCGGGGGCGGGCGCGGTCGGAGCCGCAGCGGGCTTCTCGAGAGGCTTCTCGACCGGCGCCTCGGGCAGCTGGACGTCCGCGATCGGGCGCTTCGGCGAGTCCCGCGGGATCGTGGCGTCATCACCGACCGCGGGCAGGCCAGTGGTGTCGATCCGCTCGGCCGGCCTGGCCGGTGCCGACTGGGTGAACGTGATGCCCGACGACGCCGTATAGCCCCCGGAGCGGTCGATTTCGGGGGCCGTGTCGGCCTTCGACAAGCTGATCCGGCGGCGGCGGTATCGCACCAGGCCAACGACCAGCGCGGCGATCAGCAGTACGGCGATGACCGCAATCGCGATCCACAAACCCATCCAGGCAGCATCTGTCACCGCGCCATTGTCTCAAGGTGTCTCGGCGTCGACGCTCCCGGTGCATGCGATATGTGCACGTTCAGGAGCGCTCAGCGCTCTGTTCTGTTTCGGGACATCGCTGACAGGTTGATGTCTCGGGACATCGCTGACACCTGAGTGGGGCTGCGGCC